>NZ_CP118225.1:6630703-7291416 GCF_028768465.1 Rhodopirellula sp. P2
GCCCCTCCGGTCGCCCCGTTTATCATCACCCTCCCCCTGGGAGGGTCGAGCGAAGCGAGGGGAGGGTCGAGCATGGGAACCAGCTCGTAACCCTCCCCGGCCCGAAGCGGGCCGACCCTCCCAAAGGGAGGGTGAAATAAAACGGCACGACTTCCAGAGCGAGGCTGAAGCACGAGGCGCCAACCGAGTCAAACGTTTTTCTGCAATGCTTGCGTGGTTGCTGGAAGGGTTCGAGCAGTGCGACGCGCCGGTTTGGAGTGGAATCGGGTGCGATGTGGCTTGGTGGCGGAGAGTTGCTCAATGGAACAGTTGAGGACAACGGTTCGACTCGAGTGTCAACATGCGTTTCGGCCGGGGTAGTGGGCAGATCGCTCGGGTGTTGGCATGCGGAGCACGGTGGGACTTCGATTGAAAAAGTCAAATTGACAATTTGAAATTGGAAAAATCCGGAGGGGAAGCCCGCAGAGAGTCAGGGCAAACGGCAACTCACTTTGCAGTTTGCAATTGAACTTTTTCAATGCCCCCACACTTTGCTCGATCCTCCCGGAGCGTGGCAGAAGGAAAGCCGCACGACCTCTGAATCACTCCGTCGTGGTTGGTTCTTTGGGCAAAGGCAAACGCACCGTCGCGACCGTGCCCAATCCCGGCGTGCTTTCGAACTTCAGCGTGCCGCCCAATCGTGTGATCACGTTGCGGGTCAAGAACAGTCCCAACCCGATCCCACGGCCGGGTTCTTTGGTGGTGAAGAACGGATCGCCGGCGCGACCGAGGACTTCGCCAGACATGCCTTGCCCCTGGTCTCGCACCTGCAAACGAGCCTCTTCCCCGTCCACCAGCAACTCCACCGCGACAAATTGCTCCGGGGAACTGGCATCCAGTCCGTTGTGAATCAAATTGCGGATGGCTTGGGCAACCGCCTCCTCCGGCAACCACATCGGCTGGTCTTCCCACGAGGCATCCCCCTCAGGCTCCACGATCTCCACTCGGTGAGGGTCCCGAATGCCCTCGAGTGCGGTGTCGATCAAGTCGCCCAGCGTGGTCCGATTCCAACGCTGTGCCGCGGTGTCACCGGACGCCGCTCGCATTCGCGAAAGAATTTGGCGGCACATCAGCAACTGGCCGTCGATCAAGGACAAGTCCTCGTCGACGGACTTGGGTTTGGGAATGTCCTCCAGATGCCGGGTCAATTCACGGCAGGCCACATCGATCGCAGAAAGAGGAGAGGCCAATTCGTGAGCTGCCCCCGCGGCCAGTGTCGTCAAACCTTCCAAACGCATCGCGTCCGCTCGTTCGGATTGGCTGCGTCGAAGATCCCGTTCTCGCAAACGCAACTGACGCGAAATTCGGGTCACAAAGTAGGACAAAACGGTGGCACAGGTCACGAAGGCAAACAGCATTCCGCAGTCACGCAAATCCAGCGTTGCGATCAACCAACCGGGAGTCACTGCTGGCTGAATCGTCAGTCCCGCCACCGACCAAGAATCGATGAGCAAAACGATGTAGCCAAGAATCGCCAGCCCAGTCAGCGTCCAGGTCAGCGGCGCGGTCAGGATCACGCCGCCCACGGCGATGTTCACCAGGTAAAACAAACTGAACGGGTTGTCCGCTCCACCGGTCAAGTACAACATCGCGGTGAGCGTGATCAGATCCATCGCCATCAGAACAAACGCCACTCGCAGCGGTGTCTCCGATTTGAACTCACTGAGCACATTGGCGTGGCCGTCCATGCTTTGCGAAATCAAGTCTGCCTCGGCATCCACCCCGGCCTCCGACCAAGCCTGATCGGTTGCGGATTCCGTGGGCGACTTCCCGCGATTGCGTTCCGCTCGCGACAACCACCAACCGTAGGCACCGTTGGTGATGGCAGTGAAGATCACCAACATCAGCAGGGCGCTGATGGGAAGCAACGTCGGTGTGAGCAACCGCGCAAAGAGAATCGTGATCAGCTGGCCAACAATCGCGAACGTCCGCAGTTGCAACAACCAAGTGGACGATCCCAGGGGCGCGGGTGCGATCAGCGGCATGGCAGGCTCGAGCGACTCAGTGGGTTTCGCGACGAGTCAGCTCGTCTCGCAATTGAGCAGCCAATTCGTACTTTTCTTCTTGAACCGCCGCGTCCAGTCGTTCCCGCAATGTTTGTCCGACCGAGTATTCGTTGCGAAGCGATTCGCGAAGATCGACCAGTCGGACGATCAATTCGTCCTCGTCGAAGTGTTCTTCGGCCTCGTGCTTGATAAAAAATTCACGCAGCGTGTCCAGCCCGCGGTTGATCGCTTGGATGGCTTCCTCGGGGGTGTTTTCTTCCAGTTCCCCGAGAGCTTCCGCTTGAGTGCGATGAAACAGAACAAACGGCCGATATTGCTCGTGCGATGAGATCCACTCGGGATCGTCAGACATTTCGTCGCACAAATCCATCAATCGCAGCGTGTGATCGGCGTCCATCACCGCGCGGTGATAGAACTGCAACCGCAACCAGCAGATTCGGCGGTGATAGAACTGCATGAATTCGCGATCGATTTCGTTGCAGTCTTTTTCGGAAAGTTCCGCGTCGGGATTCCCCAGGCGATTCATTTGCAGGTGCTGCAAATACGTTTCGCTGGACTCGATCAATTCGCCGTCTGGGCGGCCGGTTGTTTCCAGCTGGAGGATGCCCATGTCGACTCGCATCTGGATGACGTCGCGATCATCTTTGCCCTTGATCAGACGGACGTTGAGCGAAGAGGGGTCGAATTCCCAGCTGCGGAGAAGATCATCGAGATGCCGAGCACGCTTCATTGAGCAAGGATGCCAAAGTGAATCAAAAGGGAGAAGATGGTTGCCGCGAATCATCCCATCTGACTCGCGCACGGGTCAGTATAGCAAGGGCCCGCCAAACGAGAACCTTCAATCGTCCAGGCGAGGCTTTCCACGCATGCGTTTCTTCTCGGATTGCTGGCGTTTTCCCTCCAACCGGCGCCGCTTGCTGCCCAGCGTCGGACGCGTCGCGTTGCGTTTTTTGGGGGGCACTCGACAACCCAGCAACATCGAGACCAAACGTTCGCGAGCGTCGGCAAGGTTTCGTGATTGGTCCCGCGTCGCTTCACTGTGGAGGACCATTTCGCCCTCTTTGTTGATGCGGGTCCCAAACTGGGTCACAAAACGCTTGCACCAAAATTCGTCGAATCCGGTTTGCGGCTCCGGCTTCCAACGCAGCGTCACCTTGGAATTGACTTTGTTGACATTCTGCCCGCCCGGACCGCCACTTCGCGACGCCGACCAGTTCAGATCCGCTTCAGCAATGACAAAACGTTTTGTGACGGGTAAATCAGCCATGGCCTCAGGTTCTACAATGCATCTTGGATGGGGACCAGCGTCCGCTGCCGGATGCCACTTCAACAACTTGATTTCACTTCTTACCGAACGTTTCTCGATGATCGCTCCACGAGCTCCCTTCATGATCCCGCCCCGCCTGCTGGCCAGCTTCCGAGCGATTGCTTGGACGCTGGTGTCATTTTCTCTCGGCTGGGCTCAATCGCCGCTCACCCAGCCCGACTGGCCCCGCTTTCTCAACGACGACTTCAGCGGCAGTGCGAAGCTCACCGAGTCGGCCCCCCAATCAATCGCTTCTTTGAACTGGAACGGTCAACCCAAATGCCACTGGGCTCTGGAGGTGGGAGACGGCTATGGGATCGGTGTGGTTCGCGGCAACAGCTACTTTCACTTCGATGAAACCAACGCCACCGAACGAATTCGCAAGATCGATCTGACCACCGGAGCAGTCCTGTGGTCGCGATCCTACCCGCTGAACTACCGCGACATGTACGGGTACGAAACCGGTCCGCGATGCAGCCCGACGATCGCCGAATCAAGTGACGGCCCCGATCAAGCTCAGATTTTCACCTACGGCGTGGCAGGCCAACTCACGGCGTGGAGTTGCGACTCAGGTGAGCAACAATGGACCGTCAATCTGAACGAGAAATATGACGTCGTGCAAAACTTCTTCGGCGCCGGTTCATCCCCGTTGATCGTTGACGAGCAAGTCATCGTGATGGTCGGCGGCAGTCCCGAGGAACAACAAACCCTGGCCCCCGGGCGACTGGATCGAGCGGTTCCGGAAGGGACGTTGATGGTCTCACTGGACCGCACCACCGGCGAGGTCAACTGGACCGGCGGAGACGACTTGGCCAGCTACAGCAGCCCACGCACAATCCAGATCGGCGGCAAGGAGTACCTGCTGATGTTCGCTCGCGATCATTTGTGGGTGTTGGATCCGACCGACGGCAAATCCCTGGGCAAGGTTGATCACCGGGCCGACATTCTGGAGAGCGTCAACGCGATGGTCCCGATCGTCGCTGGCAATCGCGTGCTGATCAGCGAGTGCTACGACGCGGGTGCGGCAGTCTATGACGTCCGTGTGAAAGGCAACCAAGCCACGTTCGAAACGGTTTGGAAAGATCCCGTCGGTCGCCGGCGATCTCAATCGCTGCGGGCGCACATGTCCACGCCGATCCTGCACAAAGCCAACCTGTACGCATGCAGCGGTCGAAATGCCCCCGACAGCGATTTCCGCTGCATCGATTTTGCCACCGGCGAGGTCAAGTGGACGGCACTGGATCGACGACGCAGCACCGCGACCCGACTCGGCGACGTGTTGCTGGTGCTGAAAGAGACGGGTTCACTGCATTTCGTCCGAGCGACACCGGATCAGTTCCACGAATTGGCGGTCTGGGAATTGGAGGTTGCCGCCGACGATCGTCCCGCTCTGCAATACCCGTGCTGGTCCGCTCCCGTGATTGTCGGCAATCGCATGCTCATCCGCGGCGACCAAACAGTCCTCTGCCTGGCACTGCCAGAGCACAATCCGTCCTGATTCACTGCCCCGTACGATGGTCTTCCAAGACCGTCGAATTCAAACCGTACGATGGCCTTCCAAGGCCGTCGACCCACCGGTGAAAAGGTCCTTCCAGGGTCCACTCCAACCCTGCCAAGGCGAAAGAACACGGTTTGGCCGGGCTTGGAAGCCCAGCCTACGAACACCAAGACCAATCCAACCGAGCACTTGAACCACTTCTTTGAACGGGTCGCTTTGCAGCCGCGTAAACTGGTGTTCCTGGCGATCGCAGGACGCCACCCCATCGCTCGAACTCCCCACGAAACGATTCATGGACACTTCCCAACCCAAATCTGATTCGCCGTCTCGCGACCGACGCGATCCCGTGGGTGGGGTGATCCACTCCTACCAAAAGTACGATCCGGTCGCTTTTCCGCCGCCCAGCCAACCGCCCCCGGACCTGGTGTCGCCCGCGTTTGAACAGGCGTTGATGTACGGCAACTTTCACGAACTGTCCGAGGAAGACCTGGCCAACGCGGTGAAGCTCGACCCCAGCCAGATCGCCGGCTTGGGCCCCAGCATCGATTTCCTGAAAGCGTTGCTGGAGGATCGCAAACGCAAGATTCTGGAAACCTACGAGGCTCGAACGGTCCAAAAGAAAGCTCGCAAAGCGTTTCACCAAGCCGCCAAAAAAGTGCAGCCCCCCGCCAAAATGGAAAAACTGTTCCAGATGGCGATCAATCAGGAGCAACCCTTCATGATTGAAAGGCTTTGGTACGAAGCCGGTGACGACAACGGGAACTTGGCCCGCCACCTGTTGGCGACCGGTTCGGCGATGGAGGACAAACACAACCTCGAAGAACTGGCGACCAAGTACGATTTCATCGGCCATGAATCGATGTCGATCCCCAAGGCACTCGAGGTCAAAGAAGAACTGGAAAAGATCGACGAACTGCTGCAACAACTCGAGGAAGCCGAGAAGTCTGCTCAGATCGGTTTGATCGACATGGACATGCTCAGCGAGTTTGCTCAGCCGGGCGACATGGAACAGCTCGAGGACATGCGACGACAAGTCGAAAACCTGATGCGAGAACAAGCCGAACGCCAGGGCTTGGAACGCAACAAAGATGGCTCCGGATTTCGGCTGACACCACAAGCCTACAAAATCTTCCAGGGTCGATTGCTGGAACAGATTTTCAGTGAACTCGATCCCTCCCGGACCGGCCGTCATGAAGGCAACGTGGTCGGCGAAGGAGCCGTGGAGCTGCAGCAGACCAAACCCTACGAGTTCGGTGACAGCGTCGCCAACTTGGATTTGCCGCAAACGATCATCAACGCATTGCTTCGCCAAAAGGATGAACGTCCGCTGCGATTGCACAGCGATGACATTGTGGTCCACAAGACCCGCAACCACCCCAAGGCCGCCACGGCGGTGATCATGGACATGAGCGGTTCCATGCGATACGAGGGCCAATACATCAACGTCAAACGGATGGCATTGGCGCTGCAAGGATTGATCAACAGCGAGTACCCCGGCGACTTCCTGAAGTTCATCGAGATGTACACCTTCGCCAAACTCCGGACTCCCGGCGAAATCATCGAGTGCATGCCCAAGCAGGTCACGATTCATGATCCCTGGGTGCGTTTGAAGTGTGACATGAGCAACCCGGACATCAGTGAGCACGAAATCCATCCGCACTTCACCAACATTCAGCACGCGTTGCAAATGGCCCGCCAAAACCTGGCCACCTGCGACACTCCCAATCGACAGGTCGTGTTGATCACCGACGGTTTGCCAACCGCCCACTTCGAAGGTGAGTGGCTGTACATGCTGTACCCGCCCGATCCGCAAACCGAAGAAGCGACGATGCGGGAAGCCCAACTTTGTGCCAAGGAAGGGATCACGATCAACATCTTCTTGATCCCCAGCTGGTCGCAAAGCGAGGAGGACATTCGGTTCGCCTACCGGATGGCCCAATCGACCCGCGGCCGCGTGTTCTTCACCAGCGGCAAGAACCTCGATCGATTTGTGCTCTGGGACTACGTCAACAATCGACGCAGCATCATCGCCTGACAAAAAAGTGGCATCGGCTTCTATGCCTGTGATTCGAACCGACATTCACGCGACCACAAGTCGGAAGCCTACGCCACATGCTTTTCTCACAGGCTGGAAGCCCATGCCACTTTGGTTGGTGTTGTGTTAAAACGCCTGCATGGCTGAACCAATCTCGAAACAACAGATGGCGTGCGATGAAGCGACCGCCAAGTCACGGATCGCGGAAAACTGGAGCACGGTCAGGCAATCCGTTTCCGAAACTGCGGAGCGATGTGGGCGTGCCCCCGACAGCGTTCGCGTGGTCGGTGTCACGAAGTACGTTGATGCCGAAATCACCGGATGGTTGGTCGAAGCAGGGTGCCATGATTTGGGCGAGAACCGGCCTCAGTTACTGGAACAGAAATTCCAGACGCTCGATGACTCCAGCATTCGCTGGCACCAAATCGGCAACCTGCAGCGAAACAAAGTCCGACGTTTGCTTCCCGCCGATCCACTCGTTCACGCGATTGCCAGTGAACGGTTGCTCGATGCGCTGCACAACGAAAGCTTGCTTCAGTCGCGGTCCATTGACGGGCTGATCGAAATCAATGTCAGTGAAGAGGCAGCCAAAACCGGATTGCCCATCGAGCAGTTGGAACCGCTGTTGGTCCACTGGCGTGAGCTCGCGGGTTCCTCCACCGCGGGCCTGAAGATCACCGGTTTGATGGCGATGGCGGGCTGGGGCACCGATGAGGCCGCTGCGGCTCGACAGTTCGGGAAACTGCGAGAGCTTCGCGACCAAATGGAATCGGCCACCGGAATTTCGCTTCCTGAATTGTCGATGGGTATGAGCGGCGACTATCCCGCCGCGATCGCCGAAGGTGCCACACTCGTCCGCATCGGCACAAGGCTGTTTCAAGGGGTGCTGCCGACAGGTTGACGCCGAGTGCGCGAGACAGGTTCAAAGCAGAACGGTTGCGCGGCACTGAGTGCTTGGATGCATGGGGACGCTTGGATGCATGGGGACGCTTGGATGCGCGGGGTGCTTGGGTCCTGGTGCAATGGATGCGAGGATCGGCAAATGGCTTGGCGACGGAACGTGTGAGGACGGAACAATTGGGGACAATTGTTCTACTCTGGGGCCGACTCGGCGATTGCAAATCGCTTCCTACAAAGCTTGCATCAACGCTTCGCCGAAGGCTTGCCGGACCTGGGAGGCGTCGGCATTCGGAAAATTGGCTCGCTGGACCATCAGGATCATCGCCACTTCCTTCTCCGGATCGATCCAAACCTGCGTCCCATGAGCCCCCCCGTGTCCAAACGTTCCCGGCGTCAGAGCCTTGGTCACGCCTTGCGGTTCGCCAATCACGCAGCAACCGATCGCCCATCCGTTGCCAGGAGTGAAACCGGTTTTCAAATCACCGGTGCAGATCGTTCGCATCTGCTGCACCGCGGCCTTGGACAACAATTGCTCATCGTCCACCCGGCCGTCTCGCAACAACATCTGGCAAAACTTGGCGTAGTCATCCGCCGTGGAAAACAGCCCACCGTTCGCTGCGGGGAATCGATTGCGATTCATCGCGGTGCCGCCGGATAGAACACTGACCGTGGCTTCTTCCAGACGCTTTGGTTTCTCGCCATCTTCCTCAACAACGCGGTAGGTCTTCGTCAATCGCTCGTGCTGCTCCGGTGTCAGATAAAACGTCGTGTCCTTCATCCCGAGCGGCTGACAAATTCTTTCCTCAACGAAGCGATCAAAAGTCATTCCGGAAACCACCTCGACGATCCGGGCGGCGGTGTTGATGCCGGTTTGGCTGTATCGCCATTCGCTGCCTGGTTCGAACAACACTGGCAATTCCGCGTAACGTTTCGCGACAACTTCCAGCGTGGGATCCGTGTAAGCACTCTCACGCGGCAATTCGCTCATCCCGGAAGTGTGCGTCATCAGGTGTCGAATCGTGATGTTCGCGGGCGTGCCATCGGCCAACTTCAGATTCTTCATCCCTGGCAGATGCTTGGAGATTGGATCATCGACCGACAGCTTGCCTTCATCTTGCAGCATTAACACGCAAGCCCCGGTGATGGGCTTGGTCATCGAAGCGATCCAAAACAGAGTGTCTCGTTTCAAGGGAATTGCCTCGGCGACGTCGGCCATTCCGACCACGCTGACATGCTTCACCGAATCCGGGCCGACCACCAAAGTGACTGCTCCAGCGATTTCTTTGTCCGCCACGAACTGTCGCATCGCTTTGGAGATCTCAGGTTCGTTGGCTCGAGCGCGATCGATCACCAAATTCCCAGCCACCAAACTCATTGCCAATGCACCTAAAATCCAACGCATGATCTCGCCTCCACCAAGAAAGAACTCACCAGCACCCGACACAATTGCCTGACGCACCCCAACACATTTCAGCAGTTGATTCACTGAACTGTTCAGACGTTCGCCTCCATTCCATACCACAGAATCGGGGCTAAGCAGGTCGGCTGGAATGATCGGGCACAACCATGTGAGCCGTTTGGTCGTTCGCCTGGCCTGCGCGTAAAAACCGTGGCTAATGCCAACGGCTCACATACCCGATGACACCTGCGTACCTGCTTAACAGCCTGCTGATTGAGTCGCAAACCGAATGACAACAATGAGCCGCTGGGCGATAGCCACGGTTGGCCTCTGATTAACCGCCGCGAACGCGGTACGGCTCATTGAATCAACAGCGTGCGAACGCCCAAACGGCTCACAGGAAGAACCGAAAGCCGACTCGATCCATCGACACATTCTATTCGGGCCGACCAACACGATGTGTGCCCGCCCGCAGCACGGGATTTTCTTCGTCACGAATTTATGGCATGGTGGCAAACCGCGACGTGAACAGACTGAAGCAAGTCGCTTGCACGGCCCCCTCCTCGAATCGAGAATCATCGTTGGCGAAGAAGAAAATCGAGACGCGAATGCGAACCTTTGGAATTCACTCCAAGTGGGATGGTGAATGCAAAGAACTCCCACGGTTCATCCGCAGCACCACCACCATCCCGGCTCGCGTGGACGTTGAATTTGGGTTCATCGTCAACATCAAGGGTGCCAAAAACCAAGAGTTATTTTTCTGCATTGATCACCCCGGCATCAAGGATGAACACGGCGAAACTCGCGCGCCCTTTGATGGTTCCGTGTACGTCAAAACCAACGACTGGAACTTCTACTTGGGCGACACGGTCTGGGACCCGATCGAGGACAAACTGGGTCCCTGGCAAATGTGGCTGGAAATCGACGGCAACATCATTGCCGAAAAAACCTTTGAGGTTGTCCCGGCATCGGATATGGCAGAAGCTTCGTAAGACATTGGGATAGCAGACGGTTGATTGATAACGTTCCCAGATCGAAGGCTCAGCCATTCGGCGCTAGCCCACGGTTCCTGGAGACGAACCGGACGCTATCGCGTTCCGGCTGACTCAATCAACAGGCTGACAGGCCCCTAGCCTGTCAATTCAGCGCAACGACAGACTGGAAGCCGATCCCACAACAGCGCCGAGCCTACAGATCCATTGCTTTGGCTTCTTCGGTGAAGATCGTTTGGGCACGGTCGGGGCCGACCGACAACACACCCACCGGGATCCCCACCAACTCTTCGATGCGTTTGACGTAGGCCAGTGCCAATGGCGGGAAGTCATCCACCGAGCGGGCATCGTCGACGGGCGTGTTCCAGCCTTGGATCGTTTCGTAGATTGGCTTGCAACGACGAAGCTGTTCGGCATGAGCTGGCACGCGATGGATTTCTTTCCCATCCAGTTCGTATGCAACACAAACCTTCAGCTCATCGAAGTGAGCGAGCACGTCCATCATCATGAGTGCCAAGCGGGTCACACCAGACAAACGCGCGGTGTACCGAACGGCAACGGCATCGAACCAACCGCAGCGACGCGGGCGTCCGGTGGTCGTTCCAAACTCGTTCCCAAGCTTGCGAATCTTCTCGCCGGTTTCGTCTTCCAATTCACTCGGGAATGGACCACCGCCGACACGCGTGCTGTAGGCCTTGCAGACACCGAGGACCTGGTGGATCCACTTTGGTGGCACACCGGCACCGGCACAGACGCCGACCCCTGACGAGTTGCTGCTGGTGACGAAGGGGTAGGTCCCATGGTCGATGTCCAGCAAGGCACCTTGAGCACCTTCAAACAACATTTTTTGATTGGCTTCGGCAGCGTCCAAAACCATGTCGGTGGTGTCCGCGATCATGGGAGCCAAACGCTCCGCCCAAGAAGCGGCCAGAGCGACCATCTTCTCAGGTGCGATCGACTCAAGTTCTTCCTCGGAAGCACCCAAGTTTTTCAACAACGCTTGTTTTTGTCCGGCGACCGTCGCGATGCGTTCATCGCGAGATCCTTCGATCAAGTCGATCATCCGAATCGCGTGGGTGCGTCCGACCTTGTCACGGTAACACGGGCCGATCCCACGGTTGGTGGTGCCGATCGATTCCCCGCGCACGGCGGTGGCGTTGATCGTTGCATCTTCGATCATGTGCCAAGGCATCACCAAGTGAGCCCGTTCACTGACCTTCAGATTTTGAAAGACATCGATCCCGCGAGCTTGCAGGCCATCGATTTCTTGCAGCATCGTGGTCGGGTTGATCACGACGCCAGGGGTGATGACGTTTTGAACATCGCTGTGCAAAATCCCGGACGGGATGTGATGCAGTTTGTAGGTTTCATCCCCCGCGACGACGGTGTGTCCCGCGTTGGCCCCGCCTTGATAGCGAACAACCCAATCAAATCGTGGTGCCAACAAGTCGACGAGTTTGCCTTTGGCTTCGTCGCCCCACTGCAGACCAATGACGCAAGTACCGGACAAGAGATTCTCTTTCAGTGATGGAAGGGTCGTTGACACGAAAGGGCGATTCGTCGAGCGAACTGCACGCGAATTTTGCCGTTTCGTTTTCGATCAAGGTTGGTAAGAAGTCAGCCAAGGGCTGACACAAGATCATTCTCGCGGGCCGCCTCAGCGACCCAAACGCATCGTCATTGCTCGCCTCCCCGATTCGCAAACTGGCGAACAAGGGATTGGCTTGCAAACGGAGACTCAGGACAAAGCGGCTTTGACCACCGAGTCGGCGTTGATGCCGAAGTGCTCGTAAACGGCATCGAATGGGCCACTGGCACCAAACGAGTGCATGCCGATGAATTTGCCTTGCAAGCCAATCCAACGATCCCAGCACATTTGGATGCCAGCTTCGATCGCAACGCGGTTGGTGACTTCGGGTGGCAAGACTTCGTTGATGTAAGCGGCATCCTGCTGAGCAAAGATGTCCATGCAAGGCATGCTGACCACGCGAACCTTTTTGCCTTGCGCGGTCAATGTTTCAGCCGCGTCCACTGCCATGTAAAGTTCGCTGCCACTGCCCATCAGGATCACGTCCGGCGTGCCTTCGCAGTCGCTCAGGATGTAACCACCACGAGCACATCCCGACGCCGCGGCGTACTTGCTGCGATCCAGAGTGGGCATGTTTTGACGAGACAGCACAAACGCACTGGGGTGATCGTTGATTTGCATCGCGGTGCGGTAGCACTCAGCGACTTCGTTGGAATCACCCGGACGGAAGACGTTCAAACCAGGAATTGCACGGCAAGCGGTCAGGTGTTCGACCGGTTGGTGGGTTGGCCCGTCTTCGCCGACGCCGATCGAATCGTGCGTCAGGATGTACATGGTCGGTTGATGCATGATGCTGGACAATCGCATTCCACCACGCATGTAATCGGTGAAGACGAAGAACGTCGCGGCGTATCCACGCAAACCGGACAAGCACAAACCGTTGGCGATCCCGGACATCGCGTGTTCGCGAATGCCGAAGTGCAGGTTGCGACCTTTGTATTGTCCTGGCAGGAATTCGCCCGCACCTTCGAACTTCAAGTCCGACTTGTTCGACGGTGCCAAGTCAGCACTTCCGCCGATCATGAAGGGAACGTTCTTGGCGATCGCGTTGAGGACCTTGCCGCTGCTGTTGCGAGTCGCGTCGCCTTTGGCGTCCGCTTCGAAGACAGGGATGTCTTTGTCCCAACCTTCCGGCAATTCGCCTGCGAACATGGCTTTCAGCTCAGCAGCCTTGGCGGGTTCGGCCGCTTGGTACTTGGTCCAAACGTCTTCCCACTGGCTCGATGCCGTTGCCCCGCGTTTGCCAACTCCTTCGGCGAAGTGTTCTTTCACACCGGCGGGAACGTAGAATTTTTCGTCTTCGGGCAAACCGTAAGACTTCTTGGCCAGGGCGACTTCGTCCCATCCCAGAGGTGCCCCGTGGGCGCCGTGAGTGTTTTGCTTGTTGGGTGCACCGTAGCCAATGATCGACTTCACCACGACCAACGTGGGCTTGTCGCCGCAGGCTTGGAATTCGGCGATGGCTTTGCCGAGTGCGTCAACGTCGTTGGCATCGCTCACGTGCACGACGTTCCATCCGAGGCCTTCGAACTTCTTGCCCATGTCTTCGCTGAAGGCCAGGTCCGTGTCACCTTCGATGGTGATGTTGTTGTCGTCGTACAACCAGCACAGGTTGTCGAGTTTCAAGTGGCCGGCAATCGACGCGGCTTCGGTCGCGATGCCTTCCATCAGGTCGCCGTCGCTGCAGATGGCGTAGGTGTTGTAGTTGAACAGGGTCAAATCGTCGGTGTTGTAGTTGGCGGCCAACCACTTTTCGGCCATTGCCATTCCGACGCTGTTGCTGACGCCGGCACCGAGCGGGCCGGTCGTGGTTTCGATCCCAGCGGCTTCAGCGAACTCGGGGTGACCAGCACAAACGCTGCCGATTTGGCGGAATTTTTTGATGGCGTCCAGCGAGATGGATTCGCCACCGGTGGGTTTGCCGTAACGGTCGGTCGCTTCGACGCCGATCAGATGCAGCGTGCTGTAAAGCAGCATGCTGGCGTGGCCACACGACAACACAAATCGATCCCGGCCCGGCCAGTGTGGCTTGGCAGGGTCGTAATTCATCGTGTTTTGGAACAATTGGTACGCGATGGGGGCCAGCGCCATCGGCGTGCCAGGGTGACCACTATTGGCGGTTTGAACGGCATCCATGCTGAGGCAGCGGATGGTGTCGATGGCGAGGGTTTGAATGTCAGTGGTGGTGGCAGTCATCGGCACGCGCGAGATGGTTGGAGGAGCAAAATTTCAGACCCCGAAAGCGTACCGGCGAGGCCCGAACCACGAAAGCCCCGGGGTGAAACAGCCCACCAAATCGTCTCCCCCCCGATTGTGCCTGTTGTACACTGGCGTCCCAGGACCCCACCGGCCCCCTTTTTTTCAGGCGGAAGAAGATGAGTCAGCGAAACAAGACGAGGCCAATCAGCATGCTCGTGGCGGTCATCGTGACTTGCCTGTTCGGGATCACGAACGCGCAACCACCGGCGTTCCAGGGCCCCCAATTCAAAGGCCCCAACCGCGTCCAAACTTCGCCCGGCTACCAAGCCCCCACCCCTGAGCACCCTGATTCGCCCCATCAACCGGGCCCCCATCAACCGGGCCCCTATCAGCCCCCACGAGCCTACGCTTCGCCACGCGATCACGCTCAACAGTCGCCTCCATCACAGCCCCCGAGCTCATCCCAACCCCCGAACCCACCTCAGTACTGGAGCCCGCCTCAGTACCGCGGCCCGTCACCACAACCCGTCCCTCCCCAACAACACGCCCCGTCCCCAGGCCCCGCGGCCCACGAACAGAAAGCTCGGGAGTGGGCGATGTTCCTTCAGCATCAATTCCATCAGCGAGTGCAAATCGACACCGAACGCAAACTCAGCGAATTGCCTCGATTGATCCAAGAAGAACTGGGTGTCCCCTGCACACTCGACCAAGCCGCGATGCGAATCGCGAAAGTCGACCCGTCCTCCGCGGTCGTCCAAGTGCGCGCGGCGGAGATTCCGTTGCAGGTTGCCTTGAAGCGAGCTCTGGCTCCACTGAACCTGGCCGCCAAGCTGACCTCCGACGGTTTGGTGATCACCGCCGACTTCACGCGGCTCGCTCGGGCCGGCATCGCAACAGATCGCTGGGCGGAAATCTCTGCGGACGTCGCCGAGCAAATGGAGTCCGACCTGGCCCAACCGGTGTCGATCAAGACCGACAACCTGCCACTGGACGAAGCGATCGAGTCGCTCCAAGAACACCTTCACCACAGCATTGAGATTGATGTGCATGCGTTGGAAGAGGAAGGCTTGTCAGCCGACATCCCAGTGAGAGTTCATTCCAAGTCGGCAAGCTTCCAGTCAACGATGAGTCGAATGCTTCGCGACCAACAACTGACGCTCCAATTCGAACAGGAGGCATGGGTTGTGACCACGATCGCGATGGCCGAGGAACGCCCCCTGCATCGCATTTATTACCTGGAAGCCACCGGGCTGACGGAGTCGATCTCCGAAACCATGAATCTGATCCAAGTCACCGTTGACCCCGAGTCCTGGGAAGCACTTGGCGGCACGGGCACCATGGCGTCCTTGCCAACCGGCGGAACCAATCGCCCCGGAATCTTGGTGTCGACGACGCTGGCGACCCATCTCAGAATCGAAGCCCTCCTCGATGCACTCCGAGCGGGAACGGTCGGCGAGGACGTGCCGACCCAATCCGTGCCATACCAAGACCCATTGTCTTCAGGCAGTTTTCATTCGGGCGTGTATTCGGGAGCCTCCGCGCACGTGTTTGTGGGCAACGGAAACCCAAACGCTCCCAGCCAGAATGCTCCCGCTCCCCCAACGAACAACGGCCCGCCCAGCACGCCGCCACCAACCGGCGGCATTTTCTGAGCGGATGCGTCTGCCCCAATTCGTCGACGGCGGCCTCCACCGTCGATCCTCACTCGCACTCGCCGGGCCCCCTGAGTGACAGCCTGCGACTCGCATCACATTCGTAGGCCGGACCAAGCGAAGCGCCGTTCCGGCAACCAAGTCCAACAGCATTCCAACGCCAAGACACGTCGCGTCCAACCCACCTCAACACCGTCCGCGTCAAATGTCTCCCAGAAAAAAAGCCGACACGCGAACAGTTGGGGACAACCGTTCTACTCTCGCACTCGTCATCGCCGGGCCCACTGAGTGACAACCTGCGACTCGCATCACATTCGTAGGCCGGACCAAGCGAAGCGCCGTTCCGGCAACCAAGTCCAACAGCATTCCAACGCCAAGACACGTCGCGTCCAACCCCACCTCAACACCGTCCGCGCCAAATGTCTCCCAGACAAAAAGCCGACACGCGAACAGTTGGGGACAACCGTTCTACTCTGGCACTCGCACTCGCCGGGCCCCCTGAGTGACAGCCTGCGACTCACATCACATTCGTAGGCCGGACCAAGCGAAGCGCCGTTCCGGCAACCAAGTCCAACAGCATTCCAACGCCAAGACACGTCGCGTCCAGCCCACCTCAACACCGTCCGCGCCAAATGTCTCCCAGACAAAAAGCCGACACGCGAACAGTTGGGGACAACCGTTCTACTCTGGCACTCGCCGGGCCCCCTGAGTGACAGCCTGCGACTCACATCACATTCGTAGGCCGGACCAAGCGAAACGCCGTTCCGGCAACCAAGTCCAACAGCATTCCAACGCCAAGACACGTCGCGTCCAGCCCACCTCAACACCGTCCGCGTCAAATGTCTCCCAGAAAAAAAGCCGACACGCGAACAGTTGGGGACAACCGTTCTACTCTCGCACTCGCCATCGCCGGGCCCCCTGAGTGACAGCCTGCGACTCACATCACATTCGTAGGCCGGACCAAGCGAAGCGCCGTTCCGGCAACCAAGTCCAACAGCATTCCAACGCCAAGACACGTCGCGTCCACCCCCACCTCAACACCGTCCGCGTCAAATGTCTCCCAGACAAAAAGCCGACACGCGAACAGTTGGGGACAACCGTTCTACTCTGGCTTGGTGTCGCGTTTGACGGAGGGCACCTTCAGCGGTTTTGTCTTGGGACCGTCCCAGACGTCTTCCACTTCTTGGCCACCAGCGGACTGGCGAAGCAGCAAGTACACGCCCCCGACCAAGGCCCAGCCGACGGTGATTCCAACGACGATTGGGAAACGCACAAGGAGTGCGGTCCAAACGGGATTCCGCAGCGTGGAGATCGCGGTCAAACCGACCAACTGCCAGCCACCCACCACGATCGCCAGCAACACAACCGCTGGCACCAACAACAGAACGAGCTGTGGCAGGCGGCGGAACGTGACCTCGTAGCCGCGGCTCAGGCAGTCCATCGCGTCCACCTTCTCTTGGCTGACCAGTGCCGCCAAACCGAAGGGAATCGCCGCCTTCGCCCCCGCCATCAACAACCCGACAACCAATGCGGCCGGAAGCGCCAGCGGTGCGAGCAAGAAACTCCAGACCAGGCGAGGTTGCTCTCCCGTTGCCACCCCATCGGCCAGCCATAAAAACAAGACCAGTGGCAACGCACACACCGCGGGCAACACACTGATCAAGAGCGCCGACTTCCAACGCCTGCCAATGATCTTCCAGGTCTCCACAAAGCCTGGCAAATCACGCCCGGCCGTCAGCAGGATTCCCAATCGCAACAACACCATCGCAATGGGAGTCCACCAAACGAACGTCCACAACACACCGGCCCAGTGGCCCATGAACAACGGCACGCCATCCATCCACGGGGCCGGAACCGGACGGCCCCATGGTCCGGTCCAAATCAAATCTCCCAGCGTCGTCGATGTCCGCCATCCGTCCGCGACCAGGGCCCCCGTGGCCGAGTGACCGACCAGTCGTTCCAGCCCAATCCGCCAAACCAAATCCACGATCGCGACCAAGACCAACCAAACCGGCGCGCCAGCCAACCTGGCCACGCGTACCAACCGCAGCCACGGCATGACGTCCGTCCACGTCCGAACGCGATCGAACAAGGGTTGCTCAGGCGGACGCGTGTACGACCGAATGGGCTCGTCGGCGGAATCAGTTTCAGGAGCAGTGTCAGACAAAACCGAACTCAAAAGATCAGGGCGTTCGCATGCCGCGACTCACCAGAATCGGTCACTCGCGAGGCATGGGAAAGAATCGCCAGTGTTGCGGATCGGGCAACGCTTGAAAATCAGAGGCCAATCGCCCGGCGTCGCCGCTCGGCGAACGGCCCGGCGTTGAATCCGCCGAATCCCCCGCCTGCGACGAACGCACGCGGACCCCAAATTGTTCTGTGAACCGCGACCAGGAATCCGCTCGAGGCAAGATTTCGACCAACGGAATCGCGATTTCCGCCAACACCCGCGGCCCTCGACGGACAGACGACTCCGAATCAGCCCCGTCGCTCGATTCGTTTTCGCTCCATCCACTCAGTGCCGCGTACCAGTTCGGTTGCCAACGCACCGTGCCGTCCACCGACGCTTGACGGTTGCCTCGCGAGTCACACCCAAAACAAAACGATGACATCAAGTCGCCATCGCCATCGATCCATAACTCCAACGCCTGGGGCCGACCGGATTCGGTCTGCGAGCCCCCGGAGTTCCCGGAGTCAACCACCGCGACGTACAAGTATTCCCCGTCTGTCACACAGGCGAACATGAGATCGTCGGTGCGCTGCCAACGCAGATCACTCCAACAAGCATCGTCCAACTCACAATCCAATCGCGGTCGCGAAACAACGCGAGGCAAGGCGTTGGATTTCCGGGTTGGCGATCGCGTGGAAGAAGTCGATTCCTCGTCCGACGGACCCTCCCCCAGACCCACGCCCGAGATGCGTCGCGCCGCCATCACAACGGGATGGTATTCCCAGTTGGTTCGCTGACTCATCGGTGGCAGAGTCGGCAAGGAACTCTCCAGTGCTCCAGATGCCAGTGCATTCAGCGAACCGGCGCGAGCCATTCCGCCAGCCGACGAACGCGACTTGCTCGCAGGAGGGGTCGATTCATACGCCACCGGCTTCACCGCGAAAGGCGACAAAGATTGCGTTTGCCAATGCATCCCCGATTGCACTCCGTCTTGCTGACCGCCCGCGTTCCCGAAACCATTCCCTGCACGGGTGACGCCATCGCGATTGGCAGATCCAGTGCCGCCCCAATCGGGGTGCGAACCGCCGGCTTTCGACGCCAGCCAACCCGGTTGGCTCGGTGACATCGAGACCACCGAACGTTCAAAGCTTTCTTGTCGTGCCTGCAGCATGCAGTCCGCCCACCGCCGCACGGAGTCCACCGGCGCGGCATCGACCATCGTCCGCAACAGAATGTCTTCGCACGCCGTCAAGGATTGAGCGTGCTGCCAATTCCCCTCTGAACTGGCGAGCTGTGCTGCGTGCCGAGTTTGAATCCACAACCACCACAGCATCCGCGTCCGATCCTCCGACGCCGTCCGAGGCAACAGAACCTCCAGCGTGTCAGCCAGCTCCTTGGAACGGAGCCCCGGGTCGCGGAGCAACTCTTTCAAACGTGACAACTGGCTCATCCTGGCGGTCGCAATTTGCAAGCGTCGTCGCGAGGCTTGGTCGGTCACACCGGAGCCAAACTGTTGACCGGCCGCCAGCACCAACCCTCCGGTCAGCGACAGATCCCGCCGAAGTTCGGTTGAGGTTCCTGGGACGGGCGACACCACCACGCTTTCGGGCACCGCCATCCCTGGGGCAACCACCATCATCGCATCCAATGCCAGATCGCCTGCCAACACGGCGCGCCCGGACAACAGCGCATCGCTGCGAAGAGCAACACTGCGGGAGGAACTGACGACGGCGCCAGCCTGCAACTCGCTGGCGTAAACCCGCCGAGGTTGCTTGCGTATCAATGACGCGGTCAATGGAAAATTGGAATCATCCAGCGTCGCACTCACCCAAGCCTTTCGCGTCGACTCCGGCAAATTCGCATCCAGCACCACCACCGCAGGCTGATGCTGCTGCAGCAAATCCACGCAAGGTTGCCGATCCGATGTGGGACTGCTGCACCAAACCGCTTTGGCGACTCCCAGTCGCATCGCCGCGTGCCGCACCCGGCCGAGCCTGCCAACGGTGTGCGCACCGGCGGGCTTCGCAGAATCGAGCACGACGACGACACGCCGTTTCATTTCCAATGTTTCGCGACCGATCAATGCCCAAGGCACGGTCTGTTCCGAAGCCGCCACAAACATCACGGCGGGCGCGCGTCCGGCACCGCGCACAGGGTCCCAAGTTTGTCCATCGTCCGTCGATCGCTCGATGATCCCATGCGTCCCCACGCGAACTCGCCATCCTTCGCCTTTGGTCTGGCGAGCCGATTGGCTGTCTTGAACCAATGCATCCTGACGCAACCAGTCATGCAACTTGGCGCGTGACTCGGGCGATTGAGCGGTGTCTTCCAACCAAGTCAAACCGCCATCGAAGGAGTGAAAACGATTCCCGGCCGAAGCTTCCGCGTCGTCCCCGATTGCCTCCAAGGAACCAGCGGGCAGTGGTTCAGCATCAAAACTGTTTCGAACCGCCATCCGGTGCAACTTCGTCGCTTCCAACGCGTCGACTCGGTGCCAAGTCCGCCCAGCATCGTCGCTGGCGATCGCCACCCCACGACTCAGTCCCGTGACAGGTTCGTAGCCACCACCAACCGCGACCACGCGAGTTTCATTCAGAAAACGAACATCACACAGAGCCAAGTCGACTCCGGACGCCAAGTTCCGCCAGGTTCGGCCCGCGTCTTCACTGCGAACGATCACGCCCCAGTCACCCACGGCGACCAAAACATTGCCGTCGGGCGAGACAGAGACCGCGTGCAGCGAGGCATCCTCGGCGAATTGCGACGCCGAAACATACGTGGCAGGCAAATCAAAGGTTTCTGATGTCGAAGCCACGTGGCGACTGCGAGTCGTGCCGGTCTTGCCAAACGCGTTGTAAAAACCAGGCATGGTTTGGCCGCTGGCAGGAGCCGCCATCCAGCCGGCCAGCAGTGCCGCCAGCAGGGGCAGCAACCGCAGAACCCAATTGCCAATGGGAAGTGAAACAACCGAAGCGATCATGAGGTCCAGTTCCGAACGACCGACACCGCGGCCCAAAAAAGACACCAGCCAACGATGACATTGATCCCTAACAGCAGGGAACTGGCCAAAATTCGTCCCTGCGAGGCAAACACAGCGGTTTCGCCAATCAGGGTGCTGAAGGTCGTCAAACTCCCCAAAACACCGATCCGAATGGCCAACAGCGTGCGAGGTTGGGCCAGGGACGCCGCCCAGCCCGTCGCGACCCAATCCGAGGCCAGCCAAGCCTGAGAGAATTGATACAGCCCCCCCAAGGCGAAACACCCGAGCAAGTTTGCAAGCGTCGTGCCGACGCTGCCATGCATCGTCAACCATCCACCTAACGGGGCAGAAACCACCATCAATGCGATCAGGTAGCGAAGAACGGCCCCAATGGAGCCACCAAGGGCGATCGCGAACAGGTCTAAAACAAAGCTCATTGGGGTCAGTTCCTCGTTTTCACCATTGCCAGTCAGGGCTGAGGAATTTACGTTGGAGGGCCCTAGCTTCGGAAGTTTTTCACGATCGGAGCAAGGTCCATTTCGACTCTTTTCGAATCCCACTCTGTCCCCAGTAGTCAACCACCGATGAGTACCGCTTCGAGCTCTTCCGACGCCAGCGCCGCGAAAGGCGATCAGCAACCGATGAATGGAGCCGATGTACTCGTCAAATCATTGGTCGATCACGGTGTCGAAATCTTGTTCGCCTACCCAGGCGGCTGCAGCATGCCGATGCACCAGGCCCTGACACGTTACGGGGACTCGATTCGCACGATTCTGCCCCGCCACGAGCAAGGCGGTGCCTTCGCGGCCCAGGGTTACTCGCGCAGCACCGGCAAAATCGGCGTGGTGATGGCGACCAGCGGCCCTGGTGCCACCAACTTGGTGACCGCCATCGCGGACGCGAAACTGGACAGCATCCCGATGCTGTGCATCACCGGGCAAGTTCCCACGGGATCGATCGGAACCGACGCGTTCCAAGAAACCCCGATGGTCGAAATCTGCCGCGGAATCACCAAACACCACTACCTCGTGACTGACTTGGCTGATTTGCCTCGCATCATGAAGGAAGCCTTCCACATCGCCACCAGCGGTCGTCCCGGCCCCGTTTTGGTGGACATGCCCAAAGATGTTCAATTGGGAAGCTTCCCAATCGACATGGATCCGGAAATGGATCTGCCTGGCTACACCCCTGAACCACCCAAGGTTGCCAGCGAAACGATCAAACAAATGGCTGCGGCCATCAAATTGGCGCGTCGCCCCGTGATCTACGCCGGTGGCGGGATCGTTTCCGGCGAAGCCAGCGAAGAACTTCGCGAACTGATCAAGAAAACGGGCATTCCAACCGTCACCACGATCATGGGCCTGGGCGCCGTTTCGCCTGACGACCCACGCTCGCTGGATTGGTTGGGCATGCACGGTGCCGCCTACGCCAACTACGCCGTTCGCGATTGCGATCTGCTGATCGCACTGGGCGTGCGGTTCGACGACCGCGTGACCGGCAAAGTGGAAGCGTTCGCGAAAGACGCGAAGATCATCCACGTCGACATCGATTCGTCCGAACTGAACAAGAACAAACAAGCTCACATCCCTGTTCGCGGCGACGTGAAGGATGTGCTTCGGGAACTGAACCAAATCGTTCAGGCCCCCGAAATCGAAGCTTGGCAGAAAACCTGCACCGACCTGAAAGCCAAGTACCCGCTGAAGTACGACAATTCGTTCGACGGCATTTTGCAGCAGCACGCGATCGCGACGCTCAGCAAAATCACCGCCGATCGCGAAACGTACGTCAGCGTCGGCGTGGGCCAACACCAAATGTGGGCGGCTCAGTTCTTCAAGTTCCGCCAGCCGCGGACCTGGATGAGCAGCTCCGGACTCGGCACGATGGGTTTCGGATTGCCAGCCGCCATGGGTGTGCAAGCCGCTCACCCGGACGCTTTGGTCATCGACATCGATGGCGACGGCAGTTTCCAGATGAACATCCAAGAACTCGCCACGTGCTTCTGTGAAAAGCTGCCCGTGAAGGTCCTGTTGCTGAACAACCAACACCTCGGAATGGTCGTTCAGTGGGAAGACCGGTTCATGGACCGCAACCGTGCTCACACCTACCTCGGCCCCATCGATCACGAAGAAGCCAAGGGCAAGAGCACCGCGGATCGCTTCGAATACGCCAGCGACCGTTACCCGAACTTTGTGCAAATCGCCAAAGGCTACGGATGCGGAGCCGCCACGGTCAAAAAGAAAGCGGACCTCGAAGGTGCCTTGCGAGAAATGATCGATCACAAAGGCCCCTTCTTGTTGGACGTCGAAGTGCCCTACCAAGAACACGTGCTGCCAATGATCCCCGGTGGAATGACCGTGGACGACATGCTCTTGGACTGATCCCGAAAGTGGAAATGGATACCGCAGTGGAAAATCCCGCAGTGGATAGCGCAGTGAACAGCAACGGGCAACCGTCTTCAGCCGCGACGCCGTCAACCGCCGACGCAACACCGACCTCTCCCACCCCCAACCGACCCGCGCCCAACACGGCCGGCAATCGGAAACGAGGGGTGCCCGAGGGCGTGTGGCGGAAGTGCGACTCGTGCGGCGCGTCGCTGTTCTACAAAGAAGTCCAGCAACGCCTGAACGTCTGTCCCCAGTGCGATCACCACTTTTATGTGAGTGCCTGGGAACGAGTCGCTCAGGTGCTCGACGATGGCACGTTCGAACCAATGAACGAACATCTTCGGCCGACGGACCCGCTCGAATTCAGCGATCGCCGCCCCTACGCCGAACGCCTGATCGGCGAACAGAAACGCACCGGCTTGACCGATGCGGTCCTGACCGGCACCGGCATGATCCGCGCTCGTCGAGTCGCATTCGCAGTGACCGACAGTGCGTTCATCATGGGCAGCATGGGATCCGTCGTCGGCGAACGCCTGACACGATTGATTGAACGCGCCACAGAACAAAACCTGGCACTGATCATCATCAGCGCCTCCGGTGGTGGAGCCCGAATGCACGAAGGCATCCTGTCGCTGATGCAAATGGCCAAGGTCTCCGCCGCTCTTTCGCGCTATCACTCCGCAGGCGGACTGTTCATCAGTGTCCTGACCAATCCAACCATGGGTGGGGTTGCCGCCAGCTTCGCCTCGCTCGGTGACCTGGTCTTTGCCGAACCCAAGGCCCTGATCGGGTTTGCCGGACCGCGAACGATCAAAGCCACCATCGGCATCGAACTGCCCGAAGGGTTCCAAACCAGCGAATTCCTGTTGGAGCATGGCTACATCGATCGCATCGTCCATCGCAAAACTCTGAAGACAGAAATTGCCACCGCCATCGACTACTGCGGGAAGTAACCGATGGGGCTGTTCGATTCGATCAAAGGCGCGTTCTCCAAAGGCAGCGGCGGTTCACTGAAGCGGATCGATGTGGAGAAACGGTTCGAACGCTCACGAACAGCAGCCACCGGCACGATGAGCAACTTCTTCGTTGCTTACGATCTGGAACGCAAAGAGAACGTCGGGGTCAAAATCCTCGACCCCGAAAAGTACGAACTGTTCGAAAGTCGCTTCAAGGGTTTGAACAAACCTTCCGAAGGCGAAATCGCGATGCAGATGAAGCATCCGCTGATCGTGAAGACCTTCGAACACGGCATCACAGCCAAAAACCAACGCATCTTGGTGATGGAATACATCGCCGGCGTGGGGATCCAAGACGTGATCGTGCGCAAGAAACGCGACGTCATTGATGGCAAAGAAATGCTGCTGATGCGAGAGATGGCCGAATCACTCGCCTACGTGCACGACCAAGGCTTCATCCACCGCGACGTCTGCCCTCGCAACTTCATTTGCACCCCACCCGAAGAAGGTGACGACACTGTTTCAGGTGTCCGGCTGATCGATTTCGGCTTGTCCGTTCCCGCCACACCACCGTTCATGGCCCCCGGCAATCGCACCGGCACGCCACTGTACATGTGCCCGGAAATTGTACGCCGCCGAGCGACCGACCAACGCGTGGATGTGTTCTCGCTCGGTGTGACCTTCTACTGCCTGCTGACATTCAAACACCCGTGGCAAGGTGAGATCGTCAGCGGACGCGCGGCGCTGCAGCACGACACGGAAACCTCCACCCCGATTCTCGAACGCCGTGACGACATCCACCCCAAAGTGGCTCGCGTGATCATGCGAATGATCGAACCGAATGTCGATGATCGACTGCCGTCGATCAAAGAATTTTTGATGCAAACCCGCGGCCTCGAATCCGCCTTCGTCAGCTAGCCAGCGGTGGTTCGCTGCCACGTTAGGCCGTGCCCTACTCTCCGTTGACGACCCCCGCCCTGCCACACGCATGAAAACGGTGGTGAACGGTTCGGTTAAACTGGTCTCGTCCTCCCTTGCCTGCATCCGCGGCACGAGTGACGCCCCACCTCCCCCCCCCCACCGCTCTCTCGGAATCCATCATGCCCAACCGCCGTGATTTTCTCGCTGGCTCGCTTGCCGCCGCGTCACTTGCTTCACTGCCAACTCGCAGTCTTTTCGCGGCGGATCCTGAAACCGAGAGCCGGTGGCCCATCTGCGTGTTCACCAAGCCACTGAACTCGATGTCCTTTGACGAAATGGCCTCGGCACTTGCCGAAGCAGGTTTCGATGGCGTCGAAGCCACCGTGCGAAAAGGCGGCAACGTGGCCCCCGCAGAAGCCGCTGAGAAACTGCCCGCGATGCAAAAGGCGATGCAAAAGCATGGCTTGGAAATCACGCTGATCACGACCGACATTGGTGACTTGGACGATCCACATCGAGCAACCGTTCTGGAAACCGCAGCCGATCTGGGCATCTCGCGATTCCGCATGCGATACGGCAAGTACGACCGACAACAACCCATCGCGAGCCAACTGGATCACTGGAAACAACAATTCGGAAAGCTAGCAGACTACTGCGGGCAAATCGGGATGCAGGCCCTCTATCAAAACCATGCCGGCGAAAACTACCTGGGCGCCTCGCTCTGGGACCTCGACCGAGTCCTGACGGACATCTCGCCGGATCACATGGGTGTCGTCTATGACATCCGTCACGCCCAAGTCGAAGGCGGCATGAGCTGGCCGGTGACCTGGCGAATGATCCAGCCCCGCGTGCGAATGCTGTACGTCAAAGACTATCAATGGGTCGATGGCCGGGTTGAAAACGTGCCCCTGGGCGATGGGCTGGTCAGCCAAAGATTCTTTGATGCGGTGAAAACCAGTGACCTGAAATGCCCGATCTCATTGCACGAGGAATACCTCGACCATCGCGACCCAGCGCTCGTCCCGCAACACCTGGAAGCCATGAGCACCGATCTAAAAACGCTTCAAAAACGACTCGGCATCGACTCGTAACGTGTTTCCGCAACCGCGGGGGACGTCGGGTTGAAACCCGACGCTATCGAATGCCACCGCTCCGCGGTTGGTTGGCGCCATCTCGACCGAACAGTCGCGGAGCGACGGCATTTGGCCAGCCTTGGGTTTCAACCCAAGGTCCGACCGCGACCGACGCACACCCAAGTCGCGGAGCGACGACAGTTGGCAACAAGCTCGGAACGATCTGTCGCCGCTCCGCGGCTTTAAATTGAGTTGCGGACACCCGAGACGTCGGGTTGAAACCCGACGCTATCGAATGCCACCGCTCCGCGGTTGGTTGGCGCCATCTCGACCGAACAGTCGCGGAGCGACGGCATTTGGCCAGCCTTGGGTTTCAACCCAAGGACTGGCCGCGACCAACGCACACCCAAGTCGCGAAAGCCGCGGAGCGGCGACAGGGGCGGCTCAATTCTTCGCCCCGGATGGGGCCGTCGTTCTTAGCTCGGGGCGGAAGCCCCGAGATGGGTATGACGGAACGTGGACGGTCGCCCCGGATGGGGCCGGCGTGGGGATGCGCGCGGTCCCTCGCTGACGCGTCGGGTTTCGAGGCTGCGCTTTTGCAGTCGGTTTTGTTGGCCAACGGCCAACATCAACCCACCCGTTTTGGATCGAACTTGGCCGTTGGCCAAAATGAGAGCGTGTTCCCCTGGTCCAGGCCACAAACAATTTGCAATTTGCAATTCGCATCGCGGAACAACGTCGCGCGCCTCGGTGGCAAACCACCGAGCTACAGGCCCCTGATTCCTTCGGCGATTTGATCCGTCAGTGCCGCTCGCAACGGATCATCGCCAGGCCCACAGAACCCCCAGTGCTCCCGGCGACGCCAGCCTTCGGCGTGCTCAAATTGCCCGCTCATCGTCCCCACCATGCGTGACAGATCTCGCATCGACTCGATGTAACTGTCCATGCCTTGGCTCTCGTCGAGCCATTGCTTTTGGCTGGCGTGACATGCCAATGCCTCGGCCTTCTGCTCCACGACATCCCCGTTGTCCACATAGAAATGCGGCGTCACCAACTCACCGGTTGGTTGACGACAACCGACGGGCTGAGCGTGATAGACCGTCACCGGATCCATGTAGACCGGAGTCGGTGGAATGCTTTCAAGGTTCGGCATCCCGTGGGCGAAGGCGGCACTGACCGCCAACCGACAAGCGTTCTCGTGATCTTCCATGTAATCAATGGGCGAATGCGTCAACACGATCGACGCCTTGGACTGACGCACCACCGCGGCAACCCTCTGAACATTCTCGGTGGTGTAGGCGACTTCCATGTCCGCACAAATCGGAGGGTGAAAGGTTGCCCCGAGACACCTGGCGGCTTGTTTGGCCTCTTCCAATCGCGTCGCGGCACATTCCCGTGGCCCCAACGTGGTGCTGCCGCGAGAACCGTCCGCCACATTCATGTAGTGCAGATCCCAGCCACGCTGGCCAAGCAGCAACATCGTCCCCGCAAACAAGAACTCAATGTCATCAGGGTGCGCGGCAACAGCAAGAACGGACGGCATCAGGGACCTCTACTTCGATGAAACGAGACTCAACTTTTCCAGAGGCACATAATACCGAACATAGCGGTCCCCGTTGCTGAACAACTCCCCTTTCGGATCATTCACCAGCACCGTGGCACGGCGAGTGATGCGATTGACGCGGCCGACCACTCGCCGCGTTCCTTCTCGAAACGCGACCTGGTCACCGACGCGAATGTTGAACTTGGTCGCGGCCCGCTCACGCTGGGTGATCAAATTGTGTTGGTAATCGGTGTGCCCAAAGAAGCTGCGTGCAATCGACTGAAAACGCTTTTGATTGCAGTTGCCCGCGTTCCAAATCAGCATCTCAATCAGGTGCGTCATCTCATGCTCGGCAACTCGCTGCATCGCTTCCAAGCGATCGCGACACGTGCGCCCCGTGACTGTGACAGGCCGATCCACATCCTCGAACGTTTGAAACAACAACGTCGACGAAAGAATCATCTCAAAACGCCGCGGCCCATCCCGTTTGCCGCCGGGATAATGCGTCACGAGCTTGCCGGCGGCACTGGTCATCCGAGACGAAAACCCAAACTCCAACCCTTCCGCCTTTGCGACCGGCAACACGCGGCCTTCGAAGAAAGCTTCGTCGAGCAGGTGAATCAAACGCACCAAATCATCGCGTCCAACCCGCTTGAAGTTAGGCCGGTCAATCGTCCGACTGAGCCCCAGAACCTCGGCGTGAATCTCACGCTGGACGACAGGGATCCGCTGGGGGTCGGGCCGCCGCGTCTGCAGAAATTCCGCGAGCGCAAACAAAGTGTCCCGGTCGCGAGGCGGAACGACTCCTGGTGGAACCGCTGCTGAATTGGCGACTGGCTTGGACGCGTGTTTCGCTGACGTCGACGACTTGGCTGCCACCACAGAGGGCGCCGTCCCCTTCCGCCTGGAAGGAGCGGCCGGGGGCGGAGCCGACTTCGGCTGAACAGCCTTGGGCGGTGGAACTCTGCCAGGCTCCAGATCCGTGACGGGGCGTCGCTTGGGGGCCGGCCGTCGGTGCGGGGAAGCGGACATCGGATCCCTTTAGGCTTGGGCTTTCTTTGGCGAGTTTGCTTTGGCGGCGTCCTGCCGAGCCAACAATGTCTTTTGGTATTTGCCTTGAACCACATCGACCACAATCAAAATCGCCAGCACAAAGTAGAACGTGCTCTTGGCCATCGCGTGCACTTCGTGACCGAACAACGCAACGTGAGCCAAGTGACCGCCTTCGCTGACCAACATCACCCCGACGATGAACAACACGAACAGCCCCAGGACTTCGTACATGCGGTTCTTCTTCAAGAAATCCGCCACCCGGTCGGCCAAGAAAATCATCATCGCACCACTGATCACGATCGCCGTTGCCATGATCGCGAAACTCTTGGTGAGCGCCATCGCGCTGAGAATCGAGTCGAACGAAAAGACCAAGTTCATCATCACGATCAAACCAATCGTCTTGCCAACACTGGCTTTCGCCGAGTCTTCCGAATGCCCCAACTCAGGTTCGGCCAGCAAGTGATAGATCTCCTTGAGAGCCGTCCAGAGGATGAACGCGCCACCAAACAAAACGATCAAGCTATGCCCGGAGATTGCAGCGTCAATGTAGCCATTGTGGAGCTCGACAAACGGCTCTTCCAGCAACACGATCAATCTCACGACCACGAACAACAACACAATTCGCAAGATCACGGCCAATCCGATGCCGATCTTTCGAACCTTGGACTGCTGGTCCTCGGCGACCCGTTTGCTCTCAATCGAGATGTAAAGCAGGTTGTCGAACCCCAACACCGCCTGCAACAGCACCAGCATCCCGAGCGTGAACAAACCGGAGATCGAAAACAGCTCAGCCATGGCGACGAGATTCCAAGAAATTGCAGAGAGAAGAATCAAAGAGAAGAGTCAGAAGACAACAGATCAAGAACGGCTTGCATGTCGGGAGGAATGGGCGCGGTCAGCGTCATTTCCTTCCCTGTTTGCGGGTTGGTGAACGTCAACGCTCTGGCATGCAGGGCCTGACGCCCCAGCAAAACCTGCTGATCTTCGGGAGTCGGCTGCACACCGGGCGTGGCGACTTCCATGCCGGCCATCCGGCGAATCTGCGAGCGGCTCAACTCGGAGTGACCACCGTACAATCGATCGCAAAGAATCGGGCAACCGATGTGCGCCAGGTGAACTCGAATTTGATGCGTTCGCCCGGTCTTGGGCCGCACGTCGACTCGAGTCACACGGCCATGGCGTTCCACGACTTCGTAAAACGTTGACGCCGTCTTGCTGGTCGAATGGTCTTCACGGATCGCTTGTTTGTCGCGCTGGTACGGATGACGCCCGATCGATGCATGAATCCAGTCGCGATCTCGGTCAAGTCGACCGGATGTGATCGCGGTGTATTCCTTTTGCACCAATCGGTCGTGCCACTGGGCAGCCAAATTCAGGTGCACCGCGTTGTTCTTGGCAACGACGATCACGCCGCTGGTGTCTCGGTCAAGCCGATGCACAATGCCTGGACGAGTGGGCCCGCCCACGTCGGATAGCGACTGAAACCGAAACGCGAGCGCGCTGGTCAGCGTGCCCGACCAGTGGCCACGCGCCGGGTGCACCACCATCCCCGCAGCCTTGTTGATGACGACCAATCCGTCGTCTTCATAGAGAATATCCAGCGGGATGTTCTCAGGCACCGTGTCATCGGATGCCGGGGGAGGCACGCGAAACCGGATCGTCTGCCCAGCTTTGATTTTGTAGCTGGGACGAATGACCCGCCCATCGACTTCCGCACCATCGTTCTGAACCGCGTCCCGAATTTGCGATCGGCTGTAGCCATCGCAGGACTGGGTCAAGAACAAATCGATTCGAAACCCATGCGCGGATTCAGGAACGACGAATTCGCGCATCACTCGTCGGATGCGGCGGGTTCATCGGCAGCGGGCGTTTCTTCTGTTGCAGGAGCTTTCTCAGCTGGCGTTTCCTCAGCAGGCGTTTCTGCTTCCACCGTTTCTTCTGCCGGAACTTCTTCTTTGGCAGCTTCCTCGGTGGACGCTTCTTCGGCCGCAGGCTCTTCCTTCATTTCTTCGGCTGGCTCAGCGGCTTCTTCCGGAGCAGCCTCTTCCGCGGCGGCTTCCTCGGCAGGGGCTTCCGTTTCGGCGGCTTCTTCGGTCATCGCTGGCTCTTCGGTCATCGCTGGCTCTTCGGTTGCCTCTGCTTCCTCCGTCACTTCAGCACTGGCTTCGGTTGCATCGTCCATTGGAAAATCCAAGGGCGGCAGATCCAAGTCTGGCAGATCGGGGAGTTCACCGGCTCCTGGCAACGACGGCGGCATGCTCGGTTCCGCTGGCGAGAAGTCTTGTTCTTGGAACCAGGCCAAGAACTCCTTGGCTTGAGGTGACGAGAGTGCGGCGACTCGAGCCTTGGCTTCTTCGATCATCGCGGCGGATTCGCCCACCGCCATCGCGGCTTCGTATTCCTGAACCGCTTCTTCGACGTTGCCCCGAGCTTCCGCGATTTGCGCGAGACCGTAATGGGCACGCGACTGGATCATGGCGTCGTTGCTCAGCTCCATCGCTTGCTTGTAAGCGTCGACGGCATCGTCGAGCAATGTTTCCGCTTCATCTCGACTGGTGTACAACGATGAGAACCCGAGTCCCATTTGCTGGCCACCTTGGTAAAGACGTGCCCAAGCCGCAGCGGAAGTCTTCGGGTATTGGGCGGCGATGGTCGCTAGACTCTCTGTGTCGCCGGTGATGGACGCATCGATCAACTGCAACGTGGCGTCGCTTCGATTGTCCGATCGTGTACTGGAATAGACTCCATATCCCAAGACAGCAACGAAAAACGCTGCGACACCCAAGGCAATTGTCTTGGAGTAAGGCTCAATCGAGTGATTCAACTTGTCGAGGACTCCGGCAAGTTCATTCTCGTTCAGCTGGTGACGTCGCTCGCTGTTCATACGTTCGCAGGGGTGAAGGGATTCGAATCCGTGAGCCCGAAGTATAGAAATCGCCGGAACTTAACGTCAAGACAAGCAAGGCAGGCAAGCCCCCATGAATGATCGCAAAAAAACATGAATGCTGCACAAAAAACACGGGTTTTGATCGCGGAAGATGACCCCGTTCTGCGGCATTTGCTGCAATTCACATTGGACCGCGCTGGAATGGATGTGACCGCGGTCGCGGATGGACAACTGGCCTGGGACACGATTCAGTCCAACGAAAAGTTCGATGTGCTGGTCACCGACCACGAAATGCCCATCCTCAGCGGCCTGGAACTGATCGGCCGCGTGGTCGAAACGTCGCCGATTTCAGTGATTGTCCTGTGCACCGCCAAGGGATTTGAAATCGACCCCGACAAAATTGTCGAACGCCCCGGCTTGGTTTCCCTGGTCAGCAAACCATTCAGCCCCAAACAACTGGTCAGCATCATCGAAGAGCAACTCGCAAAGAACGCCACCGAGTGAGAGCGGCATTTTCTCATCCAACGTAGGCCAGGTCCCACCTGGCGACCTCGCCAATGCCTTGGGAACCAAGCGAGGCGTCCAGCAGTTGGAGGCCGGATCAAGGACCGGAGGGACGCCGCTCCGGCAGTCGTGGTGGTTGCGGCCGCGATGATCCGGACCTGGGTTGCCGGAACGGCGCTTCGCTTGGTCCGGCCTACGATTGTTCGAGCGTGTTGACCTGCCAAGCACCAACGCCAGGTGGAACCTGGCCCACGAGTCCGATTTTACAATTTCAAATTGTCACTTTCACTTTTTCAATCGAACTCACAGCACGCTCCATCCACGCTGACGAGCACGAGGTCAGAGTAGAACAGTTGTCTCAACTGTTCCGTCGGGCAGGCCTCCAAGGCCAAGCCTCGTCGCACCCGAGTCAGCGTCAAACCGTTCGCTTCAAGCTGCTCGACGACACCCATCAGACACGCAAACATTTGGGGACAAATGTTCTACTCTGCGGATGCTTCCGCATCCCTCCGGGCAACCATCCGACGTAGGCCAGGTCCCACCTGGCGACCTCGCCAATGCTTGGGAACCAAGCGAGGCGTTCAGCAGTTGGAGGCCGGATCAAGGACCGGAGGGACGCCGCTCCGGCAGTCGTGGTGGTTGCGGCCGCGATGATCCAGACCTGGGGTGCCGTAACGGCGCTTCGCTTGGTCCGGCCTACGATTGTCCAAGCGTGTTGACCTGCCAAGCATCAACGCCAGGTGGGACCTGACCCACGAGTCCGATTTTACAATTTCAAATTGTCACTTTCACTTTTTCAATCGAACTCACAGCACGCTCCATCCAGGCGGACGACCTGGCGAGCACCAGATCAGAGTAGAACAGTTGTCTCAACTGTTCCGTCGGGCCACCCGCCAAGGCCAAGCCTCGTCGCACCCGAGTCAGCGTCAAACCGTTCGCGTCACGCCGCTCGACGACGGCGACCGACCACGCAAACATTTGGGGACAAATGTTCTACTCTGCGGATGCTTCCGCATCCCTCCGGGCAACCATCCGACGTAGGCCAGGTCCCACCTGGCGACCTCGCCAATGCTTGGGAACCAAGCGAGGCGTCCAGCCACCCCTTCTCGCAAGCACAACCTTCGCCTGCAATGAACCAACGCCAGGTGGGACCTGGCCTACGAACGCCGCTGACGGACTTGGCCTACAATGACGGAGGACGCTGTTCGAATTCCCGGAACCGCGAGGTGCGACGATGAGAGGCAATCGATCCGGAGTGACGCTGCTGGAAGTGGCAGTGGTTTTGTTTTGCATTTTGATTGTGATGGCACTGCTGATCCCAGCGGTCACCGGACCACCTCGTGGTGGTCGCCGAAGCCAATGCTCCACCCAAATCAAAAACCTAAGCTTGGCTGCCATCCAGTACTCGGTTGCCAAGGACCAACTGCCAGGATGGGCGATGGAGTTCGGCCACTTCGGCTGGGATCCCGAAACCGAAACCATCCTTTCGCCTTTGATTGATCCCTCCGCCGATTCCCCTGAAACCAGCTCGCAAAACCTCGCTCCTCATCGAAAGATCGGGCCCTGGGCGGTCGCGTTGTTGCCTTGGCTGGACGCTCAACCGACCTACGAACACTGGACCGAGGACCGCTATCCGATCCTCACTCGGGCCGAAGGTTCCACCACCGGATTCAGCGGCCGAGGCTTTCACCCGCTGGCGACACCGAATCTGGCGATCATGCAGTGCCCAACGGATCCCACCCAAAGTGAGGACAGCGGACGCAACAGTTACGTCGCCAACGCCGGTATCTTCTTTCCACCGAGCGACATGATCGCTGGCCAGCACACGATCTTTCACCCTGATGGCACAACCAAGACGGTCGCGTTTGCCGAATCAATGAGCAAGGAATTCGGAGCCTTTGGGAACCAGGTTTCCGCTCGCTTGGAACGATCCGACGCAGAGGCCCGCGTTCCGATCGCGAAACCAATTCGCCTGGATGACTTTCGCGATGGAGCGGGCAACACCGTCCTGTTCTCCGAATCGCTGCACGCGTTGTCTTGGCACCGATCAGGATTCGTCAACGATGAGGATTTGATCTTTGAGAGCCATCCCGACGAGGTGCTCTACCCGAAACTCAGTCGATTCACCAACACGATGGTTTGGCACGGGGTGGACTGGAGCAACGGCAAGCAACCGCGAGAGATCCACCGGATCAACGGCGAACGCGAGCTCACCGAAACGATGCAGATGAGTCGCACCAACGCCGCCGACTTGGCTCGCCCATCGTCCGCACATATCGAAGGAGTCAACGCAGCCATGGCGGACGGCGGCACCCGTTTCATTTCGGAAACGATCGACCACCGTGTTTGGCAATCGCTGATGACACCCCGCGGCCACGAACCGATTTCAGATGATGCGATGTAGCCGGATTCGCCAGAATTCGGTTGTGATCCAGTCCGAATTCTGGCGAATCCGGCTACGAGAGAGGTGGGACCTGGCCTACGGTTTGGCCGGCAAGCCTTGCATCGTTTTGCGGCGGCAGCAGTGCTTGAACTTATCGCCACTTCCGCAGGGACACGGATCGTTGCGTTGGACTTTCCCGCGACGTTTGCGACGACCGCGAAACAGACGCTTGGGATCCTGGTGGTACATTTTGCGAAGCATCGCGTAGAGCTTTGGGTTCTTGGCTTGCAACTGCGCCGGCTTTTCAAAGAAATACTCCGACAGCACGGCGAAGTACTCCGCCTCATTCGTGTACGCGTAGTCGTCGATCCCCGATCGCGTTCCTTCCGACTGCAGCTCTTGCCCCACCCACTTCACCCAAGGCTCAGTCACTTCCGCGGAAGCTGAGATCGGGATCCCATCGACCTCACCGTCGGCTTTGTCGACCAAGTGAGCGAACTCGTGAATGCCGACGTTGCGTTTATCGCCTGAATTTGCAAACCCTGCTAGCAACGACGGCTTGGACAAGATCATCACCCCGCTCAGATGATTCACACCGACCATCCCCAAGGTGTTTTTGTCGCCACCGCCTTCGGTTTGATAATCCGCACCAAAGGAACCGGGGTAGATCAGCACTTCGCCCAACCCGGAGTACTCGAAGTCCTCCAGCCCCATGATTGGGATCACTGCGCTGGCACCCACCAATGCTCGCGTTGTTTCATCGACGTCGGTGCGGATCCCTGTGACGGCGACCTCGTCCAGAAAGACCTTCATGCGATTGCGGAAACCGTCGCGTTGATCCTCGTCGAGCATACGGTAGTACACGACGTGCGTTTGCAACGCGGCTTCCCAAACGTCCGGGAAGGGCGCCGCCATGACTTGCAATCGCCGCACCGTTCGCCGCCGAAGCCACCAATGCACGGCCCACGCCAGCGGCAACGCGGCCAGAGCCCAAGGCCGAACCAACGCGACGCCAGCAATCAGCAGGGCCAAGGCGACAGAGATACCAACCGCCCAGAGACGGTTGGCTTGATCAGATTCAGGAGTGACAAGCATGGGAGTAGCATAGAGTGCTGAGGGCCAAGTTGCAGAGAGCGGAGAACGTGCTCCACCCCCTGAACTCCGGCTCCGTCTTTTCCCGCGTGTAGGCGAAATCCGGCTGGGTAGTTATTCTCGTGGCTCCGTCGGCCCATTGTGACGCCGACTCCCTCACTTCCACTCAGATTTCGGTTTCCCCGTGCACCGATTCGATTCCATTTCTGTTGCTGCTCCCGACGCCATTTTGGGACTGACCGAAGCGTTCAAAGCCGATGAACGCGACACCAAAATGAATCTGTCCGTGGGTGTTTACCAAGACGCAACGGGCACCACGCCCGTGCTGCGGTGTGTCAAAGAAGCCGAAAAACGGCTTTTGGAAACCGAATCGACCAAGGGCTACCTCTCCATCGATGGCCTGCCGGACTACCGCGAAGCCGCCCGGGAATTGATTTTCGGCGATCAAATCGCCCCCGAACGAGTGGCTGCGGTCCAGACACCAGGCGGCACGGGTGCCCTCCGCGTGGCGGCGGAATTCCTGGCCACTCAGTGCGGACCGCTGCGGATCTTCTTGCCCACGCCAACCTGGGCCAACCACAACGCGATCATGGCCGCTGCCGGCTTGCCCGTGGAAACCTATTCCTACCTGGGTTCGGACAAAAAGACGCTGGACTTCGACGCCTTGATCGAAGACCTGAAAACCAAAACCAAGGCCGGCGACGCGGTCCTGCTGCACGCTTGTTGCCACAACCCAACCGGAGTCGACCCGACACCGCAGCAATGGGAACAAATCGCCAGCGTCGTCGCGGAAAAGAACCTGACCCCGCTGCTGGACTTTGCCTACCAAGGCTTCGGCGAAGGCTTGGAAGAAGATGCCAACGGCGTTCGCACGGTGCTTCGGCATGTCGACGAAGCCATCGTGTGCTCGTCATTCAGCAAGAACTTTGGTCTGTACAGCGAACGTGTCGGAACCGCTTGCCTGGTGTCCGGATCCGCTGACACCACCAAGGCAGCTCTCAGCCAACTCAAACGAGTCGTCCGAGCCAACTACAGCAACCCACCCCGCCACGGCGGTGCCATTGTGGCCACCGTGTTGGGCGACGAGGGACTGACTCAGATGTGGCACGGAGAGCTCGCCGAGATGCGAACTCGGATCGCTTCACTGCGACAACAATTTGTCGATGGAATGGCCGCGACAGGTGTCGACCAAGACTTCTCGTTCCTGTTGGACCAGAAAGGCATGTTCTCATTCAGCGGTTTGTCACCGATGCAGGTCGACCAATTGCGTAGCGAACACGGCGTGTATTTGGTGGGTAGCGGCAGAATCAACGTCGCTGGAATGAATGAGTCGAGGATGGAATGGCTGTGCAACGCCGTGGCGTCAGTATTGCGATAGACTAGCCAAAGTCTGTCCAATGCATTGAAGATGAAACATGTTGCCGATGCCCTGTTTCCCTCCCTCCTGATTTTCCGCCATGCCTTTGGAACTTCGTCGAGCGTTTTTGGTTGTGGCTGCCATCGTGGTGATGGTGTCCCTGATCTGGGCGTCTCGATTTGATGCGATGCCGCCGGCTGACTTCAGCTTTCAGAACGGCACCGATCCCAAAACGCTCGACCCACACCGAGCGACCGGCCAACCCGAAAGCCGGATTCTGTTCAACATTTTCACCGGTTTGCTGGAAGAGTTGCCAGAAGGCGACCCCGATCCGGAAACCGGCGTCCAGCCCATGACGCCTCAGCCGGGTATCGCTTCGTCTTACGAAGTCTCGCCGGACAACATGACCTACACGTTCCACTTGCGGGACGATGCCACCTGGAGCGACGGGGTCCCGATCACCTCGGCTGACTTTGTCTGGTCCTGGACGCGAATGCTGCATCCGGAGACCGCCTGCGAATACAACTTCCAATTGTTTGGCGTCCAGCACGCCGAGGCCTACGCGACCGGCGTCGTCCAACCCGGCGACAAGGTCGAGGTCGAATTGTGGGACCGCCCTGGCGAAACCATCGACAGCGATCCAGCACCGCAAACCTTCCCCCGCGGGACCATCGTTCACGGCACCCTGAAGGCGCTCGACAAACCGCCCCAGCCCAACGTTCCGGAAGATGCCTCCAAGGAGGAAAAGTCCAAGGCCACTGCCGATTGGCAATCCGAATGGCTGTACACCGTTGACCTGGCCGGCAAAGACGGCGACGAAATCCTCTGGGACGAGGTCACCGAAACGGTCACCTACACCAAAAACTTGCAAACGCCTTTGGCGAAGAACAACACCCAGCGAGCCCACAATGTCCTGGTTGCCTTCGATCAACTGGGCGGCGTCGAAGCTCCCGACCCCTCCACGCTGATCGTGCATCTTCGCGACCCGCTTCCGTACTTCCCGTACCTGACCGCTTATTACCCACTGTTCCCGGTGCCTCGCCACTGCATCGAAGAACACGGCAAACCGATGTGGACACGGCCCGAGAACATTGTCACCTGCGGCCCCTACAAAATCGGCCTTCGAAAACTGCGTGATCGAGTCCGGTTGGTCAAAGACGAACGCTGGTACGACGCCGACACGGTGGGGATCGAAACGATCGACGCCCTGTCCATCGAGAGCCAAAACACGGCGCTCAACATGTACGAAACCGGCGAACTGGACTGGGTCACCGACCCGCCCGTCACCCTGATCGAAGAACTCAAGCAACGCGACGACTACCACGGCGCGCCGTACTTGTCGGTGTACTACTACGAACTGAACACCAAACGTCCGCCACTGAATGACGTGCGAGTTCGCAAGGCGCTTTCGATGGCGATCAATCGCGAACAGATCGTGCGAGAAGTCACCAAGGCTGGCCAACAACCTGCCTTCGCCTTGGTGCCGCCTGGAATCGCTGGCTACACCCACGTCAAAGGCAATCGCGGATCGCTCGAAGAAGCCAAACAACTGCTGGCCGAAGCAGGCTATCCCGGCGGACGCGGCTTCCCCAAGTTCACGATTCTCTACAACACCAGCGAAAGCCACCGAGCGATCGCCGAAGTCATCCAGCAGCAGTGGCAGAACAACCTGAACGTCAAAGCTGACCTGCAGAACATGGAATGGGGCAGCTTCCTCGACAAGCGACAGCAACAGAAGTACGACATCTCGCGAGCCGCCTGGAACGGCGACTACCCCGACCCGAACACGTTCTTGGATCTGTTCCTCAGCAAAAGCCCGCAGAACAACACGTCGTGGAGCAACCCTCGCTACGACGAACTGCTCTCCCTCGCGGCGTCCGAATCCGACAAAGTCAAACGCATGGACTTGCTGGCCGAAGCCGAAGCGATCTGGGCCGACGAATTACCTGCGATCCCCATCTATTACTACGTCGGACTGAACATCATCAAACCCAACGTCAAGGGATTGTTCCCGACACCACAAGACACGCACCCGTTTCAAACGATTCGATTGGAACCCACGCCATGAAAGACTTGCTCGGATTCCTCATCCGACGCCTCGGCTGGATGGCCATCACGCTGTGGGCGGTTTACACCGTTTCGTTCGTGCTGATGCGAGCCGCACCGGGCAGCCCCTTCAGTGCCGAGCGCGCGATGCCTCCTGCGATCGAGCAACAGATGCGAGCTCGGTACAACCTCGACGCACCGCCACTGCAGCAGTACTGGGACTACCTCTGGGGCATCCTCAGCCGCGGTGACCTCAGTTGGTCAATCAAACTGGAAGACTACAGCGTCAACCAAGTCATCGCGGAAGGCTTCCCTGTCTCTGCCTCGCTGGCCATCTTCGCGTTGGTTTTCGCGATCATCTTGGGCGTTTCTGCGGGAGTCATCTCTGCCGTTTATCGCGGCACGGTGGCCGACGTTGCGATGATGGCAACGGCGGTGCTTGGCATTGCCATTCCCAACTTTGTGTTGGCGTCGATCGCGATTTTGCTGTTCGTGTTTCTGATCCCGCTGTTCCCGGCGGCTGGCTGGGGAACACTTCGACAAGTCACCTTGCCGGCGATTTGCTTGGGACTGCCCGTTGCCGCCTACATCGCTCGCCTGACCCGAGCCGGGATGCTGGAATCGCTCACCCGCGAACATGTTCGCACCGCGTTCGCCAAGGGACTTCCCAAACGCACGGTGATCATCAAACACGTGTTGCCCGGCGCGTTGCTTCCCGTGGTCAGCTACCTCGGCCCCGCCACGGCAGGCGTCCTGACGGGCTCGCTCGTGCTGGAAAAAATCTTTGCCTTGCCCGGCATGGGCAGCCACTTCATCTATGCCGCGACTCAGCGTGACACGACGCTGGCGACCGGCATGGTGCTGACCTACACCGTGCTGCTGTTTGTGATGAACACCATCGTTGACTTGGCCTACGCTGTCATTGACCCGCGAGTCGAACTGGAATGAACCTTCCCGATTCAGGCAAGAACGAAGAGGCGCTCGCGAAACTGCTGGAGGAATCCCGCAAGATTCGCGGTGTCTCGCTTTGGAAAGACGCTTGGCGTCGGTTGCGTCGCAATCGTCCCGCCATGACCTCCCTGATCTTCTTGATCGGTTTGGGGCTGGTCGCGTTCCTCACGCCGATGCTGCCGCTGCAAAGCCCGCTCGATAAAGACCTCAACAACCGCCGCTTCCTTCCCCCCTCATTCGAATCGGTGACGATGGGATCGCGGGAAGGGCTGAAGTTCGCCGACCGAAAATTGACCAGCCAACTGGCGCTCTTTGAAGCCGACATCGCCGAAGAAACCGCCGCGGCCATGGCAACCAAGGACCCGGCCGAACAAGCCAAGCAGCTGGAGTCGATCCAAGATCGCATCCGAGTCGAGCACCCCTTCAATCAACTTTGGAACCAACTCGGCAGCGTCTCTTTCCAGATGGTGAAAATTCGCGTCGCGATCTTTGGCGACTACGCGGTGCCATCGATTTTTGGAACCGACAAACTCGGACGCGACTTGCTCGCACGAGTTTTCTGGGGCGCTCGCGTTTCACTGGTTGTGGGCGTGGTGGCGACCTTGGTCAGTTTGGTGATCGGCGTCAGTTACGGCGCGATCGCCGGTTACTTTGGTGGCTGGGTCGACGCCGCGATGATGCGAATCGTCGACATGCTGTATTCGATCCCGTTCATCTTTGTGGTGATTTACCTGGTCACGTTTTTGGGCGAAGAGAGCGTGAAGGCTTGGCTGGAAAGTTACGGCATCGATCAGATCATGATCTTCTACATCATCATCGGTGCGATCTATTGGCTGACGATGTCACGCGTCGTTCGCGGCCAAGTCTTGTCGCTCCGCCAAGAACAATTTGTCGAATCGGCTCGCACGATTGGCGCCTCGTCGATGCGAATCGTGTTTCGACACCTGGTGCCCAACGTGCTCGGCATCGTCATCGTTTACCTGACCTTGACCATCCCTGCCGTGATGCTGTTCGAAGCCTTCCTCTCGTTCTTGGGCTTGGGCGTTGCCCCGCCCGATGTGTCCTGGGGATTGTTGCTCAATGATGGTGTGGAAGCCCTGTCCAGCGTCAAACTTTTTTGGTGGGTGGTGATTTTCCCAGGCGCCGCTCTGGCCATGACACTGTTCGCTTTGAACTTCTTAGGCGACGGTTTGCGTGACGCGTTGGATCCAAAGATGAAAAACCGATGAACCCAGCCCCCGGATCGCCCGCTGCCTCCTCAATGCCCGCAACAACCGACGCAAACGACGCCCCTCGCGGGAACGACCAACCGCTCCTCCAGGTTGCCGATCTCAAGGTCAGCTTCAAAACAGATGAGGGGCAGGTCCAAGCCGTCCGCGGGATATCTTTTGATGTTCGAGCAGGGGAGACTGTGGGCATCGTTGGCGAGTCAGGCAGCGGAAAGAGCGTCACCAACTTGGCGATGATGGGACTGATCCCACAACCGCCGGGACAAATTGATTCCGGAACGGCGTTGTTTCAAGGTCGCGACCTCCTGAAGATGACTGATCGAGAACTGCAAAGCGTTCGCGGCCGGCACGTCTCGATGATCTTTCAAGATCCAATGACGGCATTGAATCCACTGATGACCATCGAGCAACAAATGACCGAAATGACTCGGTTGCACTTGGGACTCACAAAGAAAGAAGCTTCCGCACGCGCGGTGGACATGCTGGGAATGGTTGGGATCACGTCACCCGAAAAACGCCTTCGCGATTACCCGCACCAATTCAGTGGCGGGATGCGGCAACGCGTGATGATCGCGATGGCACTGTCCTGCGAACCGGAACTGCTGATCGCGGACGAACCCACCACTGCACTGGACGTGACCATCCAAGCCCAAATCATGGACCTGCTCGCTGACCTGCAAGAACGCAAGGGCACAGCGATTGTCTTGATCACGCACGACTTGGGCGTGGTGGCGGGTGTCGCTGACCGGGTGATGGTGATGTACGCCGGACGCATTGTCGAAAAGGCCAACGTCAACGATCTCTTCGCGTCCCCCCAACACCCTTACACACTTGGCTTGCTCGGTTCATTGCCACGATTTGACACCGATCGCCACGAGAAACTGCTGGCGATTCCCGGTGGCCCGCCCGACATGTCCGAACCCATCGTCGGCTGCGCGTTCTCGCCGAGGTGCAGCTTCGTGCAACCGGTTTGCGAGCGTGAAGAACCAACGCTGGCATTGAAAACAGAACCTGCCGGCGGTGCGAATCTGCCCGTCGTGCAACCTCACCTCGCGGCTTGCCATGTGGAGATGCCCTCATGAGCGCAGTCAACGCCCCACACGAAGCCACCCAAGGATCCGACAACGCCACCGCGGACCCACCGCTGCTGCAAGTCCGCGATCTGAAGGTTCACTTCCCCTTTCGACGTGGATCCCTGTTCAATCCCGAGCAAGGCCTGATCCGCGCCGTCGATGGCGTGTCGTTTGACATTGCCAAAGGCGAAACACTGGGGTTGGTCGGTGAATCCGGCTGCGGAAAATCGACCACCGCTCGCGCGATCATCAACCTGGTTCACCCAACCTCCGGCGACGTCCTGGTTGACGGCAAATCGATTGCGGGATTGTCCGACAAGGCGATGCTGCCGTACCGACGCCGCGTGCAAATGGTTTTCCAAGATCCTTTTGCCAGCCTCAACCCACGAATGACCGTCGGTGGAATCATCGGCGAACCGCTCACCGTTCACAAACTCGCCTCCGGCAAAGACCGCCAACTCGAAGTCCTGCGACTGATGGAATTGGTGGGCCTCAACCCTCGCTTCCTGAATCGCTACCCACACGAATTCAGTGGTGGCCAACGGCAACGCATTGGCATCGCTCGTGCCCTCGCGGTGCAACCGGATTTGATCCTTTGCGACGAACCCGTGTCGGCACTCGACGTTTCGATCCAAGCCCAAATCATCAACTTGATGATGGACCTGCAGCAACGACTCGGCGTGGCGTACCTGTTCATCGCTCACGACTTAGCCGTTGTCCGCCACATCGCGACTCGCGTCGGCGTGATGTACCTCGGCCGAATCGCCGAACTCGGCACGGCCGAAGAACTCTACGCCGATCCCAAACACCCCTACACAGAGGCTCTGCTGTCCGCGGTCCCGGTTCCGGACCCGGTCCTGGCGGCGGAGCGGCGACGGATTGTCCTGCAAGGCGAAGTCCCCTCGCCGGACAAATTCTATCCCGGTTGCTCGTTCGCCGACCGCTGCCCGATCGTCGTGGACCGCTGCCGAACCGATCGCCCCGGATTGCCGGATCGATCGCACGCCGCTGCCTGTTGGGAGCGTGATGATCCGCCGGAAGTTTGATAAGCTGCGGGATTGATTGAACTCATCCGCCGTTTCGTTTTTTTGCCATCTTCATCATGCCGTTGTCGATCATTCATTTCCCGCACCCGACACTCCGACACACCAGTCGTCCTATCGTGCGTGTGGATGCCAAGCTGAAGTCGATGGCCGAAGAGATGCTCGACCTGATGTACGAGTTTGACGGCGTGGGCCTGGCCGCCAACCAAGTTGACTTGCCCATCCGCATGTTCGTCGCCAATCCCACGGGAAAACGCGACGAAGGCGAGTCCTGGGTGATCCTCAACCCCGAGATCGACCGCCCCAAAGGCAACGACACCGCCCAAGAAGGCTGCCTCAGCGTGCCGGGCATCTACGGCCAAGTCAAACGCCCCAAAACCGTTCGCTTGCGTGGATTTGACCTCCAGGGCAACGAAATCAACCAAGTCCTCGATGGTTTCATGGCACGCGTGGTCCAACACGAAGTCGACCACCTCGACGGCATCATGTTCTTTGACCGCATCGGCGAAGAAGGCCTCCGCGACCTCGAAGACCAGCTCGAAGAATTCAAAACCGATTACGAATCCAAGCAGGGCACCGGGTCAATCGCCGACGAAGCCACACTGGCTCAACTGCGAGCCGAATGGGAAGCCATGTACACCGGCGGGACCACCTCGAATGGCTGATTCCCTGCGTTATGTGCTGATGGGAACGGGCCCCTTTGCCGTGCCCTCCTTCGAAGCGATCCGGCAACAACTGGACTCCTCCGGCGACGAAATCCTCCGCGTGTTCGTGCGACCGCTGCCGCCCATCAAAAGCCGCGGTGGCCCGCCTCCGCAACCCGTTCGAGAATGGGCGGAATCACACCACCTGAACGTTGATGCTCCCGCCAGCATCAATGATCCCGAAACCGTGGCCAGCCTTGTCGCCATGAACGCGGACCTGCTCGTCGTTTGTGACTACGGCCAAATCCTCAAACCAGAAGCGCTGCAAGCGGCCCGCCTGGGCGGCATCAACCTGCACGGTTCACTCCTGCCCGCCTACCGAGGCGCCGCGCCAGTCCAACGGGCTCTCTTGTCCGGCGACCGCGAAACCGGCGTGTCGGTGATTCACATGACCCCGCGACTCGATGGCGGACCGATCGTCTCGTCTCGCACCACACCGATCGGCGACGACGAGACCTCCGGCGACTTGGAAATCCGCCTGTCCGAACTGGGCGTCGAGGCCACCCTCGAGGCAATCAATTCACTGCGAACGATCGAATCACTTGAATCTCACGGGACGCTTGGCCAGCCACAGGACCCGGCAAAGATCTCGAAGGCACCGCGATTGTCCAAGGCCGAAGCTCAGATCGACTGGTCGGCCATGGCTCGCCAAATCGACTGCCTGGTGCGAGGCATGCAGCCTTGGCCGGTGGCCTTCACCCATGCGGCTGTGAACGAAAACAAACCACCACTGCGAGTTGCCATTCGGCAAGTCCGCACGGAAACGTTTGCCGCCGACCCGGCCAACGTCGGCCGAGTGCTCGAGCACGATGGACTGGCCATCGGTTGCGGCGACGGCCAAGTCATCATCGAGCGACTTCAGCCAGCCGGCAAAAAAGAAATGTCCGGCCTGGACTTCAAACGCGGCCACCGCCTGACTGCCGGGCAACAACTGATGGTCCAGCCGTAGGCCAGGTTCCACCTGGCAACCACGCCGATGCTTTGGAACAAAGCGAGGCGTCCAGTCCCCTCGCCTCGAAAGCACAACCTCCGCCTGCCAAGAACCACCGCCAGGTGAAACCTGGCCTACGCCTGTCGCCCTTTCCCACTTCCCTGCCCATCAAAAAACCCGGCGGGGTACGCCGGGTTTTCGCTTCGAAACACTTGCGAAAGCGAATCAGGCTTTGGCCAATTCGTCGCGAACGCGTTCCAGCAATTTCTTGCTGGCTTGAATGCCTTCGGCTTCGCTCAAGCCACCACCTTCGTATTCAATTCCGACGTAGCCGTTGTAACCGAACTCGGTGACGATCTTCATCATCTTGAAGTAGTCCGTGTTCTTCTCGTTGCCATCCGCATCAAAGTCATGCGTCTTGGCGCTGACGGCTTTTGCGTACGGCATCAACGCTTGCACGCCGTGATAGCGATCGAACTCATCCGCATTCTTGCCACGCGAGATGAAGAAGTTGCCGAAGTCAGGCAGCGTGCCACAGTTGTCCATCCCAACGCGTTCCATCACGACGGCCAACCATGCACCGTTGCTGCTCAGACCACCGTGGTTTTCAACGATCACGTTGATGTCTTGCTTGGCCGCGTACTCACTGAGCTGGCTCAGGCCATCGGCTGCGTATCCGATTTGCTCGAGGTACGAACCACCGCTGGCTGCGTTCACACGAATGGAATGGCAACCGAGGAACTTTGCCGCGTCGACCCACTGGTGATGGTTTTCGACCGCCTTCGCGCGAGCATCCTTGTCGGGATCGCCCAAGCGACCTTCCCCATCCACCATGATCAACAGGCTCTTCACGCCGTTGTCATTGCAACGCCCCTGCAGCTCCGACAAATACTTCTCGTCACGAGCCTTGTCCTTGAAGAACTGATTGACGTACTCGACCGCATCAATCCCAAACTGCTCTTTCGAAATCTTCGGGAAGTCCAGGTTGGTGACCCCAACCGACTGATCCCGGAGAGTGCGGTGCAGCGACCACTCCGCCAACGAAATCTTGAACGGGGCGTGGTCATGATCATGCCCTTCGTGAGCATGAGCCAACAAACGAGAACTGGCGATTCCAGCGACGGCGGTGGTGGCAGCGAGCGACTGCAAGAATTGACGACGTGGCAACATGGCGGGCTGTTCCTAACGGTTCAGAGGTGGGGCGTGGGGACTTCAAAGAGGAAATTCAAGGGTGTTCACAACAAGCAGCACGAGCACATCAACAAGAGCGCAGCAGCGAATGCAAACCGACTCACAGTCTAGCTGAAACCCGTCGCAACGCGCAACAAATTCAGGCGTCCAGAGAACCACGATTTCACAAATCCTGATTGCCCCATCGCACCATCCGCACTGAGACACGGAAGCCTCAACAACGAGGGAGTCGTGACAAGCCCATCGACATCGCAACCCGACGCGTGAGCGAGGGACCACACCACCATCCCCCACGACGGCCCCTTCCGGGGCGACCTTCCCGTCTCGGCCTTCCATCTCGGGGCTTCCACCCCGAGCTAAGAACGACGGCCCCTGCCGGGGCGATGGAGGCAGCCGAGCGACGAGAAGCTAGAGGTCTCACTGTGACCCTGCGTCTCCTTCCCATTCCCGCTCTGCCCGCGCAGCAAAATGACCGTGGACCCAACTGAATGAATCCACGATCATTGACTGATTTGACCGATCTCCGAACGAACCAATCCGGCTTCGAACTACTTGAGTTCGACCGAGCCGCCAGCTTCTTCGACTTCGGCTTTGACCTTTTCAGCGTCTTCTTTCGAGACAGCTTCTTTCAGGGTTGCGGGGCAACCTTCGACCATCTTCTTGGCGTCCATCAACGATGCACCGGTGATGTTCTTGACAACCTTGACGACGTTCAGCTTCTTTTCGCCGAAGCTGGTCAAGACAACATCGAATTCGGTCTGCTCGACTTCAGCGGCACCACCACCATCGGCAGGACCAGCCATCATCACAGCACCACCACCGGCGGCTGGCTCAATGCCATGCTCATCCTTGAGGTAGTCACTCAATTCTTTGGCTTGCTTCAGGGTCATGTTGGCGATCTTGTCGCCAAGTTCTTTTGCTTCTGCGCTGAATTCTGCGACAGCGGTTGCTTCATCGGACATAGTCAAACTACCTCAAAAACGAAAAAGGTGATTCGGAAATGGTTCAGGGAAAAAGCCGGGACAAGGACACAGGCCCCGGCTACTTGAGCAAAAACGACTATTCGTCGCCTTCGCCCTTGGACTTGATCTGGCTGTTGAGCGTTTTGCCGGGGCCAAGCAACGCAGCGCTGAGTGCTGCACCTGGGCCAAGCATCTGGCCGACCAACATGGAAATTTGTTCTTCACGGCTGGGCCATTTGCTGACCGCCTTGACGGCATCTGGATCCAGTTTCTCACCGTCCATCACTCCGCCAGTGGTGGCGAATTTTTCGAACTTCTCTTTGTCCTTGTCCAGCCGGACGGCTTCCTTTACCAGACTGACGAAGTCGCTTGAGCCCCAGAGCACGGCCACTTGCCCGTTCATTCCATCGAACGCGGGGTAGAGAGACGTGCCTTCAGTGGCGCGTCGGGCGAGCGAGTTTTTGACAACCATCATCTGGATGTCTTTTTGGCTCAGCTCACCACGCAGCTCGTTGGTCGCATTTGCATCCAGGCCGGAGCAGTTGACCAACACGGCATCCTCCACGCCTTCAAGCCGACGCTTGAGATCGCGAGTCACCAGTTCTTTGACGTATTTACTCATCGGATTTTTTCACTCGAAAGAGCCAAACCTTGGCCGCAGTTGGATGTGATCGTTTGGGGTAGGATCAAGAACATTGATCCTCCAACATCAATTTGAAAACCAACGCTTTCAACCATGATGTTGGTTGACCGGGGCAGCCCGATGAAGCGAATCATCGAGCCAAACCGTGCAGCTAGGTGGTAACGCGAACGCTAGGCGTCATCGTCGCACAGATCGCCACGCCTTTGATGTACGTGCCCTTGATGGACTGAGGCTTCATGGCTGAGATGAAATCCACGAACGACGTGATGTTCTCTTCGAGTTTGCTGGAATCGAAGCTCATCTTGCCGACCATCGCGTGAACATTGCCACCCTTGTCGTTGCGGAACTCGACTTTACCAGCCTTGTACTCGCTGACGACTCGACCGACGTCAGGGGTCACTGTTCCAGCACGAGGGCTGGGCATCAAGCCACGAGGACCAAGCACACGACCCAAAGGTCCGACCAATCCCATCATGTCAGGGGCGGCGATGCAGACGTCGAAGTCTGTCCAGCCGTCTTTGATCTTCTTGGCCATGTCTTCTTGGCCGACTTCGTCCGCACCGGCTTCTTCAGCCGCTTTGGCAGCGTCGCCCTTGGCGAACACAACCACGCGTTGGGTCTTGCCGATGCCGTGAGGCAACACGAGCGAACCACGGATGATCTGATCAGCCTGGTTTGGATCAACGCCCAAACGCATGTGAACTTCGACGGTTTGGTCGAACTTCGTGGCGTCGTATGTTTTCAACACCTCGACGGCTTTGCCCAAAGGAAGCAGGTCCTTGGGCTGTTTTTCGAGGGCGGCACGATACCGCTTGGATTTCTTTCCCATTTAGTCACGACTCATTTGTGTCGGGTGGTATGGCGATTCCACGCTGGCCCGAACTCGTTGTTGCCAGCTAATCATTCCGATCGGCTGAAAGAACGCCCGGCGGCAGAATCTCCCACTTGTTAAACAACCGAAACCCTCAAAGATCTGGGTTGCGATCGAAGCGGGGGAGTTTGGCGAAGGCCAGCAGCAGCGTCAACCTCAACTGGGCCAAGCAATTCGGTTTTTTTTCTTGGTTTTTCGAAGTGAGGCCTTCATCGAGGCACATCGGTTGCAATCGTGGGAAGATGCAGGAAAACCTGTCACAATCGACGGCAAACCCAAACATGAACCACGAAGCACCGTCGGAACTGGCGTTCACCGGGTTCCGCTGCCCCCGGAATCTGCCTGCTTCCCACGCCCGAACGCCTGCTTTCGACACCGGAACAACAGTGCCTGACCGCCATGACCGAATGGCGGAACCCAATGGCTCGACAACATTTTGATGAAGCCGATGCAGTGCCAGCACCTCGCAGTGCACGCGAAAGAACCGAAAGAGAAATCGAATGATGAATCCTTGGCTGACCGCACTTCCCGTTTACAACGAAGCTCAATACGTCGACGAAGTCCTCGAAAACGTGCTGCAGCACGCCCACCAGATTCTGGTGGTCGACGACGGCAGCACCGACGGAACCCCGGAACGCCTGGACGCCTGGGCCAAACGGCGGCCTAAATCCGTCGCGGTCGTGCACCATCCGCAGAACCGGGGCTACGGGGCTGCACTGCAAACGGTCTTCGCCCACACGATCCAACAGGGCTACGAAGGCGTGGTCACACTGGACTGCGACGGGCAACACCAACCCTGCCGGATCCCTGAGTTCATCGAGGCAGGCCAGACCGCCGACATCGTCTCCGGCAGCCGCTACCTGAAGGTCTTCGAAGGCGACGACGCACCTCCCCAAGAACGAATGTTCATCAACCGCCGGATCACGGCGGATATCAACCGCCGACTCGGCTTCTCGCTGACCGACGCGTTCTGCGGCTTCAAGGCTTACCGAACCGAAGGCCTGCGGTCGTTGAAAATCACGGACGACGGCTACGCGATGCCACTTCAACTGTGGGTCGAAGCCGCGGCGGCAGGACTGCAGGTCACGGAATTGCCCGTCCCATTGATCTACCTGGATCTCGAACGATCCTTCGGCGGGTCGCTGGATCACGCGGAAACCCGGCTGAACTACTACAACCAAGTCCTCGACGACGCGATCGACCTGGCCTGCCGCGAAGGCCGATTCCAACCAAGCCCCGGCAAACAAGAGCAAGCCAACTCGCCGTGCGGCGACAAATCCAAGCGAGCCGCCAGCTGAGCCGCCACCTCGCAAACCGCCGCATGGCGATTCTCGTGACGTTGGGTTGAAACCCAACGCTCTCGGCTGCCGTCGCTCTGCGACTGATCGTGCGTGCCTGGTGATCCAGCAACCGCGGAGCGAAGACTGGAGCGGTTCACCCCCATCGCCCCGGAGGGGCCGTCGTTGTTAGCTCGGGGCGGAAGCCCCGAGTTGGATCACGAAACACAGAAAGGCCGCCCCGGACGGGGCCGTCGTAGACGCGGTGCGGGGCCTCATTGACCCGCCGGGGTTCCTTGCCGACGGGCGGAGAGCCCATCCTACGGGCGAGCATTGAAAAAGTTAAATTGACAACTAAAAACTGCAAATTGACTTGCCAGCCGACCAGCCAGTGCCCGTGGTGGACCAGGCACCAACACTTCACCAAGCCAAGGCGTTGAAACCAAGCAAGGCGTCCAACATCTCGCCAGCTTCCGCCCTGATTTCACAATTTCAAATTGTCCATTTCACTTCTTCAATCGAAACACAAGCGTGCGCCCACCAGAGTAGAACCGTTGTCCCCAACTGTTCCGTCGGGCAGCCCTCCAACGCCAAGCCTCGTCGCACCCGAGTCACTGCCAACCCGCTTGCGTCACGGTGCTCGACGACAACCAACAGGCACGCAAACACTGGGACAAATGTTGGACCCTGCCCTCAGCGAGGCAAACGCTTGGACTCGGTCTCGGGGGAGGCGTTGCCAACCGATTTCCCCACGGCGGCGGTCGCCAGCTGACGCATCGGGCGAGACGCCAGCCCTGCGGCCATCATCAACCGAGCCAGCCCGACCATGGTTTGATGCCACTGGTGCACCATGTCTGGGGTGCCGAAACGGGTCGCATCCTCTCGATGGAAGCCTTGCTCACTGACCCGAACCTCGGTTGCCATGTGCATCAAAGCCTCCAACATCACATGGCTGTGACGGTCTGAATCCGTCAACCCTTCGTCGTCATAGATCCATAGATGGGGCTGCATCGCGAGATCCACGCTGTGCATCGCAGCAGCATCGGCATCCATCGCATCGACGACCAACGAACGGGCACCACATTGAACGTAAAACTTAGCCATGGGATTGATCTTCCGTGAAAAGGCGGTTGCGGGGGGATCCGCCGCCGAGTGAACCTCCCGGCGACACACATAGGATCGCGACCGGCGTGACACGTTAGGTCACGAAGGGCGAGGGAGCTTCTAGCTTCTAGCTTCTAGCTTCTAGCTCCTAGCTCCTAGCTCCTAGCTCCTGCCTCCTAGCTCCTAGCTCCTAGCTCCTGCCTCCTAGCTCCTAGCTCCTAGCTCCTAGCTCCTAGCTCCTAGCTCCTGCCTCCTAGCTCCTGCCTCCTGCCTCCTGCCTCCTGCCTCCTGCCTCCTGCCTCCCTAAAACAGGCCTGAAAACCGTTTCCCAGCGGAATTCGTCGTTCTCTCCATTTACAAAACGGAGCCGTCCTGGATAAACTGCCGGGCTTTCCTGGAAAAACCGCTTTTTCGCCCGCCCCTTCCGACGCGTGTTCGATTCACTCTCCGACGGTCTGCAATCCGCTTTCAAAAGTTTGTCTGGCAAAGGCAAACTGACCGAAGGCAATATGCGCGATGGGCTCAAGATCGTGGAGCAATCGCTGCTCGAGGCGGACGTCAGCTACAGCGTCGTCCAGGACTTCATGGGCCATGTTTCCGAAAAAGCCCTCGGAAAACGCGTTCTCCTGTCGCTGCGGCCGCAAGAAGAGCTGGTTCGAATCGTCTACGACGAGCTGGTGGAAACCCTCGGCCCCGTCGATTCCGCCCTGAATTTGAAAGCCGATGGTCCCACGATCATCATGCTGTGCGGGCTGCAAGGCAGCGGAAAAACGACCACCTGTGGCAAGCTGACCAAGCTGCTGCAAGAACAAAACATCACCCCCTTGCTGGTCGCGGCTGACTTGCAACGCCCCGCCGCCATCGAACAACTCAAGGTCATTGGGTCGCAACTTGGCGTCCCCGTTCACGCTGAAACGGACCACAAAGACCCGGTCAAGGTCTGTCAAACCGGTGTGGAAATGGCCCGCCGCGATGGCAATCGCGTGGTCATCTTGGACACCGCAGGACGTTTGGCGATCGACGCCGAACTGATGGCCGAGCTGAAGAAAATTGACCGCAAAGTCGGGCCCGACCAGGTTTACTTGGTCGTCGATGGCATGACGGGTCAAGACGCAGTCAACAGCGCTGGTGCGTTCAACGACGCGTTGGAACTGGACGGCGTCGTGATGACCAAACTGGACGGCGACGCTCGCGGCGGAGCCTTGCTGTCCGTCAAACAAGTCACCGGCGTACCGATCAAATTCATGGGCACGGGCGAGCACTTCGATGCTCTGGAACCCTTCCGCCCTGAAGGCATGGCCAGCCGCATTTTGCAGATGGGCGACATCGTCGCCGCGGCTCGCGAAGCACACCGAATCGTGGACGAAGACGAACGGGAAGAGCTGGAGGCCAAAATGGCCAGCGGCGACTTCTCGCTCGACGACTTCAAGAACATGATGCAGAAAGTCGCCCAGCCTGGGTTGATGGGACGCATGATGGGCCTGATGCCTGGCATGGGCCAATTCAAAGAAGCGATGGAATCGGAAGCGGCCGGCGGCCAACTTCGACAAATTATCGGGGCAATCAATTCGATGACCCCCGCGGAACGCAAAAACCCTAAGCTGATCGATGCGACTCGTCGCACGCGAATCGCGAAGGGTGCTGGCGTTCAATCGCCAGTCATCACGCAATTGATCAAACAATTCGATGTGATGAAGCCGATGATGCAAGCGATGTCCGGCAAGGGCAGCGGCGATCGGATGGCAATGATGCGTCAAATTCAAGCTAACGCAATGTCGGGAGACCCCCGCTTGGGTGGCTTGAAAACAAAGCAGAGCACGGGGAAACGACTCTCCCCAGCCGAGAAGGCTCAGCAACGCAAAGAACGCGACAAGCTGAAACGAAAACTCAAACGAAAAAAACGCTGAGCGAGATCAAGTGGGCCAAGACCGGAGCAGGTACAGCCCTCAGTCTTCAGCCCCCGAAATCAACCTCAATTCCTTGGAGAAACGACCGACATGGCAGTAAGAATTCGCATGAAAAAGATGGGACGCACGCACCGTCCTTTCTTTCGTGTTTGTGCAGTGGATCAACGCAACCCACGTGATGGTCGTGTGATCGAAGAACTCGGCACCTACGACCCAATGTGCCCCGAAACCGACGCCCGCACCACGCTGAAGGCCGATCGGGTCGACTACTGGATCGGCGTTGGCGCTCAACCCAGCGACAAAGTGGCTGTGCTGATCAAAAAGTACGGCACCGAAGGTTCGCACCTGGAAGCCCAAAAGGCTGCCGTCGAGCGACTCGGACGCCGCAAAGATTACACCCCACCACCAGAAGCTCCCGCTCCCAAGGCTGCTCCCGTGGCAGAAGCCCCTGCGGAAGAAGCCCCCGCAGAAGAACCTGCTGCCGAAGCTTCGACCGACGATGCTCCTGCTGCAGAAGCCACCACGGAGTGAGATTCGACGTTGTCACCCTGTTTCCAGCCATCTTTGACGGTTATCTGACCCAAAGCTTGCTGGACAAGGCGATTGCTCGTGGTTTGGTAGAGATTCAGCGACACAACCTCCGCGATTGGGCCGAAGACACCCCTCATCGCAAAGTCGATGACCGCCCTTTTGGCGGCGGCCCGGGAATGTTGTTGCAAGTCGAACCGACCGTGAATTGCGTCCGGGACGTGGACGCCATGGCCGCTGTCCCGGCTCGAAAGATTTTGTTGACCCCGCAAGGTCGACGGCTCGACCAACGGTTGGCCGAAGACCTCGCCACCAGCGACCGCATCCTGTTGATGTGTGGTCGTTACGAAGGATTTGATCAACGCGTGTTGGATATCCTCCAACCCGAGGAGATCAGCATTGGCGACTTTGTCCTCAACGGGGGCGAGGTGGCCGCGATGACCATCATTGACGCTGTCGTCCGGTTGCTGCCTGGCGTGCTCGGTGATGAACAAAGCAGCCTGGATGATTCGTTCAGCCGAGGTAATCGGATGCTCGAGTTCCCCCAGTACACCCGGCCCCGTGAATTCGAAGGCCACACCGTCCCCGATGTTCTGCTCAGCGGCGATCATGCCGCGATCGCCGCCTGGCGAGCTGAACAAAGCTGGGCGAAAACGATTGACCGTCGCCGCGATTTGCTGCCCGAGCATTCAGAACCAAACAACGAACACCCCAACAAACTCTCCTGAACATCACAGAGGTTCCCAAATGAACAACGCCATCATGGACATGGTCGACAAGGCCAACCAAAAAGAAGAGGCTCCCCAGTTCGAAATCGGCGACACCGTCGACGTGCACTCCAAGATTTTGGAAGGCAGCAAAGAGCGGGTCCAAGTTTTCACCGGCGTCGTGATCGGCCGCAGTGGCCAAGGTTCCCGAGAAATGTTCACCGTCCGCCGCATCGTGGCTGGTGAAGGCGTGGAGCGTAAATTCCCCGTTCACAGCCCCCGCATCGAAAAAGTCGAAGTCAAACGCAGCGGTGTCACCCGTCGCGCCAAACTGTACTTCCTTCGTGATCGCGTCGGCAAAGCCGTTCGTTTGAAAGAACGTCGCCGCGTTTGATCGCTGCCTTCGGGCACCCCACAGCATTCGCCAAGCTGCTCCGGTTCACCGGTGCAGCTTGTTTGCTGCGCGGTGGGAAGAAGGCCCCGTCCCACCCTACCGATCCAGAGGGTGGGTGGCACCATCCGGGACCACAAACCGCGGAGCGGTGGCAGCCGCCAGCCTCGGGTTTCAACCCGAGGTCCTGGGCACAGTCCCACACGCAAAAGCCGCGGAGCGGCGGCAGGTGCGATTCCTCGCTCGCGCTTCGAGTTCATACTTATTCGATCGATCCAGTTGGTGGGTGGCACCATCCGGGACCACAAACCGCGGAGGATCCAGTTGGTGGGTGGCACCATCCGGGAGCACGAACCGCGGAGCGGTGGCAGCCGCCAGCCTCGGGTTTCAACCCGAGGTCCTGGACGCAGTCCCACACACAAAAGCCGCGCAGCGGCGGCAGGTGCGGTTCCTCGCTCGGGATCCAGTTGGTGGGTGGCACCATCCGGGAGCACGAACCGCGGAGCGGTGGCAGCCGCCAGCCTCGGGTTTCAACCCGAGGTCCTGGACGCAGTCCCACACACAAAAGCCGCGCAGCGGCGGCAGGTGCGGTTCCTCGCTCGCGCTTCGGGTTCATACTTATTCGATCGATCCCGATGGTGGGTGGCACCATCCGGGAGCACAAACCGCGGAGCGGTGGCAGCCGCCAGCCTCGGGTTTCAACCCGAGGTCCTGGGCACAGTCCCACACGCAAAAGCCGCGGAGCGGCGGCAGGTGCGGTTCCTCGCTCGCGCTTCGGGTTCATACTTATTCGACGGGCTTGGAAACCCACCGGGCGAGCACGAGCACGAGCACGAGCACGAGCACGAGCACGAGAAGCGAGAAGCGAGAAGCGAGAAGCGAGAAGCGAGAAGCGAGAAGCGAGAAGCTAGAAGCTAGAAGCTAGAAGCTAGAAGCTAGAAGCTAGAAGCTAGAAGCTTGTGTCACCGGTGCGTGGCCGATCCAGGTGAGCTCCCGGCGCATAGAAAAACCGGGCACGCTCCAGTGGAACGCACCCGGTTGAACTTGTCAGCCGTGACTTGTTGTGTTGCCGAATCGCATTTTCAATCGGGTCAATCCATGACCACCAACCACCTTCATCCTTGAAGGCGAGGGACTCCCGCCAAGGAGTCCCATTCTCACCGGGTTCGCCGCATCAGGCGATGCTTCCGTGCTGCCAACCCGCCAATCCTTTGGCGGAAACGGTTCTCGCGGGAAAACCGTGGGCAGCGAACCCGGTGGGAAGGGATCAAAACGTGCAATTCGTCAACGTCCTCTCCGTAGTGTGGTTTCGATCCTCAAGCAACCAAACGGTAGGCTTCGTCGCCCTCTTTCGCAGGAGCCTCTTGGTTGCGTTCGCGAACAGCGTCGACGAACTCCTCGAAGATCCGAATGTCCAGTGCCGAAGCAGCCTCGGATTCGGGGTGGAACTGAGTTCCCAAAGCGAACCAGTCAATCATTTCGCTTTCGATGGCTTCAATCACGCCATCGGGGCAGCGTGCGGTGACGCGGAACCCAGGAGCAACTTCATCAATCGCCATGTGATGGCGACTGGTCACGCGAATTTCGCCGTCGCCGTAAACGCGTCCGATCAACGAATCGCTTTCGACGTTCAGCGTGTGGCGATGATTGACGTCTTGACCGTCAAAGTGAGGCACCGCTTCCGGCAAATCTTCTTTGATGTGCAAGAACAGGTTGCCGCCCTGCTGGACGTTGATCAACTGCATGCCGACGCCAATTCCGAAGACAGGCATCCGGCGTTCAGCAATTTCGGCCATCAACATGCGGTCGCTGTCTTCGCGTCCCGCACTCATCGGACGAACGCTTGGGTGAAGCATGAATCCGTCATTGCGAGGATCCAGGTCGCCACCGCCGATGAACAAAAATCCTTCGACAGCGTCTAAAACTCGGGCCACCGATTCTTCATCGGCTTGTGGGGGAACCAAGACAGGGATGCCACCAGCTTTGATGATTGCTTCGTAGTATCCGGCGGCGATGTAAGCAAACGCGGGGGTGCTGCGAGCGGCGGCACGGAAATCGGCGTTCAAACCAATCAGGGGCTTGCGCGTCATGGGAAGATCCTCTTCGTATCGGCGTTTGGTGTGGCCCGCACTGGTCAAGCATTGCATCCAGCAGTTAGAAGCTGGATCCAATCGTGCGAAAATCAAAACCGCGTGGTCTCAGCCGCATGATGCCGCCTGCTGTTGTGGCAGGGAAAAGGGCAATCATGGGAGACCAATCCAGCCTGTCTCATCATGAAACAAACTGGTCGTTTTGCTTCCCGGACTCTTCCAATGAGGTGAATGATAAGCGGCGCGGCGACGGTGTCGCGTCTGATGTGCGGGGAGATTAGAGGCGGAGTTTCACAACACCAAGCAAGAACGATATCTTGTGGAAAAGTCGCCCGTGGACACTACAGGTAGTGCTAGCAAATGCGTTTTTTGCTAGCAAAGCACCCGATTCTGCCTGTTTCCTGGGTGTTTTTGCGCATTCCAGACTGAAGTTCGCGCCCCACCGGGGGGAACCAAGCCTGTCCCCCTGTCACCGCATTGATTCTTTCGAAATCATTCGGGTGGACCGTCCGCCCGCTTCCGACCCGCAAGCGTGTCAGCGGAACAAAGCACACAGTGCGTGGCATTCTTCCGTCAGACCGATTTGATGGCAATCCCTCGCAGCTTGAGCGGTGCTGCGCCGCAAGGACTCCCTGCCAGAATCCCCTCCGTTTGATCCCCTCGCCACCCTGGTGATTCGTCCCACCGAAGCAATCTGGTAATCTGTTGGACGACCGAACGGACGGTCACCCGGGCTGGGAAAACAAACCCAGCCTGTTGGAAGGCCTGAGGTAGTGAGGGCCCGATTTGTCGAAAAGCCTTAGGTTTTGAAGGACCGCACCTGTGCATTTTCCTGACGTCGCGTTGGCTTCTATCGGAGTCACCATCCCCCAGGCCCAGTGGACCAGCGAACAGATCGAACAGGATCTGCAGCCACTGTATTCCCGTCTGAAGCTGCCCGAAGGCCGATTGGCCATGATGAGCGGCATCGAAAGCCGGCGAGTCTGGGAGCCCGGCACGGTCCCCAGCGGCCCTAGCATCCAGAGCGGACGACACGCAATCGAAGCCGCCTCCGTCGCCCCCGACCAAATCGGAGCCTTGATTCACGCCAGCGTCTGCCGGGACTTCCTCGAACCCGCCACCGCCTCTCGCGTGCACCACGAACTGGGTTTGTCTCCCAACTGCTGGGTCTACGACGTTTCCAATGCCTGCTTGGGCGTTCTTAATGGCGCGGTCCAGATCGCCACGATGATCCAGTCCGGGATGATCTCAGCCGGCATCGTGGTGGGCACTGAAAACAGCCGCCCCTTGATGGAAGCGACCATCGCCTCCTTGAACGCGGACACTCAATTGACGCGTCGAACGGTCAAGCCCGCGTTTGCATCGCTGACCATCGGCTCCGGCAGCTGTGCCTGGTTGCTGACCCACCGCGACCTGCACCCCCAGGCCACCACCCTGGAACACGCGATCGCTCGCGCCCACACTGCCCACCACGCTCTCTGCCGGAGTGATCAAGACACCGCGGGAGCCGGGATGCAACCGTTGATGGAAACCGACTCCGAAACATTGATGGCCGAGGGCATCGCGACTGGCGTCGCTGCCCTGAACGATCTGCTACAGCAATCCGGCTGGTCCCGCGACCAAATCGACCGCTCCATCTGTCACCAGGTCGGCTCCCGGCACCGAATCGGAATGCTGGAAGCCATGCAATTGCCCGTCGATCGAGACAGCGCGACGTTCCCAGCTCTCGGGAACACGGGATCGGTCGCCTTGCCTTTGACCGTGGCTGCCGCAGCGGCCACCGGCGAGCTGTCCTCCCAAGACCGCACCGCGCTGCTGGGCATCGGCTCAGGCATCAACAGCGTGATGATCGGAGCCAAATGGGGCGAGACCGCCATCGCAGGCGACTGGGCAGGCTTGCTCGACGAATTGGCCTCCTCACGCTTGGCCGGGCCCACCGATTGAACGCTGAATCACAGGGAACTGGAATCCGATCGCGCCCTCGGTGCGTCGCTTCCTCGCCTGTGACCTGCCCTCTTTGTTGGGTGCCGCGGCTTGGGTGCCGTGGCCCATCCCTCCCCAAGATGCCTTCGTTTGCTTGCCGGAAATCGTTTCTGGCGCTATGGTGAAAGCAGGCCGCCTCTTTCCTACAGACCTCTGAGCGATCTCGATGAAACGCCATTTTCTTCCCCGACTCTCAGCTTGGCGGGTTGCCCTCCAATCCACTTGGAAACCTCTCCAGCGCCGCCTTTGCACCAGCGGGTTGGCCGTTTGTCTGGGAGCCCTGTTTGGTATCGCACCTGTCTCCGCCCAAGACACCCCCGTCGCGGAACCGCCAGTGCAAACGGAATCGGCCACGCCACCTCGCCCCCTGGCGGAAACCGAACCGGCGACAACCACCCCCACCGAGCCCGCCCCGGTGGACGACGCTCCGGCCGCCGAAGAACCCACCTACGTTCGGGTGCACGAAGTCGACGACAAACCGTTCGCCTTGCAAACCGCGACCGTTCAATTTGTCGGCCAGCCCGGCACACAATACGACGGTGCGATCGTGGATCTGGTCGGCGTCGTTCACATCGGACAAGACGAGTACTACGCCGATCTCAAGGAACAACTGTCGAAGTACGACTGCGTGCTCTACGAATTGGTCGCCCCCGATGGGACGCGGATCCGTCCCGAAGACTTGGAAGAACGCCGTTCGATTCTGGCATCGGTTCAGACTGGCATGAAAGACATGTTGAACCTGGAGTACCAACTCGAAAAGATCGACTACATGGCCGAGAACTTTCGGCATGCGGACATGAGCCCAGAAGAGTTTGTCGAGGACCTTGAAAAGCGTGGCGACAGCATCTGGAAAATGGTCGCTCGGATGCTCGGTGCCGGCATCGCCTCGCAAGCCAAAACGGGCGGTGACGCCGGATTGATGGTGGCGATGTTCAGCGGTGAAGACCGCCCGATGAACATGAAGCGAGCGATGGCCCGCCAATTGGTCGACATCGAACTGGTGACCGCCGGCATGGACGACGCCAACGGCGAGAACACGTTGATCAAAGGTCGCAACCGCAAGGCCTTTGAGATCCTCAAACAAGAACTTGATGCCGGCAAAGAGAACATCGCCGTGTTCTACGGAGCCGGCCACTTGCCCGACATGGCCGACCGCCTGGAAAACGAATTCGGCATGCAGCCAACCCAAACCACTTGGTCCAATGCCTGGGACCTGACCCGAAACTGAGGCAGCAGAGCTCTTAGCTCTTAGCTCTTAGCTCGTTGCTCGTTGCTCGTTGCTCGTTGCTCGTTGCTCGTTGCTCGTTGCCCGTTGCCCGTTGCCCGTTGCCCGTTGCCCGTTGCCCGTTGCCCTTCCAATTCCCCTTCACCCTCCCTCCGGGAGGGTCGAGCGAAGCGAGGGGAGGGCGAGCATTGAAAACTGCAAACTGCAAAACCCAAGCGATTGACGAGATCTGAGGTGGCACCCTCCAGAAACGCGGTCAACTGCCGTCGCTCCGCGACTGACCGCCGCATCGCGATTCTCGTGACGTTGGGTTGAAACCCAACGCTCTCGGCTGTCGTCGCTCCGCGACTGCTCAGGCGTGCCTGAGTGATCCAACAACCGCGGAACGGTGAGAGGAGCGGTTCACCACCATCGCCCCGGAGGGGCCGCCGTTGTTAGCTCGGGGCGGAAGCCCCGAGTTGGATCACGAAACACAGACGGTCGCCCCGGAGGGGGCCGTCGTCGATGCGGTGTCGGGCCTCGGTGACGCGTCGAGGTTCCTTGTCGACGGGCGGAGAGCGCATCCGACAGGGGTGAGCATTGAAAACTGCAAACTGCAAAATCCAAGCGATTGACGAGATCTGAGGTGGCACCCTCCAGAAACGCGGTCAACTGCCGTCGCTCCGCGACTGACCGCCGCATGGCGATTCTCGTGACGTTGGGTTGAAACCCAACGCTCTCGGCTGACGTCGCGCCGCGACTGCTCAGGCGTGCCTGAGTGATCCAACAACCGCGGAACGGTGAGAGGAGCGGTTCACCACCATCGCCCCGGAGGGGCCGTCGTCGTTAGCTCGGGGCGGAAGCCCCGAGACGGATCACAAAACACAGAAGGTCGCCCCGGACGGGGCCGTCGTCGATGCGGTGTCGGGCCTCGGTGACGCGTCGAGGTTCCTTGTCGACGGGCGGAGAGCGCATCCGACAGGGGCGAGCATTGAAAACTGCAAACTGCAAAATCCAAGCGATTGACGAGACCTGAGGTGGCACCCTCTAGGAACGCGGGCAACTGCCGTCGCTCCGCGACTGACCGCCGCATCGCGATTCTCGTGACGTTGGGTTGAAACCCAACGCTCTCGGCTGACGTCGCGCCGCGACTGCTCAGGCGTGCCTGAGTGATCCAACAACCGCGGAACGGTGAGAGGAGCGGTTCACCACCATCGCCCCGGAGGGGCCGTCGTCGTTAGCTCGGGGCGGAAGCCCCGAGACGGATCACAAAACACAGACGGTCGCCCCGGACGGGGCCCTCGTCGATGCGGTGTGTTCCTCGCTGACGCGTCGAGGTTCCTTGTCGACGGGCGGAGAGCCCATCCGACAGGAAGCGAGACGAGGGGCTTTGGCGAGAGGTGCCGAGAGATTAGCTGGCGGGGATTGCAAATTGCAAATTGCGAAATGCAAATTTAAAAATGGGGGCGGGTGACGAAGCGTTGGGCTTGCATCGCCCCGGAGGGGCCGTCGTCGTTAGCTCGGGGCGGAAGCCCCGAGTTGGATCACGAAACACAGACGGTCGCCCCGGACGGGGCCGTCGTCGATGCGGTGTGTTCCTCGCTGACGCGTCGAGGTTCCCTGTCGACGGGCGGAGAACGCATCCGACGGGGTTGTGATTGAAAATTGCAAATTGACTGGTCACGTCCTTGGCCAGCGTCCGCCTCAAGCCAGCTTGCACGCCGATTGTACAATTTCAAATTGTCGATTTGACCTTTGGCATCGAACTCCCAGGGCGTCATCCGGATCGCAGAGCCTTGCGGCTCACCCTCCAGGCCGAAGCGAATGTCGGTATCAGAGTCGAACAGTTGTCCTCAACTGTTCCGCCGGGCAGTCCTGAACCACCAAGCCACATCGCACGCGATTCAGTGCCAGACCGTGCCCGCCACGCCGCTCGACCACACCAACCAGTCACGCAAACATGGGGGGACAAATGTTCGACTCTGTTGGTGCCTCGTGCTACTTCCTTCCTCCGGGGAGGATCGAGCGAAGCGAGCGGCCCGCTCGCTTCACAAGTCATCCAGCGGCGACAGCGTCGAACTACGGTCGCAGGATCTCGTTGTTGCGTTGCACCCGGTCTTTCTGCTCGGTGAAGATCTTCGGCAGGCTGGTGGGCAACGACTTGGGAGCCGTCGATTTTTCGGGAGCAAAGTCTCGCCCTCGAACGGCGGATCCAAGCGGCGTTGTCAGCGAATCATCGATCGTCTTCAGATAGGCTTGCAACTTCCAGGCGGGAATGATGGTCACGCCATTTTCGGTCGCCTTGGCTTTCGCTTTGCCAACCGCTTCGATTTCACTGGCGTTGTCGGCTTGATCGTCCAACTGTTCCGATTCACCAATCACCAAGAATCGAACGCTGCTATCAAACGTGCCTTCTTGCGTTCCGTCGGTTCGCAAAATCGCTGCGACGTCCGCTCCCGCGGCCCGGATCATCGAAGAGATCTCGGTGGTATCGGGGCGGCTGTCATCGTCGATATCGATGTTGTCCATCAAGGCGATTTTCACACGACGTCCGGGGGACCAGAACGGTGAGTAGATCTGGTCGCCAGGAATGATGGGGTAGCGAATCTCAGGGAATGCCACCACACGAGCTTCAGCGCGGTGATCGCCCAACAGCTTGGTGACCTGGATCGTGGCTTTGATCTTCGCGTCTTGCAAACGCGTTTCGTCGCCATCGATCACGCCGAACGTGACACCAGGAGTCAGCTCATCGGCCGATCCCAGGTTAATCGTCACCACGTTCCCGTCGCGATAGACATAGCTGATCAAACCTTGGGTGCTCTCGAAGTTGGTGCTACGAAGTCGCACCAGTTCTTGCCGTTGGTTTTCGATGGTGCTCGCCAAGCGAGTTTCGAGTTGCTGCAGTTCGTTGATCTCGGCGGTGACCTTGTTTCGATACGTGGTGAATTCCGAGATCTTCTTTTGCAGACTGTCGCTGGTTCGTTCCGTCGTCAGCTTCATCTGCTGACGGTCTTCAGCGAATTTGGATTGCTCCGTTTCCAGTTTCTTATTGGCATCGTCACGACTTTGCTCGGCCACCTCTTGGGCTTTGCGAGCCACTTCGATGTCGCTGTCGGCCTGCGACCGAATCTGGGTCGCTTCGTCCCGAGCCTGACTGTACTGGACGTTGCGGTTGCGAATCGCGTTGACCAAGAACTCAGGCAGAGCGGGGTAGTTGCGGTTTTGAGGGTCGACCTCGGGACCAAACAAGGCCATGTCACGAGCAAAGTTCTGCTCGATCGTTTCCATCTCGGGATCACCACCGGTGGTGGACGTCAGCTGGTCGAATTGAGCCTGACTCAAACCGCCCACACCGAGCATCGCTTTCATCAGCGTCGCTTCGTCCTGCATCTCTTGCAGTTCATTGCCACGTGCCTGCAGGCGTTCCTGCGCCCCTGCGGCCGTTTCGGCTTGCGTGTCGCCCCAACTCCACAAAAAGAAGTTGAGCGCCAAAGAGAGCACCAGGAAAATCAGGCAGGCAATCAAGCTGCCTCGGATCACTGAATCGTCGCGTGCGGCCATGGGGGCGGTGAAGAGTAGGAGGAGATGGAGTGCCCGTGCGGGGGCAGTCGGACCAACAGGGGTCGCAGTGGATGCGTATTGACTCGATGAACAGCGGCCACCGACCCATTCGGAATGGCGAACCACTCGCTTCTGCAAACAGCGATTGTATTCAGAGATGGTCCCAAACGCATCTTTTTGACACAGAAATCAGCCTGAAACTGTTCCCCCGATCTCGCCACCCCACCGGTCTGCTCCGATTTTGACGACGAACCGCTCTGAAAAGCCGTGGCCCAAAGCCTTCCCCCCACCCAAACGAAACGTTTTTCAGCTTTCAGCGTTCGTGCCCCTCGTTTCGCTTCCCGTGGGATGCACTCTGGCCCGTCATCAAGGAAACCCAACGCGTCAGCGAGGCCCGCCCCCCTCTCCACGACGGCCCCATCCGGGGCGACCATCTGTGTTCCGTCATCCGTCTCGGGGCTTCCACCCCGAGCTAACAACGACGGCCCCCTCCGGGGCGAGGGTGGTGAACAGCCGTCCTCACCGTTCCCGATTCATCTTCTCGTGAGTCGTAGCCGGATTCGCCAAGAATTCGGACGCTCACCAACTCGTGCCTCTGAATTCTGGCGAATCCAGCTACTAAGCAGGTACGCAGGTGTCATCGGGTATGTGAGCCGTTGGCGTTAGCCACGGTTTTCACGCGCAACCGGGACTAAGGTCCAAACGGCTCACATGGTTTTGCCCGATCATTCCTGCCGAAGTGCTTAGCTGACGCGAGCCCAGAGTTCCCCCGCATCGAACCAGCGCCAGGTGGGACCTGGCCTACAAGTCGAGTGCCTGTGGTCCTGAGTCCCTGTGGCCCTTTCCCACTCCACCATCACAATCCTCCCCGATTCGTCTTTCGCTGCCACGACTTCGCCGATCCAAACTGCCCGATTTCGATCGATCGCGGTATGCTCTCGCCAGCCCCACGCCAAGTTGCCCTTCTCGACGCCTCGCCACCTGTTCACGGTTCCCATGGCCAAATCTCGACCTCGCCCCAAACAGAACGACGACGACCAAATGCTGTTCAGCGGGTTCGACGAGGCCCCCGCAGCGGCCGCCTCCACCGCCAACCAAGTCGCCGAATCCGGGCTAGAAGCGACTGCATCGGCCCCCGGCCCGGCCGACAAACCCGCCCCTGCTGCCGCCGCAGAGCGTGACCCGAACCAACTGTCCGCCACCCGCGGGTTCACCCCCAGCCCCAAGGCCGCGACCGTTCCGTCCGTCGCGGGCAAAGGCGTGACGCCGCTGCCGACCAACGCCGCCCCACAATCCCGTGCCCCCGCGTCCTCGGAAGCCGCACCGCAGGACGCCTCTCACACGGGCCCGCGAGCCGATCGCGAAACACCGGAAGAACGCCAGCAACGGCACGACGCGGTTCGAATCGCCGACGTTGACTTGCCCGCTGTGCTGCAACGCCCCATCCCGGAAACCACCGACGATCCGGTCCCCGACCTGACTGACAAACTGGTCGTCGTCGTCGACGCTCACTCGTTGATCTACCAGGTCTTCCACGCCTTGCCGCCGATGACCAGCACCGGAGGGCTGCCGGTTTCCGCCGTGTACGGCTTCGTCGGCGACATGCTGGAACTGCTCTCGCGCAAGAACCCCGACTTCTTGATCGCCGCGTTCGACAAAAGCGAGGTCACATTCCGAAACGAGCTGTACCCCGACTACAAAGCCAATCGGGACTCGATGCCCGATGAGCTTCGCCAACAAATCCCCCTGATCCGACAAGCCATCGATGCGATGGGCATCGGCATCATCGAACAGGGCGGCTTCGAAGCCGACGATCTGCTGGCCACCGTCGCTGCCAAAGTCGAAGACGCTGGCGGCCGCTGCCTGATTGTCACCAGCGACAAAGATTGCCGGCAACTGATCAGCGAACAAACCAAGATCTACAACATCCGCAAGGACCAAGAGATCGACGCCGCCGAACTGCAAGAATTGTGGGGCATCCGGCCCGATCAAGTCGTCGACTACCAAGCGCTCGTCGGCGACCCCGTCGACAACGTTCCCGGCATCTCCCTGATCGGCCCCAAGATCGCCCAGCAATTGCTGGAAAAACATGGCACCTTGGAAGAGATCCTCCAGAACGCCAAGTCGATCTCGGGAAAGAAACGCAAAGAGAACCTGATGAACGGCCGCGAGGCGGCGATGATGTCGCGTGAACTGGTCGAACTCAAACGCGATGTCGAATCACCGATCCCCTGGAATCGATGCGTCCGCTCCGCCGCCGACCTCGAACGCGTCGACGCGCTGCTACAAGAGTTCGGTTTTCGGCGTCTGCGGGGTCGCGCCGCCGAACTGCTGGGCGGGGAAGCCCCCGTGGAAGAACCACCACCGGCTTGGGAATCCCGCTACCAAACCATCACCACCGAAAGCGAACTGAAAGCCCTGGCCCAAGAACTCGCCAAGCAAACCGTCCTCGCCATCGACACGGAAACGACCAGCACCCAAGCCCGGGGATGCGACCTGGTGGGCATCTCGATCGCGTGGCAAGCGGGCGAAGCCGCCTACATCCCCGTCCGCGCCCCCGCCGGCGATCCGGTGACCGAGCAGTCCGTTGCGATCGAAACCCTCCGCGAGGTTCTCGAATCCTCGACGATTGAAAAGGTCGGCCACAACCTGAAGTTCGACATGATCGTGCTGCGTTCCGCCGGCGTGCAACTTGGCGGGGTCACCCTCGACACGATGGTCGCCGACTACCTGCTCAATTCCGGAGGCCGCAACCATGGGCTGGACGACCTCGCCAAACGCAAACTCAATCACGACAACCTCTCCATCAAAGACCTGATCGGGACGGGCAAGAAACAAATCACGATGGACCAAGTCCCCGTGGACGACGTTTCCCCTTATGCCTGCGAAGACGTCGACGTGCCCATTCGAGTTGCCCCCACGCTCCGCGACGAATTGACCGAGTCCGGTCTGGATGGCTTGTTCGATGAACTCGAAATGCCGCTGATCGATGTGCTCGCCGAGATGGAATTCAACGGCATCCATGTCGACGCGGGCACGCTGGCCCAAATGAGCGAGCGCTTTGAAAAGGAAATCGCGGACCTGCGGGCGTTGGTGTTTGCCGCTGCCGGCCATGAGTTCAATCTCGACAGCCCCAAGCAACTCGGGGTGGTCCTGTTCGAAGAACTCGGCCTGCCGGTGATCAAAAAAACCAAGACCGGGGTCAGCACCGATGCGGATGTGCTCAGCCAATTGGCGGTCAACCATGAGATCGCCCAACACATCCTGCAGTACCGCCAAGCGACCAAGCTCAAGAACACCTACATCGATGCCCTGCCGCAATTGATCTGCGAAAAAACCGGGCGGGTCCACACCTCGTTCCGGCAAGACGTCGCGGCCACGGGCCGGCTCAGCAGCAGCGAACCGAACCTGCAAAACATTCCCATCCGAACCGAACAAGGCAAAGCGATCCGGGCCGCCTTCACCGCCGGCCAAGAAGGTTGGTCCTTGCTCGGCGCCGATTACTCGCAAATTGAACTGCGTGTGCTGGCGCACTACAGCGGTGACGAAGCCTTGATCAGCGCCTACCAGGACGACGCCGACATTCACACGCGAGTCGCCGCGGAAGTCAACGGCATCGAAGAATCGGAAGTGACCAGCGACCTGCGGCGGATCGCCAAGACGATCAACTTCGGAATCGTGTACGGGCAAAGTCCATTTGGGTTGGCCAAGACGCTCGGCATCAGCAACGACGAAGCGCGGGATTACATCGAGTTGTACTTCCAACGTTATGCGGGTGTCGAAGCGTTCATGATGGACACGCTGTCCCGCTGCCGCAACGAAGGTTACGTGACAACCATGTTGGGTCGCCGGCGAGAGATCAAAGGCGTTCGCGACCTCGCCAACCTGCCCGAATCAAAACGCCGCAGCCTCACGGAACCGGAACGCATTGCGATCAACATGCCGATTCAAGGCACCGCGGCGGATCTGATCAAACTCGCCATGCTGCGAGTCCACGAGCAATTGCAACAGAGCGACCTGCAAGCACGTCTGCTGCTGCAGATCCACGATGAGCTGTTGCTCGAATCCCCCGACGAAGAACTGGATGCCTTGTCCGACCTGATTCGCGAATCGATGACCAGCGTGATGGAACTGGACGTGCCCCTGAAAGTCGACGTCGCCCACGGCCGAACCTGGGCCGATTGTTAGGCCGGCGGGGCCGGCCAGTGGGAAAGAGGCTCAGGGCCTCAGGGCCACAGTGAGTGGGAGAGCTTCTCGCTTCTCGCTTCTCGCTTCTCGCTTCTCGCTTCTCGCTTCTCGCTTCTCGCTTCTCGTACGATGGGCTTCCAAGCCCGTCGAAATGGAAACTTGACGCGTCAGCGAGGCACCGCGCACATCTCCACAACCTCCTTCGGAGAGAAGACCTTGAACCGCACCTGTCGCCGCTCCGCGGCTTTTGCGGCATGGATGAGGTTGCCAAGGACCTCGGGTTGAAACCCGAGGCTGACAAATGTCACCGCTCCGCGGTTGCTACATCACATTGAACCGCACAACCAGTCGCGGAGCGACGGCAGCCGAAAGCCTTGGGTTTTCAACCCAAGGTCAAGAGAGACACAGTCGATCGCAAAGTCGCGGAGCGACGACAGTTGTCCACCATCCCCTCGCCGAATGCTCCACGACGCATCCCCGTGCGATGGGCTTCCCAGCCTGTCGAAACGGAAACCCGCCGTTCGACTGCCGCCATCGCCCCGGAAGGGGCCGTCGTCCGTAGCTCGGGGTGGAGGCCCCGAGATGGAAGGCAGAAACAGGAAGGTCGCCCGGATGGGGCCGTCGTGAGGGATGGTGGTGCGGTCCCACAGAACCTCGCGAATCCAGCGACCAACGACGCGAGCCCAGAGTTCTGCCGAATGGAACCATCGCCAGGTCGGACCTGGCCTACCAATCGAGTCCTAAGTCCCGAAACCCCGGAGCCCCTGTGGCCCTGAGCCCCTGCGTCCCTTTTCCACTCTGACTCTCACTCGTCCCGAACCGTGACACTCGCCTGCCGAATTTGCCGCGTGGTTGGGTTCTCCAAACGAACCGAAATCTGAATGGCTTCGGGAGTTGCGACGAACGGTGAAGTTCCATTACCTCACTGAAAGTACTCCACGATTGTCTGCTGTCGCAGTTGCCCGGCAGACGGATTGTAAACCCGAATCGAAATCGAAAGTGCTTCCAAAGGATCCGCAAACGGAGCGGATACATCGAGCGGTGAGTCAGATACAACGGAAGTCGTGTCAGTTCGCAGCGTCGGAGACGTCACCGACCCACCTCGATATTCAACATAAGGCACCGACGCAAATGGCCGGTAATTGGATCGCAATGTAGTCGACGTCCAAGCACGAGATGCCAAAGGTTCTCCCCGAACAGAGCCACCATTTTGAAGTGAAGTGCGGTACGGACCATACGACATCTGATATGCGAGGCCCAATGCCCCCCCCAAGGTGATGTCCTGACCTTCTTGGTCATAAGTATCTCGCGCGTAGTGATTTGACCAAGTGTCAAAGGTCGATTGAAAGAATGCCGCCCGAAGCGTTGTCCGTCCGGTTACCGCCCGACCACTCATCAAGAATGATTCGGGAAAGAGCCAATCCGATGGAGCGGATCCGCCAGCGGCAACTTCAATGCCGCTGTAGGGAGTCACCAGATCCAAAGTCCTGGCGGCATTGGGCGTGACGGAATTGCCGTTGCGAGAAGCATCGAAGTAGGCCCCCATCACAGGGCCACCCGCCAAGCGTGCATAGTTCAAATCAACAAAATCGCCTTCGTCGGTTTGTTCAAAGATGATTGCCCCACCACCTGAATTCGTTGAGGCTGTCTCCAACACATCCCGAATCAATGGATCCGTTACACCAACTCGAATGTCGTCCGTATCGACCCATCCCAATTCTGTGATTCCATCGGTGACCGAATCACCATCATCATCAGTTGAACCCGACCCCGGCAGCCCATCAGCACCTACGCCCGTGTAAATCGGAGCTTCGGGATCAAAAATCCGAACATCAAAACTGAGCACATCACGTGCAACGATATCGTCCCCCGCACGCCCGATCCGGACTGCTGGAGTGGTAGAGGCAACACTTGGGATATGCGATGGATCGTCGTGAACCGCATCAGCCAAATTGAATTCCGGCCGCAGGTACGTCTTCATCGTCAAACGTCCGTAACGGAACTGATTGTTGGTCCCGGGCCCCGGGCTAGCAGTGGCAGCTGGATATGCTTGACTCGGGAAGATCGATTCACGATTGTCCTGAGCAAGATACGGGTGTGGTGGACACAACGCCAACAGTGGCATGTAAGTCTGCTGATCGCCGGCGTCGGCTAGGTCAATCGGCATCCGCACCGCGCCAAATCGATTCTCCGGCTTACTCACGTCAGCCAGCGTGTTGGCTCTGACAAAGTGAGTTGGCTGCCCGTACTGGTATGAAGCAACGGCTCCAGTTGAGTTTTCAATGCGAGACAATGACAGATCCATCACCTGCTGAAGTTGAGCCAAGCCAGTCATCCAAGCGGGAGACACACCACTGCGTCCGAGCCTGGGATCACCAGGGATCGCCATTTGGTCACTCGCCGTCCAAAACAACCGAGAGTACCCACGGCTAACCCCGCCACCACCGGCATATGCAAGGGGTTCAATCGCAGGCGTACCGCCACCACCGTCGTAGACGTACAAGATCTGAGGAACGTCATCCACGCCCGACCCAGAGAGCCCTGCTTCCGAGGGAGCGATCGAGAGATCTCCACGAATCAGCAACACGCGCCGATGCAAGTTCAAGCGATCTGGCAATAAATCATTGTCGACATCCACAAACAATGGGTATCCATTCGCGGCGTCGTAGACCAATGTCCCATCAGCTTTCCGCTGCCATTCCGGTGAAATCCAATACACGACTTCGGCAAGAGTGGAACTGAACGGGACCTGACGAGTGGGGTCATATCCAGCGGGCAACACATAGGTCCCCCCAGCTTTCCTCACTTCGACCAGCCTCTTCGCCTCGAGAACTCCCCAAGGAATCACACCGACGAATGGGCTCCCTTTTTCCGAGCGTGCTGTGAACGCCAAGAAATCATCGATGTCACCATATCGGCTCTGCGGAAAATAGTTGCGATCAGCACCAACAGTCGGGATGTCCCCCAAAACGGTGGTCAGATCGGTGAACGGCCCCTCGTGGTAGGTCAGGTAGCCTTGCGTCGTCAAAGGTTCATGAGTCCCGTTGAACGCTGGAACCATCTCAGCGGTGGCGCGACGCAATTCCTCGCGCAACCGAAAGGTTGAATCTCGCAACGTGGAACTCAACTCGACCTCCGCTTGGCTTTCGGTGATCTGGTCACCGATCAGCTTGAATGCTTTGGTCAAACTCAACAACAACAGCAAAGAAGCTGTCAACGCAATCATGACCTCGAGGATGGTGAAACCGTCCCGCTGTTTCGATCCAACTTTCAGGATCATTGTCGTACGCGTTTCAGACATCTTAATTTTCCTTGTAGTACAGCACTGTGTCTCCGACGTTCAGATCTTCCCCACGGACAAATCCGTGAGGACGAGAACGGTCCACAATGGTGTAAACCTTTTGCCGTTTGATCCCATTGGCGGGGTCGGAGTACTCTTCGCCAACGGCACCTGTCGCCGCATCGACCTCGAAGTATCCGATCGTCAATCGAATCTCATAGACGTTGCTTTGGTGTGTGGTCAGATTGGCCAAGCGTGTTTCGTTTTCGTAACGAAATTCAGGATCACGTCCCAATCCACGGAAGTTTTCCAACAACTCAGCCGTCGGACGCTCAAACAAACCGGAGTTGAACATAGGCACCCGCAGTGCAAGCGCCGCAGCGGGAGCAGGCGGATAGGTTGCACTCAAATTCCCTGAACCAGAATCCACTGGAGTCTCTTCGTATTCCAATGAATAACTCGTGTCCGTCGGGGTTGCGATTGCTCCACGATCGGCGGCCGACAGCGTTCGTGAATCCAAATCAGGGTGCGGACGCATCACCGACATGTCGTGAGTCCGCCGAATGGTGGCTGCTTGAGGTGTCCCCACCTCACGCGTCCCCATCCGACCGAATCGATGCATGCTCGGAACTTGAGCAGCTGAATTGGCCGCAAACATTCCCGAGAAACGCGAAGGGTATCGCGAATCAAGTTCGGGATTCCCAAAATTAGTGTGGTTCGTACTTCGTGAGTAACCACGGCGGCTTTCAATGAACCCTTTGAATCCCCGACCAAATCTTGTCCCGACACTATCCACATAGTGATTGTGTTCACCAGCAACTCGAGGTTCGCCAATCCGCACAATGTTATTGGCTGCATCGCTGTAGCGGTAATTGTCATCGAGCTCATAGGCAGTTGAATTCGCCCACGCAAAGCTTCGGAAGATGGAACCATTTCCAAACAGAATGCTGCCACCGCGAAAACTAGAAGACAATCCACCCACCAAGTTGGTGTTATTGGGATCGTAAGAAATCACAGCTGGCTGTGTCGCGGTGACCGTTTGAGGTGGAGTCCCCGGCGGACTTGGCCAGACCGTTGGATTGGCAGGATTTTCACCGACATCAAAGGTGTCATCCTCAAACAACTGCCCACCGTAGGTCGCAGCGTAACCTGGACCGCGCCGAATGTAGTCGGGCGACGTGTTCAGGTTGATCCGCCCAGGCTGTCGATGGCGTGGAATGAAGTTGAACGGTGGACGCATGATTTCAACCACGCGGTTAAAGACCCGCGAGCTTACTTCAGGGAAAGTACCCGGCGTCGCCGTAATTTCCGCGTCTTGGAACATCTCCAAATGATCCGGACGGATCCAATGCTTGGCGTCGTAATACGGCGAAGCCGTCTTGACGAAGTCAAAAATCAGTTCAAATCCAGCCCGATTGCCAGTCAACGTTGTGTGCAACTCCGTCGCAGGAACCGTTGCTCCCACGCTTTCAGCTGGATCGTGTAAATCCGACGCAACTCCGCGGTCTTCCGCATACTTCTTCCTGAACCCGAGCAGGTATTTGAACTCAGTTGGTTCTTCACGATTCCCTGAATCCATCAACGTTGTGCCAGGTATGAACTCCACCATCATGCGAGTGTTGGAAACCGCGGGAACCCTCATCAAATCCAACGGGGATTGAAACGGGCGGTTGTGAACAACGGGCTGAGTCATCGTCACATTCAAGGGAACGCCAACTGAGAATTGGCTGTTTGCACCAGCCAATGCAGGATGGTCGGCACGCATCGGAATTCCATACTCGCGATTGACGAATCCAAGCGACTGGCTGAACTGGGATCCCACCGCATCCACTGAACGAGCGGACGGATCCACTACGTAATCGGTATTCACACCAACTCCATTGAATGTTCCACCGCTCCAATTGGCTCCGATTTCGAAGTTGAAGTAGGGTGCAATCCCAGCGGGAGCTGCCTCGTTCGTTTCCCGGAGTACGCTGACAGCACTGCTGAAGTAAGAGCGTTGTGTCAGCAAGGTTCTGTCGTAGTCACTGATCGATGTCGGTGATGCCGTGTTCGGCAACAGAGCCGACACCAATCGATCACGATCCAAATCGGGGATTTTGCGGCGTGAGTCGAAACGTGGCAACTTCGCCAGCTTTCCAGTTCCGGTGTCCAAGACAGTCTTGTCATCAACAGGCTCTGCAGACGTCCCATCGCCATCACGGTCAATCAACTGCTGGACATCTTCCTCACCGTTGAATGTGGTGAGATCCATTGGCATGAAATCAATCGTCAAGTACGGATTGTCAACGGCGTCCCAAGGACGAGTTGGATCAGCCAGACGCTGAAGGAAAACCGTCCGAGCTTCCTGGTAGGTCCCAACACCCGCCCAACCATTCGCTTCCAACGGTGCAGTCACCGCATGGTCAAACGGCTCGTCAGGATGAAACCCCGTTCCGCCGTCGTAGTCACGGTAACCATCGACGAGCGGATATTCATCGGCTGCCGCTGCACTCGTGATGCGATGAGTGGGTGCCAAATAGTAGTTGGGACCCGCGAGCGGTGCGCTGACATTGAAACCAATCGTCACACGTTCCTCGGGCTGCGTAACGCTGCTCACATAAGCGCTCCAGTTGGCATTCCCTGTCGACAGTTCATTCGGCAGGAGTCCCGAAACAATAATCGGAAGCACGGGATTGATCTCATAACCTGTCCCGTCGTCTTCTTCGTAGTCGGGCGACTGGTTGGTACTGTCCAACCCGAAATAGTCTAAACGATACTCATAATCCGTCGTGTCGTGATTCGTAAAGTCAAACCGCTGGGCACTCGGGCGATAGGGATACGTCGGCGCGGCAGAATCTGTCGTTTGACCAATCTCGGTGGACTGACGCGGGGCGATAACGGCGTACTGACCCGGCCCCAACAGATTCCCACTGTTATCAGGATCGCGGGTTGCACTCGCCCCCGCATCTGGGTCCCCACGCTTAAAGAACACATTGTTTTCATTCATCCCGCTGTTGGGATCACTAATGATCTTCAGCACCGGATCCGGAGTGATCAAGTCGGTGAACCATACAAAGCGTTCGAGACTGAGATTGTAGGGACTCGCTCCATCATTCGAAGGATCAAGGTCATCGTCAGCAAGCGTCACTGCCTCGCCACTTCCCGATGGCAAAACCGGACGAATATCAGCGACTTGCCCAATGGTTGGACGCCACACATCATCAACGTAATCACTCACCGCCACGGGATCGGTCCACGCCAAACCTCCAGGTCCTGCCAGATAATCCAATTCTTCGGGACGTGACTGATCGGACACCAACTGCTTTCCGACACGATCTGCGTCAAACAAGAATCGCGTGCTCTTCGTGACCTCCGACGGCCCCATGGCGCCATGCGAGTTCGGCTCACTAACAGCTAAACGCCAGATGGGGCTCAACTCACGTCCTGAACCAACGGTCCGGCCTAGATCCAACGCTGGCAACGTGCTGTTTGTGTAAAGCTCGAGCGGATAGGTTGGCTGTGTTTCATTGGAAGTGGCTGGCGATCGCAGGTTCTTTATTTCAACAAAGGCACTGGCCTCCGGAATCCGGAATTGGTCCATGTCCTTGTCTGGATCCTTTGCATCCGTGTCGTCAGGATCTTCGTCCGTTGGCTCTTCGCCATCCAACGTGACCGTCGGATCGACGCCACTCATCTGTTTCGAAAGATTCCGTTTCAGGCGTTTATCATGGAATGCAAGCGTTTCCGTCAGTGCCACTTCAGGATGCTCGAATCCCCAAACAACGTTTCGGCTCGCAGCGACGAGATCGAATCCCCCCACCGGATCAGGATCGTAACGCAAGCGAGTCATCGCAACATTGCTATCACGAGCATCAACTGCATTCACCGCCCACTGAGCAATGCGACGCGCGGCATAACGATTGCGAAATTCCCGATCGGCAGGATCGGTTGTCATTCCCGCAGGATAGGGGAAATTCGGAATACGTTCCGTGGTAGCAATCGTCCCTGAATTGTTTTGAACAACCAAGGCGTACATCAAACAGTACAGGTGACGAGCCAGCAGTTCGCTCGGATCCGCAATACGTTCTGGAATGCCATCTCCGTTCAGATCCACTCCTTCCCCCGCATCAGACATGTCCCCATCACCATTTCGATCCATCCCGTTGAAGTCGTTTTGCAACATCCCAATCGGTGCATAGAACGACTCGGCTTGGGCCTGCGATGGATACTCTCCGGTGTAAACACCTTGATTACCAAGCTGCGGAGCAAACGGCTCATTCGAAACGCGATCGTTCACGACCGAATCGGATGGAACCGCTGGAGGCAGCGGCAACCCGTCAGTGAGCACAGTTTCAGAGTAATCATCGACACTGAGTTCATTCGGAGTGCGAGGCGTTGGCGACACGGTCACTCGAGGAGCATTCCGTCCGTTGCCAAGTGGACGATTCAAGTCCAATCGATCCCCTTTCCTGAGCTCGACCGCTACCATCCGCGCCAATTCAACATTGGCCGATGCGACGGGAATATTCAAGCGATTCCGCATCAATTCCATCACGGACTCCATGCCGGTGAATTCAGCGGATGTGATGGTACGACTCTCGACGGTGATCAAGCGTTTGAGAGCGACATTGTCTTCCGCGGCCTCACCGAGCAAATCCAACAAACGATTTGCGCCGACGCGTTCCTGAGCATCATTCTCAACCAACGCAGCGTACTCTTGAACAGTAAACGGTTGATCATCAGCCCATGCCTCCTCAATCCCACGCTCATAAGGTTGATTGTTCACCTCATTCCAAGAAGCAGTATTGCTGGCCGACCCTAAGTTATCGAACGTTGGCTGCCCGTTGCCATCTCGCCGATCCATTGAACGGCCGAACATATCCATCGGCTGCCCCAGGCTACGGCCCGCTCCGTGAGCTTGCTCCCGCTCTGCATAAGGGATCTGTGCAACCGTATCCAACAGGTACCGTCTCGTTGCCGCCCCCTGAGTGATCAGCCGTTCGGTGTTCTGTTCACCTGGAACAGCCACCGTTGCGTCAAGAGGTGCCGTGCCGCGGAAGTTGCCAAACCCACCACCGTTTCGAACATGCAACAAATTCCCATAACGTGTGGTGAGAATCCTTGGCGTAGCAGGAGACAACTGGGAGTGAAAAATCGGCCCGTAAAAACCAGTCGACGGCGCGAGTGCGTTCTCATCAAACAGATGACTGAAGTCAATCTCGGCCGGACCGAGTCCACCACCGCGTCCAAAAATCGTCAATGAAGAAGCGGCCCCAAAGAACTGAGCATCATTGGTGTACCCCAACGGGTTTGTAGCGTTGAACCGGGCGACTTTTAGCTGACGAAGGTTGCCAGCAACATTCAGATTGATTCGCCCATCCATGTCCTGGATCAACGGTGCGACCAACGGCTTGACCAACTTGCCGTTGCTAAGTGTTTTGACCGGCAGGTTCAGATCCAGCCACACGCTATCTGGCAAACCATCTCCGTCATTATCAACATCCCAGGGGCCATTGATGGCCCATGTCGCCAAATCCGCCGTTTGCTGATACAGCGTTGCAAAATTGATTGCCGTCGGCACTGTGATCGGGCCGTTCAAAATTGGCGTCGGGTTACCTCCCGTGAAGCCAGGTGCACCGTCAAACTCGTTCCCATCTCGGTCAAGATCACTGAATGCAGAATTGTAAACGAAGTGATCAAAATTCAATGGACGCATGATGGCTCGACGTAGCCGCCGCACCAACGTCATCAAACGTTCTCCGTCACGATTTGGAGCAGTGTTATCACCCGTCAAATCTGAATAACGCCGGATGAATCCGGGAGCATCACCTGCTAACCGAATCGGCGAGTGCATCAAGTAATTGATCACGGCAGGGCGATGAAATGAAGGGATGATGTGCTGTCCCAATTTCTCATTCAGCTCGCTGGCGTTGGGCACACTGAGAGGATAAACCGGTGTGATGGAGTGGCGATGATCAGAGGGCTGCCACGCCAAGAACAAATTCTCGAAGTCAGCGACGTCATATGCTTCATCCATCTCCGGCGATGTGGCACCAGCCCGAGCGGCAGCGCCAATCAAACGAGCGTTGTACTGAAGCTCAATTTCTGCATCTGGGTCGGCGTTCGATCCGCCATCACTGATACCAGTAACACCCTCCGGATTGATCCCCTTTCCATTGAAGGGCTGTCCATTCAAAACAAATCGGTAACCAGCGTCATCACTTCCAGACGCACCAATTTCGTCAAGCTCATCCGTTGTGCCGTCACCATCGTCATTGACACCAGCACTGCCAGGCGCACCATCATTGCCCAAGGAATAGAACAACGCATTTGGAACAGTTCCCAACAACTCTGTCACGGTAAACTGACTGCCGTTGATCTCGACGTTGGGATTCTTCATCTCCGCCAAATCGATGACGAAGCAACCGGCGACAGCTCGCTCGGTCGCGTTGAATGAATTGACTCGACCGAAGCTTCTCGCGACTCGGAACGAGACCCCCTCCAAAGGCCCCTCGACAAAAGTAATCAAGCGGCCGCTGAACGCGTCATCGAGGTTGGAAGAGTTCCCGAAATCAGCCACTAAGTTCGGCCGCAAGTTCGCGGGCAATGAATAACTGGAGCCGTTGTCATGCCAAGGAGCCAAATGAGTTGGAAACTTAACCAACGTTGTTTTTGAATTGATGGTTTTGTTGTTTGAAATGGCGATGGCTTGGGCGGCGACTGGAATCGCGGGGCCCACAGCACCGCTCAGACGATGCCCAACCTGCATTCCCCGTCCGTCGCTTCCCCACAAATCCTCCAAAATCGAATGCCCATAAGCGGCAGAACGATAATCACTCGTTCCCCGGATAAGCTGAAGCACCGCCTCATCAGCCTCTGGTTCATCCAAGTAAATGTTCTGTTCTCGTTGCACGGTGGCATAGGAAGACTCTCGCATCTGAGAAGCGAAAACCACGTAGCTGACAACTAAAACGCTAAACAAAGCCAGCATGCCAAGTGCGACCAACAACACCACACCGTCACGTGGGGACGTCCCGTTACGACGCGAGATTGCGATTTGATTGTTCCGAGCAGCCAAGGCGACTCGAAGGTTGATTGAATCACTCATGGTGGACTCGATGGGATGCGATGAGTTTTTCATTTGCAGAGCAAATGGGAGAGAAGAGATCGAATCATTCGACACGAGAGATTGGTTCAAAGACAAAGATGCTTGCTCATTTTGGAACTACAAAGAAACCTGGGACTGCTGAACACTGATCACATTGGGCAGGACCACGACAAACGTCGCGAATTCATCAAACCCATCAGCCAATTCATAGGCGTAGGGTTGGCTACCGTCAGGGGGGAGATTGTCAGGACCTCTCCCAAAGGGCGCCATCGGCCCCGGCGCCGAAGACGCGGTCACTGGACGCGCTCCGATCTGGCACGGATGAAAAACCCAGTCCGTTCCAGTGACAGACACAGTCACTTCAAAAACGGGCCCACTGTTGACGCCTGCTGTTGGCAACAACCTTGGCCCCGTAATAACATCGCGAATTTTGACCCACCCAAACTTTGGTATGACCGCCATTGTCGAAGGTAGCGACGTGGTATCCACAACGGTTGATGGAGCCTGATTCCTCATCAGCAACATGTAATCACCTCGCGCAACACGAGGGCGAATACTACCGGCAAACTGGAACGTGAATTCGCCACCACCAGCCGACAAAGGCAACTGCGCCCGAGTGACCCTCCCGAGAATTTCATCCTCATACGTCTCCTGGGAAGCGATCCGCTGATCCACCGCATCCCCCACTCCCACCGTCGAACCGTACGGTTCTAGATTGAAACGACGCAGTGGGTCCACGGCGCTGGGATTAATCAAAGTGTTCCGCGATTCAGAAACGACGACGGAAACGTCGTACAAATGGGAGTTCACAGCGGTCGGCCACATCAATGTGATAGCAGACAAACGTGAAGTCGTACTGATTTGGCGGATACTTCTCGCTAATGGATGTGTTGCCGTTGGCGTCGGTGCGCTGCGAACCAACAACCCGGGTGGCAACGTCGAATCTTTCGGCTGAAACAGCGGCAGGCCGTCTCGCTGACGAAAGGTCTCACGAGCGTTGAGATTCACTGGTTGAGCAAACCCATTGTTGGTGTCGATGGCGACACGAGCAAAGCGAGGAGCGGCGTACATCGTCCCAATGTCCGTTGTCCCAATGGGATCGTTAGGCAAACCACGCGGATCATACTGAGGCTGGTAGCACGGAAACAACGTCCGGTCGTATCCATTGCGATCATCGGGCATCAGGGAAGTGGGCGTACGATTGTCAGCAGACGCCAAGAACCAAGGGTCAATGCAAACGACCCCAGCGTAATTTGGATTCCCTGCATACGGAGATCCCAGGTCGCTATTCGAGTTTGGAAACACAAGCCGCATGGGGCTCGAAGCGTAAACATTCGCTGCGTTTTGCCGGTTGTTGGGAACGAGAACGGTCGCGTCACCATCAGGAACCCGACTTCGAGCGACAGCAATTTGATTCTCAACCTTGGCCAAAGATTCATCTAACTCCAAAGCACCTTTGGCGTCACTGGTCGCGACAGGCAAAACTGATGCGATACCAAGCAAACCGATCATCAACACGCCGATGGCAAAGATCACTTCCATGATCGAAAGGCCATGACGTTTCGTGCTTGTGAAGGAATTCATTTCGATAGCCGCCGTGAATCAAGGATACGAGCGTTGAGAAAATCAACGGCAGGAATGTTCGTCGCGGGCAATCCGTATTTCAACCGGAGATCGTTCAGCGGACGAAACGACGCTGCGGAGAAGGTTTCAGTCACACCTGTCTGCGGGCGGAGCACGACCCACGTCGCTTCTGGGTTAGCAACATTGGGAAGCAAACTGTCATCGGTCGTCAGAATCCCCACCCCGGTCATGTTCACAGCACCTGTGGGCGTTGGATACTGAACAATGTCAAAAGGATTTGAAACCATCCCGTCAGCCTCACCAACAGCCAACGCCACTGCAGACACAGGCACCAAACGGTTATAGGCAAGCGAGAATGGCGCGGCACCATTGTCCGGAACGGGACGATCAGCATAAATGCTGTCCAACTTCCCGTCGGCAGCAAACATAATGACAACGTCACCCAGCAAATAACCAGGACGCACCCCCGGGCTTCCCGCGGGAATGTTCGTGGCTTCACTTCCGTGCAGCCAAGTATTCGAGCCTGACTGCTGTTGGGCCATCGCCTGAACACTGAAGTGACGCGGTTGTGACTGAGTGCCCGAAATCGAAAGGTCCAACACAATTCGCCCTGGTAACTCGACAGGTTGAATCGCCGCAGGAATTGGCAACGGCTCAATTTCAAATGCATACGTCTGCGACGCCTTCATCGTCATCGCTGCCTTATTGAAACTGCTGTCAACAGGTTGGAATTGAATCCGCGAAACGTTTCGGACGCTAGTGTCTGGCATTGTTCGTGTTGCCGTCACCAATCCGGTGACGATAAAACGCGTTGTGAACCCTTCTAGCCGTATGAAAGTCCCAACGTTGATGAGCCGACTCGCCGAAGCCATTCCCTGCGCGGCAGCGTACAACAACGACGCGTCCTGTTCGAAAACCTCTAGTTCTCCCGAGGCGAGCAGACGACCTTCGGATTGCGAATGATCCCCGCGATAGCTACTTGCTGTTTGCACATAGGAAATGCGGCGAACGACATCGTGTCCGAAAGGAAGCAGTTCATCAACCAACGGGTCTTGCGGTAGCATTCGAGAACGCTGACGTTCGAGGACCACACCGCATGGCCGCCCCGTCCGAATGGCTTGAGCACGAGCGCGGTCAATTGCACTGCGAACGACCTTCGCACCGCGTGAAACCACGTTTTTCCGAAACGTGTCCTTCACCGTTGGTAGCGCGATGAGCGTCAGCACAGATGCAATGGTGATCGCGACCATCAATTCCACCAAGGTGAAACCGGCTCGACCGACCTGTTCTGGAGATTGTCCAGGTTTCGTTCGATTCATGATCATTGAACTCCATCCAAGGACGTGATGTTATCGGTTGCGTCACCGAGACGATTCTGCGAAGCCGATTGAAGGACGATCGGACCACCTAAACCACCGCCAAAGCGTGCGCGAGCGACGTTCCCCAGCATCGGCCCCAAGTCGTAAGAGGTGTTGTGAGCTGGATAACTGGCACCACTCGGATTTCGCAACTCCAAGTCATAGAACGGATCGGGATATCGATACGTTCCACCGGTAGGAGCCATCTCGGGTTTGATGTCCCCGGTGTCGATCCCCGTCACAGCGGTGCTGAAATGCCGACTACCGAAGTTGGCCGGTGAACGATCGCGATCATAGGTCAACCGGATACCGAACTCGCCATCTGGCCCAGCACTGATAATGACCGGGAACAATGCCGCGGGACGCCGACCTTCAATCGGCGGCCAGGTTGCCGGATCCACTCCCGTCGGAGCAGGAGGGCCGGTCACGGTTGGAGCAGACGCAAAACTCTGGTAACGCCAATCTGCCTGCAAAATATCATATGGCTCGCCGGTTGGCGGGAAGTAATCTGTCGCACTGGCAGCGTCGTCAGGAGAAGCATTGAAGTTCGCCAAGGCTTCGTGCCGCAATCCAACAGGTTCTCGAATGAATGCAACCGGTTGGCCCCAGGCATCAACGATCTCTGGAATGGAATCACCATCCGTGTTCGCAATGTTTCGAGCGTGGATCTTGTCGATCGCCCGCTGGCCGAACAAATCAGTTGTCGCCAAAATCAGGTACAAACACTCCGCTGATTCATGCTCTCGCGTCCAAACCAAATCACCATCAACCCAAGCGTTCGCAGACGTCGGATCGGCTCGTGGAATCAGCGACCAAGCCCCAAAGGTAGGACTTTCAGGATCACGGTCCTGGATCTCCCCCGCCGCCCGCCAGTAATCGCTGTCGTTGAGATACAAATCAACGATATCGGTCGTTGGATCCACAGTGGGTTCAGCCGACGAAGAAGCAAACGTTTGGTACGCCAAGTCAATCTCGGGTGACGTTCTCATTCCCGCCAACCGTCGCATTGCATTCCACTGCGGCGGAACCCTCAGCTTGGCGTAACGAACCACGACCGTTCCTGAACGATGGGAAATCTCCTGCCGATACTGAAGTCGCGTTGGCGGAAACAACAAATCTGCTCGGCACTGCGGCATCGTCATCCGCGCCATCTCACGTCGCGCCAACATCAACACTCGATTGCGGTCTGGAGCATTGTTAAAGTTAGGAATCGTCGTGGTTCCAGATGCCGTCGATTCAACCAACTCAATGGCTTGCAACTGAATGTCATTCACACGTGCCGCTAGAACCTGAGCCATCATCTTGGCTTCGGCTCGCGAACGCTTGGCGCGAGCGTCCTCGTTCGCAGAGGAAAGCGCGTACGTCATCATGCCGGACAAAATCGACATCAAGACAATCACCACCAACAATTCAACCAGCGTGAACGCAGATCGATTCATGAAGCGAAGACGAAAACGGTCGTGTGAAGTGACATGGATCATTGGCTTGGCAAATCATTGTCAAAAGAACTTTGGGTGAAACTCGCCAAGTTGTCCTTCTCGAAAGTGTCGGTGGTGACGTCTGAGTAGGCCGAGGTGATGTTGTAACGTTGGACACGCGAATCCTTCAGATCAGCAGGAGAACCTGCTCCTGGAATCGCATAGACAAGTTGCCCGGACGGGTACAGCCAATAGGCAGGGAAGTTGTCACTTGCCGCTGGGCCTCCCGACGCAACCGCTCCGTAACGACCATCCAAACCAGGACTAAGAACCTGAAAAGTGCGGTCATTCATGAACAAAAATGCGGTGGCTGCATTGGCGTAAGAACCGTATGTCGTTCCTGACATCTGAGGATTGGGGTTCACCGAATCCGACATCACTGGACGAACGACATCTCGATCCCCCTCGACGGTCGTCCCAAATCCATTGATCGTGTTCGGATCCGAAGGAGTCTCGATCGAACTGTAGGTGCGAGAGTCGAAGTAGACGTAAGGAGCTGAGTCCTCACGCGCCCGATAAACAGGAAACAAGTCTCCTCCCGAGACATCGTCTGTCGTCGTGATCCGATTGGAAACGCTCACAGGCGCAGAATCATCGAGTTTGCGAAGCGACAACTTCTGCGGGTCCAACTCGACCATGCCGTTCAGACGATCAATGTTGTAGTGATACTGAGCTGGGTTTGTCGGGTCGGTCGCCCCTGTAAGCAAAGCCAGCGGGCCGCCTACTCCAGTGAAAGGGTACTGCGGGTCCGAACTGTATCCGCCAAGTGCCCAAACCAAAGCTTCGGCCCGGTCCATCGCAGTTGGGTCATATGTATTGGTGGATGCATTCCAGCACATTGTTTTGAGCAACTGCAGTTCGCTCGCAGCAATATCAGGAAGGATCTTCCGATAATGACGTTCAACGATATTCCAGTTCATGAAGTCGGGCGGGTAGTCACCAAACTTAGACTGATAGCGTTCAATGCCTTCAGAGAGTGATTGAACCTCCGCTTTGAGAGCTGCCTCTCTTGCCGACCGCAAAACGGAGGTGACCGCAGGCAACAGAATCGCCGCCAAGATCCCGATGATACTGATCACCACCAGCATCTCCACCAACGTGAAGGCGGAGCGGGAAGTGGGGGCCACGGGGGCTGGCTGCAGGAGATTGGATCGAGCGTTCATCGCTACTCTCGGAACAGGGAAAAAGGTGTTGCGGTGCGAATGGAAGTTAAACAGGTGGGTTGGGTCGAAATTCCGATTTTGCCAGAACCGAATTCTGGCGAATCCGGCTATCAACATAAGATCGGGTCTCTAAGTCAATCCGGAGATCAGCGATACCAATGGCATGAACAAACTGATCACGATGAAGCCCACCGCGACGCCGAGGAACACAATCATCAAGGGTTCCATCAACGCGGTCAGAGCGTCGGTCATGATCCGGACTTCTTCGTCGTATGTGTCGGCGACCTTGTACAGCATCGTGTCCAACTCGCCGGTTTCTTCCCCGACGTCGACCATGTTGACGACGAGGTCATCGACCACCCGGCCTTTGATCTTGGTCAGGTAAAACAACACGCACAGCACCGAGCCACCGGCGATCATGTACAAGGACATGAACGTCAGCATCTCGACCATCGTGCCGTCATCGAGCTTGCCGCCCTTGGCCGTCAGCGCGACGCTCAACACCATGATCCCGGGGAACGATCCAAACAGCGCCCAGAAGATCGCGGTCATGGGGTGGAAACCCAACACCGAGAACTCCTTCAACGGTTTGCTGATCACTTCCCCTTCTCGGATCTGGTTGCTGACGCCCGTGAACATTCGCTCGAACATGGCGTTGCCCGCCGTCTCTCGCGTGATGTTCAGCGCTTCCAAAATCGGCACCCCAGAACTGATCAGGGTTCCCAATGTCCGTGTGGTCCGAGCCAGAATGTTCTTTTCAATCAGGGTGCCAAAGATCGGCACCCGGATGATGAACATGTCAAACCCAACCCGCCCCTGTTTGAACTTCCTCATCAATTTGATCAGGATCAATGCACAAACCGGCATCGCGATCAACAGGAACCAATACCCGGCGATGTAATTGCTCATTGCGATCAACAGCACCGTGGGAGCTGGCAGATCCAACCCGAACTCGTCGAACATCTTTTCGAACGTCGGGACGATGAACAACATGATGAACGTCAGAATCAACGCGGCGACCAAAACCACGATGACCGGGTAGATCAACGCCCCTTTGACCTTCCGCTTGAGCGATTCGGCTGATTCCAGGAAGTCGGCCAAGCGGTTGAGAATCGTTTCCAACGCACCGCCGGCCTCACCGGCTTTGATCATGTTGACGTACAAGCGACTGAAGACCTTGGGGCACTTCGCCATCGCCTCGGACAAAGTCGAGCCACCTTCGATCTCGTCGCAAACATCCATCAAGGCGTTCTTGAGCTTGCCGGGTTTCTGGTTGCCTTCCAGAATCTTCAGGCTGCGAAGAATCGGCAGACCGGCGTCTTGCAAGATGGACAGCTGACGGGTGAAGGCGCAGATGTGTTTGGTTTTTGCCCCGCCCATCGCGAAAGGACGTTTCTTGCCACCGCCAGCCGTGGTGGCCCCCGCCGCCTGTTTCTTGACGGCGATCTTGGTGACGAAGTAACCCATCTGGCGGATGGTGGTTTGAGCTTCGTCCTCGTTGGCCGCATCGATTTCGTCCCGGATCTCTTGTCCGGTCGCGTCCATCGCTTCAAAGGTATAAGTCGGCATGGGATTGCTTCTGAAGTTGAAAGGGCCACAGAATCACAGGGCCACAGGCTTAAGGGGTTCTTAGCTACTAGCGATTAGCTTCTAGCTTTTTCAATGGACTTGGATTGATTGGTCATGGACGCAACGCGTTTCAAATTCGTGGTAGCACTCATTGCTTTGTGAGTTGTTGCTGACGGTTGCTAACCAAGGCCTGCAACATCCTCGAGATCTGCTTGGTTTCATCGATGAGCGACTCGGACTGCTGCGTGGTAACCAGGTTGATTCGGGTGGCGATGTAAAGTTGCGTTCGAAGTTCAGCACAGGAACCTTTGGAAATGATGAGAAATCGAATGAAGTCTTTCGGTGTTCGTTCATAACCTTCCGCAATATTGGATGGAACACTGACGGCACTTCGTTGCATCTGATCCTTGAGTCCAAAGTCACGGCAGTCGGCCAACAGTTCGTAAACCGAAACAGCCAACCGGCAACCACGCTTCCAAACTTCGAGGTCCTCAAACGTGCTCGACATTCATCCCTTAACCTCTGCCTCTTGAAGTGCTTCGTTCTTGGGTTTTCTTGCGTCGCTCGATTCCTGAATCACTGTGATCCTGTGCCTCTGTCCCCCTTTCCACTTCATCAACCATCCACCACCGTCTCGCGGACGATTTCGTCGAGGGTGGTGACTCCGTCGCGGGCCAGGCTCATGCCGAACTCTCGTAGGATCACCATCCCATTGCTCTGGGCTTGATTTCGCAGTTCGTCGGTGCTGGCGTTCTGCATGATCATTTCGCGAATCGTGTCGTTGAGAATCATCAACTCGAACAGCGCGATCCGGCCCTTGTAGCCGGTGTTGTTGCACTTCTCGCAACCGACGCCTTTGAAGTAGTCCGTCGTTTCGATCTCTTCCCGGGTCATCCCGAGTTCCATCAGCAAGTCGCTGCTGACACGGGTCTTTTCCCGGCAGCCCGTGCAGATTCGGCGGACCAGTCGCTGAGCCAAAATGGCTTCGACGGTCGCGCAAATCATGAAGGGCTGGATCCCCATGTCGGTCAACCGAGTGACCGTGCTGGGCGAATCGTTGGTGTGCAGGGTGCTGAACACCAAGTGACCGGTTAGCGCCGCCTGAATGGAGATCTCGGCGGTCTCCAAGTCGCGAATTTCGCCGACCAGGATCGTGTCCGGGTCCTGCCGCAAAATCGCTCGCAAACAAGACGCAAAGGTCACCCCGGCGTCGGAGTCAATCGGGATCTGAATGATCCCGTCAATGTCGTATTCCACCGGGTCTTCGGTGGTGATCAGTTTCTCGGAAATCTCGTTGAGTTCTGAGAGGGTCGAGTACAAGGTGGTCGTCTTGCCCGATCCCGTTGGGCCGGTGACCAGCACGATCCCGTTGGGGCGATCGATTGCCGACCGGAACCGGGCCATCATGTCCTCGTCCATGCCGACGTTTTCGAGCGACAGGTTCACCACCGAGCGGTCGAGCACCCGCATGACGGTCGACTCACCAAAGATCGTTGGCAGCACCGAAACGCGAAGGTCGACGGGGTGACCGCCCACCATCAGCTCGATCCGTCCGTCCTGCGGCATCCGGCGTTCGGCGATGTCCAGGTTGGCCATCACCTTGATCCGCGTCGTGATCGCAAAGGCGAGGTGACGTGGCGGCGGGACCATTTCGTAGAGCACGCCTTCGGATTTGATCCGAATCCGGAACTCATCTTCAAACGGTTCGAAGTGAATGTCCGATGCGTGATCCTTGATCGCCAGCAACAACACCATGTTGAGCAGTTTGCGAACCGGCGCCGAATCGGCCAGTGCTTCGGCGTCGGTGATGTTGAACTTTTCGTTGTCCAGCAAGCTGGCGGCCGCTTTCAGCTCTTCGTCTTCGGCCAGTTCAGCGACCAGTTTCTCGACGCTCTCGGCTTCGCTGTCGTAGTACTTCGTGATCGTTTTGCTGATGTCCGCTTCGGTGGCCACCAAAATCTTGATGTCATACCCGAGGAACGTCCGCAGTTCGTCTTGGATGTTCAGGTTCTGGGGGTCGCAGGTCGCGATGGTCAGCGAGTTGCCTTCGAACTGAATCGGAACACACCGATACAGCTGGGCCATCGTTTCACTGATTTTCTCCATCACCTCCGGTTCCAACTTGGCGTCCTCCAGCGACACCGTCTGCATCCCCATCTGTTCGGCGAGCCCTTGGATGAGTTGCTCGTCGGTGATCAGCTGCATGTCCTCCGCGACTTTCCCAAACAGCGCACCGGGCTGCTGTTCTTGTTCGTCCAGCACAATTTGCAGCTGATCATCGGTGAGGAAACCGAGGTCGACGAGGATCTGTCCGATGCGACGTGGGGCCATGGCAGGAGAGCTTTCTGTTGGTAGCGACTAGCTGCTAGCGACTAGCTTTTCAGGTTGTGGATTCTGGTTTGGTTCGCAACATCATGAGCTAACAGCTAATCGCTAGTTGCTAGCCGCTCGATCGCAACGCGATCAGTCTTCTTTGATCGGAACGGGTTCATCACCCAGACCTTGTCTGGCTTGAACGATTCGTTTGGCCAAGTCATCGGGACGGTGGGCTTTGGCCAACACGTCTTCCACCGAGACTCGGTCGCCTTTCCAGTGATTGAACAGAGCGTCGTCCATCAACTGCATCCCAAACTTGGCTCCCGTCTGCATCGACGAGTTGATCCGGAACGTCTTGTTTTCGCGAATCAGGTTGGCGATGCCGGGCGTGACGTTCAGGACTTCGTAGGCGGCACACCGACCGCCACCAATTTTGGGCAGCAACGTTTGAGCGACCACGCCGATCAGCGTCGAAGCGAGTTGGGTCCGAATCTGGTCCTGCAGGTTGCCGGGGAACGCGTCGATGATCCGGTTGACCGTGCCTTGAGCACTGTTCGTGTGCAGGGTGCCAAACACGACGTGCCCCGTTTCCGCCGCACTGATCGCCGCTTCGATGGTTTCCAGGTCGCGAAGCTCGCCGACCAGAATCACGTCGGGGTCTTGCCGCAGAGCACGACGAATCGCCTCGGAGAAACTCGGCACGTCCACGCCGACTTCCCGTTGATTGATCGTCGACTCTTTGTGTTCGTGATAGAACTCGATCGGGTCTTCGATCGTGATGATGTGGTGGTCAATGGTCTCGTTGAGCAAGTTGATCAGTGAGGCCAGCGTGGTCGATTTCCCCGACCCCGTGGGGCCGGTCACCAGGAACAACCCCCGCGGGCGGTGAACCATTTTGACGACCGCCTCGGGCAAACCAAGTTGCTCGGGTGTCAATTTGTCATTGGGGATCTGACGCAGCACCATGGAAATGAAACCACGCTGCTTGAAGACCGAAACCCGAAAGCGGGCCAAATCGCCAAACGCGAACCCGAAGTCGGTTGAGCCCGATTCCTGCAACTCACGCTGACAACGTTCCGGCGTGATCGACTTCATCAACGCGACGGAGTCCTCGCCTTCCAGCGTCTTTGTTTCCAGCTTTCGCATCCGACCGTGCAACCGAAACACAGGCGGCTGACCAACAACGATGTGAATATCACTCACACCTTGCTTCACAGCGGCTTGCAGCAGTTTGTCGATCAGCACGGTGGCCATGGAAAACGCCTGACGTTGGGTGAGAGGGCGTGAAGAGGAGAAAAGAGGGCTTCGAGTCTGGCTGAGATTCAGCGGCGACTCGGCCAGCCAGCATTCGACCGGGTTTCAACCGGCCACTCCCCAGGTGATTCGCAAGAAAAGACGAGCACGAACCACGCCAGAGCAACCGGCATCCCGCCAGATCGTTCGGCAACGGGACGGTGTGTCCCAGACAAGTCGCCCGACACGTGATTTCCTGTGCCAGACGGTGACATTATGCGTGAAACAGCGTCAAAGGCAAAGAAATTCGCGTCTTGTCGCCCGAATGCACACCAGACCACCCCTGCTGAGGCAACCCGAACCAACCCGCTCGCTCATCGAGCGGCACCCGAACCGACGCGTGAGTCCCCTGGCCAGCCCACCGCCGGGGATTCTGCCAGCCGCCCGCAACGCCCCCGAGTCCGATTCGGCGGGGCGTGCCAGATGCCAGCGGGCCAGCGAACTCCAGCCTGCCTACAGCGACGACAACTCTTTCGCGATGTGATCGAGCGCGAGCGCTTCTTGCTCTGTCTTTTTGGCGACCCGATAGACCTCGTCGAAAGTCGTGATCCCGCGAATCACCTTCAGCATGCCATCGGCGTAAAGCGTTGACATGCCGTTCTTTATGGCCTCTTCGCGAATCGTCTTGGTGGTCGTTCCCTTGAACATCAACTCGCGGAGCTTGTTGTTGATCAGCATCAGCTCGTAGATCCCGATCCGGCCACGATAGCCAGTCCGGCCGCAGTACGTGCATCCCTTGCCCTTGCTGAACTCGGCTTGAGCCAGCATCTCCGGTGGGATCTCCGAGTCGTCGATCACGCTCTGAGGAGGCTGGTAACGGACCTTGCAACGAGGGCAAATGGTCCGCACCAAACGCTGAGCCAGCACCGCGATGACGGAACTTGCCACCATATAGGATGGTACACCGATGTCCACCATCCGTGATATAGCACTGGGCGCATCGTTCGTGTGTAGAGTACTGAAAACCAAGTGTCCAGTCAGTGAGGCTTGAATTCCCATCGATGCCGTCTCGTGATCTCGCATTTCGCCCACGAGAATGATGTTGGGTGCTTGCCGCAACATGGCCCGAATGATGCGTGCGAAGTCGAGGCCGATGTTGTGCTTGACTTCGACCTGGTTGATCCCAGGCAGGTAGTACTCGACCGGGTCTTCCGCGGTGATGATCTTGCGGTCGGGTCGGTTCAGTGCGTTCAGGGAGGCGTACAGGGTGGTGGTCTTTCCGGACCCAGTGGGGCCGGTGACCAGCACGATCCCGTTGGGACGACGGATCAAGGAGTTGAAGTTCCGGAAGTCACGCTCGGACAGACCGAGTTGGCGGGTGCCGACTTTGATGTTGTCCTTGTCCAGCAACCGCATCACACAGGACTGGCCGTGGTTGGTGGGGATGATGCTGACCCGCAAATCGAGCTGCTTGTCCCCCACGGTGATTTTGATCCGCCCGTCCGTGGGGCGTCGCTTCTCGCTGATGTCGATCTTCGAAAGGATCTTGATCCGGGCGATGATGGCGGAGAGCATCCGCCGGGGGGCAGCTTCCCGCTCGACGCAGACGCCGTCAATTCGATAACGGATCCGAACGCGATCTTCGAAGGGCTCGACGTGGATGTCGCTGGCCCGCAACTGGACGGCTTCCGCGATCATCAAGTTGACCAGCCGGATGACGGGAGCCGAGTTGTCATCGACGGTTTCCTCCCCCCCACCGGTGTCGGACTCGGTTTCGGTGAAGTCGATGGCCGTGTCGGTGAACTCTTGCAACATCGAGTCAGCCGATTCGCCTTCGACCTGACCGTAGTATTGGTTGATCGCCCCGTTGATGGCTTCTTTGGGAGCCAGAGCGGTTTCGATCTTCCGGTTGAGGATGAAACGCAGCTTCTCGACGGTTTCGAGGTCAAACGGGTCGGCGATCAGAATCGTCAGGGCCCCGTCTTCTTCTTTGAAGGGCAACACCGTGTTTTCGCGCGCGACCGATTCGGGGACCAATTCGATGACGGATTCGCTGATCCGCTCGCTGCGGAGGTCCACAAAGGGAATTTTGTGGAACTTTGCCAAGGCCATCCCGACTTCTTCGGGGCTGGCGTATTCCATTTTGATCAGCACGTCGCCGATGTCCGCACCGGTGTTCTTCGCGACTTCTTCGGCTTCGGACAGCTGATCGAGACTGATGACGCCCTGTTGGAGCAGCAAATCGGTGAAATCTTGCATCGTCCGGCTCATGGTGAATTCCTTCGTCGACAGAAAAGCTTTGGCAGCCGAGTACTCGCAAAAAGGACGCCCGGCGACGTGATCTTAGGATATCACGAGGATCCGGGGCAGGTTGCGGAATTCTGGGCCATGGCGAGCAAATCAAGGGCTCAGGGGGTTAGATGGTCCGATCCCTCTTGAACGCGGAGCGGTGACAGGTGCTAGCCTCGGTTTTTAACCCGAGGTCTCGGACGATCCCCCACGCCCCGGCAAGCCGCGGAGTGGCGGCAGGTGCTCACAAACTCGCTGCCAACTGTCGTCGCTCCGCGAATCGCCCGTGTGCTTGGGCTTCGTGGACCTTGGGTTGAAACCCAAGGCTGCTCGGATGTCGTCGCTCCGCGACTGTCGCCACGCACGGGCTCACTCCACCCAACCGCGGAGCGGTGACAGGTGCTAGCCTCGGGTTTTAACCCGAGGTCTCGGACGATTCCCCACGCCCGGCAAGCCGCGGAGTGGCGGCAGGTGCTCACGAACTCGCTGCCAACTGTCGTCGCTCCGCGACTCGCCCGTGTGCTTGGCATTCGTGGACCTTGGGTTGAAACCCAAGGCTGCTCGGATGTCGTCGCTCCGCGACTATGGCCACGCACGGGCTCGACCCACCCAACCGCGGAGCGGTGACAGGTGCTAGCCTCGGGTTTCAACCCGAGGTCTCGGAAGTCCCCCCACGCCCAGGAAGCCGCGGAGCGGCGGCAGGTGGTCACGAACTCGCTGCCAACTGTCGTCGCTCCGCGACTCGCCGGTGTGCTTGGCATTCGTGGACCTTGGGTTGAAACCCAAGGCTGCTCGGATGGCGTCGCTCCGCGACTGTGGCCACGCACGGGCTCACTCCACCCAACCGCGGAGCGGTGACAGGTGCCAGCCTCGGGTTTTAACCCGAGGTCTCGGAAGGTCCCCCACGCCCGGCAAGCCGCGGAGTGGCGGCAGGTGGTCACGAACTCGCTGCCAACTGTCGTCGCTCCGCGACTCGCCGGTGTGCTTGGCAATCGTGGACCTTGGGTTGAAACCCAAGGCTGCTCGGATGTCGTCGCTCCGCGACTGTGGCCACGCACGGGCTCGCCCCACCCAACCGCGGAGCGGTGACAGGTGCCAGCCTCGGGTTTCAACCCGAGGTCTCGGAAGGTCCTCCACGCCCGGCAAGCCGCGGAGTGGCGGCAGGTGCTCACGAACTCGCTGCCAACTGTCGTCGCTCCGCGACTCGCCGGTGTGCTTGGCAATCGTGGACCTTGGGTTGAAACCCAAGGCTGCTCGGATGTCGTCGCTCCGCGACTATGGCCACGCACGGGCTCGCCCCACCCAACCGCGGAGCGGTGACAGGTGCCAGCCTCGGGTTTCAACCCGAGGTCTCGGAAGTCCCCCCACGCCCAGGAAGCCGCGGAGTGGCGGCAGGTGCTCACAAACTCGCTGCCAACTGTCGTCGCTCCGCGACTCGCCCGTGTGCTTGGGCATTCGTGGACCTTGGGTTGAAACCCAAGGCTGCTCGGATGGCGTCGCTCCGCGACTGTCGCCACGCACGGGCTCACTCCACCCAACCGCGGAGCGGTGACAGGTGCTAGCCTCGGTTTTCAACCCGAGGTCTCGGAAGGTCCCCCACGCCCAGGAAGCCGCGGAGTGGCGGCAGGTGCTCACAAACTGGCTGCCAACTGTCGTCGCTCCGCGACTCGCCGGTTTGCTTGGGCATTCGTGGACCTTGGGTTGAAACCCAAGGCTGCTCGGATGCCGTCGCTCCGCGACTGTGGCCACGCACGGGCTCGCCCCACCCAACCGCGGAGCGGTGACAGGTGCTAGCCTCGGGTTTTAACCCGAGGTCTCGGACGATTCCCCACGCCCAGGAAGCCACGGAGTGGCGGCAGGTGCTCACAAACTGGCTGCCAACTGTCGTCGCTCCGCGACTCGCCGGTGTGCATGGCTTTCGTGGACCTTGGGTTGAAACCCAAGGCTGCTCAGATGTCGTCGCTCCGCGACTGTGGCCACGCACGGGCTCACTCCACTCAACCGCGGAGCGGTGACAGGTGCCAGCCTCGGGTTTTAACCCGAGGTCTCGGAAGGTCCCCCACGCCCGGGTAAGCCACGGAGTGGCGGCAGGTGCTGAGAAACGAAATGGCTGCGGATAACACCGGAGAGCACGAGCACGAGCACGAGCACGAGCTAGAAGCTAGAAGCTAGAAGCTAGAAGCTAGAAGCTAGAAGCTAGAAGCTAGAAGCTAGAAGCTAGAAGCTAGAAGCTAGAAGCTAGAAGCTAGAAGCTAGAAACAGGCCACCTCACGCTGGAGCGGGGCGGCCGTAGTAGAAACCTTGTGCCAGGTCGAAACCGACTTCTTGGCAGGCTTCGACTTCCTCGATCGTTTCGATTCCCTCGGCCAGAGCGGAGATGTCCAGGTCTTGCACCATGCTGACCAACGACCGCAGCATTCGCATGCGATTGCTGTCAACGACGCTCAATCCTCGAATCAGACCGATGTCGAATTTGACGTAATCGGGTCGGGCTTCGACCAATTCCGCCAACCGGGCTTGGCCGGCGCCGAAATCGTCGTAGGCCAATTGGATGTCCAATTCTTTCAACGTCGAATGCAGACGCCGCATTTGCTCGGGGTTGGTCACGGCGGATTCGTGGATTTCCAAGACGATCTTGGTGTTCGATGCCATCGTCCGGACCTTGGACAACGAATCGATCAACGACTGGCCGTCTTCCATCTCTTTGGGGTGCGTGTTGACGAACAAGGTTGGTGAATCCGGAAGCTCACGGCCCACCCGAAGTCCTTCCCAACGCAGCAGTCGACTGAGTTCCACTTCCAGGTTGAGTTGCTCAGCGGCTTGGAACATGGCGCCGACGGATTCCAGCCCGAACACGCTGCCTCGGCCAAGAATCTCAAACCCGATCATGCGAGCACCAATCACGGTGACGATCGGTTGAAAGTGCGGACGGACCAACCGTTGGCTCATCAGGCGGTCGAACTGAACCAACGCCAAAGCTTGGTCGCAGACGTTTTCGGAGATGGTCCCCGCGGTGACTCCCGTCGGGGATTGTCGCCGCACTCGGAAGGGAGCTTCGGCGAAGTGAATCAGATCTTCATCCCCCACCACGACCGGTTCGGTGACGCGTTTTCCATTGAGGTACGTGCCGTTGGTGCTCTCGAGATCCCGAACGATCAGTTTGCCATCGACAAGCTTGAGCTCGGCGTGGTTTCCGCTGACCGTGCGAAACTGCAGCTTCATTGCAACGCCGGATTTCCGGCCCACGATGAACGGTTCCTGATCAATCGGCGTGTGTTGCAGAGTATCACCGGGACCCGTCGGACCAGACAGAAACCACACGTCTTCATAGACGGCGGTGCTGCGACGAAGTCGGTCGATTGGAAGGCTATCAACGGAAGCCATAACAACAATTTCACGGAGGAGCTTGCGGGGAAACGAGCGGTCTCCGAGAGGGTGGATCCTCGCTCTGCTGCAAAGCTAGGTCACGAGCCGTGAACAAACGCTTCACCCACTCGAATTTTCAACAATTCTCAAGAAGTGTGCTCACGACGACAACAGGTCAGAACGAAACGTCCGCCGAAGGAATCGATTGTGCAGAAGATCCGAGTTGAACCGGCCAGCTCCAGGAAGGACCAGCCGGATGGTTGGGAAATGTCCCGGAGTAGCATCCTCTCTGAGCGGAGCGGCGCAAGCCCAATGCCATCTACTTTGTAGCGGAACGGCGCGAGCCGTCCGGTGACGCGCCGGAAAACACCGACGATTTACCGGACGGCTTGCGCCGTTCCGCTAATAAAATCCCCTCGATTGGTTCTAAAGTAGATGGCATTGGGCGCAAGCCGCCCGGTGCCGCGACAACGCAGGGCTCGCGTCCTTCCACTGCGAAAGAAACCACGAAGTTTCTTCGCAACAGTTCCCTGGGCCGGCCTGGGTTGCGTTCCGACCTCTGAGCCACGGGCCCACCAAAAAAGGCCGGCCTCTTTCGGTGGAAAGAAGCCGGCCTGCGAATGTCACTCAGCGTTCAAGGACGAACGGACTCAGCTGCAGCCCATCGAGTTGCCACAGTTGTGGCAGAGGTAACAGTTGCCGTTGCGAACCGTGATGCTGCCACAGTTGTCACAACTGGGAGCGTCGGTTTGGAAGCGAGAGAACTGGTCGGATTGCCCGCCCAATCCATCGGTCGACTTTTCTGCCACGGCACCGCCGGCTGCGGAATCACCGTTGGTGTGCCCGTTGGTTGCAGCACCGTTGCTAGGACCGTTTTGCAAACTGGCCAACAACGTGGCTCGTTCGACCAATGCGACCGCGGCACCCGCGTCGGCTCGCAGTTCCGCCATCACGGGACTGTTGTTGTTCGCCGTTGCTCCGGCAGGAGCGTTGGTCAGGTCGGGACCGTTGCCACCTGTTTTGGCCGCCCCTTCTGCACTGGGGGAGTAGTCGTTGCCGGACATGAACGTGATGCCCAACCAACGAGCGATGTAATCCACGACGCTCTTGGCGATGCGGATGTCCTTGTTGGACGTGTGCCCCATGGGCTCGAAACGGGTGTGACTGAACTTGTTGACGATCACTTCCAAGGGCACGCCGTACTGCATCGCGATGGAAAGTGCGGTGCCGAAGCTGTCCATGATGCCGCCGATCGTCGAACCCTCTTTGGCCATCGTGATGAACATTTCACCCGGACGTCCATCAGGATACAAACCGACGCACAAGTAACCTTCATGTCCAGCGATGCTGAACTTGTGAGTCAAACTTTGACGGGTGTCAGGCAAACGTTCGCGACGCGGTTTGTAAACGATCTTCTCGACCGTTTCGACCCTCGCAGCCTCTGCTGCGTCCGTGGCTTTCTGCTCGTCCGATTGGGTGTTCAGAGGTTGTGACTGCTTGCTGCCATCACGATAAATCGCAATCGCCTTCAGCCCCAATTCCCAACCCCAGAAGTAGGCGTCGGCGATGTCTTGCGGCGTCACATCGGTGGGCATGTTGACGGTTTTGCTGATCGCTCCGGAAAGGAACGGCTGAGCAGCGGCCATCATGGTGATGTGAGCACGCCAGCCAATGGTGCGAACACCGTTGGCAGGTTTGAAAGCACAATCGAACACGGCCAAGTGCTCGTCCTTCAAACCAGGAGCGCCTTCGATGGTGTCGTTGTCATCGACGTACTTCAGGATCTCGGCGATCGTGTCGGCGTCGTAGCCGAGTTTCTTCAAACCGAGCTTCACGGTTTGGTTGACGATCTTCAACATCCCGCCACCGGCGAGTTGTTTGTACTTCACCAAGGCGATGTCGGGCTCGATGCCCGTCGTGTCGCAGTCCATCATGAAGCTGATCGTTCCGGTCGGTGCCAGCACGGTTGCTTGAGCGTTGCGGAAGCCATACTTCTCACCGATTTCCAGCACGCCATCCCACAATTCGCGAGCGGCTTCTTTCAGTTCGGCGGGGCCATCGTCGTTGATTTCCTCGCAGGCGTCACGGTGCATTTGCATCACGCGAAGCATCGGGGCTTCGTTTTCGGCGTAACCATCGAATGTTCCGACGACGCTGGCGAGTTCCGCACTGGTGCGGTTGGCTTCGCCGTGCAGCAGGGCCGTCAACGAACCGCACATGCCACGAGCAGCGTCGCTGTCGTAAGGCAAACCAGCGGTCATGACGACGCTGCCGAGGTTCGAGTAACCGAGTCCCAAAGGACGGAACTTGTGGCTGTTGCGAGCGATCGGCTCAGTCGGATAGCTGGCGTGGTCGACCAAGATTTCTTGAGCGATGAAGAACGTGCGGCAAGCGGCACGGAAACGCTTGTGATCAAACGCCCCGTCCGGTTGGACGAACTTCATCAAGTTGATGCTGGCCAGGTTGCAGGCCGTGTCATCCAGGAACATGTATTCCGAGCAGGGGTTGGATGCATTGATCGCCCCACTGTTCGGGCACGTGTGCCATTTGTTGATCGTCGTGTCGTACTGCACGCCGGGGTCGCCACAGTGCCAAGCGCACTCGGCCATTTTGTTGAGCAACTCCTTCGCGACGTAACTGGGTGGCTCGGTGGTGGGTTTGTCCGTGATCCAGCGAGTTTGGAAGGTTCCGTTCTTGCGAACCGCTTCCATGTAGTCGTCGGTCAAACGAACGGACAGGTTCGCATTTTGGAAACAAACGCTGGCGTAAGCTTCCCCGTTGAAGTTCGAATCGTAACCTTCCCGAATCAACGCGTGAGCCTTCTTTTCTTCCGCCCATTTGCACTCGATGAACTCGAGAATATCGGGGTGCCAGACCTTCAGCGATTGCATCTTGGCCGCCCGACGAGTCTTGCCGCCCGACTTCACGACGCCTGCGATCGAGTCGTAAACACGCATGAACGACAACGGGCCGGAGGGCGTTCCACCGCCGGAGAGTTTTTCGCGTTGGCTGCGGATGGTCGAAAGGTCGGTTCCCGTGCCGCTGCCGAATTTGAACAACATCGCCTCGCTGCACGCCAGACGCATGATGTCTTCCATGTTGTCATCCACGGACTGGATGAAACACGCCGACCCTTGGGGGTATTCGTAGGGGTTGTTGGGCTGGGCGGTGGTGTTCTTGGTGCGGTCCCAGTGCCAGTTGCACATGTCGCCTTCGACACCGTACTGGGTGTGCAAACCAACGTTGAACCACACGGGACTGTTGAAAGCACCGTGCTGGTGCAAGCACAACCACGTCAGGTCGCGGTAGAAACGCTCGCCGTCTTCGGGAGAGTCAAAGTAACCGTCGGCCAAACCCCAATCGCTGATCGTGCGGGTGACACGGTGGATCAACTGACGAACGCTGCGTTCGCGTTCTTCCGTGTTCTTCGGGTCGCCATAGAAGTACTTCGAAACGACCACGTTGGTCGCCAATTGACTCCAGGACGCAGGGACTTCGCAGTCAGTTTGCTCGAACAAGGCATGCCCGGATTCGTCTTTGATCGATGCCGAACGCAAATCCCAGGCAGTGGTTGCGAACGGGGTCCGCCCATCATCAGGGCAGAAAGTGGTTTCGATCTTCAGGCCGGCGCGATCGCCTCGCAGGGCAGTGCCAAACTTCTCGCGTGCGTACTCGACGCCATGCTCGGAATCGACCTTTTCCAAGGCGGGGTCATTGGCGGGAAGACGGGAGGTGGCGTTCGACTCGGGCAGAACAGTGGACATAGCGCGTCACAAACTCCTTAAAGAGATCGTCCGTGGACGGTGCACCGGAAGTTGCCATTCGCGGTCCTCGCGAAACAACCGATTCCGTCAAATTTGAAATGAGAGCTGGCAGTCGCCACTGAGTGCCACTTCCGTGGGCGAAACGACCTGCCGGGTGATCCAAGGGTCGATTTCGGATCTTTGATCGTCAAAATCGATGCAAAATGATTTGCTATCACTACCGGTAGTGGTTTACATGCCTTCGAGGCACTACATGTGGGCGACGGCGGGAATATTAGAGGTTCCCAGGATTGTGTCAATCTCGAATTTCAAACTGCCGTAAACAGCGATCAGCAATCGGTTTGCGCGCCGCCCCGAAATTGAACCCCAGGCATCTTCGGCCTCCTACCCGTCGACGTAAAGCTCGCTGTGGTGAAGAGTTAGTGAATCTCCCGTGAACACCGTTTGGCCTCGTGGAAAACTTATCGGGAATCAATTTTTTCTTCTCATCACCTACCAACTACCCGGTCACTTGGGGCGATCGCGAGACATAGGCAAGGGAGTGGGGGAGGGGCTCAGGACCACAGGGACTCAGGGGTGGCTTGATTGAAAAAGTGAAATTGAAAATTGCAAATTGTAAAATCGGGGGGGGGGGGTGGGCTTTGCGTTGGTTGCGGTTGATGCCGCGGGATGGTGCCAAGGCAGGGTCTGGCCTGCCACAGACGCTCTCTGAACCGATCGCAAGTCAATTTGCAATTGTCAATTTCACTCTTTCAATGATCGCCCGCCTCATCGCTTCGCTTGCCGCTCCCTGACGAAGCCGTGCCGGTGACAAGTGCCGTGCTTGCAAGGTTGAAATCCCCCTCCTGAATGAAGAAGTCGTGCAGTTTTTAAGTGCTGTCCTGCCAGGCGTTTCTCATCACCCTCCCTTTAGGCGGGTGAAGCAGCACGGCACAACCTCCGCAGTTGAGGTCGTACCGTTTTCCTTCACCCTCCCTTTGGGAGGGTCGGACCGCTTCGGGCCGGGGAGGGTTCCGCGTTGGATCCAATCCGGAGCCCTTCCCCCGCTTCGCTCGACCCACCCAAGGGGAGGGGATGGCAAACGCCTGGCAATCAAGACTTAAACGTGGAAATGGTGGGTGGCACCATCCGGAAGCACGAGTGGCTGGCGACATCCGGGAGCAGCACCTAACCGCGGAGCGGTGGCAGCCGTCAGCCTCGGGTTTCAACCCGAGGTCTCAGCCGCCCACCACACCCCCAAAAGCCGCGGAGCGGCGACAGGTGCCGAGGGACGAAATACTGCAGGGACGAGGTCCGGGGTTCCGAGCGACGAGCACGAGCACGAGCGACGAGCGACGAGCGACGAGCGACGAGCGACGAGCGACGAGCGACGAGCGACGAGCGACGAGCGACGAGCGACGAGCGACGAGCGACGAGCGACGAGCGACGACCACGAGCGACGACCACGACCACGAGCACGAGCACGAGCACGAGCACGAGCACGAGCACGAGCACGAGCACGAGCACGAGCACGAGCACGAGCACGAGCACGAGCTAGAAGCTAGAAGCTAGAAGCTAGAAGCTAGAAGCTAGAAGCTAGAAGCTAGAAGCTAGAAGCTAGAAGCTAGAAGCTAGAAGCTAGAAGCTAGAAGCTAGAAGCTAGAAAAGCCTTCCGGCCCAAACCCACTGTGGTTCTGAGCTCCTGAGGCCCTTTTCCACTTCATGCCTTGACCGCTGTGGCGGCGTCGGATTATCGTCAGAGGCATGAGCGGACAACTTTGCCTCCTACTGAATCTCGACCTCGGCCTTCTAGCGAACGGCCTGAGCGGATTCGTGGTGGACGCCTGACGGCGGTTGTCTCAATTTTCCATCGAATGAATTTGCCCGGGCCGCACTTGCCGCGACTCGGGTTTTTTTGTGCCCGAATGCCTGTGCGGCGGGTGCGATTCCGGGGCTCCGAAGTTTATCTTCTCCCCTTTCCGAGATTGCAGTCCCATGTCTCACCAACCGACACCTGATGCCATGACCCAGTCCGCTGAATCCCAAGCCACCGAGAACTTGGCCACTCGCCAAATTCGAATCTTTGACACCACGCTGCGTGATGGCGAGCAATCGCCGGGTGCCAGCATGAACTTGGCGGAGAAGCTCGAGGTTGCGTCGGCTCTGGTTGATTTGGGTGTCGACATCATCGAAGCCGGTTTTCCAATCGCGTCCCCAGGCGACTTCGAATCGGTCCGGCAAATCGCCACCACGATTCGCGGAGCCACCATCTGCGGGTTGGCTCGTTGTGCTGAGAAGGACATCGACCGGGCCTGGGAAGCGTTGAAGACGGCTCCTCAGGCTCGGATCCACGTGTTCTTGGCCACCAGCGCGATTCACCGTGAATTCAAATTGCGGATGACGCCGGACGAGATCGTCGAACGGGCCGTCGCTGGGGTTCGCCGCGCGGCCTCGCATTGCGACGATGTGGAGTTCTCACCCGAGGACGCCTGCCGGACCGAACACGATTTCCTCTGCCGCGTGGTCGAAGCCGCGATTGACGCGGGAGCCACCACGATCAATGTGCCCGACACGGTCGGCTACACCACGCCAGGCGAAATCTACGACCGCTTCAAAATGTTGCGGGACCGGGTGCCGAACATGGACAAAGCCGTCTTGAGCACACACTGCCACGATGACTTGGGCATGGCGGTCGCCAACTCGCTGGCCGCCGTGGACGCCGGGGCCGGACAAATCGAATGCACAATCAACGGCATCGGAGAACGTGCCGGCAACGCGGCACTCGAAGAATTGGTGATGGCGATGAAAACCCGCCAGGACTTCTATCACTGCCAAACCAATATCAATTCGAAACGCTTGGTCCCCGTCAGCCGCTTGGTCAGCAAAACGACTGGCATCAATGTGCAACGCAACAAAGCGATCGTCGGTCGCAACGCGTTCGCGCACGAGTCCGGCATTCACCAAGACGGAATGTTGAAGGAACGCACCACCTACGAAATCATGTCGCCCGAAGAAGTCGGCTTCACCAAAACCGATTTGGTCTTGGGCAAACACAGTGGACGCGCCGCGTTGGCTGATCGTGCCAAGCAATTGGGCATGACGTTGACCGGCGAACAGCTGCAAGAAGTCTTTGAAGCCTTCAAAGAACTCGCCGACAAGAAAAAAGAGATCTACGACGGTGACATCGTCGCGTTGGTCCAACAAAAGATCAGCGAGACCGTCGCCCCGGAATGGACACTGGTTGATTACGAAGTCACCAGCGGCAAGAACCAAACCCCGAACGTGCGAGTCACCCTGCGACGTGACGAGCAAGACTTCACCGAGCAGGTCGCTCAGGGCGACGGACCGATTGACGCCGCGTTTTGGGCGGTCGAAAAAATCACCGGCATCCAACTTGTCTGCAAAGACTTCCGGGTCCGCAGTGCCACGCTCGGTCGTGACGCGATCGGCGAAGTCAACTTGGAAGTCGAGCACGAGGGCAAGACTTATCGCGGGACAGGCGTCAGCACGGACAGCGTCGAGAGCACGATCCTGGCCATGCTGAATGCGATCAACCGCGTCGTCGCGGGAATCGCTTCGGATCCGGGCGAATTGCCCCAGCCCTGATCGCGGACGCAGATCCGCCGTCCCCTCTTCCATCGAGCTCGCTGGGCCCCTCCAGCGAGCCGAGCAGGAGTCCAGCACAGTGGTCCATCAATGTTATTCGCGACGCGGACGATGTGCGAGCTGGAATGGATGCGACGTTGCTTGGCAGTCGGGGACGGTTAGCCGGAACAATTGAGACAATTGTTCTACTCTGACGTCGCACTCACGGTGCGCGACCACCGTGCAACCAGTTGGCTTTCGGCTGCCTTTAACGATCCAAGCTTTCGGGTCGTTGCTTGAGCCGGACCTCAACCGACATCGGTTCACCGTCCCGAGTCAGTTCCAGGTTGAGCAAGGTTCCATGCCCCAAATTCGCGATCAAACGCATCAGGTGCCCGACATCGCTGACTCGCACGCCATCGACTTTCAGCACGATGTCGCCGACGTCCAGTCCCGCGATCGCGGCAGGTGAGTCCTCGCCCGTCACCCCAGAAATCAGGGCCCCGCGGACTCGCAAGTCCTCACCGCGGTGCATGGAATCCGGGACCTCTGACAACAGAACCCCGAGCCACCCGCGTTCCACCTTGCCCGTTTTGCGAATCCGATCGTAGATCTGGCGAGTCACGTTGCTGGGGATTGAAAAGCTGACGCCTTGATAGGTGTCACCGACAATCGCCGTGTTGATGCCAACCAACCGTCCGCGAGCGTCGACCAGCGGACCGCCACTGTTGCCTGGATTGACAGCCACATCGCTTTGCATGAAGTCTTGGTAGCGAGCGCTGGAACCATGTTGCACACCCGCCCGAACGACACGGTGTTTGCCACTCAAAATCCCAAACGTGATTGTGCGATCCAAACCAAAGGGACTGCCCACCGCCCAAACCGGGGCCCCCACTCGCAACGCATCGCTGTCGCCCCACGCGATCGGAATCAAGCCATCGGCATCGACCTTCAACACGGCCAAATCGGTTGGCATGTCGCTGCCCACCAACGCAGCGGGCAAACGCCGACCGTCACTGAGCGTCACGCTGATCGCGACACCATCGGCGATCACATGCCGGTTGGTCAGGATGTAGCCGCCCTCGTCGATGACCACACCACTGCCTTGGTCCGACAAGGTGTAACTGTCTTCCCCGAGCAAACGCTGCAGGCTGCGATCCTCTTCGGAAACCGATCGTTCAACGTCGATGTGAACCACGGTGGGGCCCACCGCGGACGTGACCATCTCGTACGCTCGGCTAAGAGAATCCAGCGAGACGTTTCGCAAACCTTCGACGCCGGTTTCATTCTCGGCACGCATCTCGCCGCGATGCCAGGCGTATCGAATTTCTTCGACGATGTGCGGGACACTGTACCGAGCCAGCAACAACATCAGTGCCATCGTGGCCAACAGTGTCAGGCTCTGTAAAACCGGATGCGGCTGCACCGTGACCGTCGGGCCACTCTCTGAATCCGACCGCTGTTCCTCTGCCGATGGGTTGGCAGCCGGTGGGGGAGGGCATTCGGAAAGACCGTTGTCTGGCACTGCGGAAGATTCCGCACGGTGACTGCCCAAACGAAATCCGCCCGCCTCGATGTCGGGCGCCGACGCCGGGTCCTCAGCCTGAGAATCCTCCCACTCGGATCCCATCCCATCTTGGGCCGCGTTCAGCATCGCTGATTCGGCGTCTTGATCCGCAGAGAACACCGAGGGCACAGGAATGGGAGTGATCCCATCCAGCGACATCGGTTCGTCAGAGGGCTTGTCGGTTCGCATGGCCACATTTCCAAAAGGAAGACGCTCCAGATCGAAAACTGAAACGAGGAAGTGCTGGTCCCCGTGGGAGAGATGCAATCAGGTAGGGAGCCTGATTGTAGCGACCCGGCGAAGCGACTTCGTAACAAATTTGGTTCACCCCGCACGACAGAGGGGGCTGCCGGAGCAGAGGGGGGCCGATCGCAGCGGTTTTCGCAGTTGAAACGTCTCGGATCGGAGCCGCCGCACTGCGAACACCATTTCGGACGTCATCGGAGCGTTTTCAAACCTAGACTTGCTGCGCGCGTTCCGTGCGCGGTCAACCAAAATCGGTTCGAAAGACGCCAAGAATTTGTTCTGCATTCGTGCATCCGTTGCGTTGATGTTTGCCGGAGCAACCCTGCTGTCCTGACCACCGAAACACCGACTTCGAACCTTTGTGAGAAGATTCCACCGCATGGTCCTCTGGAATGTCCGATATCTAGGTGTGTCCCGGACACCGATTGCCTCCCAGCAAGGTTTGCCCAAAGCAAACAAGTGGTTCCACGGACGACCCAATTAAACCAAACCTTCCATGGAGATTCCCTATGAGCCGTTTCCTCGTTCCTGCCGTTTTGGCTTTGGCTGTTGTTGCTTGTAACGTTCAAGAAGCAAGTGCCTTCGGACACCTGAAGTCGTTGTTCGGCGGATGTGACAGTGGATGTGACGTCGCTTGCGAACCAACTTGCGGTTGCGAGCCAATTTGCGAACCCGTTTGCGGTTGCGAAGTCATCGAACCTTGCTGTGCACCCAAACAAGGCTTGCTCAAGCGTTTGTTCGCTAAGAAGCACGGCTGCGACGCTTGCTGCGAACCAGTTTGTGAGCCAGTTTGCGGATGCGAATCCGTTTGCGAACCTGTTTGTGGTTGCGAAGTTGTCGATCCTTGCTGTGACAGCGCACCTTGCTGCGATCGTCCCGTCTTGGGCATGTTCAAGAAGCTGTTCAGCCGCAAGAACGCTTGCTGCGACAGCGGATGTGACATCGTTGAGCCAACTTGCGGTTGCGAATACATCGAGCCTTCCTGTGGCTTCGAAGCACCAGCTTGCGGATGCGGACACTGATCCGTCCGACGCAACACTGACTCAAATGACCCAGTTCGTGTACGAAGCCACGAACTGAGTCGCCCTTGAGATTCCGATTGCCCTCGTGTTTGAAACTTCGGTTTCGAACGCGAGGGTTTTTCTTTGCGCGCTGAGCGTCTCTGCGTCGAGAAACATCCCATCGATCAGTGCGGCACGAAACGCTAGCCCCCCAAACAATGGAACCATCCGAATTCTTGGCGAATCCGGCTACCAGTAGGCCGGACCGTAGCGAAGCGGAGTTCCGGCAGCGCAGAGTAGAACAGTTGTCTCAACTGTTTGCGTGAAGGGGACCGTCTCGTCGAGCGGCATGACGCGATCGCGAGCACGGTTGGACGGAGAGGCGCGGGGGCGCAAAGCACCGGACAATTCCAGACACCCAATCGCGAGATTCCAAGCAACCGCTTCCCATCTTTCCTCTCACTTCTTTCGAGCGGTCCCATGCGTCTCTGCGCCCTGGCGTCTCTGCGCCCTGGCGTCTCTGCGCCCTGGCGTCTCTGCGCCCTGGCGTCTCTGAGCCCTGGCGTCTCTGCGTCAAGAAACATCCCAACGCTCAGCGAGGCACGAAACGCTAGCCCCCCAAACAATGGAACCATCCGAATTCTTGGCGAATCCGGCTACCAGTAGGCCGGACCGCAGCGATAGCGGAGTTCCGGCGGTGAGCTCAGGCGTCTTTGTAAACGACCTTGGACGATCCTTCGACGATCCGGCCAATGGGCGAGCAAGTGATGCCGGCCTCGGAAAGCTGGCTGGCGACGCTGGCGGCGTAGTACTCATTGACCACGACGGCCATGCCGATGCCCATGTTGAAGACGCGCCGCATCTCGGACGTTGCCACGTCACCGGTTTGTTGCAACCAGCGGAAGATGGGGTTGGGCGTCCAGGCGTTCGGATCGATCTCCGCGTTCACGCCAGGCGGCAGGATCCGGTCCAGGTTCTCTTCGATGCCACCACCGGTGATGTGAGCGATTCCGTGAAGGACTTGCTTGACTCGGTAGTGAGACTGGATCGCACGAATCGCCGAGACATAAATCTTGGTCGGACGCAAACAAACTTGAGCGAGTGTTTCAGGTGACGAGCTGTCTTCGTTCAGTTCATCGATCACATCGCTCCACTGATGCCCATGGTCGGCGATGATTTTTCGAACCAGGGAAAACCCGTTGCTGTGCAGGCCGGACGCTTGCAGTCCCAACACGACATCGCCGGGGGCAATCAGGTGGCCATCGACCAAACGCTTGCGTTCGACGACCCCGACTGCGAAACCGGCCAAATCATAATCTTCGGTGCCGTACATATCGGGCATGATCGCGGTTTCGCCACCGAGCAGGGCCAAATCACCATCGACGCAGCCGTCGCTGATTCCTTGGACAATGCGTTCCAAGCGAGCCGGATCGTCTCGTCCCATCGCGACGTAATCGAGGAAGAACAGCGGTTCCGCACCGGTGCAGATCAGATCGTTGACGCACATCGCGACCAGATCGATTCCCACCGTTTCGTGCTGATTCATCGTCTGAGCGATTTTCAGCTTGGTCCCGACCCCATCGGTGCCGCTGACCAAGACGGGTTCTTCGTAGTTACGGGCGAACAGTTTGCCGGGGAAATCCAGGCGAAACAGTCCCGCGAAACCACCGTCGCTGGGCATGACGCGGGGGCTGAACGTACGGTGCATCAGCCGAGGCAAGCGGCTCATCGATTCAGCGTAGACATCCAGATCGACGCCGGCGTCTTTGTAGGTCGAAGCCATGAACGAGAAATTTGACGGGGAGAACGGGCTAGGAAACGCCCAATCATGACCGCCCAACCCCGAAATGACGAGACCGGGCCCCGAATTGCCTTGAGAAAGCCCGATTTGCCGCTTGAAAGCCAAATTCGCCAGGCGAAACGGCCTGTTGATTGACTCGAGTTCACCACCCGACGCGTGAGCGAGGGACCCACGGGCTCGTTGCAATGGCACGCGATCCCTCGTCACGTTTCGGGTTGGGATTCAATCAACAACCCGGAAAGCCTCCGGTTTGTCGGGCAAAAAAACAAAAACGGGTCAGCATTTCTGCTTTCTCTGCACGGATCCGCCGCCGCGATGTCACTAACAAGGGTGGGAGGCCTGCCGCCGCCATTCCGCCCGTCCGGGAACTTGGCTTGCGGTGGACCGTCTCCCAGCGAGCCATTCGTAGGAGCTCGCCCCGATCCATCCCTGTCCATTCACCGGACCCTGTCTTTTCACCGGAAATCTCCGATGCGTTTGACCCTTCGCACCCTGCTGGCCTACCTCGACGACATGCTCGACGAGCAAGACGAGAAATTGCTGAAGCAGAAGATCGACGAAAGCACCTACGCGACGTCCTTGGTCGCTCGAATCCAATCCGCGATGGACCACCCGAGTTTGGGTGCCATGTCACCCGACGCGGTCGGGCCACTGGAAAACGCGAATGTCATCAGCGAGTACCTCGACAGCACGCTGTCGGCGGAACAAATCGCCGAGGTCGAACGAGTCTGCTTGGAATCCGACACCACGCTGGCCGAAGCGGCCGCCTGCCACCAAATCTTGACGATGGTGCTGGGCCAACCCGCGCGGGTGAGCGATGGGTTGAAGGAACGGATCTACACGTTGCCCGCCAGCGAGGCGCTTCGCAACATGGAACAACAGATCGAACGGGCGCCCGACGCGAATCCTTCCAAATCGATCTCCAGCGCGGAAACCGCTTCGTATTCTTCGCTGGACATTCCTGCCAACGAAAATGCGGCGGCCGACGCATCCGGGGACGCCACCATCGGTCAAGACGACACGCATGAGGCCACCCCGATCGCTCCGGTCGGCCCCAGCGACTCGGGCGTGGCGGACGCGCCGACACGATTGCGGAACCCGGTGGGACATGCCGCCAATCCAGCCTCCTCGCGATCCGAAGCCGAATTGGTCGCCCGAACCACACGCGCGATGATGCGCGAGGATGGCTACGGCGGCATGGTCCGCCCCTCGCGAATCACACCGTGGCTGGTTTCATTGGCCTTGGTCGCCGTGCTGCTGTTTTCACTGGGCAAGATCTTCGCTCCTCTGATCGAGCAACGCATCGCAGATCGGGACAAGGTCAGCGACGATGCCGTGACCACTCCCGACACATCCGATCCAACGCCTGCCGCGACGCCCTCTGGTCCCGCACCGCCTGCTCCAGGATCGCCACCGACAACCCCGATCCCCGCCGAGGCGTCCGCCGAAACAAGTCCAGAAGTCACAGCCCCAGCGTCCCCAGAGGATTCGGCGACTGGCGATGTCCCCATGACCACCACGCAGACTCCAGCGGAAACGCTCCCACCTGAAACCGACGTGGCCGACACCGCCCCAGCCTCCACACCAAACACCAGCCCGGATGTCGCGGACGTCGCGCCCGCCGAGATGACCGACACAGCCGAAGTCACACCACCGGCGCCGCCAGCAACCGCCCCCATGGAAGCGGAACCAACCGCCGAGGCCACCGAAACGATTCCACCGGAAGTGGCGGACGCATCCAACGTTGCCAGTGGCACGGAAGTCGCCCATTTGGTCAACGGCCAATCGGTCGTCCTGGTTCAGAACTCAACCGCAAAGACGGTGGAAGCCAGCGACGCGGTCCAGACCGCTGGCTGGCGTCGATTGTGGCCTGCACTGGCAAAGCCCGAGGATGAAAACGCGGAAGCGAATCCAGAAGCCGCCCCAGACGATCGCTTGCGTTTTGTCGGTGCCAGCCAAACGGTCTTGGCCCCTTCCTTGTACCGCCCGATCTTGGCGGGTGACCAAGGCGTCGAATGGACGCTGGCGGGTCCCACACGCCTGACCATCTCACAAACCCAGTCCGTCGCGGCGACTCCGCCAACGGCCACAACCGAGGAACAAGACGCCGCCGATTCTGACGAACCCGGTGACGACGCCCAGCCGCCGGAGACCGCGACCGAGCCAACCACATCGGCCAAGACAGTCACCCATTTGCATGACGGCCGCTTGCTGCTGGCATCCACGCAAGACAACGTGACCGCGATCTGGGAATTGGGTCCACGGACGATCGAAATGACGATGCCGGAATCTCAAACCGTGTTGGCGATTGAGATGACGCACCTGCGGCCGCTTGGAATGGACCCTCGCGTTCCCGGCAACCGGATGCCCATTTACCGAGTCACTGCGGTGCAAGGCACCGTTGAACTGAAGGTCCAAACGTCAACTCAAACCGACGAAGACGCAGAATCAGCCCCCGCGGTCGTGACCTTGGAACCGAACCAGCAATGGCGGGGACGCGGCAACGAGGAAGCCGAGGTCAGCGACGTCGAACGTTTGCCCAACTGGATCGATCCACCTGAAAAAGCCGACTTGCTGGTCACGTCCGCTCGAGAAGGATTGTTGGAATTTGTCAGCCGCGATGGCTCGTTCGATGACAAACAACTGGAAAAAGAGCTGCGGGAAGCGATGGCGTTTCGACGTGTTGAAGTCTCCGCCTTGGCGGCCCAAACGTTGTTGATGATCGGTCGTGCGGACGTTTACTTCGGTGCCACGGGCATCCTCAGCACGCCCCGCCATCGCCTGTACTTCACCGAGCACTTTCAGCAACTGCGCCAACACATGGCGTCCGACGCAGAAGCTGCCAAATCCATCGACGAAGCGATCCAGCAAGCGGAACAAGCCGACGGAAAGACGCTGTTCGAATTGTTGGTGGGATACAACAACGAACAACTCGAAGCCGGTGCAGATGCCAAGTTGGTGGAGTACCTGAATTCGAGTTCCATGTCGGTCCGCGTGCTCGCGATTGAAAACTTGCGAGACATCGTGGGCGACACCCTGGGGTATCGTCCCGACCAAGAAAACGTGTCGCGTCGAAACAGCGACATCAAGAAGTGGCAAGCACGATTGCGTCGCGGCGACATTCGGTACTCCACCGAGAAGTGACGCCACGACGACACCTGTCACCGCTCCGCGGTTGAACCAGGTGGAAACGTTCCCGGCAACAGTCGCAGAGCGACGGCATGGGAGAGCCTTGGGTTTCAACCCAAGGTGCCCAAGATCGCCATGCATCGGCAAGTCGCGGAGCGACGACAGTTGCCCCTGCATCACGACGCCTGGCACCGCTCCGCGGCTTTGGTGTGCGGGGCTACGGCCGAGAACTCGGGTTGAAACCCGAGCCTGACAAATGTTACCGCGCCGCGGTTGAATCGGGTGAAAACGTTCCCGGCAACAGTCGCGGAGCGGCCGCATGGGAGAGCCTTGGGTTTCAACCCAAGGTGCCCAAGATCGCCATGCATCGGCAAGTCGCGGAGCGACGACAGTTGCCCCTGCATCACGACACCTGTCACCGCTCCGCGGCTTTGGGGCGGAGGGGCTACGGCCGAGAACTCGGGTTGAAACCCGAGCCTGACAAATGTCACCGCTCCGCGGTTGAACCAGGTGAAAGCGTTCCCGGCAACAGTCGCGGAGCGACGGCATGGGAGAGCCTTGGGTTTCAACCCAAGGTGCCCAAGATCGCCATGCATCGGCAAGTCGCGGAGCGACGACAGTTGCCCCTGCATCACGACACCTGTCACCGCTCCGCGGCTTTGGGGCGGAGGAGCTACGACTGAGAACTCGGGTTGAAACCCGAGCCTGACAAATGTCACCGCGCCGCGGTTGAAACAGGTGGAAGCTTTCCCTTCAACAGTCGCGGAGCGACGGCATGGGAGAGCCTTGGGTTTCAACCCAAGGTGCCCAAGATTGCCATGCATCGGCAAGTCGCGGAGCGACGACAGTTGCGGAGCGACGACAGTTGCCCCTGCATCACGACACCTGTCACCGCTCCGCGGCTTTGGGGGGCGGAACTACGGCCGAGAACTCGGGTTGAAACCCGAGCCTGACAAATGTCACCGCTCCGCGGTTGAATCGGGTGGAAACGTTCCCGGCAACAGTCGCGGAGCGACGGCATGGGACAGCCTTGGGTTTCAACCCAAGGTGCCCAAGATCGCCATGCATCGGCAAGTCGCGGAGCGACGACAGTTGCCCCTGCATCACGACACCTGGCACCGCTCCGCGGTTGGGACGGGCATGCTGCCCAGGCAGCAAAAATTTGTGTCGTGCTGGCGCGGTGGATAAGATGCTTGGCCCCACCCTTTCATTCTCGCCCCTCCCCATCGAGACCCCCAGCATGATGTCCTTGCCGCCTGCCTTTGCACGCACCGCCGTGCTCGCCGTTGTTGCCTCCACGATTGCCTCTTTCGGAATCGATTCGGCAGCGGTCGCTCAAACACCATCGACCATCGGCCGAGTGGAGCGACTCGACGACTCCCTGGATGACTTCCTTGCGGCGGATGCCAAGATCGAAGTCTTGGCGGCCGGATTCACTTGGACCGAAGGCCCGGTGTGGGTTCCCGCTCAAGAGGACGGCCAAGAAGACGCGTTGCTGTTCAGCGACATCCCACGCAACACGATCTATCGCTGGAGCGAAAGCCAAGGCGTGGAGTTGTTCTTGCAACCCAGCGGCTACACCGGCAACACGTACTACGGTTTGGAACCTGGCAGCAACGGATTGGTGCTGGACGCGAAAGGCCGCTTGGTCATGTGCGAGCATGGCGACCGACGCGTGTCCGTGCTGACGACCGACGGCGGCAAGCAAACGATTGTTGACAACTACCAAGGCAAACGACTGAACAGCCCCAATGATCTTGTGTTTGATCAAACCGGCAACTTGTACTTCACCGACCCGCCGTATGGATTGCCTGAGCGTGCCGAAGACAAACGACGCGAACTGGATTTCTGTGGCGTGTACCGCGTCTCCACATCGGGTGAGGTGACGTTGCTGACGGATTCCATCGCGCGGCCCAACGGCATCGGTTTGTCACCCGACGAGAAGACGTTGTACGTCGCTCAAAGCGATCCCCAAGACCCCACTTGGATGGCCTACCCGCTGAAGTCCGACGGCACACTTGGCCAGCGACGAGTGCTCGGCAACGCCAGCGATGCGATGCAAGAATTCCCCGGCCTTCCCGACGGCATGGCCGTTCATAGCAAAGGGACCTTGTTCGCCAGCGGCCCCGGCGGAATCTATGTGATGAACCCAGATGGCAAGTTGCTCGGCCGGATCCTCACCGGTGGGCGGACCAGCAACTGCACCTTCGACAGCGACGAAAAGTGGCTGTACATGACCGCTGACGACAAACTCTGCCGAATTCAGATTGGGCACTGAACAGGCACAAGGCACCCGCCACCTTCCAAGCCCTTCCGCCCCGAGCCAAGACGGCCTGCTGATTGAATCCTAACCCGAAGCGTGAGTTTTGAAGTTGCGCTTTTGCGTTGAATGGCCAACGGCCTTTTTCAGCATAGCCAGCGGGCAACGCCCCTGGATCAGGAAAACACGCTCCCATTTTCGCCAACGGCCAAGTTCAATCCCAAACGTGTGGGTTGATGATGGCCGTTGGCCAACAAAACCGACTGCAAAAGCGCAACTTCAAAAAGCGTGAGCGAGGGATCGCGTGCCATTGCAACGAGCCTGTACGCCCCTCGCTCACGCGCCGGGTTGTGAACTCGGGTTGAAGGACGCCTCCCTCTCCGTGGGGAACAATGCGAAGCGACAGCGGGTGGCTCCGCGTCCGATTGTGACGCCCCCCGCAGAATTCTCCTTCCCCACAATCCGTCTTGGATTGGTGGCAGCGGCCCAGATTGGACTAAAATGGAGTTTGGTTGTCGGAGGATGCTCAGCCCCCAACGGGTACATTTCCCGCCGGTGGTCGTTCTATTCTTGTCTCGCGTCGCTTCCAGCCCGCCTGCTCATTCTTTTCTGATGATGAGTGACGAAAGGCTTTTGCTTCGCACTTCTCGTCTAACTTCGCCGAGCGTTTTTCATGAAATCGATCGTTCTGTCCCTTTCCGGGCTGTTGATCGCGGGATCTCTCGCTTGTTCTTCCATGGCTTCCACCGCCGTGGCGGCCGGACCTGCCGTTCCACCTCAAGTGGTGATGATCAACGAAGCGATCGAGCAAGTCTGGCGAGACTTTTCGATTCGTCCTGCCGCGGAAGTCGACGATGCGACGTGGTGCCGACGCGTGTACTTGGACGTGATCGGACGGATCCCTTCGTTCGAAGAATTGTCGGAATTCGTGGGTGACCGCGACTCGGGCAAACGAGCCGCGCTCGTCGATCGACTGCTCAACGACGACCGTTACACCGAAGAGTATGCCAACCATTGGTCGACCGTTTGGACCAACCAACTGATCGGCCGCAGCGGCGGCACCGATCGCCGTGACTTGACCAACCGCACCGGTATGCAGAAATACCTCCGCGATAGCTTCGCAGGCAACAAGACCTACGACCAACTGGTGTTTGAACTGGTCACCGCCGAGGGATCCACCACCCCGGGTGAACCGAACTTCAATGGCGCGGTCAACTTCTTGGTCGACAAAGTCAATCAAGAAAAAGGCACGCTCGCGACCAGCAGCGTTTCGCGGATTTTCTTGGGACAACAGGTCCAGTGCACTCAGTGTCACAATCACCCGTTCAACCAATGGAAACAACAGAAGTTTTGGGAGTTCAACGCCTTCTTCCGTCAGACCCGCTCGCTGCGTCGGTTTGTAGAAGGAACACGGGACATCAAGTCAGCCGAATTGGTCAGCCAAGACTTCGCTGGCGAAGCCAACGACCCCGAAGACGCACTGGTGTTTTATGAGCTGCGAAATGGCCTGCAAAAGGTTGCTTACCCTGTCTTCACCGATGGGACCGAGATCGAAAAAAGTGGCTTTGTCGAAGACGTCAATCGCCGCGAAGAACTCGGACGCCTGATGCTGCAGAGCGAGTACCTGGACAAGATGATCGTCAACCGAATGTGGTCGATGTTCCTTGGCTACGGCTTCACTCGCCCCATCGATGACCTGGGGCCACACAACCCCTCATCGCACCCCGAGTTGCTCGACAACCTCGGCAAAGAATTCCGCAGCAGCAGTTACGACCTGAAAAAACTGATCACCTGGATCACGCTCAGCCGTCCGTACCAATTGGCATCGACGATGAGTTCCAGCAACGAGATCGACGACCCCACGATCGGTGAATCCCCCAAGTTTTCCCGGTTCTACTTGCGTCAAATGAGTGCCGAACAGCTGTACGCGTCGATGGTCACCGCCAGCAATGCCCAGTCCAAAGGCAGCTACGAACAACAAGAAGCAGAACGTCGTCGTTGGTTGTCGCAATTCGTCGTCGCCTTTGGGAACGACGAAGGAACCGAAACGACCACCTTCAACGGTTCGATTCCACAAGCCTTGATGTTGTTCAATGGTGACTTGACCAAGAACGCGATCAGCCTGGAAGCCGGTTCGTTCCTGGACCAACTCAGCCAATCGGGACGCTCGCCCAAAGACCGTGTGACGCGATTGTTCCTCAGTGGTTTGGCACGGCGTCCAACCAAAAACGAAGTGACGATTGCCAGCAAGTTGTTGGTCGCTCGCAAAGGCGATGAGCCTGAAATGTTGCAAGACATGTGGTGGGCGATTCTCAACAGCAACGAATTCATCATGCAGCACTGAGCTGCCTGATTCCACCTCAAGCCTGATTCCACCTCAAGCCTGATTCCACCTCCAGACGGATCGCCGGCAGCGAGCCATCACTGCCAGCGTCCCCATCCGACGGCGGCTCTCACACCGCCTCGAACCGATCACCTTTTCTTTCCCGGAGTTCACCATGGATCTTTCCACCCCCAACGGCATGACGCGTCGTCACTTCATGAGCCACTTGGCTGGGTCATCCGCAGCGGCCGCTGCCGCGTGGACTTTGGGCGGCAACATCGCTGCGCAAGCCGACGAAATGCGACGCAATCGCAAGTCCGCGATTTTGCTTTGGATGGGTGGCGGCCCGCCCACCATCGACATGTGGGACCTGAAACCAGGTGCTCCCACCGGCGGTCCCTTCCGCCCGATCTCGACCACCGGCAACGCTCAAATCTGTGAGCACATGCCGATGATCGCCCAACAGATGAAACACCTGTCCGTCGTTCGCAGCATGTCGACACGAGAGGCCGACCACAGCCGCGGCAGTTACTACATGCACACGGGCTACGTTCCCAACCCCAACATCGAACACCCCAGCTACGGTAGCGTGATCGCTCATGAATTGATCGACCAACGTCCTGAACTGGAAATCCCTCCATTCGTATCAGTCGGTGGTGCCGGTGCTGGCCCTGGTTTCCTGGGGATGGCTTGGTCGCCGTTTTCCGTGACCAGCAACGGTCGTGTCCGCAACCTCAAGATGAACCTGGATGACGATCGACTGCTGCAACGCATGGCAGCCCTCAACCTGATCGAAAATGGGTTCGCCAAACGCACGCGTGACACGCCCGCCGCCGAACACGCCAAAGTGCTGGGCAAAACGTTGGATCTGATGACCAGCGAACAAATGGAAGCGTTCCGCGTTGAGAAAGAACCCGATGAGGTCAAAGAACGCTACGGCACGGACAACTTCGGCCAAGGCTGCTTGCTGGCCCGACGTTTGGTCGAAGCCGGTGTGCCATTCATCGAAGTCGACCTGGGCGGCTGGGACACGCACAACGACAACTTCACGACCCTGAAAGACAACAAATTGCCAACTTTGGACCGAGCCATGAGTGCTTTGGTGGAAGATTTGGCCCAGCGTGAATTGCTCCAGGACACGGTCGTGATGTGGATGGGCGAGTTCGGCCGAACACCTCGAATCAACGCCAATGCCGGCCGTGACCACTTCGCTCGGGCGTGGTCCTGCGTCGTGGGCGGGGCGGGAATCAAGGGCGGGCTGGCCGTCGGCGAGACCAATTCCGACGGAACCACGGTTGAGACGGAACCCTATAGCAGCGAAGATCTGATGACGACGGTCTGCAAAGGCCTGGGAATTTCAACCGAAACCACCTTCACCAGCAACAACGGACGACCGATGAAAATTGCTGGTGGCGGAAAGCTCATTCGTGAATTGGTGGCCTGAGACCCAGGCCAATGGATGCGTGAGTGAACTTTCACCAGCTGAATTGGTTGTCCGCCACCAAGATGGAATTTGGCGGTATTTGCGACTGCTCGGATGTGACTCCGCCACGGCGGACGATTTGACGCAGGAGACGTTTCTGCGTGTACTTCGACGAGACAACTTCGTTCAACATTCAGACGAAGCCACTTCAGAATACCTGCGCCGTACGGCGTACAACCTCCTCGTTTCATACCACCGAAAGTTCGGACGGATCCGACTTTCTGATTCACCTGAGTTGCTGGACGAAAGCTGGCAACGATGGGCGGGCAAGGATTTGACGGGCAATGAAACCGTCGAGGCCCTCCGAGAATGCATGGAGGGACTGACCGAACGTGCTCGCGACGCCTTGGCAATGCGTTTCGTTCACAACACACCGCGCGTGCAAATTGGTGAAAACCTGGGCATTTCCGACCACGGAGCCCGAAACCTGATGCAGCGAGCGAAAGCACAACTTCGAGAGTGCGTGGAAGAAAAACTCCGCGCCGTGACTCAACCATCATGAATACAAACCCTTCCCACGCGGAACCGCACGAGGATCCCCCTCGGAACAATGGCCCTGACTCTCAGGGACCGGAGTCGCTGCGCGAAGACGCCATGCTGGACCTGCTGATCCAGGAAGCGCTCGGTGGTCCCACACCGTCCGATCAAACCGGACTCATCCTGCGACGATTGGCGGACGAACACGCCGGGTCAGATTCCAAACTCGCAGGTTCCAAGAACCAATCCTCCCGTGACGCTTCTCGGGTTGCCAAGCACTCATCCAAACTTTCGCTGGCCACGATCCTGATCGGCACCGCCGCCGGATTGCTGCTGTGCGTGGGTGTCGCAGTGGGTGTGAAGTACCGATCCGATGTGGCTCTGCAGGCAATCGCCGACGCGGCCGCCGACCGCGCCGCGCCATCCGTGCCCAACCCGGCTCCCGTGGTGGACAGCGAAGACGCGTCCCCACAACCCAAGTCCGCTCCGCGAAAACGCGCTCAACCGATCGAGTTGGCAGGTGACCCATCGACCACCGTCGCTGGCGATCCAGGCTCGCTCTCGACCGACTCACCGGAGTTACCAGGTCAGCAAGACGTTCAGCCTGCTTCACCATCCGCCGCGGTCCCGTCGATCACCTTGGTTTCGCAGAACATCGACGCGAGTTGGCAGTCGCACTGGAAACGCCTGGGCGTCCGCCCCACGCCTTCGCGTGAAAAGGAATCCATTCAACAGGAACTCGCTGACCGCTTGGGTCTGGTGATTCCCGTCGAGGCGATCGGCGACGCCCAAGCCATTCGAACGGCGATCGCCAGCCCCTCGAACCGCCAAGCGATCTCGAATCGGTTGCTGACCGCTTTCTTGGGGAAGAAATCCAAGCACCAAGATGCCTCGGAGAGTCTCAGCGAAGTGCTGAACAGCGGGGCGGGTGCCGATCGCCTGATCGCCGCTTGGATGCTCCCTTCGAAGGCCGGTTCGAAACCCAACGCCGACGTAAAACCGGACACGCAAAAGTCGGCCGCAACGCCTTGGATTCGGATGTTGCAACCAGCCGACTTGCACGAAGTCACGGTCAAGACCGCGGCCCTGACCCGTCACCAGGACCTGCGTTGTCAACGCTGTCATGATGTTCCCAACTCCGGTGATGAGATTCCCACTCAAGCCGATTACTGGACCGTCGCGGCCGAACTGGCTCCGCTGCTGAATCCGTCGCGTGCCGACAAGGACATCTTCTACGACACGCCGGACGGACGTCGGCAGTTGGCCAAGCGTCCTTCGCAGGCAGAAACACAGGCCAGGTCCAACAACCTGATTGGCTCACGGGATTTAGCGGAAGGCATCGTCTCGACCTTGTTCGCGATGGTTCACGATTCGCCGTCAACGACCAGCCCGTTTGATCTGTCGGCTGCCTCCGTCCCGCCCGAGACGCTGCGGCCGCTGGTGGACGACTTGATCGCCAGTGATTTCGATGTGCTTCGCAGCCTGTCGATTTTGTTGTCCGACACCGTGATGACTCGCTCGGTTCCCGATGCGATGTCGCCACAAGGAATCTTGATCGCCGACGACCAGCAGTGGTCCAGTGCCGTGTCCGCCGTCCACGCGATGGCGGCTCGATCGCCGTTTCGGCGTCCTGGCTCCGCTCAGCGTCGATTGCAAGTCGCTTTGCAGGATGCCAAACCAAACTGGCCGGGCGACAGCGGTCGCGACACGTTGCTGGCTCAGCCCCTGGGCAGCGAATTGTCCGCCGATGGCACGCCGTCGAACTCGGAGAAACGCCGTCCTGAAAAGAACGGGGATCGCAAAGCCGCGGTCGCCTCGACCGGGTATCCCATGCGATCGTCGATGATCGTCCCTGCGTGGATTTCGCAGTTGCCGGATTTTGACAGCCGCTTGGATCACGTCGCGCATTTAGCCGGTCAGCTGAAACTCAACACTCCCGAACGCGAATTGGCACACCAAGCCCTGGCATCGGGCGACGACGAGGCGTTGATCTTCGAACGGTTATGGTGGATCATCCGGCCCAACAGTTGATTGTTTGTGGCCCTTGAACGGATCCGAAGTTTGTATGACCTCTCCAGCCTTCGGACAAGTTCACGTTTCAGATTGCGTCGAGGGCATGGCAAAACTGCCAGCCGGCTGCATCGATTTGGTTTTTGCCGACCCACCGTTCAACATCGGATACACCTACGACGTCTACGACGACTCGCTGGAATCCGATGAATACATCCAGTGGTCGGAGAGCTGGATTCGCGGCGTGCATCGCGTCCTCGCGGATGACGGAGCCTTCTGGTTGGCAATCGGAGACGAATACGCGGCCGAACTGAAGGTGCTGTCGCAGCAGATCGGCTTCCAGTGTCGCAGCTGGGTCATCTGGTACTACACCTTTGGTGTGCACTGCAAATACAAATTCACGCGGTCGCACGCCCATTTGTTTCATTTCGTCAAAGACGAGAAACACTTCAAATTCAACGCCGACGATCCCTCCGTTCGCGTGCCTTCGGCCCGGCAATTGGTCTACAACGACCGCCGTGCCAACAGCAAAGGCCGGATGCCCGATGACACTTGGATCCTGCGCCCCCAGGACCTGCCGTACGGCTTCACGGCCGATGAGGACATCTGGTACTTCCCCCGAGTCGCGGGCACGTTCAAGGAGCGTGCTGGGTTCCATGGCTGCCAAATGCCCGAACAGTTGCTCGGCCGCATCATCCGGGCCTGCAGTGACCCCGGTGACAAAGTGCTGGATCCCTTCAGCGGCAGTGCCACCACGGTCGCCGTTGCCAAAAAGCTCGGCCGTGAGTTCGTTAGTTTTGAGATGAGCGAAGAATATGTTTCGCTCGGAAACGAACGTCTCGAACAGATTCGTGTTGGCGACCCGCTCACTGGTGCCGCAGACCCGCTTCGCAGCGCCCCCGCCACCAACGGCAAGAAGAACGAATCCAAGGCGGAAAAGCTAGCTCGCGAGGAGGAGGAACGACAACGCTGGGCAACCCAGCAGGTCGGGCCTCAGTTGGAATTCCAATTTGAAACCATGCGTGCCATGACCGATGGCGAACTGATCAACGCCTTCCGAGACATCCATGACGGCCACTCCGTCGATCGGGTGCTGCTCGACCCGGTGCTGAGCGATCGTCTGGAAATCGCTTGCCGCCGCGTCTCCGAACGCGAGCCCTCTGCGTCCCGACGCCAGCGTCTGATCGAACTTCGCGCGTCCGGTGCGCTGACCGCGGAAGGCATTCACACGGAACGCCCCACAACGATCCCAACCAGCACTCTCGAACGATTCAGCTACGCCGCTGAACTGGCGTGGGCCAACCTCGCACAGCGTTACCCCGAACACAGCTTGGACGATCTTTTCACCGATCCAAAGTTGCTGGAAGAGTTTGATCGCGAAGCGTTGCTGCACGCGTTTGACTCGGATCGCTTGACTCTTCGTTGGTGTGCGACGCAACTCCGATCATGGGCGACCACCGCCCGAGAGCACCAACCCGGTGAAGACGCGTTGGAGCAATCGCCGCCGAAGTTTTCAACAGCTAAAAACTGGACCGCCAACTCTGGGCCGAGTTCGAAAAGCGGCTCCGCCAAAGGCGGTCTGTACCAAGTGCTCGCCCAGGACGGTTCCGTGTTGTTCGTGGGCGAAACCTCCGACTTCAGCGTTCGGTTTGGCGACCACCTCGCCAGCGAATCGGCAGAACGCTTCTGGCGAACCGAGGCCGGCGGCCAACCCAAGGCACGCACTGCGTTGCTCCCAGACGCGACGGGCCCGGAACGACGCCTCGTGCTTTGCCAATGGCTGCAAGAGAACCCAGCGACCACACGAAACCTCGTTGCCTTGTGGAAGGATCTTATCGAAATTTAGGGCTCATCCGACGGAAGGGTGCGCCCGAGGTTTTCAAGGCATGCACCGATGTCCGAATGTTCAATGATGGACGGCGTCCGTGTTGAAAACAACCCACCGGCATGCCGGTGGGCCGCGAAGCACCTTCGGCGCATCGGAGACCAAGCTATTCCTTGGCAAGTTGCTCCTCAGCAGAGCTTGCTTCCGCTTCATTTGGCAACTCAATTCGAACGCCTCGAAATGGTCCGTTCAAACTTCGGGCATCGGAGAAATCCCTCCAAAAACCTGAAGTCAGGGTACCGCGCACGCTTCCGTCGGATGAGCGTTAAAACCTCGTTGACGACTCAATCGACAAGCGGTAACGCTTCGGGTTAAGATCAAATCAACAGGCCGCTAAGCAGGTCGGCAGGAATGATCGGGCATAATCATGTGAGCCGTTTGGGCGTTAGCCCCGGTTGTACGTGGGAGCAACGACGCTTACCAAAACAGTCCAAATGCCGAAAGGCTCCTGCCGACCTGCTTCAACGCAAGCGTTCGCAGTGTCTCAAATGCAATCGGCGTAGCGCAGTCGGCTTTGATAGCTCAGCCCACAAATCGACATCAGATTCAGTGGTTCAATCGAAGCAAGAGGTGCGCCGGGCTGGCACCTCTTCCTGTGAAAACGAGAGCGTCAAACCAAGCCTCTGTTCATTGCGGCCCGTTACTTTTGACTTGGAGATCGCACCCCACTTAGGTTGCGATAACGAACGAATGAAAAATGTCACAATAGCTTTCCTTCTAGCTATCGCTACGATTGCCACCGCTTTTCTTGTTCGATCGCATCGTGAAAACCTCTTGTTGAAATCGGAGGCTGCTAAATTAGCGGAAACCGTCGAGTCCTACGAATGTTTAGTTGAAAGTCGAAATGAGAACTTGGCTCATTCCCGGCTCGGTACTAGCGTGCTTTGTCGACTGGCTTTGTCGGGAACCAACAACGACGTTTTCAATTTTCTTGACATGACACCGGTTGGATCACTGAATTGCAAGGCGATTGATTTGGCTGGATCGCCAGAAACAAAACTGCTCTGGTATAGTCAAAAGCGGGAATACGAAGAGGGCAAACCGATTCTTCTCAAGAAAACCAAAGCTCTCTTAGAAGAAGCCTAATCAGTCTTGTTTGTTATTGACTTGAAATCATTTGAGATTGTCGACCACGTGACGATCAAAAATTTCACTGGGGTATCAATACTCAGTGAGGTACTAATACAAGATCCCTCTCCCTATCAATGTCGAGTGAGCTGCAATCTGCCGAATGGAACGCCGGCAGAATACAAGGTTTTACCGACCGGGTTTGAACGAATTCAGTAGCGACCACGGAGTCATTGCGGAGCGATCAAAGGGATGGAGATAGTTCTGCCCAGGTGATGCGATCGAGAGCGTGACATGGGACCTTGCGGCATGGCCATAGTTGGGTGTCAGGCTTCGATCAATCCTGGATCCATCGCTTGCGCAAGCGACGGCCGAAAAGGTGTCAGGTACGAATGGCACGGGCGTAAGCCTAAGCCGCTGTGGCGAGACGGTTTCGATTCGGGAAGCGACATCCTTGCGCTAAGTTGTATTGCTTTGGCCTGCGTTCGAGTTCACGTGGTTCCATTCTTCCTGGTCGATTTTCCGATGGTCCGTTCGGAGATCGTTTTCAATCCCGAACACCACTGGAGTTCGATTTGACCATCGCCAAACCGCACAGGCGTCTTTGTCAGTGTCGACGCCGAAGCGATTGAACGAAGCTCAAATAGTCTCGCGTCTCAACTGGAAGGTCCTTTTCGGAGTAAACGCTCGCCATCTTCGGCAGCAAACGATTGATCGGATTGAACAAGCCCCGCTGCGAGAATGGGCTGTTCACGCTGAACAAAACTTGCCCGCGAATTGTCGACTCATTCTGACTCAGCACGTCTTGCAACCCGTTTTGTGTATTTTCAACAAAGGCGGAAAACCTCTCGTACTCGGTTTGGGTTTGGACATTCATCGCGGCGAGCAAGACTTCTCGTTGCGCAAAAACAATCTTCTGCTCGACGCGTTCTAAATCCGATTCTGGTTCGGGAACTGGATGCCAAAGCTCATTGATTGCGTGCGTGAGACTCATAGCGAGAAGTTCATTCTCCTGGATCACACGGAACGTCTGATCCCAGGTCTCCCGACTGGCCTTCAAGTACTCCCGAATCTCATCTTCCGTCCGTTTTCTCGACGGCACATTTCGGTTGGGAACTTCTATCTTTGGAAGTGCATGATCTGCGACTTGTTTGCTCGATTCACGGGCTAGAGAAAGTTCGTTCGACCTTTCTCTGATCGACTCCGACAATTCTTTAGCAGCACGCATTTGGTTGTCCCGGTGCATTTGCAACCGTTGGCGAAAACGCGACATGCGTGCTTCGTACTCCTCCAAACTCATTGGACCGAGCTGCACCGCTCGGTTCAGCAGGCGTCTAAGCTCATGCTTGCGATCCTGCATCGCGTCAACAGGTGATTGACGGGCATCTACGATAGTGACTACAGCGGGCTGATGAAGGAGAAGGTTTTCGTAGTCATCCAACACCTTTTGGTGCGAGTCGAAACCTGGAAGCTTAGCCATCAGGCCGTTGATTGCTGGACGATACTGAACAAACAAAACAATGAAACCGAGAAGAAATCCCGCTGCGACCAACCAACCGAACATCGCCAAACTTCCAGGACGCCGGCGGCGGCTGGGATGGGGCGAGTGAGGTTGATTGAAGACGGAATGATTCATCGGCGGAAGGTTGACCGATGCGGATTCCCTCTCTCTGGCGACAGCGACTCCCGGTTCATGAAAGACTTCCCGCACCAATTCGACTTCAACGGGGGTTTCGATCATTTCGACAACGATCGCGTCCATTACGGGTGAGACTTCCTCACCGGTCGAAAGTCTCGGTATGACTGGACGATTTTCTGGCCGGGTGGATTGAGTCGGTGTTTCGGTGGCGGTCCGAGCACGGTGGATCTCTCCCAGCCTCGCAATCTCGGCGATCGCAACCTGCTTCCCTTCCAAAGCCCCGACTCCATCCACCGCTCGCATCCATTTGGCCGTTGTCCCCTGCCGCATCATGGCGTCAGAGGGAAGACGCCCCATCTCGTGCAAATGAAGAACCTTGCTCGCGAGAAAGGGGCCCACGATCTTGCCTTGAGTTTTGATGTACCACCCGATGCGATACACCTGCACGAACATTTCCTTCACGTCCGACGCCCGTCGCCACTCGCTATTACCCTGCTTCACTTCGGCTTGGGATGCGAACGCATCTGCCAATAGTCGAGCGCGAATCTCGGGTTCGGAAAACGGTCCCTCCACCTCTTCTGCGTCTCTTAGATACCACGATGAACTCATAGTTTCAGAAGATTCGACGACGTGAATGCTGGCTATGATGCATAGTGATTGCGCGAGGGTGTTGTCCGCAAGTATTTCCTGACTTGCCGAGCAGAGGCCATAGCACAGAAACCATCAAATGCCTCTGCGATCGGCAGCAGAGTTTACCACATCTGGTTGGCAACCGAGCGATTCGGCCCCTGACTGTCCATAGCACGTCCGCGAGTGTTTGTCGGATGCAAGTCGGTCCGAGAGAACCAATTCATTAGGTCACTCGGAAGCGGCGGGCGAGCCATGTGGAGGGGATCACCAGGGCGAAGACGCAGAGCGATGGGATGGCTCCGGCTCCGAGCATGGTGATCGCGGCCATCAAGGGAATGATGGCCATGATCGCGGACTTGATCGTCAACTGAATGCGTTGGGGCGACGGTGAATGCCACGCTGTCCAACCTCTCGCCAGCGTTGGTACGATCATCAAGGCAATCGTGGCGGGAAAGATCAGCACGGGGTCAATTTGCCAACCTCGCGTCCAATCAACAGGCACGTCGGCGTTGGAAAAGAGACCGGCAACGCGAGGGGCGAGGGCCAGCACCACGCCGCCCAATGTCATCCCGAACCAGCCCCAAGGCAGGTGCAGGCTGCGATCACCGATCGCTTCTCGACGTGCGAAGGTGGTGACCCCGGTGATGTACAGCCCCATCCCAATTGCAAACGCGAACGAGACGGGTGTGATGTGCATCCAAACGGGCTCGCCGAGGACGGACACACGTCCCTGCCATTGCTCCGCGGGGATCACAGAATGAGCCGCTGTCGATCCCAGCAAGAAGCTCAACACGCGGCACCCACCCATCAACACGGAGGCGATGGGAGTGCGTTTGAAGGGGCCGTCGTAAGCGACAATGCAGATGCTCAACAGCAACGCGATCACACCTGGGACCGCGCCAATCAACGCGGCCAAAACCATTCCCACGACGAGCAATGCCCAGCCGACGCGTCGAGCATCCGCCAACCGAATCTCGCGGCGAGGGAGCGGTCGCTCGCTGCGTGCTCGGCGATCGGCTCGGATGTCAAAGACATCGTTGAGCACCATGCCGCCCCAGTACAACGCAACACCTGAGGCAACGACCAACGCGAGGAATGGCCAAACTGAACCCGCACTGTCATCGCCCGATCGCAACCAACCGCTGGCGCCCAGCACCAACAAGAATGCGGCCGACACATCGGCGACCACCGTGAATCCATTGGGCAGTCGAACAAGTTTCGCCCAGGAGAACAAACGCGTTCGGAACGTGGCGTTGGCAGGAAGCGAAGAACGAGATGAATGGGGGTTCATTAGCGACGTAGCATTCGACTTTGACGTTCCGTGATCGCAATTCCGTAACGAGACAAGTAGCGATCGGTTTCGTTGGTGAATTCGACGTCAAGGTCTTGGTTTTCAAATCGAAAGCGACCGATCGGCGGTGGCGAGATCGGACGCAGCGAATACAGCTCAATCAAACTGATCAAAGGGCAATTCAGCATTCGCTGGCTGGATGTTCGCGGGACCGACGTGGAATCGTCAACCACACTGGTTTCGCTCGCAAGGGAATCTTGTTGGCTGGAAGGGTGTTCGCTCGGGCCTTGGTCTCCCGCCGCGGAAGACTCCTCTTCGTTTTGGACGGCTGGCAGATGGGCTGGATCGCCCCAGTATTCGATTCGCAGCGGCAGGCCTTTGCCGAAATCCGTTTCAGGATCGTTGTTCCGCGCGATCAACACCACAACTTGTGTGGGGCAGAGTTCAGGCCAAGTCGTCGTGCCGAACTCTTCCAAGCGTTGTGCCCGCAGATCGTCACGCAACGTTCCCTTCACAATCCAAACGTCACGGCCTTCGAGCTGGCCGGATTGCAACGTCAGGTCATGTTCCGATGCGATGGTGTCCATCATTTCCGTCCATCCACCGACTCGCACGCTGGGTTTCAAGGTGCTCGGAGCGGCTGAACCTTGCGAGCCGCGTCCCAACAGCGAAGCGAGTGAGTCGTTGACCCATTGGTCCAAACGTCCCACATCAACGCGTCGCAAGGAAACTTGTTCCCCGATCTGCTCGCGGGTCCAAGCCAATCGCCCGTCGCTGACTTGTTGGAGCGTGTGTTTGCCCTCGCCGTCGAGCATCGTGACCTGCAGATTGAACTGGCCGGTTCCCTGGCCGGCTTGTTCGTAAGTCCCCACCCCTAAAATTTCGCGACCGCTGACCCAAACCCGCTGGCGAACCTTCGCGTCGAAAGCGGGCCCGTGAGCGATTCGTTGGACCGTCTGAGCGATCAATCGGTCGGCGGGGCCATTTGTTTTGGGCTCAATCGAATCCGCACCGGAAGCCTGAATTTCATTGCAAACCGCCGTCGCGAGGCCGCCCAAAAGGAAGCAGGCGAAAAGGCATCCCGCCGTTATTCCCAGTGTTTTCCGGGGTATCAGGCGACTTACCAAGCTCCGTCGACTGACATCAGCAGCACCGTCGCTGTGCGGGTTCAGACAGTCAAAGCAGTCGTGCGGGTGAATCTTCATGGGGAGGTTATGACGATTTTGCCAAAGAAATGCCCCCTCGCGTGCCGATGAGCTGAGCAGTGACTGATCCTGACAGAACAGTTGCGGGGAAGAAGGGCCGATCCTAGGTCGTTTTCCCGCTTCGCGTCCAGCCAGATCTGGTCACAACTGAACACCACTGACTTTCCATTTTGATTTGATTCAACGATTGAATCACAACCAGTTCTTGTTCCACGCTGCGTGAAACCCGAACGAGTCGCTTGTCGACTCGTCCGATTCATGGCAAGTGTTGGGGGAAGAACCCAGCGACCCAAGACGGGGGAAAAGATGAAACGAATCGTCACTCATTTGGCGCTTGCGGCGGCCACGGCGATCCTCGCCACCGGATGTGTGCCGGTTCGCCACAACCTGCCTCCAGAACAGCGGATGATGCAACCAGGTCCAGGCGTCGGAGGCCCCGGCCCCGGTGTCTTGGGCCCACAGGCCTACGGCATGATGGGAGCCAACGCTCCTGCGGCTGCAACGGGCACAGAAGGCATGATCACAGAGGGAGCCATCGACGGCGTCCTCGGTGAAGTGCCTTCGAGCATCGTCCAGGCAGGACAGAACAACCCCGAAATTCAGCAAGTCGGTTTCCGTCAAGTCGCCGGTGGCGATTGCGGATGTGGCGGCAGCTGTGGTGGCGGCGGATGTCTCAGTGGCGGATCGAACATTCCTCCTGGCGGCGGGGTGGCAATGATGCCACCACCCGGCATGATGCCTGGCATGGTTTCGACCGCCCAGGTCACTTTTGGCAACCCAGATGGCATGCAAGTTCGCTATGACCAATCGGGTGCCGGCATGTTCGACAGCGAACCCATGGTGGTTCCCGCTCGTCAGAACTTCCCACAAGGCGGTCTGTATCGCCTGAAGTTGACCAACATTCCTAGCCGTCCTGGTGTGGAATTGTACCCCACCGTTGAATTGGCCCACGCCAACCCACGGACCGGTGCGTACTTGGCTCACAACTCGGTGCCAATCCAGTTCACCGAAGAAGACTTCGACCAAGTCTTGACCGGGAACTTCGTCACCAAAGTCATCTACCTACCAGATCCCGAGTTCCAAGGCCCTGCTTTGGCCGGTATCGACACGCTTGTCAGCACTCGCCTCGATCCAGGCATCGACCCAATCGTCGAAGCCGACCGTCGCGGTAGCATCTTGGCGATCATCCGTTTGGGTGACAAAGACATCGAGATGGCTGGCGGCAACGGTGGCATGGCAATGGGCGGCATGATGGGTCCTCCGATCGCTGGCTTGCCCGCTCCTTTCGCTCCGGCGATGACTGACGGATGCGGCGGACCAGGTGCTGGCAAATCGGGCACACCGATGGGACTGCCCGGCATGATCGCTGGTGTCAACGCTCCTCAGTACGGAATGCCACACACCGGCACGCCGATTGGGTTGCCGGGACCACCTCACATTCCATTGGGTGCTCCCGCTGGTTTGAAGAAGCATGTGATTCGCAACCACACTCACATGAACATTCCACGACCTGTTGAGAAGATGCGAATCGATGTTCGCCAGCAACCTGGCATGAGCTACCCCAACCCGGTCAGCCGTGTTCGGATCACCGAGCAGAACATCAACCCAGGCGTTCCAAACGGTCGGCCTCTCTACGACAAGGCCAGCCAAGGCGTTTACTAGTCAGTCACGTCTGAATTGGAAAGCCGGTGACAACCGAATGCAGTCAGGCTCACGGGCCTGACTGCTCAGAACCACGACGCGGTGTTTTGCTTCGGCAACGCACCGCATCGTCACTGCCCAGCGCAAGTGGCGTTCCAGCAACGATCAAGCGACTGCCCTGGGCGAGTTACCGCTCAGGGCAAGTATCGCAGCTGCCCGAGAATGAACATCGCAACCGGATTGAGACTCATGGCAATCGCACGCATTACTCCGCCCAGCAACTTGCTGAACGCCGGATGGGCTCTGCCGTCGCTCGCGATCGCCTGCGTGTTGGCAACCAGCCTCTCTTCCTCGGCTGCTGACCCATCCCAGTACCTCTCGTCCAACGGACAACATCGATTGTTCAACGGTGCAATGCCACCGGGAGTGATCGCGGCCACGCGACAGATGGCGGGGCCAGGCGGCACGGCGGCAATGGGAGTGCAAGCTCCCTACTATCAACCCGTTCAAATCCGAGGCCCACAAGGCGTTCGATTTGCACTGCCTCAGATGGGCAGCTTTGTAGATCCCGAACCGGGGTTGATGGCGGGTTTGTTGGTCGGCCAAGTCTACCGCTTTCAAATCACCGGGATCCGTGGTGCCGAAGGCGTGGAGTTGTTTCCAACCTTGGAAATGGTCGACCGAACCTATCCACCACCGGGACTGGCAACGCGTTATCCAGTGATCGTCACCCTCGACGAAGAAGACCTGCAAGCCGCGTTGGATGGTCAATTGGTCACGCGAGTGATCTACCTCGAAGACCCACAAACCGCCGTGCCACTCGCTCAAGCCCCCACAACGGGCAGCGACACCGGCGGCGAAACTCCGATCGATGTGTCGCAGTTCCAAGACCCACTGCAAGTTGCCGATCGCCTCGGCCGAGTCGTCGCGATCCTGCGAATCGGCTCGCTCGCCCCGCCACGTTCCCACGAACTGGCACCCCAGTTTTTCTTTGGCTATCCCACTTGGGCACCCATCTTCAAGCCGGAATCATGATGCATCCAGCTCGCCTATCCGAGATCGCGATCCTGTCGCCGCCAACGAACATCGCTCGATCAAGCAGTGCACCGATGTGCTTGGCTTGGTTGGCCGTTGGTGCTGCCGCGATGTTGATCAGTGGTTGCGCCACGCCGGTCGCCTCGCCCAGCGTGCCGCCGACCGCCTCGCTCACTCAGCATCCAGTCCAACCGACTCAACCCACCCCGCCCTTCGCGCAGGCTGCTGCAACTCCCACTCCACCTGCGTTGGATGTGGCATCGTTGTATGGATCGACTTCCGTGACGTCCGACGTTCCTGGGGCCAACCTCACGATCGGTCCACCAGCGATCGCTCAAGTTGGTTTTCGAAATCAAACCGCGTGCGGATGCGGAAGCACTGCCTGCGCCGGCGAATGTGGTTCCACCAACGGCATGATGGGTGACTGTGTTGCCTGTCAGCCGATGCCTGCCATGCCCATGATGCGCGCTCCGTGGGGCGTCGACCCACAAGAGTTCCTGTGCGACGGCGGCGACCAGAATCCACAAGCTCGATTGACTCGAGGCGGATTGATCAACGGCCTGCAGCCCGAAGACACCGTCACCCACTACACCACCGAGGCAGGCGACATTGAATTCTCTGCCTCCAATCGGGTCTGCGTTTACTCGCCCCGATTTGCATCGGTGCGCCGGATCACGGGAGCGATTGTGAATGATCGTTCGATCACCGTTGGCGGCACGTTCCAACCCGTGGGACCGCGTGGCATTGACTTGGATCAGCCCGGGTTGGTGATGACCGACACCACCAAGATTGCTCACAGCGAATTGACGCGACGCGTCGATGCGATGCGAGATCGCAATCGTGGCGTTCCCGTCGACAACGTTCAACAAATCGAAGTCGCCGAAGATGTCCTCGCCTTGTTGACCAACATTCGCCAACTCAGCTTGTCCGAACTGGACGAGTCCCAACTGGCTCTTGTCGAACGCTTCGCCAACGCCGCCATCGCCTGGTCGATCGACGAATCGGTCGAAGTCGAAATCCAAGACTTGAAACCACCTACGTTGACCCGCGACCAAAAGGTCGATGCCGTGGTCGTGTATGACTTCCCTGAGGCGGGACGCGTCAACCTGATCAAGTTGGCTGACAAACAACACGCACCGGTCGGTGACACGGTGACCTTCGCGCTGCGATTGCAGAATGTGGGTGACTCACCAGTCAACGGGGTCGTCGTGACGGACAACCTGACCACACGTCTGGAATACATCGCCGAATCGGAATCCGCGACCATCAACGCCGACTTCAGCATCCAACCGAACCAAGCCGGCTCGGATCAATTGATCTGGAAACTGACCGAGGAACTCGATGTCGGTGAAACCGTCACGATCGAATTCCAATGCAAGGTGCGTTGAGCAGGGTGCCTTGAGCAAGTTGCTTTGAGTTCGACCAGTCAACAAAAAAGCGTGACAAAGCCATTGCTTCGCCACGCTTTTTGATTGGGTGTTGAACTTCCGGTCTGGGTTAGCCCCACAAACCAGCGACATCGTCGGCCAACAGGTCGAGCAGATCGTCGTCGTCCGAATCCGCCGTGGAGTTGTCGACCACCACCGCACCGTTGGACGATGCATTGGTTGCCGAGGCGGCTCCACCAGTGACCTTTGATTCTGCGGCCAAGTCACCGATCGCTTGATCCGAGGCTTCGCTGGAGAGCGTTTGAATGCCCGTTGAGATCGATTCGCCCGCTGCCGCAATCGATTCGCCGGCCGAGACCTCGTTCAGATAATTGATGACTCGCAAAGCGTCGATGGCACTGACACGACGGTCACCGTTGACGTCGTGGTAGTACAGGCTCGAATTCGCTGATCCGGGTTCGCCAGCAACGGCGGAATCCAGACGCGAGAGTTCATTGATGACCAACAAGGCGTCAATGGCGGTGACCAAATTGTCACCGTTCACATCCGCTGGCAGGTTCGTGTTCTGCAGTGGCTCACCGCTTCCGGTGATCGTGAAGGACAGCGAATCATAGACGATCTGGGAAGGATCGACTCGTTCGTCGCGGTCATCCAACAACGTGTCTTGGAATGGGAACCGGTCGGCTGGCGAACCAGTGATCGTTGCCGTTCCTGGTGCAACCGCTTCGAAGTACAGCGTGGCCAACAAAGGACTGACGCCCGTTGCTGGTTGTCCGGTGTCACTGCGGAGCGAACCGAATTCGTCAATCAAACCGGCACGTGTGTTGACGCCGACCGCTGCCGAGGAGTTGAACTCGTCTGCGAATTCGACATCAAATCCAAAGTCATCGACAGAAATCGTGTCAGACGGGACGATGCGTCCGGCGTCGTACAAGACATCGAGGAAGCCAGCGAAGACAGGATAGGGATCCCGTTGCGTCAGGTCATCCGCGATAATACGAACACCAAAACGTTGGCCAACCGCGACGGTGGAAATCGGGTTGCCCGATTCGTCCACCAACTCGAAGTCAAACTCGGCCAAGGGGTCCTGATTGGCTCCCACGACCAAGGTCACTTCCGCAATGCTGGTGACAATCCCGAACGTTGGGCTGGAAACCGTGGTCACATAAGTGAACGAATCGAAACCGCTGAATCCAATGTCAGCGGTGTACCCGATGTAGTCATCCGTTGGATCGTTGGGAGTGCCATTGTCGCGAACGAGTGCGACGCCATTGGCAGCACCTTGGTTGATTTCGAAGGAGATAACTTCGCCACTGGTTCCCAACAAGTCATTGTCGAGCACGTCCAGTTTGGATTCGGAAACACTGGTGATCAGCGATCCATTGCTATCGAGACCTTGAGGGAAGGAATCATCCAACGCCGAAGGGAAGTTCGGCCCCGCCGGTGCGATCGCAACCTCGACCGAACCGTAGCGAATTTCGCCAAAGCCCAAAGCGGAGGACTGTTCGATCAAAATCGTTTCGCTGACAGCGGCATCGGAGGGGTCAGCTTGGAAGACGGCAATCCCGGAACCAATTGCCTGCAGCGTGACAGTGAACAGTTCCGCCGGTCCGGTGTGCGAAGCGACATCGTCACCAGGTCCATTGACGGACGACAGGTTCGAGATGGACTGGGCGGCACCGATTTCATCGAGCAGACCAGGTGTCAGCGAGTTGCCGAGTTGGAAACTGCCGGGAGTTTCAAACTTAGGTCCAAACGTGATGTCAAAGGGGAACGCGTCGCTGGCGTTTGTATCAACGGTCGTCACCAACTCGCTGGAGTACAACACGTCCAAGAATGCGGAGGCCAAACCTTGTGGCGTTTGCCCAGGCAGGTTCCGCAAATCATCCACGCTGACTCGCAAGCGGAAGATGTCGCCTTGTTGCAAGGTTGGACGTGGCGTGTCGTTGACTTCGTCCAAGATTTCCAACGTGAACGATGCCAAGTCATCGGCATCGGCGTCCGGGTTGATCGAGACGGTCACGGTCGCAGTCGAGAAATTGTTCTCGCTGTCTTGAACCGTGTACATGAACTGTTCCGACCCGGTGAAACCAGCGGCAGGCGTGTACCGGACCGATTGGTTGTTCTGGGTCAACACCACGGTTCCACCCGCGGTTCCGTTGGTGACTGACGCCAAGGTCAGTCCACCGGGAGCGTTCGAAGCGATGTCGTTGTCGAGAACATTCAGCGGGAATCCGCCGCTGCTGTTCGCATTCGCTGGGATGCGATAAATGTCATCCAAAGCGATCGGGTCTTCGGTTTGGAACGTCACGTTGACGCTGACGGTGGCGGTCGCCACGTTGCCTTGCGTGTCAGTGACTCGGTACTGGATCGTGTCCTGTCCGACGAAGTTGTTTGGTGGCGTGTAGAGCAATTGCTGCTGGCCAGCGGCACCGGCACTGATGGTCACAACCCCTTGGGTCGCGGCGGTGCCCTGGGTGGTGATCGTCAGCGGATTGGACGCCGAGTTGAAGTCATTGGCCAGGACATCGATCGGGAAGCCTTGGCTGTTGCGAGGCACCGAGACGCTGTCGTCGTTGGCCAAGTCGCCGTTGTTCAGAAGTCGAACGGCATAGTCTTCGACTTCACCCGTATCAACAAAACCTGTGGCCGAGATGTTGGTGTCTTGGCTCAGACGGAACCGAGCGAACGTGTCGAGCAGGCCACTCGCCGGCAAAGTGAAGCTGGGCAGAGTCAAGGGAACCGAGCTGACACCAGTTGCCAGGGCTTGGTTCGTGATGAAGCGTTCATCCGAATCAAAGGTGCCGCTGCCATCGACGTCGATCCAACCTTGCAGGTAAGCCTGGCCACCAGTGGTGTTGTTGACCGTCACCTGGATGGAACTGGTCGTTCCAGGAACCAAGGGGCCCGTGAACTGGATGCCATCTTCGTCGGCACCATCCCCCGTGGCATCGGCAGTTGGCTGCCCATCGCTCTCGCGATCCACCGTGGCACCGAGAGTCAGACCACTGAGGATCCCGTGACTGGCACCATTGGATGCACTCAAGGTTCCGTACGAGTCCGGAGCATCACCAAAATCGCGAGACGACCGGCCACCGAAGTTGAAACCATCTGCTGGTCCGCTACCGGGCGTGACGATGTATTCGCCGGACAACGGAACGGTTGCTTCGAACCCAGCCTCTGCGACTTCGCGAATCGCGTAGGAATAATTCACCTCGGGCAAGTCGAGCGTATACAAACCGTCCTCGTCGGTGAGCGCGAATGGCTCACCCAGGTCAGGACGATTGTCGCCGTCCAAGTCAGCATAAATGTAGGCGCCTTCGACACCAGGTTCACCTGGATCATAGACGCCGTTTTCGTTCACATCTTCAAACTTCCGTCCGGTCACATCCGACAGCACCTGACGGAAACCAAAGCTCGGCAGGGTGCTGCTGCTTCCCAGAGTCACCGAACGACTGACAGGAGTCGTGGCCACGAAGTTGGAAGGTGTCATCGCGATGACGTTGTAACTGCCCGAAGCACCGAACAAGCTGTAGGTGCCATCCGCAGCGGTGACCGTCGAAGGATCGGATGGGCTCAAGACGCCATCGCCATTGACGTCCAAGAAAACCGTCACGCCACCGAGTCCCGAGTCGCCGGTGAAGGTGCCGTTGCCATTGACGTCATTGAAAATCCGTCCGGTCGCACCCGAACCCACAGTGCCTGTGGACAAGGAAAATGCCGCCGCGTGCCCGGTGTAATTCACACCGAAGATTCCTTCAGCAGGAGCGAAGATATCTGTGGCAAACTTCACCTGCACATCGTCGGTGGTCCCCAAAATCTGGTCAGGCCCTGTACCAACTCGGCTGTCCAGTATCGTTTGCAGGTTACCACCGGAATCCATCAGGTTGGCCGTGAGGTTCGCATTGTCGGTGTGACGCAAACCAAACAGGTGACCAGCTTCGTGGCTCGCAGTAGCAGCAATCGATGCTGCAAACGCATCGAACTCGCTGAGTGCAGGACTACGCTGGAACGAATTGGCCGTCGCTCGCAAGTTGTCTAGCAACAAGACGCCCGTCTCTCGAAGGTCAAAGTTGCCGATGTCGACCGATTCTGCCACCCCGTTCACGGGAAGCACAAAGTTGAAGATGGCTTCAGTACCGCCGATCGCCAACCGGGTCACGTTTGGATCACTCCCCGGATCGTTGTCGTCCAGGCTGTTGAGGATCTCGATTCCAAAATCACCTGGCGTCCCGGTTGAGTCGTAGTCGCCATTGAATCCATCGGCACCGACCGCGTTGAAGTGCGACTCAACGTTGGCGACGATGCTTCGGATTAGGTTCTCATATTCCGTTGCGTTAACCTGGATCCCTTGGCCGAACAGCGTTTGCTGCAGACTTGGAACACGATACACACCGCCGATTGGAAGGTTGCCGTCACCGCCAGCAATGATATTGAAACGGTCGATGTTGAACGAACCGCCATCAAAGTCCAGGTACAGTTTCTGAGATTGCCCAACTGGCAAACTTTCTGTCACGGGACGATAGGTGCGAAGTCCCAATGTGTAATCGACATTGGTCGACTGGGCCGCAACTTCAACGTAGTAGGTACCGGTCTGCGGAATCACTTGTGCAAAGTGTGCATTCCCGAGCGTCTGCAGAGGCGAGTTCGCTGGGTAAGTGTCCTCCGGTGTGTCAGCTCCATACCAGATGCTGGCTCGACTACCGAACACCGGGACTTCGCCCGGATAGGTGATCGCGTTGCCACTCGAATCCAGACGAGCTTGACCGTAGACGGTGAATGAAGTTGTTCCACCGAGTGAGGCGATGTCGAGGATGTCTCCCGCTTCGAGATCAAAACGGTAGACATCGATGTCCGTCTCGAAGCTAGTCGATGACGCAGACGTGAATCCGGCTGTTCCGGTGACGTCAATCGTATCCCGCTTCCCTGCCGCATTTCCAAGAGGCAAGAATTGAGAGTCGTTTGCGTTGGTAAAGTCGTTCTCGCCAAACTCACCGCGAGATTCCACTTCCGCAACCGGGAAGGCGGCGACGGTTCCGACGTTGCGTGGACCTTCGTATTCGTCCAAGGCCGGGCTGCTTGGAATGATCCCACCGGCCGCCAAGAGTTGGCGATTTTCCAACCCTTCCATCATCAAACGGCGTTTCTGGGTTCGTTTACTTCGCCGGTCGCTGCGGCGTTTCGAGCGTCCTTTGCCCGCGTTGGAATCGGATGGATTTCGCTCCGTAGCGGTTTGAGAAGTCCAATCCGACGACGGTTGAGAAGGCTGACGATGAATCATCGAGGGTCTCTGGCAGGATGGGCCCCTGGGGACCAGAAAAGGGGAAGCAGTGCTGTCACACACCTGACGGCGTTTCCGTGACGATGCGGAAGTGGCCACAAACAGCAAACCGCGACAGCGAGTCTAGTTAGGGGCGATGCGGTGTCAACGAAATGCATACTTTGTGACGTCAACACGATCGACAAAGTTCCCCGAATGAATCGTCCACCTCCTACAACCCGCACAACCAGCCCCCATTGGACCCGCTGAAACCAGCGATTGGGGCGACAATCATGCCGAATTGGCGGACTTTTCCGGTCGCCAGGAGTCGATTCGACCGGAACCATCGACCGAGTCGATGTCACTCTCGGTTCCGGACCAATCCGTTTGTCCGCTCCCAGACCTCTTCGCCTCCTGTTTGGATCGCTCATGTTTGGCAAATCCCGCGCGTCATCAACATCGACTTCTGCCGCCGAGACGCCCACCTGCTCCATGAACAGCCCGTTTTCCCAACGAATTCTGGGGATTTGGCGGCTCGGCAGATCGATTGCCCAGGGCCAGGGGACGGAGTTGTTTCTCGCTCAACCCGCCGATGCCGCCGACAGCCCCCGCTGGGACTACGTCCTGAAAACGGCCGCTTTGACAGGCAACGCAAGCGTCCCGGCCATCCAACCAGCTCGACGTTTCGCTCAAATCATCGCCTCCGCAGGGATCACACACCCCAATCTGATGCCGATCCTGGACGAATCCGCCCATGGCACATCCCCCTACGTGGTGATGCCACGTTTGGACGCCATGGATTTGACGGATCGAATTTCAGAAATCCGACAATTTGCGTTGCCGGTCGCCCTGTGGTGGACCAGGCAACTCGCACAGGCCACGCAGGCCCTGCACCAAAATGGCTGGATCCATGGCGACATCAGCCCCGCCAATGTGCTGGTCGATTCACAGGGACATGTGACTCTGATCGATCTGGGACATGCCGCGAGAATTCATTCGCCGATGCCGCCTCTGTTCCGCGGAACCCCGGGATACGCCGCCCCAGAACTCGCCGCCGGAAACACGGCTGCCCTGCCAGCCATGGACGTGCACTCCCTCGGCCAGATTCTGCTGCAAACGCTGGCGTTGACCGAACCCACTCAGTCCCGCAGCATCGAACCCGTCGCTGAGTTGATTGAACAAATGGTGTCCCCCGATCCGCTGGAACGCCCCTCGACGAGCAACGTCGTCACCCGACTGCTCCAACTCGAAATCGAAACGTTGGGATGTCACATCGTTCCCGAACGAAGCACGTTCCGCCGAGCCGCCTAGTGCGACTCCGACGTGCCCCTCAGGATGACGGCTTGATCTCGGATTGGCCGGCCGGTTCATGACCGCTCATTTCCGAATTGTCCGCGGTCGAAATCCCCGGCAGGAACCATGACCAGGCGATCAAGAATCCACCTGTGATCGCATAACCCGCCACGTATTCCATCACCTTGGCAACATGCTCGCCCGGCAAGCCCAACGAGCTTGATTCGCCAAACAGAAACGGGACGAACAAGCGATTGCCCTCGATCGGCGAATGCATCACGCCAAAGCAGGTCAACACCGCGGCCCCCAGCATCACGACGCCGGCCCGAATCAGCTTGCGGTCGATCATCGACGCGAGCGTCCAAGACCAGAGCAACCCGGTCACGATGAAACCGTTGCTGAGCATTCGCAAGGTCTGCAGGTCATGCTTCAACGGACCACCCACCAGCGAATCCATCGTGTGCCCGCCTGCGAGCATCAACGAATCCCCAAAGATTCGATCTGGCAAACTCATCGCTAAATACGCCAGCGCTGGCAAGCAAGCGATCACGACCGCCGCGTAGTGTTTGCGTGGCGTTGCGGTAAACGTCTGCGCCGTGATCTCCAACCCGACGAACACCAAAATCGGATACACCGCCGGCGCGGGGATCCAAGCATTCAACAACGCAAAGTAACCCACAATTCCCGCTGACCCGACCAGCAACGCGGTGGCCAACGTGTAGGCCGCCCGGCCTCCCATCGCTTTGTAAGCCGGGTGACCGATGTACGGTGTGGTTTGAATCACGCCACCTGAAAGCCCTGCCAAGAAGGTCGCCGCGGCCTCCACGCCCAACACCGTGCGTGCATCGTATTCATCGCCCGCCGAGGCAGCGGATTCCGTGCAATCAATCCCGCCAACGACGGTGGCCAGCGCGAACGGCAACACAAACGGCAAGAACGGAACCGCATCGGGAAACGCGCCCCACCATGTCCCCTGCCACGATTCCATCCACTGGATCGGAAACCAAACGGTCGGCTGAGTCGTCGGGAATTCATACCCAGCCACTCCTAGCAAACACAACAAGTAGTAAACACTTCCGGCAACGATCAATGCCCCCAGCGTCCCCGGGGTTCGACCGGGCAAAGGCAGGTGAGCGATCAACGTCCCCAGCACCATCACCAACGCCAACAAACCCGGCAGGGGCGAACCCAAAATATGAGTCAGCGGGAAAAAGCTGATCAACACCAGGGCGATCGCAGCCAACGAACCCAGCAAGCCGGCGCGGGGAATCGCATCCCGAACGACCTGGCCGAATGGAGCCAAGATGAGCTTCAACACCCCACACATCACCGTGCACCAAATCCCGATGTGCCAGGTGTGACGGGCCGCTTCCAACTCCGTCATTCCACCCGCCCGCGCTGCCAAGAAAGCGGGCCCCAACACCAACAGAATCATCCCAAACGTCGACGGTGTGTCCAAACCCAGCGGCATCGCCGTCACATCGTCTCGGTTCTGTTGGCGTCCCATCCGCAAGGCAATGAAGAAGAACGCGATGTCACCCAGCATCACACCCAGCGCCGTGCCGGGAACCATGTGCGTGACCGTGAACTCCGCTGGCAACCCGAACCCCGCCAGCAACGCGGTCATCAACAACAACCCCGCCACGTTGTCGAGCATCAATCCAAAGAAGGCATTGATGTCGCCCGTCGTCGCCCACCACATCGCAGGAGATTTCTGGCCTGTTGTTTGCTCTGCACCAGACATGAAAAACCTGTTGTTGACGAATCGAGCGGGTTGCGATCAGCACGGCCTCATCCGAGGTGCTCTAGTTCTAACCGGATTCAACCTCCGATGGAGGCAACTCGCGAGATTCATCCCGGAGCGTTTCCGAATCGAGCCTTGTGCGTCGAACAACGGCGTTTGCATCTCAAATCCGCTTCGATTCCACTGATGCCACCCCGGATTGCCCTCGTTCCGCTCCACCGATCAATTGACTCGTTTGTCCACAACCGTTCCCCAAGCCATCGGAACCACCATGAAGTGCATGATCGTCATTCCCGCTCGCTTGGCATCCTCCCGCCTCAGCCAGAAATTGCTGTTGCAAGCGGGTGGCAAATCCGTGCTGCAACACACCTACGAAGCCGCAATGAAATCCTTCGTCAGCGAGGAAGTCATCGTCGCAGTGGACGACCCTCGCTTGGCCGCAGAAGTCGATTCCTTTGGCGGACAAGCCCGACTGACCAGCGTCGAATGCCAAAGCGGAACCGACCGGATCGCAGAGGTCGCCCTGCTGCATGAAGACATCGATATCTTCATCAACGTTCAAGGCGACGAACCGGAGATCGATCCCAAGACAATCGATGCGGTCGCGCAATTGCTGATGCAACATCCCGAGGCAGACATTGCCACCGCTGCCTGCCCCATTCGCGATCGCGAACGCGTGGAAGATCCCAATTGTGTCAAAGCGGTCCTGGGAGCCGACCAGCGAGCGATCACATTCAGCCGTGCCGCTGTTCCCCATCCTCGCGATGGATTGACGGATGCCCTGCTGAACGCGGAACCAGCGAACTACTGGCAGCACATCGGGCTGTATGCCTACCGCCGAGACTTCTTGCTGTGGTTCGCGATGCAGCCGCCAGGAAGGCTCGAGCAAATCGAAAAACTCGAGCAACTGCGGGCCATCGAAGCGGGCAAAACGATCGTCGTCGCTCCCGTCGAGGCGACCGCTCCTGGGATCGACACCCTGGAAGATTTTCGCGAATTCACCGCACGAATCGAATCGGTGTGACCAACCGTTGAGAAGATCAGCGAGTGTCAAACACTCGCTGAATCACCCGCGACAAAAGCCGGCAAGACGGCTCGTACTAGCGACGACCAAAGGGGCGGCTGGCCCCACGTCCGGATTGCACCCCATCGGTACCGATCACGACGCGTCGAAGAGGACGGTAGGTCAACGGGGTTTGCTCGGCGCTCTCTACCCAGCGAACGGTGTTGCCATACACGTGGAACAATCGTCCCGGCCGCTCGGCAATCGGCGTCGCCTGAATTTGAGCTCGGTATTCACCAGTCGGCACAACGACCGGGCTCCATTCTTCCGCAACAACTCTTGCGGGGCTGCTCGCCAAAGAGGTTCCCAAACTCACTGCCGCCAACAAAGCCAACACAGAACCGGACAAAGAACGCATCGCTGATTTTCTCCTGAAGAAATGTCTGAACCTGCAAACATACGTCAAGAAAACAGCTTAGGCAATTTCGGTCAACCTTTCCGGATAAAAAACACCACGCAGTCCGGTCACCTGGAAAAAAGGAGGTGCATCCACCCACTCCCCAAGCGGGAATCCGGTCCAGCCCGTCGCGTGAAAGATGCCTCGACATGAAAAAGCCCGGTCACAAAGTGCCGGGCAAATTTCAGATCCGTGCCCAGCGGAATTCACATCCGCTGAACAGGGTTTCACTACAGATCGACGGAAACCGCAACAGGCACTTCGTCCACTTTGTTTTCGGCTGCAGAAGACGTCATCTTCGCATCACTCAGCGTGATGGTCACGAACAACCCGACAAACACAAACGACGACAGAAACACGATCAGGTTGAACGGTTTGTCGAACGCCAAGTGCATGAAGAACAAACCGACCAAGACAGCCTTGATGGTGGCGATGAACATCACAATCGCAATGTCGATGCTGCCCAAGTCAAAATTGGCCTGAGCGACGGTCACGATCGTCAGAAACACCAACGCGATGAACACACCGAACAGCAGCGGCAACGGAATGGGGTGCGCGAAATCGCCCTCGGCATGGCCGTCGTGCGAGTGTGCCGAATCGGTGTTCGCGGAATGTCCGTGGTCAGACATATTGCAACTTTCGAGAGGTCGTTTGAGTGAGGAGGAATGCGAATGAACTGCTCAGCGGCTGAACTAGCGAATCAGGTACAGCAGCGGGAACAAGTAGATCCAGATCAAGTCGACGATGTGCCAGTACAGGCCGACATAATCCACCGGGCCAAAGTAGTGTCGATTGAAATCCTGGCGGATCGCACGGATCAACAGCCAAACCAGCACACCGATCCCAGCCAAAATGTGAATCGCGTGAACACCGGTCATGCAGTAGTAAATGCCAAAGAACACACCGGCTTGTCGTGGTGTGTTGACGTCACCTGGGATGGTGGAGATCCCCGCGTCACTGGTGGACGAATCCTTCAGAATCTTGCCTTCAGCCATGGTTTGCTGAGTCTGTTCTGCCACCACCAAGTCCTTCAGACCGGTGTTGGTTTCGTTTTCAGCCAGCAACTTCACCGCCGCGTAGTCGTCGCCCAAAGGCGTTTGGACCATGTTGGCGTCGGATTCGTCCGCGACTTCTTCTGCATGATCGACAGTTGCCACGGCGTGCGAATGATCTGCGTCGCCGTGTTCCGCGTCGGCATGGTCGCCGGCTGCCGCGACATGCTCATCACCATGATGCTCGCCACCGGACTCCAAGATCGTGCCCAGGCCAACGCCCCCGAAGAAGCTCAAAGCGACGACGAACAGTGGCTTTGCACAAGCGTACTGGAACGCATTGCCCGAGATTTTCGAGACAACCAACCAAATGAACACGCCTGCTGCGATCAACGCGAACGGAGCGCACAGGAAATACAAACTGTTCGTCAGGAAGAACGCCGTCGACTCCGAGAAACCGTGCAACTCAACCATCTGAGCGGCGGTCGGGTGCTCGTTGGCAGCACTGTAAAAGTACGTTCCCGGCGGCAGCAATCCCATGCCCCATTTGTGCGAGTACTCGATCGACTTCACACCCAAGAAGACCATCGCACAGGAAAGCGTGGTCGCAATCAACGCGACCAACTTCTTGTGCTCTTCCGTCTGGGAGCAGCGAACGGCCCATGCCATCGTCAGCGAACTGAACAGCAGCACGCCGGTGTTGATCGCACCCAGTTTCGTGTTCAGGAACTGGCTGCAACCCTCGAAGACTTCCGGTCGAAGCATTCGGAGGATGGCGTACGCACAGAACATTCCACTGAAGAACAAAATCTCCGTGACCAGGAACAACCAAATGCCCAGCTTGCCGCTGTCAAATTGCTGTTCGGGGGTCTCGAAATGGTGCGCCAACCAAGATGGATGATCGTGATCGTGCCCATGCGAATCATCCGCGTGAGCATCGGTTGGTGAAGATACGGAGTCGATCGTTGCCATGAGCGGTGGGCCGACGTGTGAACTGATTCAAAACGGAAAGCGGCACCAATCCGATGCCGCGGGATTTATAACAAGTGCCCCCGAACGTCGCACGATCCATCAAGACGGACAATTCGACGCAGGGCAGGTCTGAACTACTCTTGGCCGCCAGCATGGGCGGGAACTTCATCGGGCGTGGACTCGGGAACCAGTTTGCGTTCTGGCTCCGTCATGACGTAACGCTCGTTCTCCGCGTCCCATTCCAAATTGTGGAAATCGTATGGATCGCCAACAACGGGTGGACGTTCAAAGTTGTAATACGGCGGTGGGCTGGTGCATTGCCATTCCAAGGTCACGCCACCCCAGGGGTTGGCAGGGGCACGACGGCCTTTGGCCAGCGAAACCATCAGCACGATGAACGCATACAGCAAACCAATTCCGAGCAACAAAGCGCCAAACGTGCTGAGCTGATGCAAGAACGCGAATTCGGGATCGTACGTCGCGTAACGACGAGGCATCCCGCGGCTCCCCAAGACGAACTGTGGCAGGAACGTGCCATTGAATCCGAGGAAGACCAACAGCGAGGCGATTCGCCCGTGAGTTTCGTTGTAGAGCTTCCCGACCATCTTCGGCCACCAGTGGAACACGCCACCCAGGAAGGCGATCAACGTTCCACCGACCATCACATAGTGAAAGTGAGCGACCACAAAGTAAGTGTCGTGAAGGTGCAAGTCCGTTGCCAAGGTTCCGAGGAACAACCCGGTCAAACCACCGATGGTGAACAAGAAAATGAACGAGATCGCGTAGCACATCGGGGTCGTCAGGCTGATCGAGCCTCGGTACATCGTCGCCAACCAGTTGAACACCTTGATCGCTGACGGCACCGAGACCGTGAACGTCAACGCGGAAAACACGATGGTGGTCAACGAGCTCATGCCCGCGGTGAACATGTGGTGTCCCCAGACCAAGAAGCCCAGCAGAGCAATCGCGATCGAGGAGTAGGCGATGAAGCGATAGCCGAAGATGTGCTTGTGACTGTGAACGCTGATCAGTTCGCTGATGATGCCGAAGGCCGGCAAAATCATGATGTACACAGCGGGGTGGCTGTAGAACCAGAAAAAGTGCTGGTAGGTCACCGGGTCGCCGTTGAATTCAGGATCAAAGATCCCGATGTGCATCGTGCGTTCTGCGATCAGCAGCAACAACGTGATCCCCAGGACGGGCGTTGCCAACACCTGAATGATGCTGGTCGCGTAAGTCGCCCACAGGAACAAAGGCATCTTGAACCAGGTCATGCCCGGTGGACGCATCGTGTTGATCGTGACAATGAAGTTCAGACCGGTGAAGATCGAGCTGAATCCCAGAATGAAGGCACCCAAGGTGGCCAAAATCACCGAGGTGTCGGTCGTTGTGCTGTAGGGCGTGTAAAACGTCCAACCGGTGTCCAACCCACTGCTGAACAAGGCGCTCACGAAGAACAACGCCCCAAACACCCACAGATAGAAACTACTGAGGTTCAATCGCGGGAAACCAACGTCCTTCGCACCCAGCATGACAGGCACAAGGAAGTTCCCCAGTGCCGCCGGGATACTCGGGATGATGAACAAGAACACCATGATCGCCCCGTGCAGGGTGAACACTTGGTTGTAAATGTTGTTGCCTTCGGCGCCCGTGAACAGCAATCCATCGGGTTTCAACAGGTGCAAACGAATGGCAAGGGCGAGCAAACCACCGATTGCAAAGGCGCTCACCACGCCGATCAAATACATCATCCCGATGCGTTTGTGATCCAGCGTGAACATCCAGCTGAGGATGCCCGAGGAGTTGGTCAGGTAGTTTTCGCGTTCGGTTGGATAACCGGGGTCGCGAGCGCCCGCAGGGAGTGTTGCATTGGACATATTGGCGTCCCTTCTGGAGACCGTAAAACGTGTCGGTGATGGGTGTGCTTTGAAAAGGCTTCAGTCAGTTTACCGAATCAGCCTGAATCTCTAAACGAATTATTCGGCGGATTCTGCTTCCGGTTCAGCCTGGGCTGCCGCCGGTTGAGACGGTGCGTTGGCACTGATCGACTTCAAGTAAGCGATGATCGAGGCAATGTCGTCGTCGCTGAGTTGCCCCTTGTAGCTCGGCATGACAGGTTGATAACCCGCGACCACCTTGGCCTTGGGTGCGAGAATCGATTCGCGAACGTAGTTTTCGTCGACGATTTGGTTCTCACCAGTGGTCAAACCGTGCTGGCTGCCGTAAACGTCCTTGAAGGTCGGGCCAACCAGTTTCGAACCGTCAACCGAGTGGCAACCGGAACAACCGCGACGGCCGTAGAGCAATTCGCCCCACTCTTCCATCGAGACTTCACCGCGACTGCTGTTCGCCTTGATCCAGGCGTCCAAGTCGGCTTGCGTTTCGTGAACCACGACCACCGTTTGCATTTCGGAGTGGTTCGTGCCGCAATACTCGGCACAGTACAGGTCGAAGAACGTGTAACCCTCGGGCGTGACTTGCACTTCCTTCTCACCATCTTCTGTTTCGATGGTGTGGACTTTGTCGTAGTCCCAAGTGGTGCCTTCGTTTTGCTTTTTCAGCTTGGCAAGTTGCTCGGCACTGATCTGTTCGCTCGCAATGGTCGGTTTGAACCACATGTAGTTGTACCGACCCGGCACAACATCCTTTTTCACGCGGAAGGCCGGGATGAACACACTGTGAATCACATCGGTGCTGCGCATCGACAGTTTGGTTGGCTCATCTTTGACGATGTGCAACTCAGGATGGAACGTGCCGTTCCCATAATCCATCGTCCATCCCCACTTGAAGGCCTGGAGACCGATGTCGTAGGAACCCTCTGGCGGGCTCCGCATGTCGAGGAACGAAATCGAACCTTGGACAAACATCCAAACCAACAGCACCGAGGGCCCGATTGACCAAGTCAATTCCAGGGTCGTGTGGTGCGACAATTGGCTTTCCGCCTTGGTACCGCGAGCCTTGATGTATTTGAACAGGCACCAAACCATGAACACCATCATGGGCACGAAAAATGCCAAGCTGATGTACAGGATCAGGTCATAAACCCAATCAACTTCTTCGGCGAACGATGAACCTTGGATGGGAAACCAAAAGTCCGCGTTTTTGTCAGCCAACAAAGTTGGAAACGTCATGGCGAGCGATTCGATTGCAGGAAACATTTGAGTGAATGATTTTCAGGTCGCAGTGGATTCGGTTGTCTGGTCTTGCTGAGTTCGCAAGCGATCGTCAGTCGGCATTCCCGTGCAAATGCCACTGCGTTGGTTTCAAAGGTGCCGGTTCCGATGTGCCATCGGGTCCAGCGGTTGTGCTGACGTCGCCGTCAGGTGTTTCGTCGTCCGTGGCATTGGCTGGCGAACCTTTGCGGCCTCGCCAATACGGCAGCAACGCCAACCCGAGCAACGTGATGGTCATCCCACCGCCCAGTCGCATCAGCTTCCAAGCCTGGGGGACATAACTGTTTTCGTTTGGATCGTAGCTGTAGCACCACAGCACAAACTGATCGACGATCCCGCCCACATTGCCTTGGCCCGCCTCGACCAATGCCAACTTCATTTGGTCCGGGGGGAAAGCAACGCCCAGCGAATAACGCGTGATCACACCATCGGGTGAGACAAACGCCAGCATCGCTGGGTGAGCGTACTCTTTGGTGCGAGGGTTGTACTTGTAGGAGAAGCCCACTTCCTTGGCCAAGCGTTCCACATTGGCTTTCGTCGTTCGCGTGAACGACCATCCCTCTTCGGCTTTGGGATGCGAAGGAACTTGTTCGACGTATCGTTTCTTTGTGTCTCGAAGTCGTTGGTCGGTTTCCGTCGGGTCGATGCTAACGCTGAGCAACTGAAAGTCTTCACCGATCTTCAAGTCACCCATTTGGTCGAGCGATTGAGCGAGCTGGTTCAATTGCACGTTGCAAAGCATCGGGCAGTTGCTGTAGTTCAGCGTCAAAATCAGCGAACGTTCACCATCGAGGTAATGACTCAACGTGAACTTGCGGCCCTTCGAATCGATCAGCTTCATGTCACCGGGCAACTGGTTGCCCAAACGTTGCTCGACGGTGACGTTTTCAACGCCCTTGGGAATGCCGTCATTCAGAAGGACAGGCGCCCCCTGTTCCATCGCTCCCGTGCTGGGCTGAGCCGACGCGGGTGAACCGACACCGGCCATGAACGCGAGCATTCCAGCCACGAACGCCCAACTTGCCAGTGGCAAGCGGTTGGTCATTCGGCGGGAAACGAGCGTATTCATGGGGGATCGCTAGGGAGTGATTGGTTGTACGGGTCGCGGTCTCAGGCTTCGTCTTGCGAGTCAGCCTTCTTGACCATCTTCTTCATCGCGTCTTCGACCGGAATCGTCACATTGCCGGTTTCTGGATCCACGCCGTAACGCGAAATCTCAGCGGATTGGTCCGCCAGCACTGCGTTTTGACGGGAATACGAAGCCGATTGAACCTTGCGTTCATCGACAATGTCCGCCATCGCGAAATACAGGACCTGGACCGCTAACACGGTAACCGCAGTGACCAAGATCGAGATCACGCTGATGACCGCGATTCGTTTGACATTGAGGTCGTCGTAGGCTGCCATGAGTAAGGATTCAGTAGAAAGGAGATGGGTGGGGTCCGAACAGCGGCAAATTGCCGCAAAACACAGATCGGTTTAGAAATTCTCGAATGCCAGCGACTCACCCAATCGAGGGTCGCGAACCGGCACCACGCGAGTTCCAGCGGCCAATTTGAGCATCAAACCCAACATCAGAGCGATCATTCCAATCACGCAAACCAGGGTCGCAATGATTCCGGCTGCACCCCCCAAGCCCATTCCGGCTTCCGGGATGATGATCCAGTACAGATCAACGAGGTGCAAAACCAAGATGTAAGCCGCCCAGCAGGTGATCAGCCAAGGGCGACGCCGAACGTGGCGACTCATTGTCCCAGCAAACGGCAATCCCCAGTGAAGGATCATCAGCACCAACGAAACGTTGAACCACCCGTTTGTCGAGCGTGTGTAGAACCAGTGTGTTTCCTCAGGAATGTTGGCGTACCAGATCAGCATGTATTGGCTGAACGAGATGTATCCCCAGAAACAAATGAACCCGAAGATCAACTTGCCCAAATCGTGGTAGTGCTCCACCGTGACTTCGTCTCGCATCGCACCCGCTCGCTGCAGCAAAAAACTGAACAAGCAAATCGCACAGTGCGCCGACAGAATGCTGCCGGTGAAGAGGTACACACCAAACATGGTCGAGAACCACATCGGAGCCAGACTCATCACCCAATCGAATGCCGCAAATGAGGTGCAGAAGGAGAACGCGATGACGGCGGGGCCACTCCGAGCCTGCAGCTTTTCGGTGATCGTGATCTCGCCGGTTTCGTCTTGGCGTTGGCTACCGCGGTAGTACCACGCGGCGATGCCGCACCAAACGGTCAAGTAAATGAGCGACCGGGCGACGAACCAATTGGGGTTCAACCAACGTTCTTTTTGCTCCCAGATCGCACTCGGAATACCGTGCTCGGCTTGGTAACCCTCGGCCGACCAAACGTAGAGCGATCCGGTGTAAGCCGAGACAGCGATGGGGATGAACAGCAATGCCAATGGAATGACCATGATCATCATCAGCTCCGCGACGCGCCGGACCACGACACTCCAACCCGCCCGCGACAGGTGCTGGATCAACACGAAGAACAAGGACCCAATCGCAAGGGTCAGGCAGTACATGTAAGCCACCAAGTACGATGACATCCCAAAGCGACCGCCCACGGCCGAGTTGGAAAAGAACGCACCGCCGACCAGTGCCACGATGCCCCCGATGATCATGGGCAACGACAACCCGGCCAAGGAGGCGGGAAGTTGGAATGCCGGGTCATCGGCAGGCTTGATAGCGACCGCTTTGTGTGACATGGGAGATGTGAGGGCTGAGACTAAGTGATGTGATGACTGGTTTCGGTGCCGGGTTGTCCGGCGTCGGACGATTTCGTTTCTCGGCTACGGCGGTTGCCCGTCGGCCGATGACAAAATCGACCTACTCGGCCTCGGCGGCTTCTGCCGCCTTGGCTGCTTCGGCTTCGGCGGCGGCTTTCAATTTGGCTTGAACGTCGGCCTGTTCTTTTTCAATTTCCGAACGCTGCGGTCCAGGAACGTCTTCCAAGGTCGCGTCCTGGCTGGCTTGCAACGCTCGCACATAGGCCACGATCGCCCAGCGATCCTTGGCTTTGATCTGCGAGGCGTAACCTGGCATCTTGCGGACACCGTTGGTGATCGTGCTGAACAACTTGCCGTCGGGGTAAACGTCCGAGTACAGCGTTGGATCATGCATGTTCGACGGTGGCGTCCACGTGGTTGCCAGAATCTGTTGAGCTCGGCGATTGACCAAGCCGTTTCCGCGTCCGTTCACGCCGTGGCAAACGGAGCAGTAAATGTTGAATTGTTGTTGACCGCGAGCCAGAGCTTCTTCGCTCAGCTCGAGTGGGTTCTCGGTCAACCAAGGCGTGTTGTCCGCGGCCGCTGCGACAGGAGTGTTTTCTGGCGCGTCGCTGGTTTCGGCAGCAGGATCTGATTTCTCAGTCGTCGCTTCGTCAGCGGTCTTCTCCTCAGCGGCAGGCTCTTCAGCTGCCACCTTGTCTTCATCATCCACGGCAACGTCTGATTGCAGAGCAACCAACTGAGCAGCACGTGGTGCATCGATGCTGGCCAATTCGTCCATATCGATGCCGGTCTTGAAGTTCAAATCCCAATCCATTTCGCCGCGACGAACGGTTCCGGGAACATCAGGACGCATGGCCCGACCATCCGCAAACAAACTGGTCGTTTGCTGAGCGTCTTTGGAAGGCGAAAAGTCCATGTCGGGGAAGATGTGGAAACGTGGCGAACCACTTTTGGTCACTCGCATCCGCAACACAGCCAAAGCTGGAATCGAAGACAGGCAAATCACGGTCGCGAGTGTGATCAGCAGTCCCTTAGGAATGACTTTGGAAGAGTCATCCTCGAGCACAGGCTCCACAAATTCACCGCCGAGTTCGCCCAACAAGGCCTTCGCACCGGCTTCGTCAAATCGAGAGTCCTTGGCATCCAAGAACAAGAAGAACGTGTCATCCGTTGCCCGATCGAATCGTGGGCTGGTGAACATCGGGTTGCTGAACCGGGGCAGACCATTCAAGGCCCACATGCCAAAGAACGTTCCGAACGAAGCCAGCAAAATCGTCAACTCAAACGTCACCGGAATGAACGCCGGCAAGGAGATGAAGGGTTTGCCCGAGATGATGTAAGGGTACTGAATGCCTTCGAACAGGTCCGTTTGACCGTTCAAGCTGATCTGCATCAAGAGTGCGATCGTGGTCCCCGTCAAACCCGCCGCCAAAGAGATCCAAGGCAAAATGGTGGGTTTGATTCCCAGGGCCGTGTCGATCCCGTGCACCGGGAATGGCGTGAACGCATCCGCTTTGGTGTAGCCCGCGTCGCGAACCCGACGACAAGCTGCCAGCAGCGAATCGACATCCGTGAATTCGGCGACGACACCGTGGACTTTTTTGTCGTCCGCGACTGTCTTCGGTTTGGGTTGGGATTCAGTCATGAGAAAGATTTCAATGAACGGTTTTCAGTGATCAGGATTCAGCACGTCAATGAGGCGTCAGTCGCAAACCATTGCGACCAACCAACTCAGTGGTCGTCCTCGTGCGAATGGTTGGCGTGAGCCATGTGCAATTCTTTGGCGAGTGTCGCCTTCGTTTCCGCCATGTTGACGATCGGCATCAAACGGCAGAACAACAGGAACAGAGTGAAGAACAATCCGAACGAACCGATCAACATGCACCAATCGACCCACGTTGGGCTGAAGTAAGCCCAAGCACTTGGCAAGTAATCTCGCGAAAGACTGGTGATCGTGATCACGAAGCGTTCAAACCACATTCCGATGTTCACAAAGATCGAAACGACAAACATGATCCAAGGTGTCGTCCGAGCCTTCTTCGACCAGAAGATATTGGGCGAGACCACGTTGCAGGTGATCATCGTCCAGTACGCCCACCAGTAAGGACCGAAGGCCCGGTTGATGAAGGCAAATTTCTCTTCGGGGACCTGGCCGAACCAAGCGATGAAGAACTCCGTTCCGTACGCCAAACCGACGATCAAGCCGGTCGTCAGGATGATCTTGCACATGTTTTCCAAGTGCCGGATCGTGATCAGTTTTTCGATGTTGAAGATCTTCCGAGCAGGGACCATCAACGTGATCACCATCGCGAAACCGGAGAAGATAGCCCCCGCAACAAAGTAAGGCGGGAAGATCGTGGTGTGCCAACCGGGAACCTGCGAAACCGCGAAGTCAAAGGACACGATCGTGTGCACCGACAAAACCAGCGGGGCAGCGAACGCAGCCAACAGAGCGTAAGCCTTTTCGTATCGCATCCAGTGCCGTGAAGAACCGCTCCAGCCCAGTGCCAAGACGCCATAAGCGGCACGCCGGATCGGATTCTTGCTGCGGTCACGGAAGGTCGCCAAATCGGGAACCATGCCCATGTACCAAAACAACAACGAGACCGTCGCGTAGGTCGAAACCGCGAACACGTCCCACAGCAGTGGGCTGCGGAATTGTGGCCACATCCAAAGGTTCAGACTGGGGTAGGGTGCCAGCCAAAAAGCGAGCCAAGCCCGACCGACGTGAATCCCCGGGAACGTTCCTGCACAGACCACGGCGAAGATCGTCATCGCCTCGGCCGTCCGGTTGATACTTGTTCGCCACTCTTGGCGGAACAGATACAAAATGGCACTGATCAGCGTTCCAGCGTGACCGATCCCGACCCAGAACACAAAGTTGACAATCGGCCAACCCCAGAAAATCGGTGCTCGGTTCCCCCACACACCGACCCCGGTGTAAATCAGGTAAGCGATGCACAAACCCAACATGGTCGCCAAGTGAACGGAAACCAAAAACCCGATCACCCACGCACGAGACGGCGGTTGCTCGGCGATCTTGCAGACCGCTTCGGTGATCGAGTGATAATTCGTGTCGCCAAGAACCAGCGGTGCGCGCTGACCGGGCCGATCGTTCGAATTATCCAGTCCGTTTGGGATTGCGAGAGACATGGAAAGGGCTGAGAAAGGAGGGTTGATTTCGGAGTATGAATGCGGGGGCGGGAGGCGAGTCCCTAGACGATCGGCAACTGGAACGGACGAGTCAGGTTCCGAGTGTGCTCTTCTTCACCATGAGCGTGATCGTCGTGACCGTGGTCGCCTTCGTCATGACCATGGTCATCGTGCCCGTGTTCTTCGTGACCATGATGAGGTGCCTCGAGTGACAGATCCTCGATCTGCTTGCGAGTCATCAAGGCGAACGGCGTGTTGCGAATGCGAGCCTTGTAGGACGTTCGTGGCTTGACGTTGAGTTGCCCCAACATGCCATAGCTGCGAATGTCTGCCTTGGCTTTTGAAACAGCCGATTCCGGATCCGCAATGTTACCAAAGTCGATCGCGTTGGTCGGACAAGCGGCTTGGCAAGCGGTGACGATATCGCCATCGCGAACCGCGTTCCTTCCGTCCTTGCGAGCGTCAATCTTGGCGTGCTCGATGCGTTGGACGCAGTAAGTGCATTTCTCCATGACACCCCGTCCGCGAACGGTGACATCCGGGTTGAGCACCAATTGCTGAAGCTTGCGATTGGCGGTTTCGATCGAGCCTGGGTAAGCATCGATGCCGTAACCAACTCCAACGTCTTTGTTGTAGTTGAAGTAGTTGAACCGGCGAACTTTGAATGGGCAGTTGTTACCGCAGTACCGTGTGCCGATGCAGCGGTTGTAGGTCATCGCGTTGAGACCTTCATCGGTGTGAACCGTGGCCGCAACCGGACAAACCTGCTCGCAGGGTGCCGTTTCGCAGTGCATGCAAGCAACCGGCTCTTGAACGATGTCCGCGACGTCAGAATCGCCTTGGAAGTAACGGTCAATCCGCAGCCAGTGCATTTCACGGCTGTTGCCGACCTGTTCTTTGCCCACGATCGGCACGTTGTTTTCGCTTTGACAAGCGACCACGCAGGCGTTGCAGCCCAGGCACTTGGTCAAGTCAATCGACATGCCCCACTGAGGAATGTGTTCCTTGCTTTCTTCGATTTGGTTGATCGGCTCTTTCCAAAGCGAACCTTCTTCACCCACCGACGGGACGTGAGGCCCCTTGGCTTCGGTGAATTCAGGCAGCTTCTTGAGTAACTCAAGCGTGCCTTCACGAATCAGGCTGAAACTGCGGCTCTCAGCTTCGTCGCGTCCAAGCTCATCGATCGCCCAGTGATCCTGAGTCGTGACCAGATCGTATTCGGTGTATCGCGGACGAGCTTCGACGGGATGAGCGTACAACATCGAGTCGCTGAACCGGATCGGCGAAACGTTGACGCCAACCGGATCGACATCCATTTCGATGGATCCGCCAACGGCACCGACGCGAGTTCGGCCGTACCCAATTTGCGTGGTGATCACGCCAGGTGCACAACCGGGCATTTCGTAAACCGGCAATTCAACAGTCGTGTCGCCGCGACGAATCGCAACCATCAGACCGTGCTTGATCCCCAACGCTTCCGCGGTGCGAGGGCTCATGACCGCGGCGTTGTCCCAGACCAATTTCGTCAGGGCTTGCGGCAATTCTTGCAACCAACCGTTGTTGGCAAAGCGACCGTCGTAGAGACTTTCCGAAGCGGTGAAGATGACTTCGATGTCATCTTGATCGACATCCATCGTGATCTCAGGCAGTTCGGCTGGCAGCTCAACCGCGGTTTCGCCCGCGGCCACTTCTTCTGCCGACACGACAACCTCTTCCGAGAAACCATCGTGCAGCAGTTTTCGCCATTGGCGATCGCTGATCGCAGATCCAGAAACCGAATCCGCGGTGCGACGGACCAGCGTCTCTCCCTCGGTGACATCTTCGGCCAGCATCAACGCCAAGACTTCTGCAGCGGAGCGACCACCGAGAAGCGGCATGATTTGCGGCTGGCAAATGCCGTAATGACCGTCGATCCCGACGCAGTCACCCCAAGATTCAAGTGGGTGGCTCATGGGCAACGACCAACTGCATTTTTCAGCCGTTTCGTCGTCGTAGATGCCCAAGTAGATCGAGTGCTCGACGCGTTCGAGAGCCTTTGTGAAATCCAGATCGCCCGGTGCGGTGTGGACCACGTTGGTGTCGACAAACAGCACCGTGCTCAGGTCGCCCTTGTTGATCCGATCGAATGCGTCTTGGAGCGTGAGTTGGTTCTTCAGATCCGCACCCGCAACAGGGCGGAAGGTTTGAATGGAACTGAGCGAACCCAGTTTTGCATTCATGTCGATGCCAGCGACGATCGCATCCGCACCGAGCGTTTCGCCAACGACGACCACACCCTTGTCACCAGCGGCGGCCAAGTCAGCAGCAGCGGCGTTCAAGAATCGATCCAATCGAGCGGCCGCATCCAGTTCGCTGTACGCGGCACCTTCGCCGGGCAAGTTTTCCAAACCGAACTCTTCGCCGAGTGTTTCACCCGCTTTGATTTTTTCAACGCGGCGACCAAGTTCGGCCAAGACGGCCTTCATCTGGCTGGGGCGAATCGCGATGCGAACGTCGGCCGCGGCACCTGTGGACGTGTACCCGCCTTCGGCGACGTACAGACGACTCATCTGGCCTTTCGTCTCTGCTTGCATCGGATCGCGTTTTGCCGCGAACGTGCGTGAGTTGGCTTGGCTGCCCGTGTCGCTGCCCAGGAAATCAGACTGGAACGAAACGATGACTTCCGCTTCGGTGAAGTCAAATTTCTGAGTGGCTGGTTTGCCGAAGACCCGCTGGGTGCCTTCGTTCATCAAGCCGCCATCGATCGGGTTGTAAACGCAGACGGACGCGGCGGGCAGTTTCTTCTGCAGTTCGCCGATCATTCGCAACGTGGTGGGCGACGTCGTCGGCGACATCATCACAGCAACCGATTCGCCATCTCCAACCGATCGCAGCAACGCCTGGCCATAATTGGCGAAGGCGTCCCAGTCGGACTCAATGCGTCGTTTTTCGCTGTCGTCGAAACGGATCGGAACACCGGCTTCACCGCGAGCCCGGTCAGGATCGTAAAGCCCCAGCACGCAAGCCTGGGCGTGCGTGCCCGCTCCCCCACCCGCTGGGTGAGTCGTGTTGGGCTCGGCTTTGATCGGACGACCATCGACGCAGGTGATCAGCAAATGCTGGACTTCACCGGCGAGTTCAAAGTTGGTTGCCGCTTGGTAGGTTTCACCGGGCACACGATCGGCGGGTCGCAGCACGAACGGTGCGATCAGTTCCTCGGGGTAACGACACCCCGCGGCACCCGCCATGGCCAGCGACGCACCCATGATTTGCATCCATCGACGACGCGAAACGCCTTCGGGGAATTCCGATGCTGCGACCGGAAATTCACGATGCAAAAATTCGCTGACGAACGCGTCGTCTTGACGAAATTCCGACAAGCTACGCCAGTACTGCGGTTTGCCTGCAGCGGACGAAGAGGAGGTTTCGGAAGAATCGAAACCGGCGTCTTGGGTCGAAGTGGTCATGGAGTGAAATCTTCTCAGTTCAGTTTGCGGTGAGTCAGCCGAATACAGCGGGCCGGTTGGTCTTGATGGACTATCGGTGACAAACCGCACAATGGACTTGTGGATTGATGTTGTGTTCTTCTCGGTGGGCCTTCGCGAATTCTTCTTGGCTGGCGAATTCACCCCAATCGTGGTCGTCCGCTTTCCAATCCAGCTTGGTCACCAGCTCGACGGGGCGAAGGTGTTCATTTGGGTTGCGGTGACAGGTGATGCACCAGGCCATCGACAACTGCTCGTGTTGGTACACGACTTCCATTTGATCGATGCGTCCGTGGCAGGAGACGCAACTGACGCCTGAATTCACGTGCGCGGCGTGGTTGAAGTACACGAACTCCGGCAGGTTGTGAATTCGCTTCCAAGCCACACTCCGACCCGTTTTCCAACTCTCGTGGATCGGTGCCAACTTGGCACTTTCCGTTCGAACTGCACCCAATGGTGTTTGCCCGTTCTCGGCGGCAGGTGAGTGGCAGTTCACGCAAGTCGCGGTGGGAGGCACCGCCGCGTGAGCCGCATCAAACACAGTGTTGTGGCAATACCGACAATCCATTTTCAACTGTCCCGCGTGAAGCGCGTGACTGAAGGGGACCGGTTGCGTCGGTTGATAGCCCACGTTGAGAGTCTGAGGGTCCGTCACCAGTCCACCCATGGCAGCGGCGTACACGCCCCCGCCAACAAGGGCCAGTCCCAGAACGCCCAAGAAGGGATTGACCCAACGTGGAAACAAAAAACGTTTCATGATCGATCCAAATCACTCGCCAACGGAAACCAAATCTCAACCGCAGTTTGCACCCGAGGGATCACCTCGATGTGCAACACGCCCGAGCAACGTTGACGAGACAAGAAAAAGTAATAGAGCATCCGCGCAACTCTTGCCGACGCGGGCCGGGATTATCAGTCGGAAACACCTGCGAGGGCAAGGCCAGCGAACGATCAGCGACATTGTGTCGCACAAAAAACCGAAGCTTGGCCGACAATACCGGCTCTTGACTCGCGAGAGAGGCCCTCTACGCGTCTGCGCAGCGGAACTCGCCCCACGAAATCGGGGCCCAAAACGCGAACAACGAAAAAAACAGACGAACTTGCCGGGCTCAGCCCTTGAGCTGCTCGTTCATCTGCACGGTCGCGGCCCGCACCGCGTCCTGCCAATTGCTCTCATCCGCAGCGACCGAAAACTCTGCTCGCTGGTGCGCAAAGATGATGTGCCGGGAACTGTTCACCACCGCTCCAGTCCCATTGGCATCCAGTGCCGCCCGCACATCGTCGGCCGATCCACCCTGGGCCCCAAAACCGGGCACCAACAGGATGCTGTGCGGCATCGCCTTCCTCAGCTCGACCAATTGCTCGGGGTAAGTTGCCCCCACCACCGCGCCCACGGGCCCGTACCCGTCCGCGTCCAGCCGCGATTGATTCAGCTCCGTGACCAACTCAGCCACCGACTGATAGATGGTTTTGCCGTCCACGCTGAGATCCTGGAGGTACCCGCCACCGGGATTGGACGTCTTCACCAGCACAAAAATCCCTGCCGCTCGGCGATCGCAAACCTCGACAAACGGCTCCAGGCTGTCGCGTCCCAAATAGGGACTGACGGTCAAGGAATCACTGCCCCAAGGCGAACGATTCGGCTCGGAACTGCCCAGGTAAGCGTCCGCGTAAGCCGTCGCGGTGCTGCCGATGTCATTCCGTTTGCCATCCGTGATGACGATCAACCCCGCTCGATTGGCGTGCGAGATGACTTCGCCGAGCGAAACCATGCCGGCCGGGCCAAGTTGCTCGAAGAATGCCGCCTGAGGCTTCACGCACGGTACCAAGTCCGCCACCACATCGATGATTTCACAGCAAAACTGCGTGTAAGCGGCCGCAGCCAGATCCATTCGATCCCCCGTCACGAGGTCCCGAAGCGGCTTGGGCAACTGTGCCAATCGCGGGTCCAACCCCACGCAAGTCACTGATCCGGTCCGCAAAATTGCCGCATTGAGCCGCGTGGCAAAGGTCATCAATCACACCCCGTTGAAGTCTGGTTCGAAACAGACGGAATGCTATCGGATCGCAGCCAAATTGTCGGCCCAGCCTCCTGTACTTTTCATCCGTGGCGAACAAACTCGCTCACGCCGCGGCCAAACCAGACTGCTCGGTCGTTCGCTGCAGCAACCGCCCGTCGTCCAACCATTCGCTCACGAAGACCTGCCCCTGCAGAGCCTCCAATTCGATTCGCACTGGCACCGACTCCGGCAACGCATCCCCCGCAGCACACTCTCGTTCACGAAAACCGCCCGAGACATCGCCCTCCCATTCGGTCGCTAGCGTGAGCTTCATCCCCGCCGTGGTCAGAGGGTCGATATTCTGCGGGAACAAATCCGCCTCCGGGTCGGCGGAAGCAACGTCCATCGCGTGCCAACGGCCATCGGTGAATTTCATCCAAACCTTGATTCCCAGCAGCGCGTTGGGCAACGAACTGTTGTTCACCACCGCCAGGTTCAACCAATACTTCAGCACGATCTGATTGTCGCCTGGCGCGACCCGCCGGTAGGTCGCGGTGTCCTCCATCGCCATCAGCATCGTGCCACGCAACCCCGTGACGGTGCAGGCAGCCAACTTGGCTCGCTCACGATTGGCTCGCACCAACCAGAAATAAAACGTTGACACGACAGCAAAAAACGACGCTGAGAGCGACAACCCCTCTCGCGCGAACTCCATCTCTGACCAAGCCACTTGCGTTCTCCTGCGTTTCGAAACCCAACCCATCCGGTCTAACCCAGCAGCACCGAGGGCCGAAAGAGCGAAACCAGCCCCAGCCAAGAAACTCACGGCAATCCGCCCCACCCCAACAAAGCGTCAGATGGAACGTAAGGAGTGAGAAAGGGCCTCAGTGAGGCCCTGCTTCTAGCTCGTGCTCTCCGATGGGCTTCCAAGCCCGCGGAATAAACATGAACCCGAACCGCGAGCGAGGAACTGCACCTGTCGCCGCTCCGCGGCTTCAGCGCAAGGGTTTTGCGGCCGAGACCTCGGGTTGAAACCCGAGGCTGACGACTGCCACCGCTCCGCGGTTGGGTGAGCCGGATGCATTCGCGGCAACCACCTCGGAGCGACGGCAGGGAATCCACAAGGTAGCTGGCACCTTACGGAACGAACATGAACCCGAATCGCGAGCGAGGAACCGCACCTGTCGCCGCTCCGCGGCTTCAGGGCGAGGATTTGCGGCCGAGACCTCGGGTTGAAACCCGAGGCTGACGACTGCCACCGCTCCGCGGTTGGGTGAGCCGGATGCATTCGCGGCAACAGCCGCGGAGCGACCGCAGGGAATCCACAAGGTGGCTGGCACCTTACGGAACAATCATGAACCCGAAACGCGAGCGAGGAACCACACCTGTCGCCGCTCCGCGGCTTCAGGGCGAGGGTTTGCGGCCGAGACCTCGGGTTGAAACCCGAGGCTGACGGCTGCCACCGCTCCGCGGTTGGGTGAGCCGGATGCATTCGCGGCAACAGCCGCGGAGCGACCGCAGGGGAGAACATTGGGTTTCAACCCAAGGTTGGGACTGCACTCACGCGCACAACATTCAGGAACCGTGACCCCCGAAACTTAGCCACGAGCCTCTTCAAACGCGGTGATTTTGTCTTCGTGCTTCAGCGTGAGGGCGATGTCGTCGAGACCATGCAACATATTGTGCCGGCGACTTTCATCGACTTCGAACGAACGCTCAAAGCCTTGGCCGTCCGTGACGACTTGGTTTTCCAAATCGACGGTCAACTGATAAGGGTTTCCCTTCTCGGCTCGCTGAAACAATTCTTCCACGTCTTCTTCTGACAACGCGATCGGCAAAACGCCGTTCTTGAAGCAGTTGTTGAAGAAAATGTCGGCGAACGAAGGAGCGATCACGGCACGAAAGCCGTAATCGTCGAGCGCCCAAACCGCGTGCTCGCGACTGCTGCCGCTGCCGAAGTTCTGACGCGTGAGCAAGATCGACGCCCCTTTGACATTGATGCGGTTCAGCTCAAAGTCAGGGTTCTCGGTCTCGCCGTCTTCCAAGAAACGCCAGTCAAAGAACAAGAACTGGCCGAAACCGGTTCGCTCAATGCGTTTCAGGAATTGCTTGGGGATGATTTGATCGGTGTCGACGTTGGCACGATCCAGCGTTGCCACAACGCCTTGATGTACGGTGAAGTTTTGCATGATGGAAGCCTGCAGCTTCAGCCATTCGCTCTTCGCGTCTGGCTGTTAGCTTTTGAGGGGTGGTTTGTTAGCCGATGGGGGCTCGCCCCCGCTGTCGGCGTGAAGACAGAAAACAAAGCAGCTAGCGGCAATGGCTCGCCGCTCGCAGCCGAGCAGAATTGCCGTCAGGCAACTCAGCGATAATCCCAGTCGCGAATGTCGACGAAGTGACCCTTGATCGCGGCAGCAGCGGCCATCGCGGGGCTGACCAAGTGCGTTCGGCCGCCCTTGCCTTGGCGTCCTTCGAAGTTGCGATTGCTGGTGCTGGCACAACGCTCGCCCGGAGCCAACTTGTCCGGGTTCATCGCCAAACACATGCTGCAACCGGCTTCTCGCCAATCGAAACCAGCGTCCGTGAAGATCTTGTCCAGACCTTCTTCCTCGGCTTGCAACTTCACCTTGCCACTGCCGGGGACGATCATCGCGCTGACTTTGTCGCTGCAATGATGGCCCTTGATCACGGCCGCAGCGGCTCGCAAATCTTCGATTCGTGCGTTGGTGCAGGATCCGATGAAGACACGATTGATTTCGATCTCTGTGATCGGCGTGCCGGCCTTCAGATCCATGTACTGCAGTGCCGAAGCGGTCGACTTTTGCACGTTCACGTCGGTGCTGTCACCGGGCGAAGGCACCAACGAATCGATGCTGCAAACCTGACCGGGGTTGGTTCCCCAGGTCACTTGTGGGCGAATGTCCTGGCCCTTGTACACGTTGCTTCGGTCATAGGACGCACCGGGGTCCGATGGCAATTTCTTCCATTCTTCCACCGCAGCATCGAAATCAGCTGGGCATTCCGGACGACCACGCAAGTAATCGAACGTGGTTTGGTCAGGCGCGATCATGCCGGCGCGAGCCCCGGCTTCGATCGACATGTTGCAGACCGTCATTCGCTCTTCCATCGTCAGGTTGCGAACCGCGTCCCCGGTGAATTCGAGCACGTAGCCTGTTCCGCCGGCGGTTCCGAGCTCACCGATCAGATACAGGATCATGTCCTTCGCCGTGACTCCGCGAGCCAGCTCGCCATCGACGCGAAGCTCGAACGTCTTGGGCTTGAACTGCAACAGCGTTTGCGTGGCCAGAACGTGCTCGACTTCGCTGGTCCCGATTCCAAACGCGAGCGAACCGAAGGCGCCGTGCGTGGCGGTGTGGGAGTCGCCACAGACAATCGTCATGCCGGGCTGGGTGTAGCCATTTTCGGGGCCGATCACGTGCACAATGCCTTGCCGCACATCATCGATGTCGAACAACTGAACGCCGAATTCTTTGCAGTTCTCACGCAGCGTTTGAATCTGCTTGGAACTGATCGGGTCCGCGATGGGCAGGCTGCGATCGGACGTGGGGACGTTGTGATCGGGAGTCGCGATGGTCCGCTCGGGACGACGAACGGGGCGGTTGTTGATCCGCAACCCTTCGAACGCCTGGGGGCTGGTCACTTCGTGAACCAGGTGCAGATCGATGTAGATGATCGCAGGCCCGGACTCGGGAGCGTGAACCAGATGCTGGTCCCAAATTTTGTCCAGCAACGTTTGTTTGCCGGCGGATTGAGGAGTGGCCCCCGCTTGGCTGGGGGCAGTCGAAGAAGCGTCAGACATGGATCGTGAGACGAGCGTAGGTGGGGAAAACTGGGATTTTAATCCCGGGAACCCGACACTGTCGACACTCTGGGGCAACCTGTCAACTCAAAGCAGTGACAGAAGTTGTGTTCGACAACGCCAGCGGCGCGGCTCCCAATCACCTCCCCAAACGGACCCGCATCACCCGATCCAAGCTGCCATCAAACCGGTTCTTCGATGAATTCGTGAACGGGTTGTTGGCCTGGAACAATCCGGGTGATGCTGACCTTGGTGCGGCGGAGTTCCTCCACCTCTTCCAACAGGTTGTTCAGCAAATCAGCGATCTCGGCTCCTGCCGTTTCGCCAATGTGGACCATGAGTGCTTTGCGTGAGTTGTAGCTCAAACCCCGATCGTTCATCTCAGGAGAACTCCACTGCAGGTGTATTCGAAAAGAAATGGAAAAGGCCCCTCGGCTTGATCAACCAACCTTGGACGATCAAGTGGAAAGGTAGGACAGACCCTAATTGACGACCAGCCTTGCCCAACCGTGAAATTCACTCCACCGTCACACTTTTCGCCAAGTTGCGAGGCTTATCAACGTCACAACCCCTCAAAACGGCAATATGGTAGGACAGCAATTGCAGCGGGATCGCCGAGACTATCGGCTGCAAAAACTCAGGGACTTCCGGGATCATGATGACTTCATCAGCGATTCGGCGAATCTGAGCCTCTTCGTGGCTGGCGACCGCAATCACGGGCCCGCCGCGAGCCTTGACCTCTTCCATGTTCGACATGACTTTGTCGTAAGTCGTCCCGCGAGGCATGATGAACACGCTCGGGGTGTGTGCGTCCACCAGCGCGATCGGGCCGTGCTTCATCTCTGCCGCAGGGTAGCCCTCCGCGTGGATGTAGCTGATTTCTTTCAGCTTCAGAGCCCCCTCGAGAGCGGTCGGGAAGTTGTAGCGACGACCGAGGTACAGGAAATTCGACGCTTCGGCGTACTTCGCTGCAATCCGGCGGACTTCCGAGTCACACGTCAACGCTTGCTCCACCGCGGCGGGCAGTCGCCGCAGCTCTTCGATGATTCGGCCGCCTGATTCGAAACTCATGTGCCGCATGCGGCCAAAGTACAGCGACAACATCGCCAGCACACAGCACTGACTGGAATACGCCTTGGTGCTGGCCACACCGATTTCCGGCCCGGCGTGCAGGTAAACCCCACCGTCGGCCGCTTGTGCGATCGAACTGCCCACCACATTGCAAAGCGCGAGCGTTCGGTGCCCCTTGCGTTTGGTCTCGTTCAGTGCCGCCAGCGTGTCGGCCGTCTCACCACTTTGAGTGATCCCGAAAACCAGGGTATTGTTTTCAATCGGCGGGTTTCGATACCGCAGCTCGCTGGCGTATTCGACACAAACGGGAATTCGAGCGAACTCCTCGATCATGTATTCCCCGACCAAGGCCGAGTGCCAACTGGTCCCGCAACCGGTCAAGATGATGCGTTCCACCCCTCGCAGCTGCTGAGGCGTGAGGTTCAACCCGCCAAAGACCGCCGTCGCGTCTTCGTCGTTCAAACGGCCTCGCATCGCGTTGCGAAGCGAATCAGGCTGCTCATGGATCTCCTTGAGCATGTAGTGCTCATAGCCATTCAGGCTGACTTCGCCGGTGTCTTCGGCCAACGGCTGAATGTTGACTCGCACCTTGCCACTGTCGCGATGCAGCACGGTGAAGCCGTCGGCTGTCAGGACCGCGATTTGGTGGTCGGCCAGGTAGACGATGCGATCGGTTCGCCCCGCGATGGGAGAGGCGTCGCTGGCAATGAAGTACTCGCCGCGACCAACGCCCAACACCAATGGACTGCCAAATCGGGCAGCAATGAGCAGCCCCGGTTTTTCTCGAAATGCGACGGCCAAACCATAGGTGCCGCGAAGCTGCGCGATCGCCCACTGCACCGCGGTCACGTACCGCATGTTGGGTTGAGACGGATCAACCGGTGTGTTTTTCAGGCCTTCGGCGACCAAGTGCGCAATCACTTCGCTATCGGTCGCGGATTTGAACGCGTAGCCCTTGGTGATCAGCTCGTCCTTGAGGACCTGAAAGTTCTCGATCACGCCGTTGTGAGCCAGAACGACTTCGCCCTCCCCACCAAGATGCGGGTGAGCGTTCTCTTCAGTCGCCGGCCCGTGGGTGGCCCAACGCGTGTGCCCCAGCCCCAAAGTGCCTTTCGGCGGGGTGCCCAACCGATCGGCCAAGGCCTGAATCCGACCAACGGACCGCGTGATGGCGATCTCGTTTCCGCCGTGAATGGCCACCCCAGCGCTGTCGTAGCCGCGGTACTCCAATCGCCGAAGCCCATCGACCAAAAACTCAGCCGCTTGGTCCGCACCAACGTATCCAACAATTCCGCACATGGCTCTCGCCGCTCTCGAATGACAAAGAATGAGTTCGCGATGGTTGCTATGTCCCACGCGAGCGTGACCGACGTCAAGAGACGACTGCCAGGTCACCCCGGCCAACCTTCCCCATTTGCATCCAATCAAACGCGTCTAGGCAGTCCAATCCGTGACCCACGAGCGTTCTATCGGCATTTGCGTTGCATTCGATCCAACCCTTTGATGCCGCCGAATTCGGATGATTCCGTCAAACGCTCAAAACCGGTGCGACCGGTTCAACTCCCCAAATCCGCCGAACCAATGCTGCTGGCAAAACAGCATTTTTCAAGGCAACGCCCCTCTGCGGGACAACATCGGTCGATGAAGTATTCGTTGCTGCAATTGGTTTCACATTGAAGCGTGCGATCAAATCGACGGGCCGTCAGTGGCATTTTGTCGATGGCATCTCCGTCCGCGTTTTCCCCAACGCCCAGAGAAAGACGCCCCGCCAAGCGGCAACGACACGCCTGCCCCGTCGTGAACGAAAGCCCCTAACATGCCCCCGTCCAGCCACCAATCCACCGGCCTGCGTCCCAGCCGCCGCATCCGTCGCCACACCGCCTCCCCCACCAAGGAAACGGCCCCCGATCCACTCGGCGCGGCCGTGCGACTGCTGAGCGAAACCGCGCACGATCTCAAATCGCCCCTGGCGGGGATCGCGGCCACCATGGAAGTCATCCGCGATGGCAGCCTCGGCGACGTGACCCCCTCGCAGGCAGAATTTTTACGAGGGGCGATGAACCAGTGTCGCTACATCGATTCCCTGATCGGTGAACTGGCGCGAGCCGAACGACTGAGATCGGGAACGCCTCGTGTTCGCCGGGTCGCAACCAAGCGTTCCGCGATTCGCGAATCGGTTGAATTGGCCACCCGCTCGATCCTCAACCACAAGCAAATCGACTTGCTCTGGGACGGCGCGGATCCGAACTCAGCCGATGTGTTGATCGACCCGACGATCCTGACGCGATTGCTGACCAACCTGATCATCAATGCCGAACGCGCCAGCCAAGCCGGTTCGCCGATCCTGATTCGGGTGGAAGACGACCTGACTCGCGGAGTCGCGGTTTGGTCCGTGGTCGATCGCGGACGAGGCATCGCCCCTCAACGACTGCAGCAAATCAGCGGAACGAGCTCAATCGAGTCGGACTTGGGCGGCGAAGGCCTGGGGCTCATGATCGCTCGACAAATGGCCTCGCTCCACTATTCGCGTCTGACGTTGCGGAGCCGGGTAGGCAGCGGCACCGATGCGATGTTCGAAACCCCTCTGGCCACCCCCGCCGGAATCGCGACCACCTTCGCTCGGTTCCGCTCCCAGAAACGCGGAGGACGCTCTCGCCCCAAGACGATCCAACAGTGGAAGTCAGCCGCCCCCGACGTGGCGGAACGCGAGCTCCTGGGCGGCAAACGGGTGCGGATCGAAACCGTTCAGCACCCATCGTCCTGGCATGAAATCCAGTTGCAATCCGATGACAGCCGCCCCACCCGTCCCGATCGGCTGGCGCTCGGGCGAGTGACCGCTGACGAGGAGTGCTCGATGGAAATGGCGGATCTTTTCGACGAAACGCTGCAATACGACCTCAGCCAATTTGAGCTGGCCTATCGCACTTCGCGACGCAGCTGGGTGTGTGCACTCGACGCCGACCATCACAGCATGCCCGCCCGGATGCAGCAGATCGAATCGCTCTCTCGCCGTGCCACCCCCGCCATGCACCTGCACTGGAGCGAACCCTCGATCGTGCCCGTTCACGAGCGCAGCCTTCAGTGCTTGCTGCTCGATGCAATGACCACCCGATCGCTGGCCGAAGCCCCGGGGACCATCCCCGATGTCGACTCCGTTCGACTGGGAACGCCCGAGATTAGCTTTTCTCCCGTCGCCTCCGCTCGACTTGACGAAGAGCTTCGCCGCATGAACCAGCGAATGAAAACGCAATCGGAGCGACTGCAACAACAATCCGCTGCCCTCCGGCCGCAAGGCTGAGCACCGCCGCCCAAAGACACTTGGGATTTCAGACGTTTGGGTTTAGGACCTTTAGCGGTTTGCGATCAACGTTTACACTTCGCCGCTGTGATTGCTTCGGTCCGTTTTCGACCGAACAGACGATTTTGCGAGAAACATGCGGGCGAGTAGCGAGATGAGTGATTCAACAGTTCGAGGCGTGGTCCACGTGATCGAAGAAACCAAGACTTACGGTCAAAAAGGGTTTCGCAAACGGATGGTGGTACTCGAACAAGACAAAGGCAGCTTCAGCAACTACATCCCCATCGAATTCACTCGCGACGCTTGCGACAGCGTCGACGAAATGAACATGGGCGACGAAGTTGAAGTCGCTTACCGTCTGAACGGCCGGAAATGGCAGCGTGACCCGCAAAGCGAAGTCAAATACTTCGTCAGCGTCGAGGCACTTTCCTACAAAGTGGTCGGTGCGTCAGGCGGAACCGGCGGCGGAGGCACCGAAGCTGCCAACGACGCGTTCAACGAAGTGGACGACGAAGCTCCCTTCTGATCGAGGCCAGCCTGGCAGACCGGAAACCCACCCAACAGAAGCTGTTGGGCAGGGCGACACGGAGTCACCCGCAGGAGCAAACGCACTCCTGAATGGGAGGCAAATCGTTTCGAGGGCACTGTCCTCAACTTGGCACCAGCCATCTGGGGGACTACAAAGGTCCTCCAGACAACTCAGATTGCCTCGCCATCGCTGCACACAGCGGCCCGATCTCGGCCTCCCTCGTGTTCCGCCTCGGACGCCAAATGCATCCGCCTCCCCGCGCACTGGATTCGCGACGAGCGAAGGATGCTGAGAACATTCTGAGCTGATTGGCCCATTCCGACCGAAGGGAGCCCGCTCACCATGTCCCCCGATCCGATGACGCTCCTGCGGCGTTCGATGCTGCGATACAAGATCGGCCGCTTGGACCGGTACCTCGCCACAGCGGAGCGTGCGCGCGAGATCCAGCGAGAAAACTTGCTTCAGCGAATCCGGCAAAACGCGGACACCGGCTTCGGCCGCGACCACGGTTTTTCTGAAATCCGCACGCTCGAAGATTACCGCCGACGCGTTCCGATTGCAGGCTACGACGAAGCACGCCCGTACGTTGACCGCGTGATCCAAGGCGAAACCACGGCTCTGTTCCCCGAGAACACCAAAGTCGTCATGTTCGCGACGACTTCGGGGACCACCGATCACCCCAAAATGATCCCGGTCACAGAAGACTTCTACCGACACTACAAAGCCGGCTGGCAATACTGGGGCACGGGGGTTTACCGCGACTACCCGCAACTGCTGCAAATGAAATCGCTCCAGTTCTCGAGCCACTGGAACGTTACCCAAACTCCTTCGGGTGCTCCCTGTGGGAACATCAGCGGGCTGGCCGCGGAAACGCGACCATTCTACATCGGATCGCTGTTTGTCCTGCCCTCCTGTGTCATCCAAATCACGGAACACCTGGCAAAACACTACACCGCGCTCCGCCTCAGCCTCGCGTGCGACCGCGTTGGAAAAATCGTCACCGCCAATCCAAGCACGCTGGTGGAAGTCGCCAAGTTTGCCGACTCCATGAAAGACACACTGATTCGGGACATCCACGACGGCACGCTCACCGGCGACCAACCGATCCCCGATACGATCCGGCAACGACTGCGATCTCGCCTCCGGCCCAACCCTCGCCGAGCGAGGCAACTGCAACAAATTGTCGATCGAACCGGTCACCTGTACCCCAAAGACGCCTGGCCTGACCTCACGCTACTGGCCGTGTGGACTGGTGGCTCCGTTGGCATCTACCTGAACCAATTGCCCGCGTACTACGGCGATGTTGCGATCCGTGACCACGGACTCTCGGCCAGCGAAGGTCGGATGACCGTGCCGCTGCAAAATGGCTCGCCGTCAGGCATGCTCGACTACAGCAGCCACCACTTTGAATTCATCCCTGAATCCGAACGCGACAGCAGCCAGCCAAACGTGCTGGAAGCTTCCGAACTGACCGAGGGCGAGAACTACTTCATCGTGCTGACAACTGCCAGCGGCTTGTATCGCTACGACATTCACGATCTCGTGCGATGCGATGGCTACTGCGGCCAAACCCCCATGTTGTCGTTCCTCAACAAAGGCAAAAACTTCTGCAGCTTCACAGGTGAAAAACTCAGCGAACATCAAGTCATGCAGGCGATGCAGCAAACCCTGCAAACCCTCAACGTTCCATCCTGCACCTTCACCCTGGCACCGACGCTGGGCGAACGCCCGCGTTACCACTTGATCCTGGACGATGCCTCGCTGCCCAACCTCTGTGAGCAAATTGGCAACGAACTGCAGCACCAATTGTCACAAGTCAACTGCGAGTACGCCGACAAGTGCGCCAGTGGACGCATCGAACCGATCCAGGTCACTCGCGTCCCCGCTGGCACCTGGGAAAAGCTGAGACTCAACAAGACCTCGAAACGAGGCAACTTCGAAGAGTACAAACACCCGTGTCTCACAAACGATCCTGAGTTTGTGCAAAACCTCCGTCAACTGGATTCCCCTCCATCCCACTGAGCAGCCCAACCGGGATCGGCGCCTCGCGTGAACGCACACTCTGCATGTGCTTCAATTCGGCGAGCGTCACTTAAAGAGCCATCGCCGGACCGTTATCATGCCTCATCGAAATTCTGTGCGCCGGCCTTTTCTATCTCTCATGACCGACATCCTGCTATGAAAATCAGTGTTCTGGGGGCCGGCGCGATCGGCACCATGCTCGGCGGTTTGATCCGCGACAACGATCCGTCTTGCCAAGTCGTCTTGCTCGGACGCGGGCCACACATTCAAACCATTCGCGACACGGGCCGTGTCCAACTGCAGGGTCCCTGGCCGACTCGCGAAGTCCCCGTCCAAGGCACCGACAACCCAGCCGACATCGCGGACTCAGACCTGGTCCTGGTGACGGTCAAGTCTCAGGCCACCGCCGAAGCCATCGCCACAGTCGCCCCCTACCTTGGTTCTGCCATCGTGGTGTCCGTCCAAAACGGATTCAATGACGAAGCCTTGCTGCAACACGTCGACGCAGACCGCTTGGTCATGGGGATCACCGCAACCAACGTGACCGTTCCTGAACCCGGCACCGCCAGCCTGCAGTTCAAAGGCACGATCGTGCTCGGCCCGAATGCCCAAGGCACCAACGCCGCCTCCGCGACGGCCGCGACCAAGACGCTTGAGAAGACTGGCTTTCGCGTTTTCGAAGAACGCAATGTCGAAGGCGTCCGGTACAACAAACTGGCCATCAACTCCCCCGGATACGCAGCCTCGCTCTCGCAGTCCAACTTCATCACCGAAGCCGTCTGCCACCGGGGATGGCGGACCGCCGTGGGGAAACCGCTGGCCGATGAATGCTTGCGAGTTTTCGAGACCGCGGGCGTCCAGCTTGCCAACATCCCCAAGCTTCCCGACATCCGAAAACTGCGAGGCTTCTTCGGAAAACTCGACTCTCGATTGCTTGGCCCGATCGTGGGCACGGGTGCCAAGCTGATCTTCAACCGCCGCCCGATTCAGTTTTCTCTGTACCAGGACCTGCTCAAAGGCAAAGGCACCGAAGTCGACCACACCCTCGGTGAAATCGTTCGCTTGGCTGAACGGCACGGCACGACGGCTCCCTGCAACCAGATGGTGATCGACTTGGCCCACGAGATCGAACAACGCGGAGCCGGTGAGTTCTTCACCCGCGAAGAAGTCATCGAACGCTTCCAGACGATCCAATCGCGATGAGCAAAACGCGGCGAATCCTGTTGACGGAAGGATCGAGCACGTCGGCTCGCCAAACATTGCACTGCCTTGGCGGCCGACACACGATCGACGTGATGGATTCGGCCGCACTCAGCCAAGGCCGCTTCAGCACGTTCGTGAGACACTGGCACCGATGCCCGCTCTCTTCCGTGGATCCGATCGCGTACTTGCGAAGACTGAAAGAACTGATCGACGCTCACGGTTACGATGTGGTCATCGCCACGCACGAGCAAGCCTACCTGCTCAGTCGCGTGCGTGACCAACTTCAAAACCATGTTGGCGTGGCCTTGCCAACGTTTGATGCGATCGACCGATTGCAAAACAAAGCCAATTTCGCACGGGTGATGAAAGAACAAGGCTTGCCTCAACCCGAGACTCGCATCGTTGACGGAACTTCGCTCGAAACACTCCGCGAAGGCTGCCTGGCACAATCCAACTTCCCCTGCTTCCTCAAAACGGCACACGGAACCGCGGGACGAGGTGTGATCGCGATTCAGGACTCCACGGAGATGCTTGAATGGGTCCAAGAGCAAACGGCCAACAGCGACTCGCTTCCCAACCAAGAAATTGTCCTGCAATCAGCAGCCCCCGGTGAACTGTCGATCCTGCAAGCCATCTTCGATCGCGGTCGCCTCGTCGCTTGGCACGATGCGATGGCACTGCGACGCGGTGTCGGCGGGGCTCCGATTGTTCGCGTCAGCACGCACCGCGAAAACGTCGCCGACGATGTCCGAAGACTGGGTGAGTCGCTGGACTGGCACGGAGCCCTCTTCGTCGAATACTTCTACGACCAGTCATCCCGTCGCCATCAATTCATCGAGGCCAACCCGCGCATCGGCGAAACCGTCAATGCGATGCTAGCCGGCGTCAATTTGTGCGAACTCTTGGTGCACATTTCGCTCCAAGAGATCCCGCCGTCGTCGCCCGTCGCCTCAGGAATCGCGGGAGTCAAATCTCACCAATTCCTCACCGCGCTGCTCGACCAAGCCATGCAGACCAACTCGCGAGCGGCGGTGTGGCATGAATGCATGAACCGACTCCGTCACCGTCATGGCTACCGCGATTCCCAGCCCGAAATGATGCGTCTGAGGCAGGATCCACTCAGCGGCATCCCGCCACTCGCCGTCGCAATCGAACTGCTGCTGTCGCCCAAACGCTCACACAAGATGGTTCGCTCGACGGTCGCCAATTATGGGCTGAACGCCGACGCAGTGGCAAACATCGCCCGCCTCCCCCAGCAGGAACTTTTGGCAATCTTTGAGTGAGACGAAGCTCACGCCGCACCGGCAGAAGAAGTCGGTACAATTGGAAGGCGGTGCAAGTCGATTTGCGCCCATTGGATCGTCATGCTCTTTCACTCCAATCCCCCCACTGGACCACAATATGAATCGCTTGTTTGCCTCGACCATCCTGACACTCGTGTTTGCCACCATCGCTTCGGCTCACTGCCAAGTTCCTTGCGGTATCTATGGCGACCAACGTCGCTTTGAAGAAATGCTGGAGGACGAGCACACGATTTCGAAAGCCCAAACCGAAATCAACTCGTTGGCCGGCAAGGCCGATGCCCAATCGGTCAACCAAGCCGTCCGCTGGGTCACCACCAAAGAAGACCACGCCACCCGCATCCAAAACACGATCGCGGCCTACTTCATGGCTCAGCGGATCAAAACGGACGACCCTGCCTATGGCAAGAAACTGATGGCCGCTCACAAGGTGATCGTCAACGCGATGAAAGCCAAGCAGTCCGCCGATCCCGCGACGGCGAAAGCCCTGGAAGAATCGATCTTCGCCTTCTACGAAGCTTACGAAGGCAAGAAACCAGACTTCGATCACGAACATTGATCGACCGGGCGAGCAGCCCAACCCGCTCGGCCCAGTTCAGCACGAAAACCCAACCTCAGGCCGCCTTTTGGGCGGCCTGACTCGTTTGCAGCAAACCGCTGAGAATCTTCTTTCCCTTCATCACCGTCCGGGCTTTTCGAATCAAGGTGGGAATCGCCAAGATCACCATCGGACTGCGGACCACCTCCTTCGCCACGCGACTCAAACCGCGCCCCACAGAAACCTCTTGCGTCAGCGTGTTCAGCGCCGGTTCACCCGCGCCCGCGAAATTATCAAGCATCCATTTGACGCCCGACGGCATCACCACCCTCGTCTTCTGAAGCAGCCACAGGATCTCTGATTCACGCGCTGCAATCTTGGTTGCGGCAGGCTGCTGCTTGGGCATCAGAACCCAGTTCACGTTGACATTGAGTTCGCCAATCGAGTGCACGTGATGGAACCAATACCGAGGCAAAAACACCATGTCGCCCTCGTTCAGATCAAACTCATAGACACGCTTGCCTTTCAAGGAGTTGTCCTCGAACAAACAAGTCTTCGAGAATGGCATGTTGGGAAGCGGCGTTTCTGGGGCGACGATCGTCCAGTGCTTTTTGCCTTTGAGCTGCAAATTAAAAACGTGCAACGAGTGTCCGTCGTAGTGCCACGGCGTGGTGTGCCCACCCGAGTTGAACCAAACGCGAACGCAGTTGTCCCGCAGGAAGGCGGTGTCCGGATTCATTGATTTCGTCACGACGGGCGGCGTCGTGCAAGCATCATCAATGATCTCCTGCCGGACGTCATACCAAAGCAATCGCTCGGTCACGGACGTATCAACCGCGATCTTGTCACACAGAGATCGGCAAACCTCTTCCGCACCACCGTCCGCGTGCGTCACACCCCGAAAAATCACAGGCTGTTCGGTCGCGTAATGATCGCGAAAAAAGGCTTCGACATCATTGGCGTCCAACGATGGAATCTCGCGAGCGGCCGGAAGGGACGTGGTCATGATGCTGTCTCGTTGAGATCAATCCGAGGAATGCTGCTCGGCAAATGCTTCCACCCGTTCCCGAACGCCGGGGATCAGTTTGATGGCGTTCTCATAATACAGCTTCCGGAGCACCTGGGGAGGAAGCTCCACCCCATCGATCTGCCACAACCCCTGCGGCGGTGGCTCCTTTTCGCTGTACGGAAACGCCTCGTCATTGGTTTCAAAGAATCGCCAATAGTACTTCAGGCGTTTCTTCGGCCACGGACCATCCGTCCCGAACAAAATCCGGTCCTGGTACCGAATCAAAAACTCTCGTGCTGCACGAGGCTGACGCCCAAGCTCGTTGATTCGTGACGCAGGCTCGATCCACAAATTGGGATACCGATCCATCCACTCGCTGACCAACGCCAGGTCCTCGGGACTGTTGGCGATGTGGGCGCCGATGAACTGCGTCTTGGGATGCTTTGCAATCATCCGATTCCGAGCCTCGAACAGCTCTTCGCGAGAAGGGTACTCCTCACCATGAAAACTCCAATCGGGATGCCGCGACAACTCTTCCCAGCGTTCGTTGCGTTCATCAATTGGATCAAAGAAGGCCGCCGGATCGGCCGTGTGAATGATGATTGGTATCTGAAGCTCCCCGCATGCAGCCCAAATCGGATCCCATCGCGGATCATCAATCTTGACCAGCGAGCCATCCGGATTGCGATGGCCCAAACCAAAACGCTTGAACAACTTCAATCCCGAGGCCCCTTGCTTGACCGCCTCCCGCAATTGCTCGGCAGTCCGCTCTGAAAACCCAGGACGGTGACACGCCCAGGTGGAAGGGTCGTCCACCGCACCGTCGCCACGCCAATCCACGTTGGCATACAACACGAAACGATCGCGATGCTCCTTCCACAAGAACTCCTTTTGCTCCTGAAACTGCGAGCCAAGCTTGCCGTCCAGAGACACGCACAACGCGATGCGATTGCAATCCATGGCCGCGACAAAATCTTCGAGAGCCTCGCGGTTCATTCGCAATCGGTAAAAGAAGTGCGTGTGCACGTCGACCACCGGAAACGCCGCCCGACTCACCTTCGTGACTTTTGTTTTCAACTGCGACTTAGGGTTGTATCGATGCACGGACAAATCACGTCCGTCCCTGCCGTCCAGCTTGTCGGATTCCGCCGCCCCGGAGCCCATTTCGGTTGACTCGGTGCTTTCTGAATCCACCTCTTCCGTGGCAACCTGCTTCGCCCCGCAGTCCGCGGTGCCGGGCCCGGCGGCATCAGCGGCGTGCACCCGTTTCGACGCTACGTCGCGATCACTCGGCGATTCCGCCAACACGGGGCAACACCACACCGCGGCAGTGGTCCAACCGACCAAACCAAACAACGCACGTCGAACAGTCATACAACTCACATACCAAGGGAAGAAAGACTCGTCGCGAATTGTAGCGTTCAACCATCCGCACTCGTTTGAAGATTCGACGAGGACGAACGAACAACGTCGCCCCCCCATTTCGCGTCGATCCATTGCCGGAAGATCAGTCCAGCTTGACCTGAGCAACATAAATCGCAGTTGTGAAGTCAGTCTCGACTTCCGCATCCAGTGACTCGTGTTGCGAGTAATAACTCACCCACAGCAAACCGTCGTGATACACCAACCCGGCATAGCTCGTGTCGCCGCCAGAGGGCAGAGCGAGAAACTCATCCAAGGCACCGGTATCTGGATCGATCCAGCACAGTGAGGTACGAACCTGACCGTCATAAAGACGCACTGCCGCAACCACCTTGCCATTGGGCAAACGAATCATCTGTGGCCCGCCAATTCGGACCCCCATGTCCTGCCATTTCCAATCGGTGTAAGGCGGCTTGGCCACCCCCCACATCCCTGACTTGCTCCCGGCATCTCGACGCAACAAGCAGTGCGCCGTGCCAGCTTCCGAAAACAGGATCGCAGATTCATTGGGATAGCCGTCGATCATCAGATTGTCGACCAACACGTCGTACTGACGCCCATCCTCTGTCTCATACAAACGGACGAACCGATCCTCCGGAGCGGCAGTCCGATAGCCAATGCTGTACCCCTTGCCGGCAGGCGACCAAGACGTCCGCCAAAGCCAATCACTGATCTTGCCGATGGCCACCGACTCACTCCAGGTCACCCCATCGTCGGAAAACCAATTGTAGGACTGATGGCTTCCATGACTCGCGTCATGCAGCGCCCCAGCGCCGCTCAACAGCAACTTCCCATCCGGAGTGACCGACAACTTTGCGTCACGCAGATCAGCGGTGTCGCTTTCAATCAACGCGACCGATTCCCACTTCAATCCATCTTCGCTCCGCAGCACCCGCAACGCGCCATCGTCCGAAACGTGCCGCGTGCCCTCACGGAAGACGCAGAACCAATGCCCTTGGAAACGAGCCAGATCCGTGAACGCGTTGTGATGTGCCTCGTCCCAGATGCGATCCACTCGCACCAACTCAGCCGCGTCACCCGCGGAGGGCAGCTGCAACGTGGCCAACAACAACAGAACCCACGTCCCCACCCCAACCGACACTCGCTTCACTGCACTCATCTTCCGACCTCCAATGACTGAACTGAAAAACCAGGAGGCACGTTCGCTCAGAACGAGCATCCAACCCCGGAGAGAATAGTTCCTGGCGCACTCACCCCCAAGTGAACGCGCATAAAAAAAGCAGCCCCGATTGGACTGCTTTCTTTTTCAATGATTTGCGAACGAGGTTCAGCTAGCCGAAGCGGTTTCTTCTTCGGTCTTGGCGTCAGCTTCGGGAGCCGATGTGTTCTCGGGGGCGTCTTGCTCGAAAGCAGGGCGTTGTGCGGAACGGGTGACCCGATCGTTCTTGCCGACGAGTTCCAGAATCGCACGTGTTCCGCCGTCACCCAAACGAGGTGTGGCCAAACGCATGATCCGGGTGTAACCACCGGGACGATCGACGAAACGTTCTGCGATGGTGTCAAACAAAACCGAAACGGCTTCGCGGTCACCAATCAGTTGCAAAACGCGGCGTTGAGCGTTGACGTAAGGAGCACGAGCGTCGGCCCACTTGGTCCACTGCTCACTCTTACGCCACTTCTTGTATTCGTCGGAACCACGCTCGGCGGTTGTTTCGTACTTCTTGGCTTCTTCGAGAGCAGCCATCGAACGCTTTGCGAGCGTGATGCACTTCTCGACCAAAGGACGAACTTCCTTGGCCTTTTCCAAAGTCGTGATGATACGACCTGGGACCTTGGGAGCATTTTCATCCAAGCTGGCGTCACGTTCGGTCAAGAACAGGGCGCTAGACAGGTTCCGCAACAATGCTTTGCGGTGAGCTGGAGAGCGGCCGAGAACGCGGCCTTTGCGGCGGTGACGCATGACGCGAGTCCGTCAAATTGAATGGGAGTGAAATGAAAGGTGATTGAAGTCGTTGGGAATGCACCGCAGACGCGATGCGTTTCCACTTAAAACAGAGGCTGATTCGGCACACGCATGCCGAGGTGCAACCCATACTGCGAAAGCTTTTCACGAACTTCGTTGAGAGTTGTGTCGCCAAAATTGCGAACTTCCAACAATGAATCTTCGGTTCGCTGCACAAGGTCGCGAACAGTCATGATGTTTTCGCTTTCCAAGCAGTTGTTGGCTCGCACCGACAAACGCAGGTCGGCGAGAGTCATGTTCAACTTCGCTTCCAGCTGAGCTTCAGGCGAACCAGCTCCACCGCGAGCGGCGGAGAAAATGCTTGGTCCCAATTCGCGGTATTGCACGAACGGGTTGAGGTGTTTGCGAAGGATCTTGGCGGCTTCGGTCAACGCCATCTCTGGGTTGATTGTTCCGTCAGTCCAAATTTCGAGGATCAAACGATCGTAGTTGGTCTTCTGACCGACACGTGTCGCTTCCACTTCGTAACGAACACGAACGATGGGGCTGAAGACCGCGTCGATCGGGATGATTCCGATCTCGTGATCCACGCTGCTGTGTTCCGTGCTAGGAACATAACCGCGACCGGTTTCAACAACCATTTCCATCATGAATGGAACGTCGTCGGTCAACGTGCAGATGACGTGATCTTTGTTGATGACTTCAACGTCCGCGTCGGTCTGAACGTCAGCACCGGTGACAACACCAGCGGTGTTGCGTTCGACGGTGATCACTCGAGTCGAATCGGTGTTGCTGCTCACGATCAACGATTTGACATTCAGGACGATGTCGGTGACATCTTCAAGAACACCTGGAATCGATGTGAACTCGTGTTGAGCACCACGGATTTTGATTTGGGTGACGGCACTGCCCACCAAACTGCTCAGCAGCACGCGACGCATGCTGTTGCCAATGCTGGCACCAAAACCACGCTCAAATGGCTCGGCAGAAAACTTGCCGTAGGTTTGGGTCAGCGAGTCACGATCGACTTCGAGCGAACTGGGCAGTTCCATTCCGCGCCAGCGGATGTGCATGGTCATGTTGGGCCTTTGATGGATGCGGGATGGGGTTGATCAGAAACGAAGCGGCGTCAGCGGGAATTAGACGCGGCGTTTCTTGCGAGGACGGCAACCGTTGTGCGGGATGGGGGTCACTTCCTCGATCAATTTCACGTTCAAACCAGCAGCTTGCAGTGCGGTGATGGCACTTTCGCGACCAGACCCAGGACCTTTGACGCGAACTTCCACGTCACGCATGCCAAACTTGGTTGCCTTCTCAGCAGCCTGTTGAGCAGCACACTGACCCGCAAACGGAGTGCTTTTGCGACTGCCCTTGAAACCGCTGGTTCCGGCACTGGCCCAGCACAACGTGTCACCCTTGGAATCCGTGATGGTCACGGTGGTGTTGTTGAATGTCGCGTGAACGTGAGCAACACCGTTGCTGACATTTCTGCGGATGCGTTTTTTCTTGTTGGTCTTTGCCACCGAAACTTCTCAAACAGATCAATGAATGGGGAAAGGAAGGAAAATGGAATCAAGAGAATCCTGCGACTATCGCAGATCCTTGACGCCCTTCTTACCAGCGACCGTCTTACGAGGCCCTTTGCGGGTCCGAGCATTGGTCTTGGTGCGTTGCCCACGAACAGGCAAGCTGACACGGTGCCGGATGCCGCGGTAGGATTTGATCTCCCGCATGCGGCTAATGTTTTGAGTCACTTGACGACGCAGCGGACCCTCGACGAGATAGTCTCGTTCGAGAAGGGCTGCGATGCGACCTACATCTTCATCGCTGATGTCGCTGGCGGGTGAAGTTGGGTCAATGCCCAATTTTTCACACACCTCACGAGCCCGGTACAGCCCAAGGCCGTACAGGTACGTCAGCGAATATTGAATCTGTTTGTCGTTGGGGATGTCGACGCCCATCAGACGGGGCATGGCGATACTCCGAGAGCAGCTGCGAAGGAGGTTAGATTTTGTGCGTTGTTACGCTTCAGAAGCGCTGGATGGCGATGGAACGCAAGTGCGTCTTCGCCAGCGGATCGCGGACTATAGCAGTCGGCCCCCTTTTTGCTCAAGTGGAAGCGACAAAAGCAATCCGGAATTTTTTTCGGGGGAAGTCGTCAGCTGGTCACATCCCCACGTCAACGTTTGCCCGAAACCTCCAGCAGAGCCCCGAAACAACGTTGAATTGGATGCATCGGCGGACGCCCCACCCACACTGAAATCTCATCCGAGTTTTCTTGAGAACCCTCCAGATTTGTGCCCCCAAGGCAACCGATTGAGTCGCCGAGAGCCCGTTCCGACCGTTTGGAGGGCTACTCAGCCGGGTTCGGCCCGGCAAGTTTGGGGCTCGGAATTCGACGACGCATCCGCAACCAATCGGTTGGGTAGTCGTCTTTGGCGGTCACCGGGAACGATGTTTGAGAAACCAACTCAAACTCTTCCAGCGGCAAATCGATCCGTGTGTCGCCGGAAAGGTTGGCCCAGACCCTGGTCCACCACAAATCAGTGCACAAAGGGAACCACTGCTGGTAAATCTGCCCCCCACCGACGACAAAAATCCGCCGCTGGGCCGCAAACGCAATCGCTTCGCTCGCCCCGGACGCCGTCTGGGTCCCAGGGAAATTCCAACCGTCCTGTCGCGTGAGAACAATCGTTTGACGCCCCGGCAGAACCCGACCGATCGACTCAAACGTCTTTCGGCCCATGATCAACGCACCCCCCATGGTGGCCTGCTTGAACCTCTTCAGATCGGAGGACAATCGCCACGGCATGTCTTGCTCATCCCCAATCACGCCATCCGGGGTGGCCGCAACGACGGCAGTGATCCGGCATCCGACACGGCGATCGGTGGGGCCCATTTCAGTGGGCACCGAATCGCGAACGGACGGCGAACGCGAGGGCTCGCCTGCCGCGTCCCCCGACTGGCCGCTGTGACTGGCCTGGCTCGCTGGATCGGGCCCCAGCGACGATGCGGATGAATCCGACGGACTGGGATCGGGGCGGGAGCTGAGTTCACACATACCGCTTCTAAACCGCCACCGGAGCTTTGATGTGGGGATGCGGGTCGTAGTTTTCCAATTCGAAATCATCAAACTGGAATTCCGTGATCGTCGCCACATCCCGCTTGATGTGGAACGTCGGCAACGACCGCGGCGTTCGACGGAGCTGCTCTCGAGCCTGGTCGAAATGGTTGCTGTACAGGTGCACGTCCCCCAGCGTGTGAACGAATTCACCCGGCTTCAAACCGGTCACCTGCGCCATCATCGATGTCAGCATCGCGTAGCTAGCGATGTTGAACGGAACGCCCAAGAACAAATCCGCACTTCGCTGATACAGCTGGCACGACAACCGACCACCGGAGACATAAAACTGAAACAACAAATGACAGGGCGGCAAAGCCATCTTGGGCACGTCGGCCACATTCCAAGCGGAAACCACCAACCGACGAGACTGCGGGTTTGTGCGGATTTCGTTTTCGACCCAACTGATCTGGTCGACTGTTTTGCCGTCAGCTCCCTCCCAACTTCGCCACTGGTGTCCGTACACGGGGCCGAGGTCGCCGGACTCGTCCGCCCATTCGTCCCAGATCGAGACCTTGTTTTCTTTCAGATAACCAATGTTGGTGTCGCCACGCAGGAACCACAGCAATTCGTGCAAAATCGAACGAATGTGCAGTTTTTTGGTCGTCAGCAATGGAAAACCGTCTGCCAGGTCAAACCGCATTTGACGCCCGAACAAGCTGCGGGTGCCAACACCGGTCCGGTCGTCTCGATCAATCCCGCTGTGCAGGACTTCGTCGAGGAGTTGCAAATAGCCTTGCATGAGCGTCTCGTGCGATTTGGAACTGCCGGCGAATCTGTTTCGCCGAATCTTGAATGGTAACAGCCAAGGCCTTTCGGGAGCATCCGTCCTGCCCAACAAAATCAGCACGGACGACGCAGCTGCCCCTTCCATTCCAGGCGATTCGTCGGGTCAGACTCAAACCGGCATCGTCCAGTCCAACGTCCAATGCCGGTCGCTTGTCATCTGCACGGCTTCCTCCGGAATCCCCACGCTGGCCACCATCGCGCGAGATTCCTGCAAGGTCAGCCCCGCCCACAAGGATTGCCGCAGCAATTGAGCCGGTGCGTATTCCGGTGGGACGTCGACGTTCGCATCCGATCCCGCATGCAACTCGACCAAACGCTCAATCTCGGCTTCGCTTTCAGGGCGAAACAAATCGCGAATGAACAGACGTCCGCCCGGCTTCAACGCACGCACGGCAACCTGAATCGCGGTGATCGGGTCAGCCAAGTGATGCAGCACCGTGTTGCTGATGATGGTTTGAGCCAGATCTTCTTGCAGACTTTCGGGATCGGTCAGATCAATTTGCTGCAAGAACACCAAGTCCTGCATGCCAGCCAACTCGACCTCAAACTGCGCCAACTCCAACATCTCGACACTGAAATCGACTGCCATGATTTCCAATCGGCCTTCCGCGAAAGACTGCCCCTCCAAATCCTCGCTGCCCTCCGCCTCGCGATACCGCTCGCTCAGGAGCAACGGGATCCCCGCCGGGCCACAGCCCAGGTCGATGACCCTCGGGCCAATTCGCCCCCCCGAAAGAAGATCCTCCACAAAAGCAGTGTTCACCTGTCGATGATCCATCGCTTGATAAGAGGCTGCATCCAGGGCCGGATCGTCCGGAAAAGGCTCCAGTACACGTGAGAACATGCGTTCAGGACACTTAAGAGAAAAAACGACTTGAAAAAACCGAAAGTCAGTTGGGTAAAAATCAACGCCCAAACCGAGGCCGTGGTGGTTTCCACCCAGACATTACCCGATTTTGGCCAAATTCAACCCCACATATTTCGAGCGGGCAACTACAACTTGAACAAGATGTCTGCCCAAGACAACGGACTGCGCGTACTGAACGGACTCGGGGGCTTACGCTGGCAAGAGACATTTTGACTACTGGGTCGATTGTAACGATTGCCCTTTGCCCACGAAGTGCCTGGAGCTGCCCATGAGCCGATCCCAACCAGACCCCAACTCGACCAGTTCAGCAAGCCGCTTGAACCGACGTTCGACTCATTTTTCCGCTGGCTCTTGGTCGCCCTCAGCGCCCACCGAATCATGGGCCATGGTGACTCCCACGGAAGTCCTGCAATCCTTCCGGCGGCGATTGCCCTCGATCATCGTCACCACGCTTTTGGTGACCATGGCCGTGGTGGCTGTCCTGATTGTTTGGCCCAATCAGTACCGCAGCGAAGGCTTGATGTACGTGCGGCTTGGACGCGGTGCACTGGCCGTTGATCCGACCACCAAAACCACCCAATCGGTGTCGATGCAAGAAAGCCGCACGGCGGAAGTCGTCAGCATCGGCGAGATGATCGGCAGTCGGGAAATCGCGGAACGCGCGGTGAAACGCATCGGCGTTGAGAAAATCAACCAACCTCGCACCTGGATCGACCGCGGCCTGAAGGACATCGAAGCGTTCTTCCAATCGGACCATCAACTGACGTCCTGGTTGCCAAAGTCCGCAGGCAAAACCGTGGGCGATCTGACCCCCGAACAATACCAGGCTCAGCTGGAGCGTGAAAACGCGATCAAGAAAGTCTCTCAGGCGATCAACGTCCAAATCGCGAAGAACGGCTACACCGTCGCGGTGGCCGGCAAAGGCGACGATCCATTGCTGGTCCAATCCGTCGTCCAAGCCGTGATGGATGAATACGGCCGCTACCACGTCGAAGCTCACAGCGTGGACGGTTCGGAACCCTTCTTCGAAAAACGAGCCAAGGAAAGTCGTGACATCGCCTTGGCGACACGCCGAGCCTTGCAAGAAACACGCAACGAAATGGGCTGGCTCAGCGCCGCCTCCGCGGAAGAAACACTGCGTGAACGAATCATCGACCTGGAAATGAAGCTGAACACCGCCGACAGCGAACTCGCCGAAGCGATCAGCCAAGCCGAAGAATTGCGCCGTCAACTGGACGGGACCAAAGAATGGGTCCCCGTCGAAGTCACCCTGGGCATCGCCAACGCAGCTGGCGACCAAATGCGAAGCCAACTGTACGACGTGCAAATCCAAGACGGCGAGGAACTGTCCCGCGTCAGCCCCAACCACCCCCGCTACAAATTGCTGCAAGAAAAAATGCAGCAAAGTGCTCAACTCGCAAACGCAGAACGCGAAGATCGCGAAGAGCGCCGTGAAGCGATCAATCCGGTCTACCAAGAGCTCGAAACCCAGTTCCAAACCATTCGCGCCAAAGCCGTTGGACTGAAGAGTCGCCGAGATGCGGTGAACGAACGCTTGGCCGCCACTCAGCTCGACCTGCGACGCCTGAACGAAGACTCCACCCGCTTGGCCGAACTGACCTGGGAAGCGGAATTGGCAGAGGACACTTATCGGGAACACGCACGCTCACTGGAAGAAGCCCGCGTCAATTCAGAACTCGACGAATTGCAAATGTCCGATGTCAGCGTGATCCAAGACGCGACGTTGAACCTCAAGAAGTCCGGCCCGATGCGTGGCTTGTTGTCCGTGGTTGGCCTGCTGCTCGGCCTGAGCCTTGGATTGCTCCAAGCGATCCTGCGAGATTCGCCCGTCGCTTCGACCGGCGGTTCTCGCTCCGACTTTTCGCGTCATACAGCAGGCAAGGTTCGCCGCCGCTCCAAGTCCAACTCCGCTGCCACCACTGACACGGACCTGGACGATGTGATGCACGAACAAGACACCATTGAAGTCAACGAGCCGGTGACTGCCGGCCTGCCCAATGGCGACACCGTCGCCACGAACGAAACGACGGGAACGTTCAACGCTCCCATGCCTCGCTGATCCCAGTGGAATTGAACGCGGGCAAAACCTGCTCCCGCAGCGACCACGATGGATCACGCAGAATGGCTCAAGCGGGCACAGACACGCACCTAGGAACAACAAACTTGTTTTCATTTTTAAAGAAAGAACGGCGTGAACGCCTGCTGCGTTGGAAGGACGAGGCTTCCCTCGGCCGCCGACGCGTGCTGCTGCTGTCGTCGCGACAGTTCGATCGCGAACTGAACCGCGAACGCTTGCGTGCAACTCGGCGGTCCATTCCTTTCTGTCTCTTGACGGTTGAACTGCTGGCCCAAGCAGGCTCGACCCGCCGCAACACGAACAAACAGAACCGCCAACTGGTTGACCTGCTGCTCCGCAATCTTCGCGTGACAGATGAAAAGGGAATCCTGGCAACCTTTCGATATGGTGTCCTCTTGGTCGACACCCCCGAAATGGGCGGCCGCGCGGTCCTGGACCGAATCTCACGGTTGAGCTCCGAAGCGGGGCTGGAAGTGCGCTTGCACTTGCAAGTCCACGACCCGAACGGCTTCAGCGAAGACAACGACCTTGACGGTGACGCCTCCGGCGACCGGCGTGCCGGCGAACGCCGCAAAGACGATCCAGCTGACAAACAAGAAAACTGGGTGCGTTTGGCAGAATCCTCGCCGGCCCCCTCCGCATCGATCCCCCCCAAAACGCTCGCCCACAGCGGCGTGCAATCTTCGATTGACGACCTCTCACTGGCCGGCACTCCGCAGCAATCCAACCAGTCTGGTTTGTGGCTCAAACGCGCCATCGACCTCGCCGGCGCCGGCGTTGGGCTGGTCCTGGCAGGTCCCGCCATCCTGGCCGCCGTGGCGGTGATCAAGTGGACCGACGGCGGCCCAGCCTTTTTCCGCCAAACCCGCGAAGGCCATAACGGTCGCCCGTTCACCATCCTGAAACTTCGGACGATGATCGTCGACGCGGAGAAATTCCAGGCGGAACTGCGTGCCGAAAGCCATCGCGACGGGCCCGCTTTCAAGATCGCTCGCGACCCACGCGTGACCAAAGTTGGCCATTTTTTACGGGCGACTTGTTTGGACGAACTGCCTCAACTGATTAATGTGTTGAAAGGCGACATGTCTCTGGTGGGTCCTCGACCACTCCCCTGGCATGAGAGCCGAGCCTGCGAACGTTGGCACCGTCGACGCCTCGACGTTCGCCCCGGCCTGACTTGCACCTGGCAAGTCAACAAGGGAAAAGCCGTGACGTTCGATGATTGGATGCGGATGGATCTTCGTTACATCGACCAATTGGGTTTGTTTCAAGATCTTCGACTCATCGCTCAAACTGTCGTTGTGCCCGTGACGGGGCGTGGCGGCGAATAGACTCTCAACATGTCTGCCGTTTTGCCCGCGAAACCTGAATCCGACGACTCAACGCACACCTCCCCGCCGATCGGTTTCTCCGGAGACGATTCGCTGGAACGGGGATTCTCTGCTGATGCCGAATCACTCAGCCAAGCGTTCCCGGACGGCTCCGCCCTGGACACCAAAGCCGTCTTTCTGACGCACTACATCCCGCTGTATCAAGTGCGGGTGCTGCAAGAGATCACCCGGCGAGTTCGCGATTTCCAGATTCTGCTCAGCACTCCGATCGAGCCCAATCGCAACTTCAAACTGGATTGGTCAGGACTGAACGTCCAAGTCCAAAAAACCCTCACGCTGCGCAGGCGATGGCGACATGCCAAGGCAGGATTTGACGACCCGCTGTTCGTGCACATCCCCTACGACACCTTGGCTCAACTGAAACGCCTTCGTCCCGATGTTGTCATCTCGCATGAACTGGGAGCTCGGTCACTGGCGGCGGCTCGCTACTGCCGACGCTCAGGAGCCCGGCTGGTCCTGGCGACTTTCATGAGCGAACACACTGAACAAGGCCGCGGACGACTTCGCACCTGGGCTCGCCGGCGACTGATCCGCGCAGCCGATGCCATCACCTACAACGGCCCCTCCTGCCGCGAGGTGTTGCTGTCCTTGGGTGCCAAGGAAGAACAGCTGTTTCACTTGCCCTACGCGGCGGACGACCGAACCATCGCCAGCAACATCGCACGCCCACCGGAACCCCAGGTTCGCAGGCGTCTGCTGTGCATCGGGCAGCTCTCACAACGCAAGGGTGTCCTGCCCTTGGTGCGCCAAGCCAGCGATTTCTGCGCCACCCACCAGGAGTCCTTGGAAATCACCTTTGTGGGCGACGGCCCCTGTCGCGGCGAACTCGAAACACTGGCAGCAGGGAACCGCACCCACGACAACGCAGCCATTGATTCCCGCCTGAGCATTTATGTGCTGGGCAACCGACCTGCTGCAGAGCTTCCGCAACGGATGCATGATCACGGGGCCATCATTGCGCCGACCTTGGCTGACGAATGGTTGCTGGTCACCAACGAAGGGATGCACGCAGGAATGCCGATCATCGGCAGCATCTACGCGCAATCCGTCACCACACTGATCCAAAACGGACGCAATGGCTGGCAGTACGATCCACTGGCCACTGCACCGTCATCATCGACGCTGGACCTTTCCGGCGCACTGACTGCTTACCTCAACAGCGACGACGCAACCATCGCCGAGATGCGAAAGAACGCCCAGCAAGACATTCAGGGCTACACCCCGGAACGATCGGCGCTGGGTGCCATTCATGCCATCCAATCGGCCATGAATCACCTCCCCCCGCCCTCATCGGGGAATGCTGCACGATGACCCAAGCGTTGATCGGCAGCCTGTCGATGGATCTGGACAACAAATGGGCCTACCTCCGCGCCGCCGGGCGAGAGGACTGGGAGTCCACGTCGAGCTACCTTCCCATGGTCACGCAGCGCGTCGTTGAGACGCTCGGCGAGCTGAACCTGCCGCTGACCGTGTTCTTGGTGGGACGAGATTTGAACGTTGATTCCGACGTCCAGGCCATCCAAACATTCGACCAACTTTCCAGCTGGGAAGCCGCGAATCATTCGCTCAATCATTTGCCGTGGATGCACACGATGAGCGAACCCGAAATCGAATCCGAGGTCATGACGACGCACGATCGAATCGTCTCGACCATCGGCACCCGCCCAGTTGGTTTTCGCGGCCCTGGATTCAGCTGCCCGACGGAAGTGCTGCGAGTGCTGATCCGGAATCAGTACACCTACGACGCATCGATTTTCCCAACGTCGGTGGCGCCCCTCGCACGAGCGGTCTTTTTGGCACGCACGAACCTGAAGGGCGATCAACGCGAAAAAGCGAAGAAGCTTTACGGTGGATTCGATTCCATGCGAAATCCCAATCGCCCCTTCCTGCGGCAGGAAGAGGTGGACGGCGTCGTTCGTCCGCTGCAAGAAATTCCGGTCACCACGCTGCCGTTCCTGCGTGCCCCGATTCACTTCAGCTACGTCACTTTTCTGGCCAGCTTCAGCGTGATGGCGGCGAAGATGTATTTCACATCCTCGTTGCAGTTGTGTCGCCTGACGGGCACCTCGCCGTCGCTGCTTCTCCACCCGCCAGACTTCCTGGGGTGCGAAGACGATTCCGACATGGCCTACTTCCCGGGCATGAAAATGAAACGCGAAAAGAAGCTTTCGTTCATGCGTTGGGCTCTTAAAAAATTCGCTCGTGACTTTGATGTGCGAACCATGCTGGACCAAACTCAAACACTCGCGACAACGCACGCCCCTGTGCCTCAACCTGCAACCACTTAACGAAACCATGTTGGACTACGGACAACACAACGTGTTGGGCATTGGCGTCAATGCGATCGACTACGAATCCGCGGTGGATCGCATCCTCACCGCCGCCAAGAACCACGCCCCGATGGCGGTCACCGCCTTGGCCGTTCACGGCGTGATGACCGGTGTGCTGGACCGGGAACATCACTATCGACTCAACCAGTTCGACCTGGTCTGCCCCGACGGGCAACCGGTGCGGTGGGCGCTGAATCGATTGCACCAAAGGTCCTTTGACGGACCGGCCTTGTCCGATCGGGTTTATGGCCCGGAACTGACGCTTCGCCTGTGCGCCCAAGCTGCCAAGGAAGACGTGCCGATCTTTTTGTTTGGTGCCACCGAAGACATGCTTCAGCAGTTCGCTGATCGTCTGTGCGAGCGGTTCGAAGGGCTTCGCATCGTCGGCAAACGCGCCTCCGCGTTTCGACAAATCACCCCGGAAGAACGAGACGAACTGGCTGCAGAAATCCGAGCCAGCGGCGCTCAGATGTGTTTCGTAGGACTGGGTTGCCCCCGCCAAGAAATCTTCGCCTACGAAATGAAAGAACACCTCTCGATGCCTCTGATCGCGGTCGGCGCCGCCTTTGCGTTTCATGCCGGAATGCTGGAACAGGCACCGGCTTGGATGCAAGCCAATGGGCTGGAGTGGTTCTTCCGCCTGACGCGAGAACCAGGCCGATTGTGGCGGCGTTATCTGTATTTGAACCCCGCCTACGTCTCCTTGCTCACACTTCAGAAACTGGGCATTTACCGTCGCAAACGCGACGGCGGCCAGTCGCCTCGCAAAGAATTGATGTTCGGCTGATCGGCCGAAGCATGGCCGCGGACTGGGCGGCTCCAACGCATGACCAAGCTCACGCGTTGAGTGCGTCGCTGAGCCGCAGGGTTTCTTCCACCAGCGTGTCGACCCGTCGACCGATCTCATCATCGGCCAACGAATCGCCTTCAAAGGACTCCCCGGTCGCGTAGACAAACCGCGGCACAATCACGCAGCGGAAATCCAGCATCAGGCTGTTGGCCAACCCCATCACGGACATGTAACTGCCCTGGCCTCCCGCGGCCAACAACAACGCCACCGTCTTGCCGGTCCAGGCTTTCCCGGTGAGCTCCACCGCGTTTTTGATCGCCGCATTGACGTCGTAATTGTAAACCGGCGAGGCAATGTAAATCGCTTCTGCCGAACGCACCAATTCGCCCAACGCGATCACTTCTTCGTGGCCGTACGCCGTGGCACCATCGCAGGGCGGCAATGTTCGCACGGACAGATCAAACACTTCCACTTCGCGACTTTGCCCACGCAGTCGCTCCGCAACCGATCTCGCCAGAATTCGGCTGCGACTGGTGGGGTGAAGGCTGGAACTGATGACGAGATGCATGCCCTGGCTCAATCGAAAGTGATGTTGGCTTGGAAGAAGAACTCAGACGACCAAGAGTTCAAGTGAAGAAGAATCGTGTCACGTGATAGAAGATGGGAGCGGCGAAGCAGATGTTGTCGATCTGGTCCAGAATCCCAGCGTGGCCCTGCACCAAAGTGCCCGTGTCGGTCACCCCACGGTCTCGTTTGATCGCACTCATAGTCAGCGTGCCCATGCTCGCCATCGCGGTCACCACCACCCCCATCAGCAAGGCTTCCCACCAGAAAAACGGCGTGGCCCACCGAAGCAGCGCGGCGATCACACCGGTCGACATCATCGCCCCCAACACGCCTTCCCAGGTTCTAGAAGCGTTGATATCGGGAGCGATCACGTGACGCCCGGCCAGTTTGCTCCACACCCGTTCCAGCGTCAGCGACAACTGAGCGATCAAGACAAAGAACATCAACAAGTTGACGTTGCTGCCTGTCCAAGGTTCGCCGCCCGTCCGAACCAACTGCAGATCCAGAAGCGCCGGGGCGTGGGACAGCGAGTAGACACACACGAGCAGCCCAGCTTGGATCTTGGCACAGCGTTCGAGAAACCGCTTGGCATCGCCCGCGATGGCAGCGCGAGCCGGAATGAACAGGCTCGCGTAAACCGGAATCATGATGCTGTAAAACGGATAAAAATCATCGCCCAAACCGATCAAAATGTATTGCAGCGGCGTGAAGATGAAGAAGATCCAAAACAGCGTCCGGTGGTCCCCGCGTCGAGTCGGAGTCATCGAAATGAACTCCCGCAGCGCCCAAAACGACACCATCGAAAACAACACCACCAACCCGATCCGGTGGATCAAGGAACCGATCACGAAGATCGCCACCATCGTCCACCAGACTCGCAATTTGGCACGAAATCGCTTGACGACCGCGGCGTCCACCGCGATCGAATCGTTGCGTCCGAGCAGGAACGCGACCAACGTTGCGATGGCCAATGCCGCGAGAATGACCGCGATCAGGATGTAGGTGGTTGTATCTGGCAAGGTGATCTTCGGAGTGAGAGGAACCGACTCGACCAGCAGAGTTTCTGCGTTGATTTGGCAATGACCGGAACAGAAGTGCCTAGCACCGTGGGTGCTCAGCACCCGAGAGGCCGGCCCCTCAACAGGAACCTGGCACTTCATTCCCGACTGTTCCTTAGGCTGTCAATTTCGCAACCACAGCTGCGCCCATCTCTTCGGTCGACACGCTTTTGGATTGATCGCCGCGAGCCAAGTCGGGGGTTCGCAGGCCATCGGTGATCACGGCCGCAACCGCAGCTTCGATGGCTTCGGCTTCCTCGGTCAGGCCCAATGAATGCCGCAGCATCATCGCAGCTGCCAAAATGGTCGCCAACGGGTTGGCGATGCCTTTGCCGGCGATGTCCGGTGCCGAGCCGTGAATGGGCTCATACAAGCCAGGCCCACTGTCGCCCAGTGACGCACTGGGCAGCATGCCCAGCGACCCGGGCAACATCGACGCTTCGTCCGTCAGGATGTCGCCGAACATGTTGCCGGTGACAACCACGTCAAATTCCGAGGGGCGATTGATCAAGTGCATCGCCATCGAGTCAACCAGCACGACGTCGTACTGCACGTCAGGAAATTCATTGGCCATGACTTCCGCGGCCACACGCCGCCACAATCGACTCGGCTCCAAAACGTTGGCCTTGTCGACGCTGGTCAATCGATTCGAGCGTCCGCGGGCGGCTTGAGCCGCCATGCGGACGATCCGTTTGACTTCGCCAGCTGAATAGGTCATCGACTGGAATGCGGTTTCGTCATCGCCGCTGCCAGAGGTGCCGGATTCACCGAAGTAAATCCCGCCGGTCAGTTCTCGGAAAAACAGGATGTCGGTCCCTTTGACGATGTCCGCTCGCAACGGCGAAGCCTCGGCCAACTCATCGAACAACTTGATGGGTCGTAAGTTGGCGAACAAACCCAACTCCTTGCGAATTTTCAGCAACCCGGCTTCGGGTCGAGTTTTCGCCGACGGATCGTCCCATTTCGGCCCGCCAACGGCACCCAACAAAATCGCGGCCGATTCACGACAGGCGTCGATGGTCGCCTGAGGAAGCGGGTCGCCAGTCTCGTCAATCGCGATCCCGCCAATCTGGTGCGAACTGAACTGGAACGTGTGCCCGAATCGCTCCGCCACCTTGGCCAGGACCAAACGGGCTTGCTCGACGATTTCAGGTCCGATCCCGTCTCCGGGCAACAAAACGATGGAGGAATTCATAAGGTCTAACGCGGGGCTGGGTTGGCGTGGGGGAAAACAGGACAGACGCATCATTTTTGGAGCACAGAACTTAGCCGAATCGCAGCGTTTCCCCCAGGGTCCTGGACACTCAATCATCACAACCGGCACGACCGTCCAACTCCCCTGCAATGCGTCGGAAGCCGCGGAAGTGGTCCCCACACGGGGGCGATCTCTAACCCAAACTTGGGAAGTGTCGTCTCGCGTGAATGCCTCCTGCTCGCGAAACCAGACTTTGCCACTGCCATCCGGCACGCATCCGCACCATCGCGGATGGGGTCGTTCGGCATGCATGTCCGACACCTCCAGCACTCCCGACACCTCCAGCACGCCCCAACATGCAATCGACCACCAACTCCAGCTTCTCGCCCGTCACCGAGACTGCCATTTCGCCGGTTGTTTCGCCCGCCAGTGCTGGGATCGCCAAGGAAGCGTCGTTCTCTGCCGCCAGCCTCCCGTCGGCTTTGAACATGACTCGCGAAGTCCGCGTGCTGCATGTCGTCAACGGCGAGCATTTTTCGGGTGCCGAACGCGTGCAGTCTCACCTCGGACGCTGCTTGCCGGACTTCCATGTCACCGCCGATTTCGCGTGTGTCAAACCCGGCCGCTTCGCCGAGATGCTGGAAGAACACCAAACCGGCGTCGCGGGTGAAAACTGGGGCCAATGCCACCGGGTCCCCATGCGCAACCGCCTGGACTGGACCGCGATCAAACGACTTGCACGCGTCATGGCCGAAGGCGAGTACGAACTCCTGCACGCTCACACACCTCGCACCGCGATGCTCGCCTCGGCAGTTTCGAAGTGGTCGGGCCGGCCTTGGGTGTACCATGTCCACAGCCCCGCCGGACGGGACTGCGAACGAGCTTGGGCAAACCGCATCAACGCCTGGATCGAACAGCGCTCACTCTCCAATTGCTCGCATCTGATCACCGTTTCCAACAGCCTTCGCGAAGACACTCTTCAACAAGGTTTCCGCGCAGACCAAGTCACCGTGGTTCACAACGGTGTGCCCGCCATCCGCCCCGCTCGACAGAGCAAGCCCACGATTGGTGGTCGTTGGACCATCGGAATGATCGCGCTGATGCGAGCCCGCAAAGGGCTGGAAGTGGTCCTGAATGCCTTGGCAACGCTGAATCATCGCGGCATCGAAGTCACGCTGAGATGCATCGGACCGTTTGAAACCGAAGCTTATCGACAACAAATCGACGCTCAGATCACAGAACTCGGGATTGGCCATCTGATCGAATGGGTGGGATTCACCCAAGATGTCCCTGCCGAACTCGCGCGCCTGGATGCGATGGTCTTGCCCAGCCTCTATGGCGAAGGCCTGCCGATGGTCGTTCTTGAATCGATGGCCGCCGGAACCCCGGTCATCGCCACCTCGGTCGAAGGCACCCCAGAAGCCATCCGGCATGGCATCGAAGGCCTGCTCGCCGAACCTCGCAGCGCAGATTCCTTGGCCGAACAAATCGAAGCGATGGTTTCCGGTCAACACGATTGGCAATCCATGTCGGATTTTGCCGTGACGCGTCATCACCAATGTTTCAGCGATCACACGATGGCCAACGGTGTCGCCAAAGTCTATCGTCGCGTTCTGGAGCCTTTGGCCCCCACCAGCAACGGTTGATCCCGGTGCAAATTTCCGCCTCGCAGGCGCCTGTTCGCTTGGTACGATGAACCCAGCGGCAACCCAACCGCGTTTCTGATCACAGCTTTCTGAATCGGCGGAAGAAACGATGCGAAGCTTCACCGGATGGACGTGCTTTTCAAACCAGTCCACCCATCACATTGCAAGCTTGGCGTCGGCTTGGCTGCTGTGGGGAATGATGGTGACCAGCCTGCTGGCCCAACCACCCCTTCACGTCGACCGCCGCGGTCCCGACCACCGGCACGCAGCTTCCGACCACGATCACGGTCGTCACGGCGGGCCGTCCGGCGAGTTTGACTTGGTCGAACCCACCGGTGCGGTGACTGGAAGGATTTCTCTGCGACGAGGCCAGCTGATCTACCGCCACGGCGATGGTCGGCAAGTCGTCTACACCCGCAACGGACGCTACGACACGCCCGACGGGCAATTCCTGGGCTACTACAACACGCTGCTTGCCCGCGTCCTGAAGTTCCCACGCAGCGGGTTCGGCCACTTTCTCTACGCCGACCTCGACGACTTCACGCCCTTCCCGCAAGCGTCCTACCGTTTGCTGCACCCGGTCGGTGCAGGCCCGATTGGCGGCCCCATCATTGGCCCTTGGGCGGGCGGTTACATGGCCCACGACATCTCGGTTTATGGCGGAGGGATTGGATTGCCTTGGTTGGCCCCGGCACCTGCCTTCGGTTGGGGCATGAACGCCAGTCCAATTGGGCCCCTGCCGTTGGCCCCCTTTCCTTTCAACCCGTTGCCACTCAGCCCCATCCCACTGAATCCCGGGCCAGTCCCAATCGACACCCGGCGGGTTGCGTTGCCCGACCTCCCGCCCGCCAAAATCCGGTTCACCAACAGCAGCCAACGAGACGTCAACGTCACCCTCTCCGACTCTCGCCAAGCCGGTTTGTCGAAGACGTTCCGCTTGGCTCCCGCAGAAACCCACGACATGAAACTGCGACGCGATGCCGGTCACGAATGGGTCGAAACCTATGAACTGCTGTCACCGGATGGCCAGTGGATCACTCGCGAAGTCCGCCGCCAAATTCAACCGCAACCTCGCTACGAAATCGTGGTGCATGAATGGCGGGTGCAATCCGTTGCGATCGATCGAACCGCGCGGGGCAACAACCGGATCGAAGACATCAACATGCAAGGCAAAGGCATCGGTCGTTTCCTCTTGCCACCCGGCCCTGAACTCGCCGACCAAACCATTGATGTTTTTCAGTCCGCACGAGCCATGCAAAACCAAGGCACGGTGACACCACTGATCTCGGACGAGCAAATTCAAGAACAGTTCCGCCCCAGCGATCGAGTCTCACCGTTCGAACGAGCCCTCCTCGAACAACAACGTGCTCTCCAACAAGCCCAGCAAGGCCAACGTTGAAAACCACACGGCAAGAAACTCGTCATCACGCAGCGACGCACGCGAACTGCTGATTGAAGAACAAGCGTCACATCGGTTGCAGAATCGCCCGCCACAGACGCACAGAAAACCTCTCACGGACGCCTTCCGCTATCATGAGGAAACCTCCAGTTGTCCTGCCCCGTTCCCTCGCAAAAATGCTGAGAGATCACCGATTTGTCCGGCGAAAAAATGACGATCCAGATGCAAGTTGAATGGATGGGAGGCATTGCCGTTGCACTGTCCTTGCTCGTGGGATGCCAGAAAACGATCCCCGAAGGAACTCCCGCTCCCAGCAATGTGGTCGAGCATGAAAGCGACGACGCAATTCAGCGCTACATGCAAGCCCAAGATCAAAACTCGCGGCAAATGGCCGAGCAATTCCAAGAACAAACGCTGGCCGACCCCGCGCTGGCAGAGCCTCCCTTGATCGGGCAGCCCACCAACGGACCGCATTCAGCCGATCCGGGCACGGCACCCACCTCCGCAGACGCTGGCCTGCATGCTCCCCCGCCGGCCGCTCCCCAAGTGACCGTCGACATCATCTGACTGCCAAGGCCACATCGGCTTGGCAGTCAGAAATTCAATGGGTGCGGCACCTGCCGTTGGCCGCAGTCGAACTGACGCAAAAATGTTTCCGCGTCACGCTCGCGAAAGAAACTGGCCGGTTCGCGAATCAACCTTCAGACGTTCGCCTTCCTTGATGTACTCGGGAACTTGAACAACCAATCCCGTTTCCATGGTGGCGGGCTTGGTGCGTGACGTGGCTGAGTTGCCCTTCACACCTGGATCGCACTGAGCAATGTTCAGCTCCACGGTCGCAGGCACTTCGATCCCAACGCACGCGTCGTTGTAGATCAGCGCCCGAATGCCCTCCAGCCCTTCGGTGATGTAGGGCATCTGCTCCTCAGCATCTTCGAGCGGGATCTCGTACTGCTGAAAATCCTCTTTGTCCATCACGTGCAAGAACTCCGTGTCGGTGTACATCATTTGCACATCCCGGCGAGAAAAGTCCGCCTCTTGAAGGACTTCGGTGCCCTTCAGTGTGATGTCGACCTTGTTGCGGGTCATGACATTGCGAGCCCGAAACTTGTACAGCGTTGCCGCGCCACGAGCGGACGGCGACTGAACCGACATTCCAACGATCATCACCGGGTTGCCTTCGTGAACCACAACGGAACCGGACTTAACTTCTTTCGCGAGCATGATTGATAACAGAAACGAGAAGAGAATTTCTGAGAAACGTACTGCTCCGTCTCACCCAAGAAAAGCCCGGATGGACCGGGAGAGACATCCAACAACGCTTCCTCTTGGATCGAATCAAACCTCACAATCGATAGAACCAAAAGCCGGAGGTGGTCCCGGAACTCGCTTTCCTGCCCCACGATTGGCTTTTGGCGACGTGGAGCAACCTAGCTTTGTCTTAGGAAACATTCGGAAACAGCTTGGGCATTCGCAATTGATCGCAGAAGAACGTGAGCCCGCCGGGGACGCACCGGGCGGCTTGCGACACCCCGCGAAGACGAACTGATGGATGAGCGGTTCCCAAACATCGAATCGGTTGGTCGCACATTGAGATCAACACGGTACCGTGAGATCTCCAGAACGAACGTCGTCATGACCGATCCCAACGCATTCCCTCTCGACCCAACCAACCGCTTGGGAATCTCGGCGTCCTCCCCGAATCGTCGCTCAAGTTCTCGACGGGAACGATCGAGCAATCCTTCCTCACCAGATTCAATCCAAGCCACCACCGTCGGCCCCGGCCCCCACGCGCCCTCTCACACGCCCGCGAACCACACGCCCGACGACCACACGCCAGCGAAGAAATTGTTGGCCAAGGAATCAGCCACGGTCACCCCAGCACGCTACGAAAGCTTGGTCGAGGTGGGACGTGGAGGCTGGGGGATCGTCGAGAAAGCCGTCGACCGTCAACTCGATCGCGAAGTCGCGGTCAAACGCTTCAGTGACTCCGACGACGTGACGGAGCAAGAACGACAACGGTTCTTGCATGAAGCCAAAATCACCAGCCAACTTCAGCACCCAGGGATTGTCCCCGTCCACGAAATGGGGGACCAGCATGACGCGTTCTACGTCATGAAGTTGCTCGATGGCGTCACCCTCAGTGAGTTCATCCAACAACATCACCAAAGCCCTCTCGTCCGCAATCGAAAGACCCAGTACCAATTTGGCGAATCACTCGAACCGTTGCTGCAACGGTTCGTTGATATCTGCAACGCCGTCGCCTACGCCCATCAACGTGGAATCATCCATCGTGATCTGAAACCGTGCAACGTGATGATCAGTGGTTTCGGCGAAACAGTGGTGCTCGATTGGGGATTGGCCCAACTCGTCCAATCACCGACCAGCTCGGGCCCCTCCCAACCCAGTTCATCCCCGCCCACTCGTCAGGCTGATGTTTCGCTGCCCGTGGAACCCCACGGAACCGTGCTGGGCACCCCAGCCTACATGTCGCCGGAACAGGCCCGTGGAGAGACCGCCCGGATCAATTCCTCTTCGGATCTGTATTCGCTGGGCGTGATTCTCTACACCATCATCGCTGGCCGAAATCCGTACCACGGCCAACCGGTCAAGCAAATCCTGGAACAAGTCCGTCGATCATCATGCCCTGACTTGCGAACGGCTCAGCCGTTGGTTCCCAAACCACTGCTCTCGATCGTTCGCAAAGCGATGTCGTCGTCGCAACACGACCGCTACGACAGTGCCGAGAAATTGGCAAGTGAGGTGCGTCGTTTCATCGCCGGTGATTCCGTTTCAGTCCACCGCGAATGCATGGTCGAAAAAGGCATCCGATGGTGCCGGCATCATCAAGGCGTCGCGGCAGCCGTTTTCGTCGCAACCAGTGCCCTGCTGGTCTCCGCGATCGCCGTCAGCGCTGTGCTCCACCAATCACATCGCGCAGAACGCTTGGCCCGCATTGAAGCCCAACGCGCTCACCGCGAAGCGATCGTCAACCTTGGCGAAGCAATCGATGCGACCGATGCATGGCTGGACGAACTCAGCGGGTCCCTTCCATTTTATCCCGGCATGGCGGCGATTCGTTCGAACCTCCTCGATCGAGCGATTGATCAATACGATCAAATCGCAAATCAAAACCTCAACGGCTCCGCCTCGCCCCTCTCCGCCGACGAACTGGACGATTTCGACCTGTCGGAATCCAGCTGGCAAACAGAACGCCTGACGTTGCTGCAACGCGTCAAAACTCACCTGCGATTGGCCGACCTCCATCGAATCACGGGCCACCCCGAGCAAGCCCGGCAGCAGTATGCGGTCGCGGAATCCCTGCTGAGAAATCCCCCCGACCTTGGCAACCAACTGCGAATCACCCCGGTCTCCTCCACCGCTCATCACGACTCACTCGAAGCCCAATTCGAACTGGAGCGGATCCACTCGTTGACCGGGCAGTTGCTCCTTCACGATTCAACCTCGACTTCCATTTCAACCCAGCGTCTCGTGGCCGCCCGTCAATGGCTGCTCCAACGCTTGGGCACGTTCGCGACCTCATCCGAACGTGACCCTTTGGGTCGCCTGGATCCGACCACGGCGAAAACGGCGGCGACCTACGCACAACTCGAACTCGCCATTCAAATTCAGTCAGATCCAACCCTCCATCCCGGCCTGAAGGATGCCTCCTGCTTCCAACACGCCATCGACGTCGCTCGCCGACTCGCCAACCTTCAGGGAACAGTCGGAGACCTCCGACGATCGGAAACCATCCAAACAAACCACTGCCTCCAACTGATGGATGCTGAGTCACACACGCTCGCTGAAAAGGGATGGTCGCAGTTGATTGGTGACCTTCAGCAATGGATTGAATCGGCCCCAGATCGCATCGATCTCCTGCAATCCTGCGCCCACGCGTTGCACCAGCGAGGCAACTGCCGGGCTCGTTTGGGCAAGCAAACCGAAGCAGCTGTCGATCTGAAAGCGTCCCTTCAACTGCTCGACCAGGCTTGGCGGCTGACGGACATGGATCCCGATCAAACCCAGCGTTTGCATCAATCGCAACAGGACTTCAGCCGTCTTCAAGAAGCAACCACAACGACCAACCCGATCGGCACGATCCACCACACCGTCGCAGTTGACACGGATTCCGACGAGACAGAATGAATGCCGTGGCACTGTGTTCCAAAAGAGGACACCGTAACCCATGGTTGCAAGCAAGCCCAAACAATGGCGTCTGCCGTCGCCGTGCAGTCGTTCCACGGCCCCCCGAAAATATGAATGGAGCAGGTCAGATGACAACCGTTGCCCCCCCAGCCAGCCAGACGATCCCAACCGGCCTCGATGAGTCTGAAGCCACGCTGCGACAACAGCCAACCGTTCCGACATGCGAATCGAACAACGAGTGCTGCTTGGTGCAAATCTATCCGCCGGACGTCATCGAAGGCATGCTGCTTTTGGAACAAGACGAGTTCCAAATCGGTCGATCCCCCGACTCTGACTTGCCGCTCTTTGACAACAGTGTTTCTCGCCAGCACGCCAAGCTGATTCGCGGGCAAGACGGCTACCTCATCCGTGACCTAGGCAGCACCAACGGAACGCTGGTCAACGAAACCGTGATCCAGGCCGATCGCAGCTTGGAAAGTGGCGACACGGTCCGCATCGGCAGCTTTCTCTTCCGGTTTCTGTCTGCCGACAGCATCGAGACGCAGTATCACGAAACGGTCTACAACGCATTGACCCGCGACGCGCTCACCGGCGCCATGAACAAACGGTTCTTGACAGAAGCCATGGATCGAGAACTGTCACGTTCGACACGTGCCCAGCTACAGATGGCCGTCATCATGCTGGACATCGACCACTTCAAATCCGTCAATGACACGCACGGGCACTTGGTGGGGGACGATGTCTTGCGAACCTTTGGACAACGCATCCAAGCATTCTGCCGAGCCGACGACATGCTCGCTCGTTATGGCGGCGAAGAGTTCTGCTTGCTGCTCGCCGCGACAGGTCGCGAAGACGCGATGGAAATTGCCGAACGCTGCCGAGCAACGATCGCTGACACACCCTTCGCAACCTCGATTGGCCCACTCCCGATCACCGCCAGCTTCGGCGTTGCCGTTTCGGATCCCGACCAAGCTCAATCGGTCAAAGATTTGATCGGGTCAGCCGACCAACAACTCTACGAAGCAAAGCGTTCAGGTCGCAATCAAGTTCGCGGTTGATTTCAGACCGCAGACTCCTCACAAACCAGGGAACTCAGCAAGCGGAACTCAATTGCCCTGCTCGGTCCCGTCGTAGCACCCATGCACGACACGGACATGACTGCTGTCCTAAGGGGGACGGTGAACCGAACTGAGGTTGCCTTCTGCACTGGCACGGCACACCGAACACGTGCCCAACGACAAGATCGCTTGAACGATGAGGCAGAACCGCCCGTTTTGCGCTGGCACCTTCAATGCACAGCAGATTGCTGCCGGGTGATCCCCCTCCAGGCGTCACGGATTGACCGTATCGGTGAATCCATGCCCCCGATCAACGCCCCAGCATTCAGGCCGGGATCCCGTCGATATCCCAAATGATCCCTTCGCCGGTCCCATCTCCACGAAACCGAAGCAGTGAATACTGCTGGTTCCGGTTCAAACACTTGATGGTATCGCTCAGTCTTCGCTTGGGCTCCAAATCATCGGCTCCTGGCAAGGGATCGTCGATTCGCAATGGCCAAGACTCCTCCTGAAATGCGCTCAACACGACCTCCTGGTTGGTTGCTGGCCAACGGAAACGCTTCACCAGTTTCCCCTGAAAGGTCAACTCATGTCGTTCGGGATCCCAACTCGGTTTCGATGCTGGAGACGAACAACGCGACGACGGTTCAACCGCATTCGGCATCTCAGCCACCGACAACTCGGAACCACCTTGAACCAATCGGAGTCCCAAATCGCCCAACACGAAGCGAGCGTGGCGCCATCCCGAACTGGGAAGAGCTGAATCGAGTTCCCCAACATCGAGCTGGAACTCCTCGGTACCAAACGTTCGAACCCAACCTTTACGGGTCATCCAAATCAAATCGTTGGTGCCGATCCCCATCGACTCCGCATCCGCAACGCTGATGGCAAACTCCTGTGCAGAGCATTGCAAATCCGTGGCGTACTCGCGTGCCTCCTGAAGAGCCTGGAGGAAATGGGAGAACTGGCGAAACTTACGCTTCTCAAACTGCGAGCTGAAATCAGTGAACGGGATCACACTAGTCTCCATTCCTTTGGCTCCCCAACCAAGCAGATCTATCCGGGTGCGATGCCAAGGGTACCAAATGGGGGCCCACTGTCAACGAACAATCCGTTTCCGTCCGATTGGCGCCCCGCACGCATCCTTTGGTTATTGGTTGTGCATGCGCGCGATTCCACTCACCATCAACCGCTTCGAACCAGTGAGTCGTACCGAATCAAAAGACTGCTGACTCAGAAGCAATCTCAAGAACCTATTTCTTAAGCAGGCATCCAGGAGTCTTCGGGTATGTGAGCCGTTTGGCATTCGCCACGGTTGTGCGTGAAAACCGTGGCGAACGCCAAGCGACTCACGTGGTTGTATCCAACCATCCCAGTCAACCTGCTTCGCACTCACTTCCTCGTCATGAAAACAATGACACATGGACTCGAAATGCAACCTCTCTCATGGATGGTGTCCAGATGTACCGGACACACGAGACATCGAATCCCCTCGATTCCAGTTCGTTCCCAAGACACATACACGCGTGGACTTACGTGAAGAGGGACTTGAATTTTCTTGCCAATCATTCAGCCAGTCTCGTTCCTGTGCCCCGGTCGTTCTTTCTTTGCTTGATTGGTCCTCGCGGAAATGGCAGGGAACCCCGCTGACAGCCTCAGCGCTCTTCCTCCATCAAATGACGCTGCGTCTCTGGGGTGGAGGCGGTGCACACGGCGTGAGTCTCCGATCCACCATCAAAACCCTCAAGCGTCTTGGGTGTCCTCCTGAACGCCTCTTCCCATCCGAGACGAATTGGTCGAAAGACAATCCGCCAACACCCGAATTATTTTCTTTCACCAAACCTTATAGCGAACTTTCATACTTCCGAATCGACACTTGGAAGACACCCAGATCTTCTCTGGTCGCTGCAATCCGCAATTGCCTCAACGCAAGCACACCTTGCCTCTTAGGGTTCCCCGTTCCATCCAGCCTCTCAGATGGCACCTCCCCAACAATCCCGCTGGACACGTCACGTGGCGGAACCGAGGGCGGAACTGCGTGCATCGTCCTGGGCTACAACGATCACCACATCGTCTCACCCTTCATCGGATGCCAAACAATCAATCACCGACACCAAAACCACGGTGCCTTCTTAATCAAAACATGTTGGGACAAACACTGGGGAGCAAATGGATACGGATGGTTGCCCTTTGCCTATATCGAAAGCTCCCTTGCCCGAGACATTTGGTTCATCAATCATCCTGACTGGAAATAGAGCATCCAACCGGACACTCGGTTTCCGGTTTGCAACACGTTCGCTTCCGTGGCATCCCCCCCAGACTCTCATAGAATCCAATCCTCCTTCGCTGACCATCAGCCCCATCGCCTGCGGCGAAGGAACACACTTCCATTTTCTGTTCAACTGGAGCACCCTATGAAGTCGCCGGCAGCAACGTTCCCCGTCTGCATTTTTGCAGTCACCATTCTCTCAGCCACTTTTGCATCGGATACTTTTGGGCAGTATCACACCCGGTCAGTCATCGTTCGTTCCCATCCGATCCACTCGCAGCCAACCTATCCCGCACCAGTCTACACCGCCCCACCCACACAACATGTCACTCACAGCCAATCGGTTGTGACATCTTCCACACCTGACCCACTGAGCGTCTGCGATTGCGGCGGAACCACGACCGGCCCCTGCAAGTGCAAGGACCTTCATTGCAAGATCACACTTCCACCGTGCAAAAAAACTGGTCCGACAACCAAGACTCCCATTAAGTGCGACATCTACGGAACCATTCCAAAGATCGACCACAATATCAACTGCTATGACTGGGAATTTGACTTCCAGCATGAGACTGATGTCCCGCAAATTTGGTGCACCGTCGAACGATGTGTCGAGATTGGCAAGAAGGACATCCAGTGTGTTCCCGGCTGCAGCTTCAAAGTTTGCGTTCCAATCAACGACTGCGAACAGAAAACGGTTGAATGTCGATTGGTCCCTCAACTCATGCGTATGAAGATCCAACGTCGCCAAGAGGATAACAGAACCGTCTACGATGTTTACGTCATTAACGATCCCGACGCGAACTCACCATTTCATGCAGGCGGAATGCCCGCAACATGGCTCATTTTGCATTGCGCGACAGCTGAACAGGTTCGCGCGGAACTCCCCAATGCAACCAAACAAGATGGATCCCCCATTGTCAAAAGTTCGTCAAAGAATGCCTCACCCCCCAATGCGAAAGCCAATGTGAACATTGAAGTGGTCGTCAAAGAGTCGATCCTGAAAGAGTACGCCGCTCAACTTGAAAAAGAGTCAACAGAGGAATCGGAGACCCCCCAAGTCCCCGACAGCTCATCCGAAAAGACTGTTGCGAAGGTTTCAAAGAACGACGCGACACCCGAATCTCAGGGCTAACGAGCGTCCGTTGTTCACTCGGAAGCTTGGACATCCTGCGTTCGAGACGCAGGATGCCCAAGCCGAGAAAGCGGTTCGGCCCGTTGATCCATCATCGCCCCCGCAGGGTTTGACAATCACGGTTTGCGGCGTTCATCGGCAGCGGCTTCTCTCGCCCCCACCAGCCTCCGCTAGTCGGAAGCATCTCAGCCTCCCGAAACGCTTTCAGCATCTGGTTCGAGAGAAGCGACAACGAAAATCCCTCAGCTGGCTTCATCGAAACCCTTGTGCCGCAAGAATCAAAGAAGCCGGTCTCAGGTTTCGCAGGCAAAAAGCTGGACTGGGCCCATCGGTTGGGGTTACGCTGGGGGTCTCCCACCTCCCGCGAAGCAGATGCCCCACCTATGTCGCGCCCCATCCTTGCCGTCCTGGCGATCGTTCTCATGAGCTCCCACCTGCGAGCTGACGTGGATTACGACGCTGATATCAAACCACTTTTCCAAGAGAAATGCGGTTCCTGTCATGGCGTCCTCCAACAAGAGGGCGGACTCAGGCTGGATGCTGGGTCCCTGATCCGCGGGGATCACGATCCCAACGGCCTGCTGGATTTCAAACAGCCTTCCGAAAGCGAACTGATTCGACGAGTCACCTCTTCGGATCCCGACGAGCGAATGCCGCCCGCAGGCGAAGGCACGCCGCTATCGGCTCAACAGCTTGAACAGCTGACCCGCTGGATCGAACTCGGCGCCCCCAGCCCGCCGGACGAAGTGATCATGGAATCGCCGTCCCAGCACTGGGCCTACCAAGCTCCCACTCAACCCAAGCTCGCGACCGACGTTCCTGAACCTTGGTCGGCGAACCCCATCGACGCATTGATGTTTGTCCAGTGGCGACAAAGCGGATTGGCTCCCGTTCCACCAGCGGATCCTGCGATTGCTTTGCGACGCCTGCACTTGGACGTGACAGGATTGCCACCGACCCGAGCCGACCAAACTGAGTTCGCAGCCGATTCTTCGAGCGAGGCTTGGCAAGCGCGTGTGGATCGATTGCTGGACGATCCCGCCTATGGAGAAAAGTGGGGACGGCACTGGATGGATGTGTGGCGATACAGCGATTGGGATGGCTACAAAAATGAACTTCGTGGCAGTCAACGACACATCTGGCATTGGCGAGATTGGATCATCGAATCGCTGAACGTGGACAAAGGCTACGACCAAATGATCCATGAAATGGTGGCCGGAGATGAAATCGCCCCGGAAGACCTCGACGTGTTGCGTGCCACCGGGTTCCTGGTTCGGAACTTCCACAAAAGCAATCGAGACATTTGGTTGGACGCGACTGTCGAACACACCGCCAAAGCATTCCTGGGAATGACGATCGCCTGCGCTCGTTGCCATGACCACAAATACGACCCCATCTCGCAGCAAGAGTACTACGCGTTTCGAGCGATCTTCCAACCCCACCAAGTCCGCACCGAACGTTTGCCGGGAGAACCCGACACCGCGAAGCTCGGTCTCCCACGAGTCTATGACGCGGACCTGAACGTTCCGACCTACTTGTACATCCAGGGCAACGAAAAAAATCCAGACAAAGATCATCCAATCGCCCCGTCCGTCCCGGAGATCGTCGAGGTCCCCTTCGCGATCGCACCGGTCGCGTTGCCAGAGCTCGCGTCCAATCCTTTTCTGCGGGACTACATCGAAGCCGAGGAAATGGCCGCTGCAGAACAGAAACTTCAGTCGGCCCTGAAATCACAGCAATCGTCCGGTGACAAACAAGACTCCATCAAACGCCAACAACTCACCGTCGCCGAAGCAAACCTGAAGTCCGTTCGACAACGTTGGGCCGCCACCAAAGCCAAGTTCGCCAGCACGAATTCAAACCATGACGAATCGGCTGCCGATCAAACGTCCCCCAAAGACCTCGCCGTCCAAGCGGCCAAGTCCGAACGAACGCTGCGTTTTCAACAAGCATTGCTCGACGTGCTGAAGCAACGCAACGCGGTGGCGACCGCCAAAGACTCCAAGGAAACAGACGAGACCAAAAAGAAGTCTGCCCTCGATGCGGCCAACAAGAAACTGGCCGAACTCGAGAAGAAGTTGGTCGACGCCTCCGTTCAGCTGGTTGCCCAGGACGGCAAGTTCACCCCGGTGGGCAAGAGCTACCCGACGACCAGCAGCGGACGACGAACGGCACTCGCACACTGGATCACCAATCCCCAAAACCCCCTGACCGCTCGTGTTGCCATCAACCACATCTGGACGCGTTACTTTGGGCAACCGCTGGTTCCAAACCTCGACGACTTTGGTCTCCGATCACCACACCCCCTCCACCACGAACTGCTGGACTGGTTGGCCGTGGAACTGGTCGAAAACAACTGGAGCATGAAGCACATCCATCGACTGATTGTTCAATCTCGCACCTATCAACTCGCCTCGTCAGCGTCGCAAGATTCGGAAACCGCGTTTGCGAAGAACGCCGAGATCGATCCCGACAACTTGCAACTTTGGCGCGCCAACGCGCGCCGTCTGGAGGCCGAACTGGTTCGCGACAATCTGCTTTCGATTGCTGGGACGCTGGACCGATCCAGAGGCGGCCCGGACATCGATTTCAAGAAAGGCGAAACGACGCTGCGACGAAGCGTTTACTTCCGCCATGCCTATGAGAAACAGATGCCAATGCTGGTCATCTTCGACGCGGCCAACCCAACGGATTGCTATCGACGATCGGAAAGCATTGTCCCGCAACAAGCACTGGCGCTCGCCAACAGTCCGCTGGCGGTCGATCAATCTCGCCAGACCGCGGCGCGTCTCAGTGCCGAAGCCAGCGACGATCCCGCGTTCGTCGCGGAAGCCTACGCCGCGATTCTGGGACGCGAACCAACCGACAGTGAACGCTCCGCCTGCGAGTCGTTCTTGACCCACCAAGCAACCTTGCTGGCTGATCCGGAGAAACTCTCTCCTTCTCCCGGGAAGGCGAAAACCGCCGTTCCGCCAGCGACCGATGCGAACCTTCGCGCACGTGAAAACTTGGTTCACGTTCTGTTCAACCACAACGACTTTGTAACGGTGCGATGAGCATGCAATTTGGAAACAAAGGCCCCCATCCATTCTCCGAACGGCACCGCCGTGGCTTTCTGCAAGATCTCGGGCTGGGATTTGGAAGCATTGCACTGTCCAGCCTGCTGCAGGGTGACTCGGTCGCTCACGGCGACGCCAGCGCGGAAAGCGAACTGAAGAAGATCGCCCCGAAAGCCAAGAGCGTGATCTGGCTGTTCATGATCGGCGGCGCCAGCCACATGGAGACCTTTGATCCGAAGCCGCAACTGAACAAACTGGCCGGCAAAACGATCAAGGAAACCCCCTACGCCAAAGTCCTTGAGTCCCCCTACTTGGCCAACGAACGCGTGGTCGCGTTTGACCCCAACAACGGATTCATTCGCAACGAAATCTATCCCCTGCAAGTCGGCTACGCACCGCGTGGCGAAAGCGGGATCGAAATCAGCGATTGGTTCCCGCACGTCAGCACCTGTGCCGATGACCTGTGCGTGATTCGGTCAATGTGGACCGAAGACAGCAACCACGGCGCTCAACTGCAATTTCATACCGGACGCCATCGCGTCGACGGTTTCTTTCCTACCATCGGTTCCTGGGCGACCTATGGACTGGGCTCACTCAACGAAAACCTGCCTCAATTTGTTGTGATGGGAACCCCTGTCGCCGATTGTTGCGGCGGCCGCGAATGCCATCGTGCGAACTACTTGGGCCCGCAATTCGACGGGATTCCGCTGGACATTGATTCAGACATCCCGCTGCCCTATGCGGCACCACCAGGTGGCGTGTACCAGGAAGAGCAAGCCGGCGAGTTTGAACTGCTGCGTCAACTGAATCAGATCTCATCGGAACAATTCCCAAACGACGAAGCCCTGCGGGCCCGAGTCCGTTCCTACGAATTGGCGTTTCGAATGCAAACCGCGGTTCCCGACGTGGTGCGACTGGAAGATGAAACCGCCCAGACTCAGCGAGCGTATGGGCTGGACCAACCCGAGACCAAAGTCTTCGGACGTCAGATGCTGACGGCCCGCCGATTGGTCGAACAAGGCGTTCGGTTTGTCCAGGTTTACCACGGCAGCAACGGCGGGGCAGGGCAGTGGGACAACCACAAAGGCCTGAAAGCCGGACACACCAAACTGTGCAAGCAAACCGACCAACCGATTGGTGCCTTGCTGAAAGATCTGAAACAACGCGGGCTGCTGGACGAAACCCTGGTCGTCTGGGCGACCGAGTTCGGGCGAACTCCTGGTGCCCAATCATCCAACGGTCGTGATCATCACCCCTACGGATTCAGTGTTTGGATGGCAGGCGGTGGAGTGAAGGGTGGCATGACGCACGGGGCCACCGATGAGATTGGATTTCACGCCGTTGAAGACCGCCACTATGTGACCGACATCCACGCCACGATTTTGCACCAACTGGGACTGAACCCGCACGAGTTGGTCGTTCCCGGTCGACAACGACTGGAAAAAGATTTCGGTCACGTCATCCACGACGTGATTGCCTAAAGCAACACGGCACTTGCCTTCTATCTCGGATCTCTTTCCCGTGAAATGCAGGCCGGAGCCTGCAGGACAGTGTGTTTCCAGTCAGAGCAATGTGTTCCCTGCAGAGGCCTGGGAACACGTCATGACTCAGGTCCAGTCTCGCTTGGCACGACTGCGCAGACGGTTGGCCTCGTCGTCATCCACGAACGTCTCCGTTGCAGGGTCAATCGCAAGCGTGCGGTTCAAGATCCAAGACAGCGCTGCGGCGTGGCAGGCAACGTGCGACCGACGCATGACGGTTGAATTGCAGGTGGTTTGTTCCCGACTCTTGATGCAATCAAAGAAGTTCCGTGCATGGGCGGTGACGTCCAAACCACGCACACGCTGATTGCTCGCCAGTTCTTTTTGCAGGGTAGGTGAGGAGGCCACGATCTCGCCTTCATCGCCCGTTTCGACGGAACCATCGTCACCGATGAACCGCACCGGGCAAGTCCCCAACCGAGTCAGCCAACGCGGGCTGCGATCACCAAACGGTTCTTCTAAGAAATCCACCGTCAAGCGAACACCGTTGGCATAAGTGCAAGTGATCGCGGTTTGCGAAGGCTCATACTTCACTGGCATTGTGTCATCGGCGCCTGCGGCCCATTGGCAAAGATCCAGCGTGTGAGCCCCCCAATCCAACAACCGTGCTCCGCTATCAAAGTCATACTGACCACGCCAACCACCGTCCACGTACTTCTGGTTGAACGGACGCCACGGGGCGGGGCCCAACCACATGTTCCAATTGCAAACGGCGTTGTCCGGTGTCGGTTGAGCAGGCAACCAAGTGTTGTCCAACGTTGGCAAGTAAGCGGTGGCCTGCAATTCTTTGAGCTCGCCGAGCTTTCCCGACTGAGCCACTTGAACGGCTTGGATGAAGTTCGGCACACTCCGTCGCTGCGTGCCCGCCTGAAAGATTCGGCCGGTTCGCTGGAAGGTCTCGTCGAGCAACTGGCAATCACGAATGGTGATCCCACACGGCTTTTCGCTGTAGACGTCTTTGCCAGCCTCCGCGGCCAAAATCGATGCGGCAGCATGCCAACGATCGCCGGTTGCGATCAAGACCGCATCGATATCATCCCGCGCCAGCAATTCTCGAAAATCATGATAGAGCGTGCAGTCTTGATTGCCGTAATGGTCGTCCACCAACTTCTTTCCCGCATCACGCCGTGACTGTTGCACGTCAGCGATGGCGACACATTGCACATCCTTGAGCTTCAAAATCGCTTTCAGATCGTAGGTGCACCGAGGGCCGATCCCAATCACCCCCAGCGTGATCCGTTCCGACGCTGCGACAGAATCGCCAGCCCCGAGTGCCTGAGAGGAAACGAAAGCGGGAGTTGCAAGAGCCGCCCCAGCGGCCAGCGTGGTGGACAGAAAGCTGCGTCGATCGGTCATGATTTTGGTGGGAGAGAGAGCGTAGCCGGAGGGATTTGCCAGCGAAGACAGCATCCTGGAACGCATCTCCTGCTCAGCAACATTTCCCACATTCTAATGGCTGAGACCCCGCCGATGGCAATCAAGTGCGTCAAGATCTCCCCGCCACGATCGAAGCTTGATGCACAGCACTTCTTGATTGTCACGGATGAACCCGCAACCATTCGCAATCGACATGGACTGACGTGTTCTGCCAAACACGCTTGCCGGTTGCCGCGTCCAAAGCAACCAGCATCACAACGAGAAAGGGAACACTGCGGTGCATCAGGGATCGCATGCGATGTCTCGGCCGGAGCAAACAAAAGAAGGGGGCATTCCAACATGATAGCGCAAATGGGCACGTCGAGCGCATCTCGTCAACGGTATAATTTTCGCGACACCCTGACCGTCCTCCAGCCCCACTGAATCTTGTGCCCCAACTCTGCTTTCTCAACGGCACCGCGGTTTTGCCTGACCGGTTGCTTCCCAATGCGGTCGTCCTCTGTCGAGATGAGCGAATCACGTACGTCGGAACCGCTCGTTCGCGTGTCCCCGCCTCGGCGAAGATCATCGATGCGAAGGGTGGCTACATTTGCCCGGGCTTTGTCGACATTCACATTCATGGTGGAGGCGGTGCCGACGTGATGGACGGCACTCGAGAAGCGGTCCACACCGTTTGCCAATCCCATGCTCGCCACGGAACAACGACTCTGTTTCCAACCACCAGCACCGGAACAGACGCTCAAATCCACGCGATGCTGGCGGCCTGCGGCGAAGTCCGTGACGCCTGGGACATCGGCTCCGGCTGCAAGATCGGCGGCGTCCATCTGTATGGCCCGTACTTCGCCAAAGGCAAGACCGGCTGTCACGACGAGTCTGTTTGCCGGGCTCCCAGAGCCGCCGAATACCGCCGCTACTTTGACACCGGTATGGTCGGGGTTGCAACCTGCGCGGCGGAACTGCCGGGAGCGGCGGCGTTTTATCGACACGCGACCGAACGGGGCTGCTTGGTGACCTGCGGTCATTCCAATTCCAGTTGGAACGAGATGGACGCTGGATTCAAAAATGGGATGCGACACGTCGACCATTTCTGGTGCGCGATGAGCAACGTGTCTTCGGTACGCAAACGACTCGGGGCCCCAATGCAAGGCAGCATGCTGGAGTACGTGTTGTCCAACCCCGAAATGAGCACCGAGGTCATCGCCGATGGCATGCACCTGGCACCGGAACTCCTGAGCTTTGCCTGGCGGATGAAAGGCAGCGAGCGATTGTGTTTGGTCACCGACTGCAACCGAGCCCTCGACATGCCGCCAGGGAAATATCGATTTGGCCCGGAAGCGGACGGATCTTGGTTCACCAGCGACGGCCAAGTTGGCTGGGCGTCGCCCGGTTCCCTGGCCAGTTCCGTGATGGGGATGGACCACATGGTTCGCACGATGCACAAGCTCGGAAACGTTCCTCTGCAAGACGCCGTTCGCATGGCCACCCTGACTCCCGCCGAGCGAACCGGCATCGACCAACAAGTCGGCAGCCTCACCGCCGGCAAACAAGCCGACATCGTCTTGCTGAGCAAAACCTTGAAAGTGAAACAGGTCCATATCAATGGAGAGCGTTGCTCAACAAGTCGCTGAGACCACCGTGTGAGTTGGCCTGAACTTTCACTTCATCGATCACCGTCCCCAGCTCTCCCGAAACAAAGTTTCGCCGGAGAGGGCATGGGGCAGAGTAGAACATTTGTCCTCAAATGTTTGCGTGATCGGTTCGTTGTCGTCGAGCAACCTGACGCGAACGCTTGCCAGTGAATTTGGTTGCAACGACGCTTGGCCGTTGAGCGCGGCCCGACGGAACCGTTGGGGACAACTGTTCGACTCTGACTTCACCCCACTGAATCGTCAGTCCGATCCGGCGTAGAGCCTTCAGGGACCGGCTCCGTCGCATTGTTACAAAGTGTTTGGCACTCCAATGTGCACGTTGGGTGTAAAATCCAGAAGACACAGTCACCTTGAATCCTCGATCGCAATTGAGAAACATGAATCGACCGTCACATTTCCCCCGTTGGATCGCAGTCGCCACCGCATTTATTTTCTGCTCAACCGTCCTTTCGAGCCTCCACGCTCAACGCCCAGGCGGGCGACGGGCTGCTCCCACGGTCGACGAACCTTTTGTTGGTATCACGACCTCGGACGGCTTGCAGAAAGGGCTGTTCTCCATCGAGTCCACCGGTGTCACAACGGAACCCGTGCGTGTCGCAGCCGACGCTTTCCTGGCCGGATTGACCGACCAACAACGGGAACGAACGGTCTTCCCCGTCGACGACACGGAATGGAGAAAGTGGGACAACCGACACAGCCCCAAACGCCAGGGTGTGGGCTTCGACGAAATGACGCAGGCACAACGAACGCTGGCCTTCGAAATGCTTCAGCAAAGCCTCAGCGCCAAAGGGCTGAAGAAAACCCAAGACATCATGAAGCTGAACGGAACGCTCGGTGAGCTGGCGAAGAAGCCCCAAGAATACAACGAGTGGCTTTACTGGATCACCGTCATGGGGAAACCATCCGAAACGGAACCCTGGGGATGGCAACTCGATGGGCATCACGTCGTCATCAATTACTTCGTCTTAGGCGACCAAGTCGTGATGAGTCCGGTCTTCATGGGTTCCGAACCCGTCGAGGCCAAGCAAGGCAAATTCGCGGGAACGATCGTGATGCAGGACGAGCAAGACAAGGGCTTGAGTCTGATCCAAATGCTGAACGATGAGCAGCGTTCCGAAGCGATCATCATGAATCGCAAGGACGGCAACAACAATCTGACGGAAGCCTACAAGGACAATGTCAAACTGGACCACGCGGGAATCGTTGGGGCCAAACTCGATGACACCCAACAGCAAGCGTTGCTGCAATTGATCGAAGAGTACGTCGGCAACATGCGAGAAGGACACGCAAAGGTCCGCATGTCCGAGGTGAAGCAGCACCTCGACGAAACCTACTTTGCCTGGATCGGCGGAACGACCGACCAAAGCGTGTACTACTATCGCGTCCACAGCCCGGTGGTCTTGATCGAGTTCGACCACCAACGCCGCGTCGCTCCGTTTCGAACGTCCGAACCGACGCGGGATCACATTCACACCGTCATCCGAACACCGAACGGCAACGACTACGGAAAAGACATCCTACGCCAGCACTACGAATCGCATTCGCACTGAACGAGAGAGTTGCTTGAGCAAATCGGCAGGCATGATCCGGCATGATCCGGCATCACCGAGGGAACCGTTGGGGCGTGGGGCAGAACCAAAACCAACGACGCTTCCCAAAACGGATTCAATGCCGAAGGACTCCTGCCGAACTGCTTAGCTTTCCGCTCCGCTCTTGCGCACGTGACGCGGCCGAATGATGTGGGACGCTAAGCCGAGCATGCCAAACAACCGGATCACGTAGTAGTTGGGGTCGATCTCCCACCAGCGATGTTGAACCGACGCGCTGGCCGGATCCGCGTGATGATTGTTGTGCCAACCTTCACCGGCGGTCAGCAAGCTGACAAACCAGTTGTTGCGGCTGTCGTCGGTCGTTTGATAGTTGCGGTATCCAAACACATGCGTGAACGAATTGACCGACCAAGTGATGTGCCAAACCCAAACGGTTCGTGCGATCACTCCCCAAACAAAAACGCTGGCCGCCATTTGATAGGCCTCGGCGTTGTTGCCGTAAACGAGCATTGAGATCCCAAGGGCCAACAATGCGTACACAAACGCATGAGCGAGATAGAACATTCCCGCCGGGCTGGGCAGTTTTTCAATCCATCGGTAATAAGGGTCCGACAGAATATCGCGGGCATACTTTTCGTACATCGAAAAAGTCGCCATGCGTGTCCGGCTCTCGTGAACCAACCATCGCACGTGGGCCCACACAAAACTGATTCGCGGCGAGTGCGGATCTTCCGCGTGATCCGAATGGCTATGGTGCATCCGATGCCAGGCGACCCAGTGTGCGGGTGTCTCTTGAGCCGTGCACATGGCCAATGTCACCAGCGTTCGCTCAAACCATTTGGGTGATCGAAAGCTGCGATGCGAAAGCATGCGGTGGTAACCGATTGGAATCGCCAATTGCCCGAAGACAACCACCCCCACAACAAACGCGACGACGCCGGCCCAGGAAAAGAAATAGGGAAGCAGAACCAACAACGTCAGCAAATGCAGGGTCACGAAAAAGATCGTGTAATCCCAACGAATCGAGCGTTTGGTTGGATCGCTGTAGGAACCTGTCTGGGCAGGTGAAGTTTCCGAGCCAAGACTCATAGGCTCGGTTGGTGTCTGCCAATCAGCCGCGGAGTCGTTCTGGTCCGGCTCGGTTGGAAGGGTTGCCGCCTCAGTCGTCATTCTGATACCTGGGGTAATTTCGCGGCTCGTGGTTGCACTCGATCGGCTGCAGCCGTGTCTCCGATCGCCCCGCAGCATATCGTATCGAAGGTGAATGGGAAGAACGATTCGCCGCCGTCCCTGGCCGCTTCAGAGGTGAACGGACGCATCGCGAGGGTCAGACAAAGTTTCCGGCTGAGATCAAGCAACCAACAAGCCTGTTGAAACCTGATAACCACCCCGAATCAGAGCGATTCCCAGACAACCGTGCGTCCAAATGGAAGACCAATCGACTATGGTGTCCCTCGTCCACGCAGTCAAAACTCGTGTCAAATTTGACGACATCGACACCCCTGAACCCCACTTCGTCCACGTCTGACCACTGATGGAAAATAAACAAAGCGAATCGATCGCTCCGCCCCCCCCAGCCGCTCCACAGTCATTTGACCTGATTGTCCCCTGTGCGTTTGGTCTGGAAGCAATCGTCAAACGGGAACTGAAAGGCCTGGGCATCGAGGCCACCATCAGTGATTCCGGACGCGTTTCGTTCCGGGGCACACCCGAGATGGTTTGCCAAGCCAATCTGTGGCTCCGGACGGCCGACCGGATTCTGATCCGCGTCGCTGAGTTCCCCGCCGCTGATTTTGATGCTTTGTTCGAAACAACCCGTCAGATCAACTGGGGAAAGCTGCTCCCCGCCGACGCTGCGTTTCCCGTCACCGGCCGCTCCATCAAGTCGACGCTGACCAGCGTTCCTGCCTGCCAGAGGAGCGTCAAGAAAGCCATCGTCGACGCGATGATGCGAGACCACCGAACCAGTGAATTGCCCGAAACCGGACCGCTCTACAAAGTCGACGTGGCAATCGTGAAAGACGTCGCCACATTGACGATCGACACGACCGGCCGCAGCCTGCATCGCCGGGGATACCGAACTCACATTTCGTCGGCCCCTCTGAAAGAAACCTTGGCGTCCGCCATGGTCTTGCTGAGCTACTGGAGATCCGGTCGTCCTCTGATCGACCCATTCTGTGGCAGCGGCACAATCCCAATTGAAGCAGCCCGAATCGGTCGCAATCTGGCCCCGGGGCTCGAGCGAGAATTTGCGTGCCAAGCCTGGCCCAATTTCTCGGCCGAACTCTGGTCCGACACCCGTGCCACGGCGGCCAATCAAAGCCTGCCGCCGCTGGAAGAAAAGCTTTTGGGCAGCGACATCGATGGCCGCGTCCTGACCGCCGCCCGAGACAACGCAATTCGCGCCGGTGTTCAAGATGACATTCATTTCCAAGCCATGCCGGTTCACGAAATCAGCAGCAGCAAACGCTTCGGCTGCCTGATCACCAACCCGCCCTACGGCCAACGCATCGGACCCGGCCATTCGTCGCGTTTCGATGCCGCCGATCATGACGACCAAGACAGCGAAGGACCTGAGGATTGGGAACTCGACGAGTTGTACGAATCATTGCCCCAAGTCTTTGAGAAGCTGCCCACGTGGTCACGCTATATCTTGACCGCGTACCCGAATTTCGAACGGGCGATGGGCCGCTCGGCGAATCGCCGGCGAAAACTTTACAACGGCCGCATCGAATGCACGTACTACCAATACCAAGGCCCCAAGCCTTACGCGAGCGACCGACCAGCCACCGAGAAGTCTCCGCCACCTGCTGAGCCCACCACGAGCGAGCCGACGAAGAGCGAGTCCAACACGAGCGAACCCGCCACGCCGGAACCGGCCGAACCCAAACCCAAATCACCTTGGCCAAAATCGCCACCGAACTCGTGAACGTTGACCTGTGCATCGACGAGCGGACCAACCTCGTTCGGCCTATCATGTGGTTGCTCAACGCCACTAGCAAATTGCGACTCCAAGATTGAAAGGCACGATGATGCAACGGATGACACACTCGATTCGACTCCGTTCCGAAAGCAAACTTCTGATCAACCGATCATTTGTGAAGTTCGGGACGATGACCTTTGCGTGGTTTGCATTTTCCATCGGTGTGCCAGCCTTTGCGATGGCAGCGGACACGGACAAAGTGTTCCGCGCCGGTGCGGTCGCGATCGACATCACGCCGGAAACATTCCCTGTCAGCTCCTCAGGCAGCATGACCCACCGCGTGGCCAAGCAAGCACACGACCCGCTGCACGCGCGATGCTTGGTGCTGAACGATGGTCAGACAAGCATCGCGTTGGTCACCTGCGACAGCTGCATGATTCCGCGTGAGATCTACGACTCCGCCAAACAGATGGCATCCGAAGCCACCGGCATCGCAACCGATCACATGCTCTGTTCCGCAACCCACACGCACACGGCGGTCTCAGTTGCACCGACCTTTCAAAGTTTGGTCGAGGATGACTACCTCCCGTTTCTCGCCAAACGAATCGCCGCAGGAATCACCCAAGCCCATTCGCAATTGGAACCGGCACGAATCGGCTGGGCGATCGGAAACAATCCCAGCCAAGTCTTCAATCGCCGTTGGTTTCTACGTCCAGGCGTCGAAATCAATGACCCGTTCGATTTGGGGACGGACCGTGTGCGTGTGAACCCGAGTGCGAACAGTCCCACACTGTTGCAACCAGCAGGTCCAGTCGACCCTGAAATCCCTGTGCTCGCTGTCCAAGCCCTCGACGGCCGGCCAATTGGAATGTGGGCGAATTACTCGCTGCACTATGTCGGCGGTGTTCCTCCCGAATCACTATCCGCTGATTACTTCGGTGAGTTCGCACGCCAGTTCACGAAGATGATTGACGCAACTGAAAGTGAACCGCCCTTCGTTGCTGCGATGACCAACGGAACCAGTGGCAACATCAACAACATCAACTTTTTCGAAGGTCGAGACCACCAACCGCCATTCGAACAAATCCGCTTGGTCGCCAACGATGTGGCCGCTTCCGCACTGGTCGCCTACCAGCGAATCCAATTCGAAGATTGGGTGCCGCTAACGATGCGAGAAACCGAGATCGAAGTGGGCGTTCGACGTCCCAATGCCGATGAGATTGACCGAGCCAAGCAACTGCTCGCCGATGCCGGTCCTGGCCCCAAAAATGACCGAAAATTGATCTACGCCGGCGAAACACTGGATCTGGCTGAGTACCCGCCGACCATGAAGATGAAACTGCAAGCGATTCGAATCGGCGGGCTCGCCATCGTCAGCAGCCCCTGCGAAACGTTCGTGGAAACCGGACTGACAATCAAACGTTCCAGCCCCTTCCAACCCACGTTCACAATCGAACTCGCCAACGGCTACAACGGTTACCTGCCCACACCCGAGCAGCACGCCTTGGGCGGATACGAAACTTGGCGAGCGAAGTCGAGTTACCTCGCGGTCGATGCCGAACCCCAAATCCGGGAAACGTTGCTGAATCTGCTCGACGATTTGAACGATTCACAACCAGAATCGACTGTCGCTCGATGAGCTCGAAATTCTGGTGGTCAAAGCCCCCGCTGATTTGCGTGGTGCTTGTTGCCTTGGGCTATCGCTTGGAGCGAACGCTACCCGACCAGCCCAGTGTTCAATCCAGCGAACCGCCAGCTCGCTGATCCACACACAGCGTGCTGCGATTGTCCGCACGGACGAAGGCTGCATTGCAATCCATTGCAATTGCAGCGGTTCAGTCGATCCATCAGCCATCATGCTTTCGGCTCAGGACGCATCCCCCACCAACTCTTTGATCTTGGCGTGCAGTGCGTCCGCATTGGCTTGCCCACTGCCAACCTTGATCATCTGCACCTTGCCTTCGCGATCAACCAGCACCGCATGCGGGATACCCGTCACGCCGAAGTTGGATTGCATCTCGGTTTCCTTGGGGGTGACGATGGTGGGGTGTTCCATGTCCTTGGATTGCAAGAATTTCGCGATTGCCTCGCGTTCCTCTTCCGGCGTTGGATCCTCGGATCCGTTCACCGCCTTGCCGCTTTCTTCATCCCACGTGTAGCCGTAATACCGGGTGATCCCAACGACTTCAAAACCTTGATCGCCGAACTCTTCGCGGAATTCTCGCAAGTGAGGGAAGGTCGCGATGCAAGGACCACACCAGATCGCCCAAAAGTCATACAGGACAACTTTGCCATCCAAGTCCTCCACTTCGATTCCATCAGCGTTGGCCCATCCGTCAATGTCCAGTGGCGGAGCAGGTTGGCCAATCATTTCCAGTTGCTTTCGGGTCGACTCGATCCGACTTTCCAACGACTTGATTCGGCGTAGTGTCAACTCGACGCTGCGGTTTTCTTCGTAGGGCGTCAACTTCGCAACCGCAGCTTCCATGCGTTCGATCGCCTCATCGGGACTGACCCGAGCGAGTCCGCTGATCACCGAGTATTCGTTGCTCGCGTACTGCCCCATCAAAACGGAGGATTCTGGATAGGCGTCCAAGGCTTCTGCGAAAGCAGATGCGACACGCTCCTGCCCATCCTCATCCTCGAACAAACGAGCTTGGGTGGTCAGCAGATTGATCAACTCAACCGAGATCTTCTCCGATCGATCCTCGGTCGCGTTGATTTCTTCCAACTTCGCAACCTGTTTTGCCAGCATCTTCCGGGCGGCTTCTTCATCCTCCCGCGCTAACATGGAGACACGAACTTGGATCAGGCGAGAGAGAGGCGTTTGGATTTCGATCGGATGCTCTGCCTCCAACGCCTGCACCTTTGCAATGGCTTTGTCGGACCACTGAGCAACCAATTCGGGTTGTGCGGCAGGCAGACCATAGACATTGACTTGCCGGATCAAATTGGAAAGCTGCATCGCGGAGGAAGGCGAATCCGTCCGCTCCAGTTCGAATTCAACCGCGGCCCCAAACTGCGCCATCGCCTTGTCGTATTGGCGTGCCCGAACAAAGCCCGTCGCAATCGTTTGATGCAATGGTTTCAGATTCTCCGCGACAGCATCCGATTCCATCGCGGTCTCCAGAACCTTGGCCGCCTCTGCCGGCTTCCCCTCCTTCACCAACTGAAGGATTTGCTCAGGCACCGAGAGGACCTCGGGCTCCAGTTCGGCAACATCTTTGGAGATTTTGTCGGGAGCGTCGGTCGAGTCTTGCCCGGACGACATTGTCGGGAAGACAAACCCGAGGCTCAACGGTGCAGTCAACAAGCCGATGGCCAGGAACTTTCGCAAACGCATCTGATTTTTCCTTGAGAGATGATCGAATCAATGGTTTCCGCCTGTTGCTGATCCTAACCGGTCTCGGATGCGGGCTGTTGAACGCAATTCGTGGCGGAAACTCAAATACCCCGAAACCCGAAGCGGATGGCAGATTCCAAACCACTAGCCAATGACTGCGAAACTCGATCGACAGCTCAAACTCTGGCATCCCCACTGTCGCATGTTTCGAATCGTGGAGCTGGGACTCACGTGGTCGGTCAGTGAATCACCACCGCGCCGGCTCCCCCGTGTCCTGCGAACACCTTCGTGCATCAGCGAACGATCTCACCGCCCGACGCTTGCAGACCGCGGGACGAGGCCGCAAAACTCCAAGGTCTCTCATCCTCAGTTGGCTTTCGCGATCCCCGGCGGCGACCAAGAGCCTTCGCCCGGCGGCAAAATGGAGGGTGCCTCGGTTTTGGGCCAGTAGAGACGCATCACCAAGTAGGCTGTGCCGTCCGGCGCCGGGAGCCAATTGCTCTCCTTCTCAGCCCCCGGACTGTCCTTCTGAATGTACAGCGTCAGCGATCCGTCAGCATTCTTTTTCAGGTCGGGAAGCATCGGCGCGTTGATCAAGTATCGATCGATCGGATTCTTGATCAGCAACTGGCTCTTGCCATCGTACATCGTGACCGACCAGAACGAGTTGACTGGCGGGAGTTGTCCGGCGGGGAAAGTCAGCGTGTAGTTGTGTTTGCTGGTTTCGATCGCATCGCCATGGGTATCTTTGCGGGTCGCGGGGTACATGGCTTCGGCCGGCACGTTGGCGTAGATCCCCGCCTTTGCTGTCGCCGCGAGTTTTAAAGTGTTGCCCCCAAAGAACGCTTCGTCTCCGCCCGCGAGTCCTCCGACTTGCCATCCGTTCTGGTCCTTGCCCCCGTCGGCAGCAAAGGCGTCCACCTTGTCAGAACCGGCCTTCATGCCCAACAGCACTTCTGCTTTGTGTTCCAGTGAAAGGTCTTTGAAGTCGAAGGTTTTCCCAGGTCCGATGCCGATGGTGGCAAGCTTTGCCCGGACAGACCTGTTCTCCGGCGTCTCCGGCACGAACTGCAGTGCGGCGTCGAGATATTCGTAAAAGTTGTCTTTGATCCCCTTCGTATTGGCCGGAACGAAGTCGATCTTCTCCGCGGCCGGTGGTGCGGGTTGACCGAGAAAGGCGGAAAGCGGCTGGGCTTTGTAGCCCGACTGCACCTTCACCACGTTCGGCATGTCGTCGGGGTTGAACAGTTGGGTGCGGAAAATGGTCAGACCAAACGGGGTGCTGGACCGGAACACCTTCTTGATCCCCGGCGGTGTCTCCCCATTCCAATCGGGGCCCACCGCTAGATAGTCGCCCGGCTCGACGCCCGTTGCGCGAGTGCCGATGTAGCCATAGACGAAAGTGTTGCCGTCCACCAACTGAACCGAATAGTAACGTTCCTTCTCGACCGCCGGCACCGAGATCACCATCGGTTCGGCGCGCAGGTCCAACCACAAACTCGAGTAGGGCGTATCACTGTTTGCCGTGACCACCGCGGTGTCCTTGTAGGTGAACACGCGTGCTTCGTTGTGTATCTGGTTGAAGGGGGCTTTGTACTGCCCGGATTCCTTGTCCACACAAAACTCGTTCATGACCGCATAGTTCATCACCAGCGGCAGGCCGTCGATGAAGCCCTCTTCGGCGATCGCTCTGGTTTCTTCGAAGCTCGGCATGTTGATCCCTGCTTGCCCATCGGCACTGACGGCCTCGGTGATCGGGTCAACCGGTTGATCGCAGGCAGGCAACGTCAGTGCGGTAACAAAGCCCACGATCAGGAAGAGGGCGAATCGTTGGTGAGTGGTCTTCATCTTGCTTTTGTCCAGTGTGCGGCTGTCAGAGGTCGGTTGGCTTGGGATTGCGGCCCACAGATTCGTTGACTCGGTCACTTCACCTTGTCCAACTTGGGTGCTTTCCAAGATCCATCCAACGCCGCTTCGCTGGGCCAATACAGTCGCATGTACATCGAAAAAGGTCCATCGGGAGCGGGCAGCCAGTTCGATTCACGATCTTTGCCGGGCGATTCCTTCTGAACGTAGATCGTGACTCCGCCGTCAGCGTTCTTTTTCAACTGCGGCAACATCGGCGAGTTGATCAGGTAGCGATGGATTGGGTTGGCCACCAGCAAACTGGATGGCAGCTTGTACATGGTCAACGACCAGAATGCCTTCACAGGAGGATACTGACCAGGTTGAAACGTCAGGGTGTAGCGGTGGGCGCCGGTCAACGGATCGCCGCTGGAATCCACTTGATAGACCGGGTACATCGCTTCCTGCTTCGAGTTGCCATAGATGCCGATCGTCGCCAACCAACGCCGCAGGTAATTGCCATTCAAGTATTCACGAGTGCCGAAAACATCGCCTGACGTGATCACCCCATCCTGCAACTTTCGAGCGTCCTGAGCATAGGCCTTCCACGCTTGGGCTCGTCCCTGTTCGAAGGCAGCCTTCATTTCAGGTGTCAGCTTATCGGGGTCGAACGTCTTTCCGCCCTTGATTCCGATCTTGGCAAAGCGTTGACGAAGATCCACTTCCGAAGGATCGACCGGGCAATACCCCAGCACAAAGTTCAGAACATTGAAGAACTCCAACGATGTCTTTTGCTCTTCTGTCGTCAACGGTTTGATCCACGGAACCATTGGCGCGGCGGGAGCAGCAGCCTTGCCAAGAAACTTCGACAGCGGCTGAACTTTGTACTGCGACTGAATTTCCTTGACGTTTTCGATGTCGGCCGGATCGAACAACTGAGTGCGAAAGGCCGCCAGAATGAAATCGGTTTCCGAGCGGATCACATCTTCGATCCCTTCGGGCTTTTCCCCTTCCCAGCCTGGCCCTGCGACAAGAATCGATCCGGCGTCGTTGCCGGTGGTGCGACTGCCGGCGTAGGCGAAGTTGAACGTGTACGCGTCAATGAACTGAATGCTGTAGTAGCGATTCTTTTCAATTTTGGGCACGGAGATCACGATCGGCTCGGCCCTCAAATCCAAACCCGCCCAGGAATACGGTGTGTCCGAGTTCGGCGTCTGAATCGCGGTGTCGGCCGGCGTGTAAACATTGGGAATGTTGGTCAGCTGATTCCAGGGTGCCTTGAACGAAGGGCTGTTTTGATTGACGAAGTAGGCGTGCTGGATGCGATAGCTGTCCACCAACGGGTAGCCATAAATGTAGGCCTCTTTCGCAATCGCAATCACCTCCGGAAGGGGCGTTTCGGAAAGGGGCAGGTCGGCCGAGGCCACTTCCTCCGCACGTCCCTGTGGACAGAGCACCATGGCCAGGCCGAAGACAAACGAGTTGGCCAAAAACAGTGATTTCATTTGGACAGGCCTTCAGGCATGGAGGGACATTGAAGTCTTGATTCCCGGACAACAGAATCGTGACGTTGGCACGGAAGACAAACGCCACCAGCCACCTCCAATTCTACATCAGACCAAGGAATCAACGGGCGCCTTAGCGGGATCGAAACAGTTTGCTGGTCAGAACCTCGGTCAGCATCGTTTGCAGTCCGCCGCCGTCCGCTTGGACATGTTCCCAAATGTCATCGATCTCGTATTGGTCGGCGCGGTCCATGTGACGCCCCGTCGAGTATGCGAGCAGCTTCTCGATCAAGCTGCGAGTGAATTGCTCCTGTCGGCTTTCCAGCAGCTTCTGTTTGAAGTCAGCAAAATTGCTGAACTCTTCACCAGAAGGGAATTTGCCGGTCGCATCAATTTTTGCCGCAATGCCTTTCCCTTTGGCCTTGGGATACTTGCTTCGCCAGCGACCAATTGGGTCGAAAGTTTCCAAGGCATAGCCCAGTGGATCAATGTTGCGATGGCAAACCGCACAGGCTTTGTCTTCGCTGTGTTTTGACAAGCGTTCTCGGATCGTCGTCGACCCGCTCACATTGGCATCGATGGTCGGCACCTCGTCCGGTGGTGGAGGCGGCGGCGTTCCAAGGATATTTTCGAGCACCCAGACACCGCGAGTCACGGGCGAGGTGTCGACACCATTGGCACTGACGGTCAGCACTCCGGCCATTCCCAACACACCGCCACGCTGGCGGTTCTCCGCCAGGCTGACACGTTGAAATCCATCGGCCAACCGCAACGTTTCTTTCTCTGGCAACCCGTAGAGCTTGGCTAGCTTCTTGTCCACGAAGGAGTAGTCCGCATCCAACAAATCCGTCACTGGCCCGTTTTCATCCAGGAGATGCCGGAAGAACAGACGCGCCTCTTGCTTCATCGACTCGGGCAGGTTCTCGGCGTAGTAGTCTGGGACAGACTTTCGTGGCGGCGGCAGATTCCCAATGTCGCGCAAGTTCAACCAACTATCGAGAAAACCATTCACGAACTCGTTGGAGCGTTCTGATCGAAGCATTCGCTGAACTTGCTTCTTCAAAACAGCTGGTTCGGTCAGCCTGCCCGATTTGGCCTCTTCAAACAGTTCTTCGTCCGGTGGTGCGGCCCACAGTGCATAGGAGAGACGCGATGCCAAGTCGAAGGGACGCAACAGCGTTTCCTCCTCCGGTGTGATCTCACTGAGGTAGAGGAACGATGGCGAGCACAAGATCATCTTCAGCGTGTCGAGTGCGGCCTGTCGCGGGGTCGCCTCCTCTGACAATCGCTGGGTGTACATCGCCTCGATCCGATCACGATCGGACTGCTCCAGCGTGCGACGGTAGGCTCGTTGCCCGAACGCGAACAATTGATCCAGTGCATGATCTTCTTGAAATCCCTTGCTTCCAAAAACGGCACGCTCTTCCTCGCTGCCGTTGGGTTCTTCCACCGGCCCTCGGACTTTGATCTCGCCGATCCGAATGTGCGGCAACTTCCCCTCGCGAAGCAGCGTGGTGCGGCTGACACCTTCTTTGGGATTCTTGAACTCGTCCTTGTAACGCCGGTTGGTTTCGATCACCGAGGCCCGTGACTCATACGGGCCATTGGGGAAAATGAATCGAGGTGTTTGCCCGGCCTCGAGCCAGACCCGAAACGACAACCACTCCGGTTGCTCATCCGGAACAACGGCACTGGCTAGAATCGGCTCGATCGCTTGTGGGTAATGAATGTGCCCCTTGGTGGCATCCCCAGGAACCACCGCGATCTGAAAGGGTTCCGAAAGATCGATGCGGTAGATTTTTGCATCGTAATGCGTGTCGCGATGCATCGCCTGGGCATTCACTTCAATGTCGTAATACCCTGACACAGGGACACCTTCGAGGAAGTCTTCGATGTGCCCGTAGCCACCTTGTCGCGTGTCCGTGTTGGGTTGCTCGTACAGGCACAGGTACTGGAACTTGAAGACCGCTCGGTGAGCGCCCGTCAGCTCTTCGTACTGCTGAAAGTTGTCGGTGAAGTGCCATGATTCTGGCTCCATCACCGGCTTGCCGAGCCGCGTTTCCACCAATCGCGAGGCCGCCTGGAAGTACTGGTCCAGCAAAAAACCCGACGTCACCAGGGATTCGCCGATGGTGTCGAGATGGTGGCTTGTGTTTTCTTTGGGGAAGTCCGCGGTCAGCCCCAGCGTGTCAACGCGACGACCAAACAAAGTCGCCAAAGTGACTTCGTATTCGCGATTCGAAAGCCGACGCATCACGGTCCGCCCCGTGGAACCTCGGAACAACTCGCGTGCCTGGTCAACGCTTGCTCGCAACTGATGAAGCAGTGCCAAGCGTTCCTCATCCGTTGGCTGCTCCGATTCCTCCGGCGGCATCAATTTCAGTGTCACCTGATCGATGATCTCATCCGTCGTGATCAGTTGCTGCTCCGACGAGATCGGCAGCTTGAACGACTCGAATTCACGTTCTCCCTCAGCCGAAGCGTTGTCATGACACTCCAGACAGTGCTTCCCCAGAAAGTCCGCGACGATCGATGGATTGTCGACGCCCGTCTCCGCGTCGGTTTCGACAGCGAAGGAGACCGGCGTGTATGAAACAGAAAACAGGATCCAAGTCGCGGAAAGCGAGAGGGATCGGAACGAATGGATCGGAGGCTTCATGATCACGCTTACGAGAAGGTCCCGGTGCTGGTGCCGAACGAATCCGTTTGGACCCCCATCTTCTGCGCAATGTCGACATACAGATTGCACAGAGGGACTTTATTCCGGTTGCCCGATCCGACTTTCTTGAACTCACCGCGACCGTAACCGCCACCGGCCAAGACGATCGGCAAATCCGAGTTTGTGTGAGAACTGCCGTTGCCCATGCCACTTCCGAAGAGCACCGCGGTTGAGTCGAGCAACGTCTGCTCGCCGTCCTGAATCCCCGCCAGACGCGTCAGAAACTTTCCAAACTGTTCCAGTTGGTAAGTTTCCAGCGTGAGCAGATGTGCAACCGTTTCCTCGTCGTTGCCGTGATGCGAAAGGCTGTGATAGGACTTGTCAATTCCCAGATTTTGCGGCAAGAAACTCCCACCGATTTCCAGGGTCGCGATCCGTGTCGAGTCTGTTTGCAACGCGAGCGAGATCAGCTCATACAACATCGGGAGATCGTCCACCGTGTTGGTGTCCGCTGGCTTCTCAAACGGAGCTTCCGGTTTCGGCTGATCCGCCCAACGTCGGCGGACTTCCAGTTGTTTTTCGACTTCGCGAATCGAGCTGAAGTACTCGTCGAGCTTCGAGCGGTCCTCTTGATTGACACGCTTCGAAAGCGCCCCTGCTTCTTCGGTGATGGAGTCCAAAATCGACGCTTGCAAAGCGTTCTCATTGACCATCTGAGATCGCCGTTGCTTCGACTCCGTCATGAACAGACGGTCAAACAACTCCGCGGGTCCAGTGATCGGTGGCACGCGGACGCCAGATTTGGTCCACGACATTTGACAACCGCCATGAATGCCGCCTTCTGATCCCACTGTCAACGACGCAAACCGAGTTTGCTTGCCAATTTCATCCGCGAGAAATTGATCAATGGTCACATTGCCGTCGCGACGATGCTTGGATTCGTGGTGGAGCACCCCCGATAAAAACGTGTGCACAGCGAAGTGCCCGCCGCGAATCCCGTGATCCAGACCACGGTAAACATTGATGTGATCGCGATTTCCTGCCAACGGCTTCAAGAGCCTTGTCTCTTCAAAATCACGTCCAGGCGTTTCCGGGAAAAAGTGTTTTTGCTGGAAGCCAAGCAAGTTCCCAACCGCAACGAACCGACGAGTCCCGGTGCCCGTGCCACGAGTCGCCTGAACCGGTGAGTTGCGATCAACGGTACCGGCCATCAACGACGGCAGTCCTGGCAGCGCGAGCGACCCAGCAAGGGAACGAATGACAAAACGACGCCGGCCGAGATTCTTTGGTTGTGTCATGTTCGCATTCTACTCGAGTTGAAAAGCGGATCCTCATTTGCCAGTCCTCATCCGCAGGTGAGACCTGGCTTCCTGAACTCAATCAAGGAGTCGTTTTTTAAAGAACAAATCGCCTACTGGCGGACCGAGAGAGTGAACTGGTCCCGGACCGTGCCGCCCTCTAGCAAGCAGGTGCCTTGCAATGCGTCCTTCGTGAATTTCAAGACAAACACATGGTTGCCTTGATCAGCCATCCCCGGCGACTCCAGAAACCATCGGTCCGGCTTGGGAGTTCGCTGCGGCACGCCCAAGCCACCTTCGCCGATGTAAACCACGCCGGTTTCATCTGGTTTTCCATCACGGATTGGGACGGTGCGTTTGATGTTGTGCCCGTCCGCTTCGCAGACCAAATCCACGTTGTACTTCTCAAACAACGGCACCCAACTTTTCAAACCGGAACCAGGTGTTTTGACCGCGGGAAAAACCGGGCGGTGGTACTGAGCGACCAACCAGCGATGAGTGGGACGCGATTCCTTCAGTTCCGTCTTCAGCCACTGTGCCTGATCTCCCGCCGTGCTGGTTTCGGAATTCAACGTCGTGAAGCGAACCTGGGGCCCGATGTCAAACCCGTAGTAATTCAAATCACCCTCGGGGAAACCGAACACTTCATTGAACGGTTTTCCTTTGTCGTGGTTCCCTCGGGCAGGGATGATCGGCAGCAACCGACCATCCGCCGCGGTCGTCAATTCATGATCGGACAACCACATCGACCAAAGTTTCATCTTGGTTCCCGTGACGATGTAATCTCCTCCGTGAGCGAGAGCCAAAATATCATCGGCCAAGTCCTCGTTCGCATAGGAATCGACGACCAACCCGGCGATCATCTTGTTCATCCGCCGGCGGGCGTCTTGATCGGACCGGGAGTCTCCCCCATGCAAGATGCTGAATTCGCGGTCCGTCGCCGGAGCCGTCACAAAGTAGAACACAGGCGACTCATTCCCGTCGCTGACCATCTGCACTTCATACGCCGTCGCGGGCTGCAGGTCCGTCAAGTGAACGTGGTGGTAATACGACTCAAATTCGCCGCCGGTGTAGCGTCCGGATTCAGCCAATTGCTCCGCGGGGCTCCCATCACTGCCTCGGACGCGGAACCGAACGGAGTGCGAACTCCCCGCTTCCTTGGTGCTCCAGGAGACCGTGGCCTTGGTCGCCGGGTCAGCGGTCCAAATCACTCGCCACTGGGCTGGCTGGGTTCCCGTCAGAGGAGCGTCCGCGTGAACTGCCCCCCCTCCCAACATCAGACTGCAAAAAAGGCCAAGAACCAGCGTGCGCGTACATTTCCTAGATTTCATCTGCGGATCAGGCCAATCGGTGGGTGGGGGTGCATGGGCTGCCGAATGCAGCAGCAAACGCGGTAGGAGCTGAGGAGTCTACATTCTAGTCGCTGGAGCCACCAACCTCCAAATGACCTGGCAACGGAAACGTTCGGGAACATTTCCGGGACTTCAAATGAGAGCGCAAGGGCGTGAGCCTTCCGATGACGCAACCGGCGACTCTCGCCATTCCGCTACCACGAACTTGTTTTCGGACGATTCCCTCGCACGTGTGCGGCAGCGGTTCGGCACAACCTGGATGGTCGGACCGTGTCCGCGTCCGGTTTCCGAAATCCGTGAGCGAAGGCTCGATGGCTGACTCACCTGCTGAGGCTGAACAAGTTCCGGTCGCCACTTCATCGAAGCGCATGTCCTCCCCATTCCGTCGGTCAGTTTGCAGCAGCCACGCGTGATGAAGGACATCTCGGGAACGGGGAGCAAACGCTACTTCCGGTTCAACGTCCAATGAATCAAGATCGCGAGTGGCACGCCGCCGTTGGCGATTCGAATCAATGTCTCCGGCCAAGCTTCGATGCCCAGAGCGGTCATGCGACTCGCCGCGGTCACCAAGCCCCAAACGACCATGTAAAACGCCGCGACACGCGAACGCATGATCAGCAACACTGCGGCAACAAGGATGTCCACGACGCCGATCAAGACCAACATTTTCTCGACCGTCGACTGAGTGAAACCGATGTCTGTCCACTGCATCTCTGACAGCAGAATCAGATCGATGAACGGGGCGTAACACGCGTAAGCTTTGTACCCATGCGCCGCGAAAGTGAACGAGGCCGCGACGGTCAACATCATCACCGCCAATCGAATCCGTGCCGGTGAAACGCAAGACGCGACACTGACTCCCCCACCAACGGCCAGTGCCAGGGGCGCGACGTAGCGGACGGCATGTTCTGGAAGCGACAATTCCGCGAACACCGCCGCTCGCATCATGTGCGCCGCGGCGATCAACAGCATCCAAACGGCAACCCATCCCGCGGCCGCCTGATCGAGCTTGCGAACAACGTTGAACCATCGCGATTCACTCGGCATTTTCCACATCAGCCAGCCGGCCAAGCAAAAGATGCCACCGGCGACCAAAGTCATCAGAGCCCCTGCGTTGTCGATCGACTGAGCGAGCGATTCCGACCAGTGACAATCGAAATACAACCAGCCATAGACATCGCTTTCCGTTTCCAGCGATGAAAACAGATAGCGTCCACCCAACCCAACGCACTGGACCACGACCACCAGTCGCAAACACACCAGCATTGGCACAGAACCAAGCATCCTCTGCCCCCCTTTGCCAGGGGACACGGAATTGTCGGTTGATACGGGTGGGGGCGAGAGCGGTGTATTCATGGGCGACGCATGATACTCAATGCAGTGCGATCCGTTTGCCCCCGCACCCCGTTCCTGCTCTCACTCAGAGCGGAGTTCAATCGAGTGGAGGATCCAAGAAACGATCGGACGGTCGCTTGTTGGTTGAGTGCTCCCGTTATCGGCGATCACTCCGACGGCATGAAAATGCCTACCGAATCGAACCAAGAATTGCAAATTTTGGCGGGTGGATCCACGCCGACGGCATTGAACAAACGCGGTGCCGCGTCGACTCGGTCCGGTGATGTCACTGGGCCAACGTCTGCATTGGCACTTCCGCACCGGCGAACGCTTGATCGTTCGCTAATTCGCCTCTGTGATGGAAGGCATCTTCGACTGAAATCCACATTGCCCCTCCAAAGGAAACAAGATGAAACGCCTCCTTTTGATTGCACTTTCCACAGCAACGATCTTTTCATCGTTTCAATTGACGGCTTCGTCTCAAACGGAGTCCTCGATTACGAAACCTGATGCTTCCCGCGTCGATGTTCAGCCTGTCCTGTTTGTGTTGACGAGTCATTCCAAGATGGGCGATTTGGATCGCAAAACCGGCTATTACGTTCCCGAGGCTGCTCATCCTTGGAAAGTGTTGACCGATGCGGGCATCGCCGTCGAATTCGCCAGCGTGAAGGGCGGCGAACCTCCAGCCGATGCGTTGAAGCTGGAGGATCCAGTGGTCAACCAGTTCTGGACGAACCCGCAAGTTCGCAAGCAACTCGCATCGACGAGGCCGATTGCTCAAGTGAATCCATCTGACTACTCGGCGATCTTGGTCGTCGGCGGCCACGGTGCGATGTGGGACTTACCTGACAACGAAACGCTGCAACGGATCCTCGCGAAGCAATATGATTCCGGTGGTGTGGTTGCAGCCGTGTGTCACGGTCCCGCTGCGCTCGTGAATGTCAAGCTTCGCAACGGCCGGTTTCTGGTCGATGGCAAAACGGTGGCAGCGTTCACGGACGATGAAGAGCGCGCGGTGGGGCTTGCCGACACGGTTCCATTCCTGCTCTCCAGCTCGCTCAGTCAACGTGGCGCGACAATGCAAAAAGCAGCCAATTTTCAATCGAGCGTGGTAGCGGATGGCCGACTAATCACGGGTCAAAACCCGGCTTCGGCAGAGGGAGTTGGGAAACGAATCCTCGAAGCCGTCTTGAAAGGACGCTGATCTAACGCCGGCTACCTTCTCTCACATGGTGCCAGCCACCTTGTAGACTTCACCTTTTCATAAGGTGCCAGCCACCTTGTGGATTTGGACGATGCGAGACTTTGGGCTTGTTCTTTGGCGGATTGAAGCCGACTTCGCTGTCTTGATGGCATTTTGCCAACTTGATCGACTGCTCGGAGACGCCGGCCTCGTGAGTGCGATCGATTGAGCGCAGCAGAGTAGAACAGTTGTCCCCAACTGTTCCGTCGGCCCATGCACCACTGCGAAGGATGGCGACTGTTTCGGGCTTGCTGCTCAGGCGAAGCAGGCTGCGGCTTGGACCTGGCCGCGGTGGTGATGGCGGCCGGTTCGTTCTGCGTCCGCTTTCAGCGATTCAGGGCGACCGATGCAGCTGGTTCTGCCAAAGTATTTCTGCCAATCCCACACCAAGTCTCGCCACATCGATGCCTCGATTCCGATTTCGGAAAGCGTTTGGGCGAGACGCTTGGGCAGTTCAGTCGCTTGGCAGGCAATCGGTTGCGCCGCGGTCCAGTCCAGCAAGCGTTTGTAATCGCTCCAGCGGATGTTCAAGAATCCGCGATCGCTGCTGCGGAGGCCTTTCGTGTGGACTTGCGGTTCGGTGGACAGTTTGGTCTCGCTCAACGTCAGAGGGCTCAACCATTCGTCTCGCCGGATCCGTTTTCCGGTTGGATTGCGTCGCTTCGCCCTGCGTTTTTCCTGAAGAACTTCGACCGGCGTTTCTCGAATTTCTCGTCCGGCTTCTTCCGTCGGAATTGGTTTCAGATCAAAGGCGGCCGAAGGGATTCGTTCGCCCTTGCGAGCTTCGATCCGGTCGTAGGCACTGGTGTGCGGGCTGGTCTCGGGAGTCGCCGTCAGCGCTGCGCGGACCGGGTTCAGATCGACGTACATGCTGCAGGCGAGCAAGCCTGCCTCGTCGACGATTTTCTGTGCTTTGAAGCGACCTTCCCAAAATCGGCCGGTGCACTCGTCCTGTTTGTTCGCCAGTCGGGCAATGGGTTCGGCCAAGGCTCTCATGTACCAAGAGATGTCTGACAAGCGGCGACGGATTTCAGTCAGCCGCTCTTTGTTGCGAACCAGCATTTGCACATCGTTTTCAGTCGGCTCGGCCAAGTGTTCTTCGAGGCGTCGACCGGGGAACACACGCAGCCAGCGAATCGCAACTTCCTCGTCGCTCCATTGAGCACAGACATCCGGCCGGTTGCGGAGAATCTGATGCATGTGATTGCTCAACACCGCGTACGAAAGCACATCGACCGCGAACACCGAAGCCAGAGCTTCCATCCGCCGGCGAATCCATTCCCTGCGGAACGAGAAATCCTTGCCGGTCGCCTGGTCGACACCTGCAAGAAAGGCGCGTCGCACACATCGCTGGACCACGTGCACGATCCCCACTTCGCTGGGATCAAACTGTTCGCTTCGCTGAGGCCGCGGCATCGCTCTGCTCTCCAGTGGAATTGGCAAGACAAAGGCATCGTATGCATCGCATCAGCAAAGTCAAATGAAGGTGGCTGGCACCTTAGTTTTTGGTGGGTGGCACCAAACAGGGGAAGCGGGTTTGAATTTTGTTGACAATCACGGAGGCGTTGCGGCCGCGCGGCACATGGTGAGGAGTTGGTCGCGGCGGGCGATGGACTTTTGTTGGGCTTCGGTGGGCTTCTTTTCGTCGACATGAATTTGGTTCAGGGATTCTGTTGCGAGGTCGGCTCGACGCATGACTTTCAGTTGGATTTGAGCCAATCGCAACCGCGCTTCGTTTGACATCAAACCGTCCCGGTCCGCGATGATTTGCAGTGGGCCCGTTGCCGGGACGAACTGCTTCCCCGCGGCGTAGAGTTTGGCCAAGTCAAACAAGGTTTTGTCAGACAAACCCGTTGCGATCGCAAGTTGCTCCAGCTTCGCAAAGTGTGAGTTCGCCACACTCAAGGTGCCACTCGCGATGGCTTGCCGTAGCAACATTGATAAACGATTGAACTCGGGGTGTGACTGCGATGCGTTCATGGCCGCCTGAGCCGCCGCCAGAGCATTGGAACCTCGCTTTTTCCTGCCAAGGAACCCACGCTTGGTTTTCACTTGCGTGGCCGACGCCGATTGTCGCTGCGCGTAGGTGGAATTCGCATCGACTTGCGAATGCTTGCTCGCCAAGGCCGCCGCCACAGGATCGTAAGCAATGGCCGCTTCACGCTGAATGGCTTCGCGACGCGACGGTGGGCAGAGCCACTCGTATTCCTGGAGCCACTCGTTGCGAGAAATCACGTCCCAGTTCTCGCAGTCGACACGACCCGTGTGCAGCATCCAAAGGCCGATGGGGGCGCCCACGAGTGCACCGAGCATGTGCAGCAATCCAGATGAGACAGAGAACCCCGCGACGAACATTTCAACGATTTGCAAGAACAGGAACAGCATCGCGAGCGTGACGACTTTGACTTCAAACGCGAGGGCTCGGATGAGCAAGAACAACCCAAAGATCAAAACGCATTCGACGTCATTTTCAGGTGCCCAGATCAAAGCGATCATCATCAATCCGAACACGGCGGACGAAGCACCCAACGAATAACCTTCGCCGACAAGCACCAACATCATCAGCTGTTCGACGATGCATTCGCCAACAGCAATGCCCAAATAGATGAGCAAGAACTTCCACGCACCGACTTTGCCTTCCACGATCAGCCCGAACGCCCACAGGAAGAACATGTTTCCCATCAAGTGAAACGGACCGGCGTGCAGAAAAACGCTGGTCACCCACTGGAGCGGATGGATTGTTTCATAGGAAAGAGCGAAGCGTTCCAGCGTTTCGTAGTCAATGTTTCCGGTGACCAGCCCCCACACGCAAACACCGAAGACGAGCACATTGGCGACGATCAAGCTGATCGTCGCAATCGGCCAGTGATAAATGGGCGCGTCGGTTGAGATGGGGACAAACAACACGACGCGTCTCCTTCGAGCAAGAGGAATGGCAATGGCAACCACCGCGATCGTAGTCTAACGCGACCGATGCCAGTGGTGGCAGGAAACCACCTGTGATGGGGCGCACCTCGTTGATGGACTGGACTTGGAGCCCACCGTGCTTGACCGCCAAGGTGTTTGCGCATCGACGGCAAAGCCCCTTGGGTTTGGCCGGATCGCGGAGACCGATCGGTTCGACGACTCGCTGGCAAGGGTCCCAAACAATCCGCTCGCTCGCCTGGTGGGCTGCCCTGGATCCCCAGGGGAAGGCGAGGGTGAATCCACCAACAGTCTGCATCGGCGTTCTGTCTTCGCAACAGCCGGTTTGGCTTGGGAAGGCAATCAATAAACTGGGGCTGAGCCGAGACACGGCTCCTGCGAATTGTCTTAAGATGGGCCGATCCGCGGTCGCCATCTCGTGACTCCCCCACTTGCGAGGGTGCCGTCCGCAGACGGAAAGCTCACCTTGAAAGCTCCTGCCTCGTTTCCCAGTGCTGACTCAAATGCAAGACGCAGAATCCAACTCCCAGTCCGCCGCCAGATGGATCGTTCCATCGTTGTCGCTGATGATGTTCCTCCAGTTCTTCGCTTGGGGAGCTTGGTTCGCAAGCCTGTCCGCTGCGATGGATTCGAATTTGCTGGGGGCGTTTATCGGCGGAGCATACGAGGCGGCTCCGATTGCCGCGATTTTTGCTCCGCTGTTCTTGGGGTTGGTCGCGGACCGGTTCTTCGCCAGCGAACGTGTGATGGGATCGCTGATGTTGGTTGGCGGCGGCATCATGTTGCTGATCCCGGGAATGGCCGAAAACGCTTCGGCATTTGCCAATGAGACCGCCGATGCCATGCGTGCAGCAGGAACCTACGAAGCGGGGGCTTTCAGTGCCTCGCAAGCTGAAGAGAACACGGCGGGCAAGACTCTGGTCTGGATGATCTTGGCATACCTCCTGTGTTACATGCCGACGCTGGGACTCGGCAACACGATCGCATTTTCAAACATCCCCAGTCAAAACGATTTCCCCAAAATTCGCGTGTGGGGCACGATCGGCTGGATCGCTGCCGGTTTGACGGTGGGGATCTTGGGGTGGTCGTCGTCATACAACATCTTTTGGCTGGGTGCGGTCAGCTCGCTCGCGTTGGGCGTGTTGTGTTTCTTTTTGCCACACACACCGCCGCCGCTCAAAGGCAAGCCGATGGACATGCGGTCGCTGTTCATGGTCGATGCATTTGCGTTACTGAAAGATTGGAACTTCCTGATCTTCGCAGCTTGCTCCACGTTGATTTGTATTCCGTTGGCGTATTACTACGGCATGACGGCCACGTACTTGAGCCAAACCGGATTCGCGGAACCCGCAGCGACCATGACGATCGGGCAGATGTCCGAAATCATCTTCATGTTGCTGATCCCGTTCTTCTTCCGCCGTTTAGGCGTGAAGGTGATGATCTTGGTCGGGATGGCTTGTTGGGTATTGCGTTACGCTCTGTTCGCGTACGGAGCACCGGATCAAGTCACATGGATGCTGCTCGCCGCGGTCGCGCTGCACGGCATTTGCTATGACTTTTTCTTTGTGACGGGGTTCATGTACACCGACCAGAAAGCCCCGCTTGGCATTCGCGGCCAAGCCCAGGGGTTGTTGGTGTTTTTGACTCAAGGCGTCGGGATGTTCTTTGGCTATCGAATCATGGCGGGAGGAGACCTGTTCGGCTTCATCCCTCTCAACTTGACGTTCGGAAGTTACGGTCAGCAGGTGACTTCCTCGCCGACTTACGTGGAAGCGTTGGCCGATGCGCGCGGAGAATCGACGTCCCTGTCGTTCCTCGAATCCTTCACTCAGATGTTCTCGCGAGCCTTGCCCGAGGGACTCGATGCGGGAATCCTGGCGGAAACGATGGGACAATGGAAGGACTTTTGGTTGTCGCCTGCAATCATGGCGGCGATCATCTTCGTTGTCTTTGCCGTGACATTCTGGGACCGAACCGAAACCGAGCCGGACGCGGCCGAAGCATCTGCAGCAGAGCCCGTTCCATCGGACACCTCTGTTTGATCAGCTGGCGATCAGGTCCCAGCACCGCCGGACCCCGCCATGGGATCCTGCGTTATGATGGAGCGATGGGTGTGGGCGACAAGGCAATTGCCAGGTCGCTGCACCGAGTGGGATGACGATCGCTTTTCCGGCCTCTCAGGTTTCCCCCGGCCTCTCAGGGGTTCCCAGCCTCACGGGGCTATTCAGCCATCCAGGGCAGTTTCGTGACATTTCCTTTTCGCCTCGGTTTTGAATCGCCCGACTACCTTTGGTGGTTGGCGGCGTTGCCGTTGTTGTGGTGGATGGGATGGTCGCATCTGCGCGTGCTGGGGGCTTGGCGACGGTTTTTTGCTTTGATCGTCCGGACCGTTGTCTGGACGGCGATCGTGGCGGCGCTTGCCGGCGTGCAACTGGTCTGGACCAGCGACCGGATCACGGTCATGTACGTGCTGGATCAGAGCGAAAGCATTCCGTCGGCGAAACGAACGGCGATGCTGGATTACGTGATCGAATCGGTTCGCCGTCACCGAAACGCAACGCGTGGTGACCGCGCGGGGATCATCGTCTTCGGTCGGGATGCGATGATCGAGATCCCGCCTTACGACGACAACGTGCCGCCGATTCGTCGTCTGGAAAGTTTGCTGGAACGCACCGACGCGACCAATCTGGAAACGGCACTCAATCTCGCTCAGGCATCCATGCCCGAGGACACGTCACGCCGCATCGTGATCGTGACCGATGGCAACGAGAACATGGGCGAAGCTCGCCGAATCGGCAGCCGGATTGTGGACGCGGGGATTGGGATCGACGTGGTCCCGGTGCTGAAAGAGGCCGGTGGAGAAGTTCTGGTCGAAAAAATCGATCTGCCGACGAACATTCGCAAAGGCCAACCCTTCGAAGCACGCATCGTGGTGGATCGGCAGGGTGCCAAGCAATCCGACCCAGAGAAACCAGTCACGGGTCGACTGCGAGTCAAACAGAAGGTGGCAGGCGAAGAAGCGTTGCTGCTCGAACAGACCGTGGAGCTGCAACCGGGAAAGAACGTGTTCCCGCTGCAGCACAAAATCGATCAACCAGCGGCATACACCTATGAAGCGGAATTCATTGCCGATGACGACGAAGACGATTCGCTGACACAGAACAACAGTGCGACGGGTTACACCTACGTCCGTGGCAAAGGACGTGTGCTGTTGATTCACGGGCCAGAGGACATTGGTGATTTTGAATTGCTGATTGCCACGTTGCGTGATTCAAACATCGAAGTGACTCCGATGCCAACCACGCAGCTCTTCGGATCGCTGGCCGAGTTGCAACCCTACGACGCGGTGATCTTGGCCGGCGTTGCGAGGGTGTCGGGCGACACAACTCAAACGATCACCTCCTTCAGTGATGACCAAATCGAAATGCTGGTTCGAAACACCCAGCAACTCGGGGCCGGGTTGCTGATGATCGGCGGTCCAGATTCATTGGGGGCAGGCGGTTGGACGGGGACGGAGCTTGAAAAAGCGATGCCGGTCGACTTCCAAATCAAGAACACCAAGGTGCAAGGTGTCGGGGCGTTGGCTCTGATCATGCACGCCAGTGAAATGGCTCAGGGCAACTACTGGCAAAAGCAGATCTCCATCGCGGCGATTGAGCAGCTTGGCAGCGCGGATCAAGCCGGCGTGGTTCACTGGACCATGAACGGCGACAAGTGGTTGTGGGGCGGATCCAAAGGGATGTTGGAGGTCGGCCCCAATCGACGCGCGATGTTGGCGGCGGTGGGGCGGATGTCACCAGGCGACATGCCGGAATTCGATCCGGCGATGCGGATGGCGGTTGCGGGGTTGGTTCGCACCGATGCTTCGGTCAAGCATTTGATCATCATCAGTGATGGTGACCCGGGAGCCCCGACCAACAGTGTCATCCAAGCCTTCCAAGACAACAGCATCACGATCAGCACGGTGGCGGTGGAATCCCACGGGCTGTCTGATAGCAAACGACTGCAGGACATCGCTCGGTCCACCGGCGGCAAGTACTACGCGGTCAAGTCAGGACGTGCATTGCCCGGTATTTTTCAGCGCGAAGCTCGCCGGGTGACTCGGCCGTTGATCTACGAGCCACCTGGCGGCGTCACGCCGAAGATCGTCTTCCCGCACCCGGTCGTCGACGGGCTGGACTCGCTTCCGCCGATCACCGGCTTTGTCATGACACAGGTCAAAGACAGCCCGCTGGTGCAGGTCATCGCTCAATCCCCCAAACCCAGCACCCCAGAAAACGCGACGGTCTTGGCCACCTGGACCTACGGGCTGGGACGTGCTGCGGTGCTCACGACCGATGCCGGGGCCCGCTGGACGAATGCTTGGACCGGGTGGCCCGGCTATGAAAAATTGCATTCGCAATTGGTGCGTTGGTTGATGCGTCCCACCGGTGACACCGGTCAATTCTCGCTGGCAACCCAGGTGCGCGATGACATGATCGATGTGATCGTGACCGCGCTCGACGATGACGATTCCTTCCTCAACTTCTTGGAAGTTGGGGGGTCGGTTTTGGACCCTGACCTTCAGCCATTGATGCTGGACATGGAACAGACCGCACCGGGGCGCTACGAGGGTTCGTTTCCGATCGATCGAGCGGGAACATACTTCGTCAACGTGATTCCGGGGCAAGGCAACGCGCCGTTGTCTGCAGGTGTCACGGTGCCTTACAGCGAAGAGTTTCGGTATCGCGAAACCAACGAAACCTTGATTGCTCAGTTGGCCTCGATGAAACCGGATGGAGGCGAAGCCGGGATCGTCACCGAACCGCTGGAAGCAACCTTGGACGACGCCCTCTTATCGCGGGACACGTTCCGTGGTGGATTGCCGTTGGCCCGTCGCATTCGTGATGCCTGGCCATGGTTTGTGTTGGCGGCTTGTGTATTTTTCTTCACCGACGTTTTGGTGCGGCGTGTTGCGATTCGGTTTGGATTTTTAAAGACGTGGTGGAAACGGATGGCCGGGGATGCCCAACCTGAAACGGCAACGGTCGCGAGATTGGATCAACTGCGTCAAACCAAAGAAGACATCAACAAACAACGACGAGCCAGTCCGCGGTTTGAACCGGAATCGATCGACCTTAGGGGCTCAAAACAGCCCGACATCGAAGGCTTGGATTCGCCACGGGGGCGGCCGACTGATCCTCAGGACGCGTCGCGGCCAACCTCATCCAGCGACGGCCAAGCTGACTCCTCAGGAGCCAGTTACACCGAACGGTTGCTCGAGGCCAAGCGACGGGCGAAGAAGAAATGATGATGTTGGTGTTCACCGCGTTCGCGTTGCTGCTCATCGGGTTGGAACTGTTCACCGGGTGCGCGATGCTTGGTTGGGCAGCCGACAAAATGGTTGTCGAACGCGAGAAATCGCCAGGGCCGTATTGGTTTGCAATCGCCTTGCATTCGGTGGTCGGCATTGGATTGCCGATCTTATTTGCGATCTACGCGTAGGTTCGCATGAACAACACGTGAAGCAGCGGCTGGGCGAGAGCCCTCCAGTTCCTCACCGGGTGGCTTGCGTCTCACCGCTCAATCCGTCTCGATTTGCTCCCGCGATCTCAGGTCGCCGATGGCGAGCGGAGCGAATCCGAGCGTTCGCGGTGGCTCAGCCAGGCCCAGCGAACAGCTGCGTACAGGAACACGGCGGCCAGGGTTCCTGCAGCGTCGGCCAAGAAATCCATCGGGTCCGAATGCCGGCCTCGAACCAACGACTGACTCAGTTCATCGACACAGGCGTACACCAAGCACATTGCCACGATGATTGAAAAGCGACGCCAGACACGAGCCGAGTTGGTGCAGTAGCAAAGCAACATCGCCAACCCAAAGAAGGCCGTGAAGTGCATCACTTTATCGTTCACCGACGGAAGTGACTGGGGCATCTTGGGCAGATGGGTGCCCACGAAAATCACAACCCAGTAGGCAACCAAAGCGATCACGGCCAAGCGAAAACCGAGCAGTCGAAATTTGGTGACCGGTTGCATCAGCGGTGCTCTCGCGAGGACAATGGGCGTCTATGACAATTCGTTCGCTAAAGGTCTCTATCGTGCGTCCGCAATCCACTCCTTCGATCAATCTGGCTTCGTTTCCGGCGTCGCGGGCATTCTTGGCGACGCTCGTGCTCGCACTTGCCCCATCTTCTGCATATTGCCAGTCCGGGGAAACTCCCCCTGTGGCGGCGATCAATGATGCTGGAGCAGAAAACACCGCGAAATCAGAGGTCAAATGGCATCCATTGGCAGGAAAATGGGACGAAGCCCACTTTGGTGGGGACGGCGGAATCACACGAGAAAAAGGGAAGAAGAAGTCGGAGGCAGGCTCGGCGAAGCAGCCTGTGACCGGTGAGCTGTTCCGTCTGGGGATGGGCGACCCGCTGACCGGAATCCGCTGGACAGGCGAGTTTCCTCTTGAGAACTATGAGCTGCAACTGCAGGCTCGGCGAACCGATGGCTTCGACTTTTTCGCAGCCGTGACGTTCCCAGTGGGAAAAGAACACTGCAGTTTTGTGCTGGGGGGTTGGGGCGGCGGTGTGGTTGGAATCAGCAGCATTGACGGGAATGACGCATCGAGCAACGAGACCACCGGATACAAAGATTTCAAAAACGAGCAGTGGTACGACATCCGGATTCGAGTCGACAAAGAAAACGTGACCACGTGGATCGACAATTCAGAATGGTCCAGCGTGAACCGATCCGAGCACACGTTTGACATCCGAATCGAGATGGATCCCTGCCTGCCGTTGGGGATCGCGAATTTTCAATGCGAGAGCGAAATCCGGGGCCTCCAGATCCGCCATTTGGACGATGAGTCAGCCACTGAAAAAACAGAATCGTCGAGCCAAGCATCCTCCACAGCCACACCGGCGGGAAACCCATGAGTTTGGATCCCTTGGACATTGATCGTCACTGGATGCAGCGGGCGATCGAGATGGCTCAGTCTGCCGCGCTGGAGGATGAGGTTCCCGTGGGAGCGATCATCGTGCGTTCGGGAACCGCGATTGCCGCGGCTGCCAACCAGCGAGAAGCCTTGCATGATCCCACGGCGCACGCGGAGATGATCGCAATCACGCAGGCGGCGGCTTCGATCGAAAATTGGCGGTTGGAACAAACGACCTTGTACGTGACGTTGGAACCCTGCCTGATGTGCGCCGGGGCGATCCTGCAGGCTCGCGTGCCGCGAGTGGTCTTTGGGGCCAGCGATCCCAAGGCGGGGGCGGTGACCAGTTTGTACGAAGTGCTGACGGATTCTCGCCTCAATCACCGCTGCGAAATCACGCATGGCGTGATGGCCGAACAGTGCGGCCATTTATTAACCGAGTTCTTCTCTGCCAAGCGTGCACTGGGCAAAAAGTAGGGGAAGAAGTCCAAGTCAATCGACGCTAGAATGCAGGGCCTTCTCAGTCCACCATGACTGACAGCCTCCCTCCCAACCTTTCCCGTGGCAATTTGCCCTCGCCAAAATGAAACTGAATTTGTCCTCTTGCCCCAACCCTCGGCCCATGACCTTTCATCGTTCGCTTTTGACCGGACTGCTCGTCGGCGGTTTGACCCTCACCGGTTGTTCTCGCTCTGACTCCAACGCCGGCAAGGACGCAACGACGCCTGAAGTCGCGGAGACCGTTGTCAGCGTTCCGCCTCAAGCCACGCCAGACGATCCCGAGGCAGTCGCCGCACTGACCGAGGCCGGGTACATCCTGACGAAAAACGACGAGGGCAACGTCGTTGAGTTTTCAATCGCCAACCAAAAAGGCGGGATCGCGGAATCCCTGCCGCACCTCAGCGGAATTCCGAACACGCTGATCGCAACCTTCAATGGCCCTGGCATCGACGATGCGGGAATGGAGAATCTGACTTCGCTCGCCAAACTGAAACGCCTGACGCTGACGGACACCGCGATCACGGACCAGACGCTGGAAACGGTGGGCAAGATGACGACCTTGGAAGCGTTGTTCCTGCGCCGCACCGGTGTGACCGACGAAGGCATGGAGTTGCTCACCGGGTTGAGTAAATTGCGAGCGATCGATTTACGGAACAGCAACATCGGAGACGCCGGCATGGATTCGCTCGCCAAAATCAAAACGCTGGCCGATGTGCAGTTGGAAAAGTCCAAGGTGACCGACGAGGGCTTGGTCAAACTTGCTCCGTTGCCGCTCAAGTCCATCAACTTCAACTACTGCACGACGATCAATGGTCCGACAATGAAAATGCTGGGCCAGACCCCGACATTGGAACAGTTGCAGGGTGACTATTCCAAGATCAACGATGCCGCGATGGCTGAACTGAAAGGTCTGTCCAAGCTGACGCGTCTACGGATTCGTGGTTGTGACGTGACCGGGGAAGGCATCCAGCACATCGCCAACAACCAAGCCCTCGCACGATTCGAACTTCGCGATTCTTCGGTTGATGACAAAGGACTGGAAGTCATCTCACAGTTGCCCGTTGTGACGTACGTCGACATCTCGGAATGCCGTTTGGCGTCTCCTGAAGGCATTGCTCAGTTGGGCAAATTGACCGGCCTGACGTACCTCGGGCTTTGGGAGACCAAGACGAACGATGAAACATTGGCCGGGTTCGGGGAACTCGTCAACTTGGAAGAGTTGAATCTGAAGTCGACTTCGATAACCGACGAGTCGTTGCCTGTGCTGATGAAGATGACCAAGCTGAAAACACTGAATGTTGCTGGGACCCAACTTGGCGACGAGAGCTTTCTGGAATTGGCCAAGCTGCCCAATCTCAAAAGCATGAACGTTGCCAACACCAGCATCGGGTTCGACGTGATCGACGCGTTGGCCGAGAACCACCCCGACCTCCAAGTCATTGAGTTTGAAAACTGATGCAAGCCAACGCTTCCGCGATTCGTTCGAAGAGCCGCCGGCCCGGCGAAGGCGAACTGTCGATCGACTACCACCGTGAATTGGCCCGTCGTGTCCCCGGGGAATGCATCTTGCAAGCCATGGATGACCAGTTGCACTGGGTCTGTGAGCTGGCGGGCAGTCTTTCGGCCGAACAGATTGACAAGGTTCACAAACCCTACGCGTGGACCATTCGCCAAGTGATTGAGCACTGTGTCGACGCGGAACGAATTGCCGGCGACCGGATGTTGCGAATCGCGGCAGGAGATCAAGGCAACCAGCCGGCTTGGGACGAAAACGCCTACGCCGCGGCTCGCTTTGGTCTGGGGAACATGCGAGAGTTGATCTCCGAGCTGGGCTTCTGCCGGCAAGCCAACACGACGTTGCTGCGACGAATCAATCCCACGGCGTGGGACAACCTTGGAACCGTCGACGGCAACCGGATCAGCGTTCGTGGGATGGCCTGGGTGGCGGCCGGCCACTTGCTGCATCACTTGGAGATCATTGAAAAACGATGTGAAATCCAAGTTTCTCGCGGCCCCCAAATGGCATGAGCACCGCGGCCGAAAAAGTGTTGCGGCGTCGATTGATTCAGCGTCCGGCGGAACCCGGTGCCCGGCAGACGCTTTACGATGTGATCTTCGAAGCCGACTCAGCACTTGGCCGTGGGTTTGACATCGCATTGCTGGTCGCGATCATTGCCAGCATCACCTTGGTGGCGATCGAGACGGTTCCCGAATACGGTTTGCAACGGGAGCCTGGTTCCACAAAACCGATCAGCCCGCTCTCGACTTGGTTTTTAGTCGCAGAGTGGATCCTTACGATTCTCTTCACGATCGAGTACGCACTGCGTTTGTACTGCGTGCGTCATCCGCTCAAGTACGCGTTCAGCTTCTGGGGCATCGTGGACTTGCTCAGCATTTTGCCGAGCTATCTGACTCTGTTTGTCGAGTATTCGGCCAAGTCGTTTGTGATCCTACGCAGTGTTCGCTTGCTACGAGTTTTCCGGGTGCTGAAGCTTTGGCGAATGATGAGCCAGGCCGATGAACTGTCCGACGCGGTTTGGAAATCACGCGAGAAGATCATTGTCTTTTTGGCCGTCGTTTTGGTCGCGGTCACAATCAGTGGCACGCTGATGTACCAGATCGAGACGGTGCTGATGGGGGATTCTCACGACAGTGATTTCACCTCCATTCCACAGTCGATGTACTGGGCGATCGTGACGATGACGACAGTGGGTTACGGCGATGTCGTGCCGCACACCACGATCGGGAAGATCATCTCTGCCGCGCTGATCCTGCTTGGTTACTCGCTGATCATCGTGCCGACGGGATTTGTCAGCGCGGAATTGTCGAGCAAACTGGCGACCACAACGGAGCGTCATCCGTGTTCGCAATGTGGGTTGTCGAATCACCGAGCAGGCGCCGTCCACTGTGACCGCTGCGGCCATCGCTTGGACGATGTGATTCCTACGGTGTCGAGCCCGGATGGATCGCAGGCATCGAAACCCAACGGCGGCTGAGTGATTGCTAACGTTTGTCTGGCTCGGTCGAGTCCTGCAAGTGTTTGGCGTAAACACGAGCCACATCCGCCATGTAGTGCGACAGCGGTGAAGCGGCAGCTTGCTGCATGAACCGCTGCGCGGCGGCTGGTTTGCCCTCTGCATCGGCGATCATCCCCAGGTAGAGATCCGCGTAGAAGCGAGCGGATTGCTTGGAGCCAGGTTGGTCGATTGCATTGACGGCAGATTCAATGGCCGCCGCGTCACCGCCAGGCAGGCGGTCAAGGATTTCCGACATCGGCACCCGCCGATCTCCCGGTGCAGGCAACAGCAGTTTTCGAGCGGAGTCGATGCCGTTGGCTTTGGCTTCGCAGAGAAAATGCCAGGCCGCGTTCTCAACATCGTTGGGATTCACCCGTCGATGGGCTTCGAACAATTCTCGCCCGTCTTCGAAACGTCCGGCGAAAAACAAGGCGATGCCGTACTGCCATAGGTATGGCTGCATGTCAGGGGATTGCTCAATCGCCCGCTCGTAGTGCGGGATGGAATCGTTCACTTGTCCGGCACGCAGCAACGCATCCGCCAATGCCACCAATCGATTCGACGCACCGGGATCAGCGGGCCGCAAGTTCGCCTGGGATTGTTCGATCGCACGCTCATGTCGGGCCGAGTGATCGATACTGGGCTGTTGCGCATGCACTGGATGGATCGCAACGCACGACAGCGTGAGCGCGAAGGTCGAGAAAAGGACTCGGGGCGAGAGGTGAAAACTGTGGCTCATGGTCAGCATGTTGGAATGGAACGGGAACAAAAAGTGGCATAGGCTTGTGTTGGGGGGTGACGATTTGATATCGCCGAGGGTGAACCGGTCCAGTGACCATCGTTCGAACGAATTCAATGATGACGATTTTTTGAAAACAAGCTTCCATCCTATCGTGTGGCTCGCCCTGGGAAGTGCCTTGCTGGCATCCTCCGGGTGTCGGTTGCCGACGGGGATCACGCATTCGCGATGGGCGATGGAACACCCGGATTACGCTGAGAAGTACGCCGACGGCGCTCCCAAGTCGGACCCGCTTGGCAAGGTGAAACAGGCCAGCGATGCCAGGTTCCTGAACGGGGCCGAGGGGACCTACGTTTCTGCCGGAGCGGCGTATCGATCCCGCACGGGAGCTGGGTTTGTGGCAGACATGGGCAACGAAAACTACTTGACCTCATACCTCACTCAGCGGCTTTCGGTCTCAGCCGCAGCGGGCTGGGACCAAGCTTCGATCGGACTCGACACCGGATTGCGATTGCAAACCCCAACCCGATTGGCGCCCTTTGTGGGGATCGGTGGCTACGCCGGGATGAACTGGGAAACCGTCGAGGCGGACGACGATGGAGTCGACAACGACGACGATGGAATCACAGACGAACGCGGTGAGGAAGACACCGAATACGATCTGACGATGGCGTCGATCTATCCCGAGGTGGGCGCCCACTTTTGGTGGACGCCACACGCGCGGTTGACCGGGTTTGGACGCTACTGGGTCACCACGGATGGACGCGAATCGGATGCCTGGATCGTCGGCGGCGGACTCGCGTTTTTTCGAAAGTGAGCCAGACGTTGGCTCTGGCCGATCGGATCAACGACTGGTTTCCGCGACTTGAGGTTGATCCCAAAGCCGATACGGGTCGTCCAGTCGTTGCATTTCGGAGAGCAACAACGCTTCCAGTTCCTGACGTTTCTCAGCGTAGGCTGGGTTTTCTGCGAGGTCCGTTTCGAGTTCCGATTCACGGTGATGTTCGGGCAGGTACTCCAGCGGATTGGCGGCCAAGTTGAACAACTGTGTTTCGCGGACTTTGCCGTCCAACGCGTCGTACTTGATCAGTTTCCAATTGCCCTTCTTCACGCTCCGCATGCCTGGTTTGGTCCCGCCGCAGTAGACGCCGTAGAGGACATCGCGAAGGACCTCTTTGTCGCCTCGGATAACGGGTTGCAAGGACTTTCCCTCCAGGGTTTCGGGACGCTCGATCTTGGCGAGGTCAACGAGCGTGGGCAGCAAATCGAGGAGGTACAAATTCCCGATCGCACGCTTTCCCTTTGGAATGCCAGGCCCTTGGATGATGAAGGGGACTCGCCAAGTGTGTTCGTACAGGTTTTGCTTGCCTTGCAAACCATGCCGACCAATCGCCATGCCGTGGTCGGATGTGTAGACGATGTAGGTGTTGTCCAGTTCGCCCATCTGTTCGAGGCGTTGTAGCACCTTGCCGATTTGAATGTCGATGTTTTCACTGCAGGCAAATTCTCGCCCGAGTTCATTGCGAATGGTGCGTTCATCACGACGTTCCCAAACGCCACTGACATTGACTTCGTCGCGAAGATTGGGGTGGCCGTGATGAAAAGGGTGAGCTTCCAAGTGGTTGGGAGGCAAGGGAGGTTGCTTGGGGTTCGCCGGTGGCAATGACTTGCGATCTTTGTGGTTGGTTGCTCCATACTTGGCCAGCAATTCAGGGGTTCCGTCTCGCGTGTCGTGAGGGTGCGAGAAACCAAAGTAGATCAGGAACGGATCTTCGTCGGACGCCGCCTCACGTTGAGCGAGGTAGTCCAAGACTTGTTTGCCGTGCCACGCACTGCCTGATTCCTCTGTTCCGCCACGTTTGGTGGCATCATGCACGACCGTGAATTGTTCGTTGGCGGCGGCGTAGCTGTTGCCCTTTTTGCACGTTCGCATCGTGTCGTAGCCGGCCCGGTTGAAGATCGCCGCCATCGTGTATTCAGGCAGATCCTTCGGCGCCAGCTTTTCGTCCGGGTAGCGAACGCTGTGGTTCTGATTGCGTTGCTTTGCGTTTTTGGGACGCCGCTGTGGAAGGTGCCAAACGGTGCGTCCCGTCATGATCATGTGGCGTGAAGGGGTGCAGACGGCACCTGACCAAGCGCCCATGTGGTGAGCCCCATCGAACACCATTCCGGCTGCTGCCAAGCGATCAATGTTGGGTGTGTCCAGCGGCGAGTCGGGGTTGTAGATCTTCAGATCGAGCGGTGATTGGTCGTCAACCACGATCACCAAAAAGTTAGGGCGAGCATCGGCCGCCGTGGCGTGCGAGGCACACACTGCGCAAAGCAACGCGACAACAGGGAGCCAACGAGGAACAGGGATCATGAGACGCATAGAGGTTCTCTCAGGGGATGGAGGTCGTGCAGGAATGAGGATCAGGGGGTGGGGCGGAGGTACTCGGAAGGATCCATCCAGTGGAGGTCCTCCCAGTATTCAGTGTCATTGGGCTGGGGGGTGCCCGGAGTGCTTCGGCCGTTGACAACGATCTTTGTGATTGCGGCTTGCAATCGACGAGCGATCGGAGGGTGATCAGACGAGATGTCTTTGGATTCCGCTGGATCGTTGGCGAGATCATAGAGCTCGCCGTTGGCCTTGAACCGATTGGGAGCGATCCACTTCCAGTGACCAGCGGTGATGGCGAACTCGCCTCGCACACCGTGATTGATCAACGGGACGCGGTGATGTTCGTAGGCAGGGTCGAGCAAGATGGAGGCGAAGCTTTGACTGTCTTCGGCGGCGTGGTCCGGCAGTGATTGCCCAAGCAATTCCGAGACGGTCGCCAACAAGTCGACTTGTCCCACCAGTGCATCGCTGGTTCGACCAGGTTGTTGGATGCCGTTGGGCCATCGAGCCAGCATGGGAACTCGGTGGCCGCCTTCGTAGATCTCACGTTTGCCACCTCGGTAAGGCCCGTTGCTGTGGTGACCAAAGTCATCGATCCGCTGCTTCCACGATTTTTCCGGCCCGTTGTCGCTGGTCAGAATCACAAGCGTGTTGTCGCTCAATCCGGTGGCGTCCAAGTGATCGAGCAAGCGACCGAGGTGATGGTCGGTTTCGATGACAAACTCACCATAGCCGCCGCATTCGCCTTGGCCCCAGAACTCGGGCAGCGGGCAGACTGGGTAGTGCGGTGAAGTCAGCGGCAGGTATAGAAAAAACGGCTGGGCGTTGGATCGTGTTTCCGCGGACGGTGAGGTTGTGACTTCGGTGATCCACTCGATCGCTTTGTCGGTGAAGCGGGTCAGGCATTGATTGTCGATGAAGTCATCGGCGACCTCGATGGTGGTGTTCTTGAATCGTCCGCGAGCCTCACGCTCGGTGTCTTGGTACGGCGGCATGATGCGATAGTCGACGTGACGCTTGTTTGGTTTCTTGCCGGTCCAAGATTCGGGAGGAACCGCGGCGTGGCGACCATCGAACCAAGCCAGCACGCCATAGTTCAGGGATGCGGGAATGCCAAAGAAGTGGTCAAAGCCTTTGTCCAACGGCATGTCGAGAACGGGTTGGGACCAATCTCGGTCCTTCGGCGTGCCGGGGAACTGCATGCCCAGGTGCCATTTGCCGACCATGCCAGTTTGGTAGCCTTGGTCGCGAAGGAACGATGCCAACGTCATGCGGTCGTCGGCGATCAAACACTTCCCTTCGGCGTTCATCACACCTCGTTTGAGTGTCGTCCGCCAGCTGTAGCGACCCGTCAGCAGTCCGTAGCGGGAGGGTGTGCAGACGCTGTCGCTGGAGTGTGCGTTGGTGAATGCAATCCCTTCTTTCGCGAGACGATCCATGTTGGGCGTCGCGAATTTTGCGTCGGGGTTGAAACTGCTGACATCGCCGAAACCTTGGTCATCGGTGTAGACGATGATCACATTCGGGCGCGAGTCGACGGGCATCGCCGCGGACGTCTGTTGTGCGTCCAGCGAGCGAGGCGAGATTGTCGAGCAAACCAGCGCGATCAAAAAAATCCCGAGGAGGCCTCGGTGGACATCCCGCAGGTGCATCCAAGTTCGGCTCGACGGAACGGAGGAGAATGAGTCTGAATGCATTTTGGAACCGATGTCGACGGAGATGAGCGGTGAAACCACCTCGGATTGTATTCGAATCGAACCGCAAACTCGAAATGCCTTTCCATTTCCCTTGGTCGGCCATCATGGGGCAGATGGCTGCAATCGCTCGGCACGCCGGAAATACTGCTCCGCTTCGGCGGTGTTGCCCAGAGCATCGTGCATGGCTCCCAGGTTGTACGTGGCGCTCAGGTGATTGGGAACGATCGCCAACACACGTTCGAAATAGCCGATGGCATCTTCGGTGCGTTGCTGATTCGCTGCGATCACTCCGAGATTCAACAGAGCACTGACATCGTCCGGGAATTGATCCAAGACGCCCTGCCAGACCGCAGACGCATCTTCCCACCGTTGTGCGGTCATCAACACGCGAGCCAAATTGGTTTGGTGTTCCAGTCGTTCAGGGTCCAGTTGCACAGCGGTTTGAAACAGTTCAATCGCTTCCTCGTTGCGGCCTTGGGAGGACCGGAGCGTCGCCAGGTTCCCGTATGAGTTGGCGTAGCCAGGGTTGATTTCAATGGCACGGTTCAGCGACGCTTCTGCGGCATCGAAGTCACCCATCATTCCTTGCGTTGCTCCCAGTCCGTTGTAGGCTTCGGCGAGCCCCGGATTGAGTTCCGTGGCACGGGTGTAGAGCGAGAGGGCCTCTTCCAGGTCACCCAGATTTTGACGTGCTTGTGCCAAATTGATGACAGAATCGGCAAACGTGGGTTTGATCTCCAGAGAGCGACGCAGATGCGTTTCGGCTTCCAGGTAGTCGCCGCGACGATTGAGCAACGCGCCCAAATTGTTGTGAGCCAGGAACGAGTTGGGGTTCTTGTCCAGCGTGTCCCGCCAGAGAACTTCCAGTCCGTGGTAGATCGTTGCTTGGCTGAACGAAACCGTGGCCAGCAGCAGTGCGGCACCGGCGGCCATCAGTTTGGGCAGGTGTCGCCCCAAGCCAAACTCTTCCTCGTCTTGATCCTTGGTTTGCAACCACGTCGCAACCACCCCCACGATCAAGGCAATCAAAGGCACACTGGCCATGTAGGCAAAGTGATCGGCAACGAAGGAGAACCGCATCGGGTAAACATCAAAGAATCCCAAGGCGGGAAACAGCGTTCCGGCGTACAGGCAGACCGCGGCGATGGGGCCGCGTCCCAGTCGCTGGCGCATCACGAACAGCGTGATCATCACGGCGACCGCTGCGATTGGAAATGCGTTTTGCCACCACGAGGTGACATCGATGTCCCATCGCGGGTAGGTGAAGATCAGCTCGGTCGGCCAAACCAATTTACCGGCGTAAAACCAAAGCGCGCGTCCGGCAATCAACACGCGTTGCCAAGGTGATAATTCCCAGTCCATGCCACTGGCACCGACCTGGACCTTTTCCAACCACACGGTCAGCAGTCCCATTCCGATGCCGATCACAAAGAACGGAATCAGGGCGACGAAATCTTTGATCCGGAGCGTGCCACGCTTCCACCAAATCAACACCAGCAATGCGGCGGGCAAGGTGGAGGCGACCGTCTTGCTCAACAACGCAGCGATGAAACACAGCAATGCCAGTGCGTACCAACGCCGGTTTCGAGGCGTCGCTTCGGCGTCTGATTCCGACTTTGTGAAGTCCCAGTACCTGAGCCAGCACAGGATGGTCAGCAGCGTGAACATCCCCGACAGGACGTTTTTCCGTTCGGTGATCCAGGCAACCGATTCCACATGCATCGGGTGCACCGCGAACAGGAGCGCAGCGACGTAGGCTCCCGGCACAGAAAAACGCGAGAGGACTCGCCACAGCAGCAACGCGCTGATGCAGTGGACCAGCACGTTGACCAAGTGGTAGCCCATCGGATTCATTCCCCAAAGGTGATTCTCAATCCAAAATGAACTGTGAACGATGGGGTAGTACTGGGGGGTCGCCGAAGGATCGGTCCAGATCGCAACCAGTCCAGCAACGGTGTGCAAGGTTGGGTTTTCAGTGACGTAATCGTCATCATCCCAAATGAATCCACCTTGGATTGCTGGCAAGTAAGCGATCGCAGTCAGAAGGCACAGCGCCGCAGCGAGCAGCCCTTTCGTGAGGACGCTGGTGCGGAAGAAATGCTGGTCGGTCGAAGAAGAATGGGATTCCAAGCTGGCACTCATGGGTGTTGATCGTTGGCCGAGGGGATGGGGCTGCCGTGCGGGTCCTTCTCCGGCGAATCCGTTTGATGATCGAGTTGGTCTTGCAGTTGACGATCGGTGAAGTGTTCGAGCTGGTGAGCTTGCTGGTGAATCCGACTGCCTTCCGAGTCGACTTGTGTGACCAGGTATTGTTCCCACAAACGGTGCGAGCGAACCAGCGATTCTGCTTCGGATCGCCCAACCCCCGTCAACTTGGGAACCAACACTTTCGAACGATCCCCCGTGCCCGACGTTCCCGCGGTGGCCGTCGACGATTCCGCCTGAGCGGTTTCGATGCGGCCACGCCAAGCGTGATACTTGACCGCCGATTTGATCGCGAAACGATTGGTCAGCAAGACGTCCGCCATCCAGGCATTGAGGTCGGCCTGCATGGCCATGGCATCCGCGATGGGGCGTTCGTCCAACGTCTTCTCTTCCATTCGGTACAGCAACGCCAGCACGTCGTCCGTCAGGATCGTCCAACGCAGCCATTGTTTGCGGATCCACTGGGGAATCAATCCGCGGCGGGGCGATCCCACCACGGCCAGTGTGAACGCGAATCCCGTGGCGACTGCCATCATGCCCGCCGTGGTGGTGCTCCGGAAACCGAACCAAGTCGGAATTTCGACGGCAGCCACGTGGCCGCCCCAGGCGGACGCCGCGCCGATCACACAGGCCAAGAGAATCATGACGCCCAGTCGATCGGTCAGCAAATACGCGGTTGCGGCGGGGACGACCAACATCGCAACGACCAGGATATTGCCCACACTTTCAAAGCTGGCAACGGCAGTCACAGCCACCAACGTCATCAGGACGTAGTGAATCGCTTTGGCTGAAAAACCGCTGGAGGTGGCCAGTTCAGCGTCAAAGGTTGCCATCTTCAGTTCTTTGAAGAACAGCCCCACGAAAGCCGCGTTGATCAACGTGACGATTGACAACACGACCACGACTCGCGGAATGTCGGTGGGACCGAGAATCGGAATCGGGACGACCCAGGTATCAAGCGGCGTCGATTCAATGGCCCCATACAAAACGCATCCTGGATCGAGGTCGACTCGATCGGCCGCCAACACGATCATGATCAACCCGGCGGCGAACAGCGTCGTGAACACCACCCCCATCGAGGCGCCCTCGTCGACTTCGCCGCGAACGTGAATCCAGTCGGACAAGAGTGCCGTCAGAACCCCCACGATCACGGCGCCGAGAAACATCCATCCGCTGCTACGACTGCCGGAAATCAAAAATGCGGCAGCCAAACCGGGCAGCACCGCATGACTGATCGCATCGCCGAGCAGGCTCATGCGGCGAAGCACCAGGAAACAGCCGAGCAACGACGACGCCACCGCGCACAGCATTCCTGCGGCGACGATCCATCCGTCCAATGCCCAGTTCCATTCCACCGTCCAAAATGACGCGGAGTCAGCCAAACCGATCATGCCTCGACTCCTTCCGCGGAAGAGGCGTGAGGGTCGGTCGGCATGCGCCGCTCCCCCAGTTCGGCGTTGAGCAATGACTCGAGTTCTGCCACCGTTTCCGGTTCGAGCACGTGTTCAATCGCGTCCGCATCACGGTCGACACGTTGCGGAGCGATGTCGGCGTGATGAATCAAATACAGTTCCCACAAACGGTGGCGGCGTGTGAGGCGGCGGGCTTCGGATTCCCCTCGTTCCGTCAAAGCAAATTCCATCTTGGTGATGTTCTCACTGACCCAACCATCGTTGGAGGCCTGCTCCAGAATCTTCCGAAGTCGTTTGTTGGACCAGCTCCTGGCCTGCACGAGTTCGTCCCACGAAACCGACAACCGATTCGGATCGGTTTCAAACAGTTCGTAGAGTTCCCGCAGCAAGTGTTGTCGATCGATGCTGGCGTTGAGCGAGCGACGACGCCACATCCGAATCAGCAAGCCTCGGCGAGCCCCGACCAGAAAACTGATTAGAAAGCCAACGCCGGTCGTCAGCACGATCATCGCGCCACTGGGCAATCGCGGCAGCATGGCGCTGGCGGCGGCTCCCACCAAGCATCCCAGCATGCCAATCGCCGACGAAAGGACCATCATCCAAACCAAACGGTCGGTCCAAAAACGAGCCGACGCAGCGGGGATGACCAGCAAGGCAATCACCAACACCAATCCCACGGCCTGCAGGCCAATGATGGTGATCACGACCACCACGCTCATCAGTGCCGCATCGAGCAGCACGACGGGGTACCCCCGCGAGCCCGCAAAGGCTTCGTCGAAACACAGCAGTTTGAATTCTTTCAACAGCCCCACGCAGACCACAACACAAATCAACGATGCGATTGCGATCAGCCAAGCGTCGCTCTCGACCATCGACGCGGTCTTGCCATAGATGAAGGATTCCAGTCCGGCCTTGTTTCCGTTTTTCATTTGCTGAGCGATTCCCAGCAGTTCCAGTCCGAGTCCAAAGAAGACACTGAGGACAATTCCAAGCGCGGCATCCTCTTTGATGCGGGTGCCACGGCGAATGATCAGAATCGAAGCGATCCCGAACATGCCCGACACCGTCGCACCGGCCAACAACACGGGCAGGGAACGACCGTTGCCTCCCATGGCTGTGACCCACAGGAACGCGATCGCGATTCCGGGAAGCGCCGCGTGAGCGAGCGCATCGCCGACCAAGGCCCGGCGACGAAGCAGCGTGAAGCACCCCACCAACCCGGCAGCCAGTCCCAGCATCGCGGCGCCAAAAATCACGACTCGTGTGTTGTGATCTTGCAGACTGATCACACGCCAAAGGTGCTCGGGCATCAGATCGACCGTTCCCGGCGACGCATGGCTTCGGTGGCTTCGTCCAGCAACGTCAATCGGCCGCCGTAAGTCTTCTGCAGGTTTTCACTGGTGAACACGTCTTCGGTCTTGCCCGATGCGACCACTCGCATGTTCAGCAACACGACATAGTCAAAGTAGTCCGGCACCGATTGCAAATCGTGGTGAATCACAACCGCCGTTTTTCCATCCGCTCGCATTTGACGAAGCAGGTCGATGATCGCTGCTTCGGTGGCTGCGTCGACCGCCGCCAGCGGTTCGTCCATCAAATACAGGTCGGCGTTCTGCACCAGGGCTCGCGCCAGAAACGTGCGCTGTTGTTGCCCGCCGGATAGCTGGCTGATTTGCCGATGGGCAAGGTCAGCGATGCCCACGCGAGCGAGCGCTTCCCGGGCCATGTCGCGGTGTTTTTTACGAACCGGCATGCACCATCCCAATTGCCGATACAGTCCCATGGTCACCACATCGAGGGCGTCGACGGGAAAGTCCCAGTCCACACTTTCACGTTGCGGGACGTAGCCCACTCGGCTGCGAGATTTGGAATACGGTTGGCCAAAAAACTCGACTCGCCCCGACGCCCGCGGCATCAAATCCATGGCCGCTTTGAGCAGCGTGCTCTTGCCGGCTCCGTTGGGACCGACGATGCCGACCAAGTTGCCTGCCGGGATCTCCAGTTCGACGTCCCAGATGACGGGTTTGCGGTGATAAGCCACTGTCAAATCGTCCACCTTCAAAGCGATTTCCGACGACGTGTCACCGGCACCCGACGAGGCGGAGCCGTTCGGAACAGAAGGTTCAACAGGGATAGCGGACGAACTCATGATGCAAACAGATGGGCTGGACGGGGACGGTGCCTAATTCGGAACGTTCGAGGTCTCGGCTGTCGTTTCCGCGTCCATGCTCAGTTTGCCTCGCAATCCATTCTCGGGGGCTTCGCCTCCCAGGGCTCGGGTGATCAGTGTCACATTGTGATCGATCATCCCAGGGTAGCTGCCCTCGTAAGTTCCCGCTTCGCCAGCGGCGTCGGAAAACAGTTCCCCGCCAATTTTGACCGAGTGCCCGCGAGAATGGGCGCCATCGATCAAGGCTTGAATGCTTTTTCCATTCACGCTGGTTTCGACAAAGACGGCGGGAACCTTTTGATCAACGATCAAGTCGACGAGTTCGTTGATGCGTTGCAGTCCGGCTTCTGAGTCGGTGGAAATCCCTTGCACACCCATGACCTCGATCCCGTAGGCTCGGCCCAGGTAGCCAAACGCATCGTGCGAGGTGATCAGGATTCGTTGATCCTCTGGGATTGTCGCGAGCGCGGCTTTGGCGTCTGCGGCGAGATCTCGCAAATCAGATTGGTAGTTCGCTGAATTCATCGCAAACGTATCCAGGTGTTCGGGCAACTGTTCCCCAAGGACTTCCGCAACTTTGTTGGCGGTGAGCGACCACAGCTCGACATCGAACCAGACGTGTGGATCGGGGTGCCCGGTTTGCTGAGAATCGGACAGAAGTTTGTCGTGATCCAAGTCCTCTGTCACTGCGAAAACGGGTTTGGATTTCCCGACCTTCGCAAAGGTGTCCGACATTTTGCCTTCCAGCATCAAACCCGAATAGAACACCACGTCGGCATCCAAAATTTGAGCCACGTCATCGCGAGTCGTTTTGTAGAGGTGCGGGTCGACGCCCGGACCGAGCAACACAGTGACTTCGATCATGTCACCACCGACCGCTTTGACGACGTCGCCCACCATCGCGGTGGTGGCGAGAACCTGAAGTTTGCCGCTCTTGGGTTTGCCGGATGAGTTGGTGCACCCCCCCACCGTGACAACCAAAATTGTCAGCAGTGCCCCGAACACAGCATTCGCCGTTCGCCGGAAACCGGCGGATGAATTGGATGAACGGGTCGTCGTCCTCATAGGAATCACGGGTTTCATTTGGAGGCCTGTTTTCTTTCTCGAAGCCATTGTTCAACCGCGATTCGGTTGGATGGGAATGCCATGTTGTTGAGTTCTCGTTTGCTCGGCACGCACCATTTGAATTCAGTCAATTCCGTCGGTTCCAATTGGATCTTCGCGTCCGTGGGAACTTTGCAGACAAAGAACAAATCGATCACGTCAGCGGTCACGCCGGCGTAGGTGTAAGTGTTGGGGCCAGTCGTCAACAGCGTCAACTCGGTCACTTCCAACTGAGTCTCTTCGATGACTTCACGGCGCAGAGCTTCCTCGATCGACTCGCCGCGATCCACAAAGCCACCAGGCAATCCCCATTGGCCTTTGCCGGGGTCGCGGGCACGACGGACAAGCAGCAATTGTTGAGCTTCGTTGACGATCAATCCGCCGACGGCAGCAACGGGGCCAAAGAAAAACGCAAATCCACATTCACCGCAGCGAAACGGAATGGCTCCGAGATGCTCACTCGGTGTTTGGCACGAGGGGCAATAGCGGAACGCCTGTTCGATCGGTTCTTGCGAACGCCTGGTGGGCTTGGGGTTTTGCTTGCGAACGCTTTTGACAGCGGACTTTTTCGCGGCCTTCTTCTTGACCGACTTCTTCACCTTCTTGCTGGCGGATTTTTTCACGCCGTTGCCACTCGCCTGGTGGGCGGCAGGATGTGACGTGCGAGTTGATTTGCGAGAGGACTTCTTCGCCGATTTCCGTGAAGCAGACTTCTTGGCTGTTTTTTTGACAGTTGCCGCGCTCGGTTTCTTCTTCATGGTTCAACCTCCTCATCGGTCATTGAGAAAGCGACGATGGATTCGGTGTGATAGTGCGCCGCACGCAACACTCCCGCACCGCTGAGACGCGCCCCTAGGGTTCGAAGTTCTTCGATCGAGTGGATGACGCCCATCCCCAGTGATTCAACCACGTCGTCGTCGAGTTGGCAGTGCAGCAGCACGTGACCATCGGCAATCAATTGATTCCATTGCCGAGCCAGGGGCGTTTCCGCGTCCCAACTTTTGAACGCCGTGTCCTGGTCCAGCTTGGCCGGGTTGTCTGGTTCCAAATCGACCTTGTCCGAGTCTTCCTCCTCTTCCTCCTGCTCGTCGTTGTCTTGGGAGGCGTCGCTCTCGTCCGGATCTGATTCGATGCCAATCGGTGATTGCCCGAGTTCTCGCAACCACACCGGGCCGGGCGGCGTGCTGACTTGCGACCAAATCACAATCGTCCCGCCCGGAGTGACGTGACGCCCGGCTGCGATTGCGGCGCGAGCCAGGTTGGCCCAGGTCTGCGAGTTTTCGTCTCCATCGAGAGCCGCAACGACCATTTCCGCGGTCGGGACGGTCTCACTGATGGCGTCCGAAGTGACCGCGGATTCGTCGCGATCCCAGGACTCTTGGTCGGCCGTCTCGCCGCTGGCGTACAGGTTGGCCAGCTCATGGCGCAAGGCATCGGGGGTGCCGGCGATCAATCGACCGAGCTCACCGGCTGCGTCGGCGGAAACCAGCATCATGACTTGCACGCCCAGCAACCAAGCCGCTTCCGAAGGTTCCGTGGTGGATCCGATTTGGTAGCGGTGCTGCGTCGCCGCATCCGCGAACAGCGGGAAGATCCCTGTCGGATCAATGTTGTTGATCGCGTCACGGGATCGTGCGGACAGAATCGGCAACGTGAAGTCAGCGTCGACCAGATCCTTGGCCAAGTAAACGGCCTCGGCGTTTTCGTCCGCGACGATGTAACGCAAATTTTCGCGTCGATGTGGTTCGTGGCGGACCACTTCCACCTTCATCGGTTTGAGGGTGGCTTGGTTGGCCTGGACCGCGTCCAATTCCTGCTGCAATCGAGTCACCAAGGCTTCGTCGGCCTCGTTCCAGAGCACCACGCTGACCTTGCCCGCATTGGCTTGCCCGAGCAAGGCAAGCACGCCACGCAAAACATCCGAAATTCGCGGGACGTTGGGGTCAACCGCCAATGCCACATGGTCGCCGGGAACAATGGCCTCAAACACGGTCGGGAAGTCCGCCGGCGTTTGCAACATGCTCACGGCGAGCTTCGTGATCGCCTCCGGCGAATCATCGGTGGGTTGCGAACGAGCGGAGAACGAACCCGCCACCGCGGCAGGCCTCAACTCCCACAATTCACCCTCGACTGCCCCACGGTAGTGCTGGGCTGAGACGACTGGCAACGAAACACGTTTCATGGAACAAGTGGCTAAAATGAACGGGATGACCAATTGGATCAGGGCGACCCTCACGGCGCTGAGATCGAATGCGGTTATCGTATCGAATCGTGGTTCCTGGGGTGACCCCAGCGAATCGCAACCAAGCGGCTCTCTTCCTCTTTTCTGGCGATTGCGATGACTCAACTCCTTGCTGAACAACCGCTCGTGGTTTCAATCATGCTGGGGGTATTGGCCGCCGCATTGATTTTCAGTTGGTTGCAAACGGGCAAAAAGGCATTGGGCATCGCCGGTTTGGTCTGCGCCGCCTTGATTCCATTGGCTTGGGTGATCGCGGGCAATTGGGTGACGGACGAGGAACGAATCGAAACCTTGATCTACGATGTGGCCAAGGCCGTCGAAGAAGAACGCTACGACGACGTGGTCGAGCTGATCGGTGCTGAACAAACCAAGACGCAAGCCGGAACCGAACTTCAACGCTACGAATTCGAAGTCGCCAAGGTCGGCAACATCCGCTCCATCAAAATGGTTCAGGGAGCCGTGCCACCCCAAGCCAACGTGGACATGACGGTCAAGGTGACCGTCAGTGAAAAGCGCGGGTCGATCAAGAATGTGTCCATTCCCAGACGACTGATGCTGACGTTTGAAAAAAGTGGCGATCCCAAGGCGGCCCACGGCGGTTGGTTGGTGTCGGAATACGCTCACTTGCCAATTGTGGGCAAAGCCGATGCCTATTCAACGGGGACGTTTTGATGCGGGACGATTCTCACCATGCGGAACCATGCACGTCGGAACCCGCTCACCCGTACCCGGGTCGCTTGATCACCCTCGATGGAATCGACGGGGTTGGGAAGTCATCCCAGATCGAGATCTTGGCCGATCGTTTGCGATCCGAAGGCCGCAAGATTCTCTGCGTGCGAGACCCCGGGTCGACTGACCTGGGAACGAAATTGCGAGCGATGTTGCTGGACAGTGACTTGGAAATGCATCGACGCACCGAAGCGATGCTGTTCATGGCCAGCCGCTGCGAAATGATCGAGTCGACGCTCCGGTCGGCGCTCGCTGATGGAGTGACGGTGATCAGCGACCGGTTCTTGCTGGCCAATGTGGTCTACCAGAGCGTGGGTGGCGAAGTCGATGCGCAAACGCTGTGGCAACTCGGCCGACTCGCGTGCGGCGGCGTTCAACCGGACGTGACGCTGTTGCTGGACCTGCCTGCCGAGATTTCGATGCAACGCGTCGGTAGGGAAGCCGACCGGATGGAATCGCGAGGCGTCGATTACATGGCCAAGGTCCGCCAAGCTTTCTTGGAAGAATTGCCCAACGCCGGTGGTCGAACACACGTCATCGACGCGTCGGGAACGATCGAAGAAGTCGCCGAAGCGATCGCAGCCATCGAGCTGTTTTGATTCGACTCGCACTCTCCCTCGCGTACACCGGAACGGTGTCGCGAGTTGTGCTGGGGCACTCGGCCCGTGGGTGCGCTGCGTGCCCCACGGCTACCTTCCATGAACCCCTTCGGGGTGCGGCGCGTCCTGATCACCACGTGCCAGCCAAACCGTTCGATGATGGTTTGAGTCCCAGGGGCGGTGCCCCAGGCTTCGATGAAACTGGCCGTTGGCCAGTCGTTCACCTTGGCCAAAGGCCAAACTCAATATGGCCAGGGGGCAACGCCCCTGGTCCTGTGACGCGCCACCCGCACGCCTTGGCCAAAGGCCAAATTCATCCACTTCATCGTGCCAAGCGTATCGTGACCAAACGCTTCACTCAGGAAACGTGTAGTCCGGGTTGGCGGGATCGAAATCGAGGTCGGTCAACTTTGGATTGATGACCAGATCGTGGTACTCGTAGGATTCGATCAGGGGCGGCGTTTCGCCTTCTGATTCTGGCCAACCAAAGCTGCGGAAACTGACGATCAGTTTCTGCTCTTCGTCGATCACGACTTCGGCCAAAGAAAAATCATCGGATTGATCGGTGGGTTTGGATCGTTTGATCTGCAGCAACGTCAAGGATTGTCCGTCAAAGTCATGCCCTTCCGTGCGAATGACTTGCACGTCGGGATTGTCCACGTCGCGTGCCCCACGCTCAATCAATTTGCGGACCAAGTTCGTCAGCCCCAATTCCGTGATCGGGTAACGCTGGCCTCGCATGGCCAGAAAGTTGGTGGGTTCGAGCTTTGCCGTCATCATGCTGCCGATGAATCCCGCTTCGCGAACAAGTAGCTGGCCATCGTTTTGGTCCTCGACCCAAATCACCTCGCGTCCCTTGGCAGACTCAGGTGTTTCGAATCGCAAGTAAGCACGCAGGCCTTGACCGGGCTCGCCACCAACGTGTCGCGTTCGGATCTTCATGAACATCTCGGACGGTTCCTGCAAGACTCCGTTGCGGTCTTGTTCGTGTTTGATCATTCGCGTCGTGTAGCCGTCGACATTGTCGACCAAGTGTTGCAGCGATTCCTCGGCGAGCTCCAACACCTCCGACATCGGGACTTCCGACGAAACGATGTTCGTTTGGCCGTCTGATGTTTCACCTGCAGCCGTTGAATTGGCTCTGACGACGGTCGGTGGAGTTGCCACGGAGGAGGGTGATTGCTTGCCTCTGAGTATCCATCCCAATCCGAATCCAATTACCAAACAGGACAGTCCCACCAAAAACGATCGCCCTCGGTCGTGAGGAGAAAGGTTGGCTTCCGAGTTGATGGACGCGGAAGAGTTGGACGAAGATTCAGTGACCATGAGATCAGGAACGAATGGAGGGCAAGAAAAAACCTCCCTGGACCCACGCGGTATACGGGGCGGCCCAGAGAGGTTTGAAAGCAGTGTCCATTTCAATCATCTGGCGTGCAGGCGATCGAAACAAAAATCACTCAGAAGCCTTGGTTCATCTTGGCTTGTTGAGCTTGGCGAGCGGCGGCACCGATGGCTTGCAGCATGCCGTCGCCGATGATGAAGCGGCTGATTTGGCCGTTTTCGATTGCTTCGGAAACGATTCGCAATTCACCTGCGTCATCGGCTCGTGAAAGCGCGTCGATCATGGCGGCGATCGCGTCGTTGTTTTCAACTGACTGAGCGAACTGAAGGATTGGCATCAGGTTGACTTCGAGCTGCATCAACGTGTTGCCGGATGGCGCCACGGGAGTTGCTTCCGAGTCGATCAGTTGCTTCATCAATGGCAGGCTGTCGTCGCCCAAGGCAACGTAGATGGCTTGGGGGCCAGTTCCGATGTGAACGCGAACTTGTTCGCCGAAGATCTTGCGAACTTCGTCTTCCTCCGCGGGCACGTCGGCTTCGACCAGGTGCATGTTGACGCCCTTGTAGTTGTTGACGTCAAACTCAAAGCGAGGGGCGTCGCCGCGGCCTTGGATTTTGGCAGCCACATCTTTGACGATGCTGGCGGCTTCGCCACCGTCGGAAACGAAGGCCCCCATTGCGAATTGCAATTTGTTGGCATCGGTCAGCAACAGCGCACCGAAGTCCGACTTGCCTTCTTTGGCCGAATCCATCATCAACTCAACCACACGGCGAATCATGTCCGTCGCTTCGGCTTGCTCGGATTCGCTCAGCTTGTCGGTTTGGCTCAGAGCCGATCCCAGCATTTGCATGGCACCGTCGACGCTCGTTTGAGCTTGTTCCAAAGCCTCGGGGCCAATCGAACTGGCGAAGTGAACGTAGCCGGCGGCGTCTTCACGAATGACACTGCTGTAGGCCGATGGGATCGGTTTTTGTCCGTCGTAGATGCGGGCTAATTTGGTTCCGGCAACGGCGGTGAATTCGGTCTCGAGCAGGATGCGGCGATTGGCCGAATCAATGTCGATTCCGATCATCAATTCTTTGGTTTGATCGATGACTTGTTCGAGTTGTTCGATCGATTGAGCGGCGTATTCCAAAGCGGCTTCGTCGCCGTTTTGTTGCTGCTTCATGGCTTGGTCAAAGCCTTGGCGAATTTGCCCGATCAAGGCATCACGCATTGGCGGTGGGATTTGTTGGACGTCCAAGCGAACGGCGATGTCGTAGTCCGTGCCCATCTCGCTGATGAGGGCCGAGGGGTCGGCGGGAGCACGGTCCAGCACGCTGCGGTTGCGAGCCAAGACAGCCCAGTTGCCAATTTGGCGGATGAAGACCGTGTTGGCGCCGATGGCGATCACCATGGTGCCGTCGTCCAACTCATCGGCGGGGCCGACTTGAGCTTCCATGCGTTTGAGCACGGTTTTGACATTGGAGGTTGGCAACAACGCGATGGGTTCTGGTGCACCGTCGATCAACGGGACGACCACACCAACCGGTTGTGATGTGTCGATGCCTTGCGTGAAGGTTCCGGCCATCATGGCGAACATGCCGCCCAATTGAGGCTGGCCGATCGCACCACTGAGGTAGTTCAAGTCGCGGGTCAATTGGTCAATGCTGCCCAGCGTGACCACGACAACGGGTTCAGTGGATTGTCCCGCCACGGCACTGCCGCCACCGGGAGTCAATTTTTCTTGAGCCATCACCGAAGTGAACGGTGAGGCGATGCCTGCGACGGCGACCAAAGCGGCCAACGCGAACGTGGCAACTCGAGAAATGCCTGGGCGGGCGGGTTGGAAACGGGCGTACGACAATCTCACGGGTGCGTCCTTTGTCGGATCAAATTGGAAACTGAAAGGCAAGAGCTTCAACTGTAAGGCCGCGTCAGGTCAGGAACAGGGCGCCTACGAAGAAAGGTACCCAGGCCAATTCGCTGAAGTTTCAGCAATGTTGGCAATTTGGGCGAGTTTCTCTGGGGTTCTTTTTACCTAGTTGAGCGGGACGGCGTCGCTGGTTTCGTCCGCCAGGCCCGCTTCATCGTCCAGTTCTTCCTGGATTTCACGCTCCAGTCGAGCGATCGCCAGCCGAATCAACCGCGTTTCACGACGCGCGACGGACAATTCCGCCTGCAGTCGTTCGAGCTGGCGTTTCTTGTTGGTTTTGAACAGCCGTGTGGCGACGCCCAAGATCACCAGTGCTCGGAATCCCTTCAGCGCCGTGCCTCGCAAGCGATAGGCTCTCGCCAGCTTGGCAATCTGGGGGATTTTCGCAAGTTTCGCCAAGCGGGTTCCTCGAACCGCCTGCATCGATCGCAGGAACGAGAAAAACGGCAGCAAAATGATGGCCAAGTCGACCCAGTTGTGGCGGATGTACTGAAGCTTCTTCTCCGCAATGGAAACCATCAAAATGAATTCTGCCGCGAACGCGAACCAGATCACTCCGGTGCCGATGTGCAACGCGATTCGCAGCCATTGATAACGTGCGACTTGGTCTTTGAGAAAGAATTCCGTGACCAAGACTGGCAAGATCAACAGCGCGATGCCGATCATCGGGACGCTGAAGTGTTGAGCCAAACGCCGCCGCAATCGCTTGTTGGTTCGTTGCCAAGACATGCCGGGCAACCACAGTTGGCCATGCATTTCGTAACTGCGGGCACACATCCGCAGAGAAGGGCAAATACAAAACGTCAAGGTGTAGAAATGGAACCATCGCATCGACGGTGTTTTCGGCCGAATGATCCAGTGGTAGACGGACTCCAGGATCACGATGGGCCAAATCGCCAGCATCGAAACAATCGCGAGTTGTTCGAACCACATTCCCAAGTAAGTCGAGTCAACTCGAATGACGTATTGATCGACGTTCGCTTGAGTGGCCGTTTCGCGAAGATTGGGAACGTCGACCCACATCACGATCAAGATCGCTTGGCACACCAGGAACAACATGGAGAGCGCAAACATCCACGGCGCTGTCACTCGCGCGATTTGCGTGTGAATGGGGGAGTGCAAATGCGACGTCATGAAGTGCGGGTGCCACCAGCGAAAACTTGCCAAACCGAATTGGCGGCCTCCACATCATCCTGCTGGGCCGCCGCACGACCATAGACGATTCGGTTGTACGCATCGACGACCTGGACCGCCGATTGGCCGAGAGTCGGGAATTGCACAGCGACTCGGCGGACAAATTCAGACGGCGTTTCGTCCGGTGAGCGCTCGACGCCTTGTTCACGGCACCATGCTTCCAAGGCCTGAAACGTGACGACCACCACGCGACGTGGATCGGGATCCCCAACCGGATTTCGAAACGACGCAAATGGTCGCGGTGGCGATTCCGGCTCCAAACTTTTTTTCGCGGTCGGCTTTGGATCGGACGGCTCTCGGCTTTCATCCGCAAAGAGGTTGTCCCACCACGCCAGAATGGCGTCCAAGTTACGAACGACAAAGAACGCGATGAACGCAAACAAGGCCAGGAAAATCACCCACTTGAGCATTCCTGCCATGGTGCTGAACACGCCCCCCAAAGACGGCGAGCGATCAGGTGGTGGCTTGGTCCGAGCTGAGAGCGGTTCCTGTTGGTTGCCCGTGTTTTGATTTGGGGTGTCCTCCGAGGGCGGCTCGCTGTCGGATTTCGATTGCTCGGATGCTTGAGGTTCCTGGTCCTGCGATTCAGGCGATGAGGATTCCTCGGCAGGATCGGTGTCGGAATTGGAACTGTCCGGTTCGCCAGTCTGCGAATCGTCGGTGGCCGCATCAGCCGCATTCGGCTCGGACGCATTCGACTGCGATTCGTTGGCTTGAGCGGTTTCGGAGGAAGAGTCGTTCGGAGAGGGAGGCGACTGATTGGGGGGCGTTTTGCCTTGTGGTTCTGCTTTGGATTGCTGTGCGTTGCCTGAGTTCTGAGAATCTTTGGCTGCAGGGGCTTGGTTCTCGGACGACTCGTTCTTTTCACCGCCGGCGGGTTGGTCGCTGCCGGGATCTTGTCCTTTGCCTTGTTTCTTTCCGCCGGGATCACTTCCCGCAGGCCCGTCTTCGCGGTTGCCCTGTTGGCCGCCCGCTTTTGCACCGGGTTTGGTTTCACCGCTGGGAGAACCATCCGGGCTGGTTTGGGAGGACTGCGCGTCGTTCTCGTCGCCGATTTCCGCGCCCTCCTCTCCCCACCCGTATTCGCTGGCGGACAACGGCGTCCGATTGGTGAGGAACTCAGGGACCTTCAGCGAGGCAACAGCCTTGCCAGGCAACGGTGCGATGTAGGCGATCATCAGGATCAACCCGATGATGACGATGCCACCTGCAAGCCAGGCGACGGTCGCATCCAAAGGCATCTCTGTTTGTCGTTGTCGCAGATAACGACGAAGGTTCAAAAACGAAGTCACCACGAGCAGTGACAACGCGGAAAACAAATAGAGCGTCAGAAGGGTTCGAGCCAGGTTCCAGGTCTTTGTATCGCCACCAAGAAAGAATTGGCCCAGACCAAACAGCGGCAAGGCCCCCAGTGCCAACCACAACACGGTTCGGCCCGGTTGATGCCCGGCAGCAGGGTTCTTGTTCGAACGTTGGGAGTTGGATTGAGAGGTCGCACTCGTGTCGTCTGCGTCGATTGCCACATTGGACAGTGAGACGTCGGGCTGTTGTTTCTGTTGTCGTCGAAGCTTTAAAAACGACAAACCACTGTCGACCAACCCTTGTCCGCTGCTGTCAACGGAGTCATCGACGATGGTGCAGTCGTGCACGATCTTGTCGGCCAAGTAACCGACGACCCACACAATCCCGATGGAAAAGATTGGATCGCCGACGTACCGAATCAGGACGAAAACCGTCGCGACGCCCAGAGCAATCGCGTACAGGGATGAGTACTGACGATCATGTTCGATGGTGATCCGAGCGACCGCAGTGGCCCCCATCGTGTACATCAACATCGTCCAGACCAGCGCGCCCGAGTACCCGCCGGAATACAGAACGATGCACAGGAAACTAGCCAGACTGAACAACATCACGAAGATCAACACCGGCGCAATGGCGATGGCGGCGTAGTCGGCGGCGGTGTGGTGCAGTCGGCTCAAGAAGATGCCGTGTGGCTAGCTGGCCTGCCCGTGCGCGGCGTCACCGGCTTCGTTGGGATGAGACGCTTTCCATCGCCGCATGGCTGGTTCAATCGTACTCATTGGAACCCACCGCTGCCGCGTCTTGGAGCTTTGCACCAACGTTTCCGGAGAAATTTTCCCCCGGTCGATACGAAGCAACATTTCAGGTTCGCTGATGGGACCGATCCGTTTCGTCGTATGAAACCATCCGTGACTCATGTAATACCATTGGGCACTCATATGCACCTCCACTATGTTTGCGGAACAACCTTCAGCTTAGTGCTTCTCTCATCTTGATTACAGCTAATTCTGGGGTGATTCTTGCGCCGCAAGGGTGGTCAGTGCGCCGCTAGGGGGGCGTGTTTTGAATGCGACTTCCCTCCGAAATCGTCTTGTGATGACGGTGATGAACCCAGTACTTTGGCGTTGGACGGTTCAAGTTGGATCTCGAAGAATCGGCCACCCTGTTGGGTGGTGATTATCACAAAAGCTGGTTTTCAAGTGATGGGGCAAGGCGAAACGAACGCTCGGACAACACCTCGAAAAGACCGTTGTCGTGACGTGTCACGCACGGCCTACGATTCTTTCGCCATCGCGGTGTCGCGATCGCTGGCAGGATTGCTGGTCTGTGTTTTCGGCGTGACGAACGCCCTCGCGCAAACCAATGAAAAAATCATTGTTTTGCCGCAACAGGGGATTCCTTCGTGCCAGTTGACCGAATCAGAGATTCGTTTTCGGATCGCGGGCGAAGTCGACGCGGCTGACGAAGAAGCGGTCGCCACCGAAATGCCAGTGGCCCCATCCAATGGTTCGGGACGCTTGGACATTCGATCGGCTGCATCCAATGCCTTGATCGGACGGGTGGAAATTTCGCCTGCGACGGTGTCCGAACCTGTCACGATCACGGAGCCAGGAATTTACGATGTGCAGATGCGCGTCCCACGAGACCACCAAGGTTGGCAGCGCTGGCTGCGATTGGATTCCCTGACAGAACGCGATGGGATGGATGTGGTTCGCAGTTGGACGGTGATTGTGTTCCCGACCACCACCGCGGAACAGACTCAATCCACCACCCCAACGGCGGGCGTCCCCGGGCCAATGGACCTGAAGCCTCGTCAGATGATGACGCCGATCGATACGGCGACTCTGCGATCGTGGTGTTCCAATGCGGCGGCGGAGACATCCGCAAAGGATCGCTCCTTGTTGAACTGGACCTGGCGTCATGAGGACGCACCGGTTTCGGAGGATGCGATGCATTGGCAAGCGCGTCTGGATTGCTTGAAACGCGAACTCAAAGTCCTCCGCGACCAGGGCGTGGACGCAATCGTGCTGCCGATCCCCGAGACGGCATTTGGTGCCGATCCCGAGTCATCGGTTCCCAGCCAGGAGTCCATCGAGGACGCCATGTTGGCCCGCTTGGCCGCGGAAGAAATGATTCAGTTGGAAGGACAGGTTTGGTTGGAACCGCCCCATTTGCAATGCGGTGCCCCGGTGAACCGTTTGGTTGATTCCTGGAATGAGTTCTGGGGTGACGGTCAGGCCAGCGGTTTTGTGGTGCGTTGGCAATCAGAAACCATTCAGTGCCGGAGCTGCGGCCACCACCATGCGACGGAAGCTTTGCTGCCGATCATTGCCAACTTGAACAATCAGCACTTGATTTTGGTCGAAGATGCGAATGTGGAAACGGCGTCGACCGCAGATGCCACCAGCGAACCGACCGTGCTTCCTTTGTTGCGACAGACGCTCGCTGAAGTTCGCCGTTTGCAACCAGAGCGAACCAGCAGTCAGGTGTGGTTGGTCAGCGATCACCGACGGGAGCGGCCCCCGCGGTTGAGTGCCCATTTCCCGATCACGGACGGCCATGCTTCTGAGCCCGCCAACGGTTTCTGGTTGGGGTACCAACCAGTCAGCCCCACCCCGGACTCCGCGTCTTTGGTGGAGGGCAACGCCGTTTCGATGGAACAAATTGATGACCAATGGATTCAGTGGTGGGATCAACCTGCTCGTGCCGCTGGCATGCCCCGTGATTCGGTTTCGTCGCGATTCCTGTTGTTCGACCACAACATGCTGGACTCTTCCATCGGCAGGGCAGCTTGCCACGCTTGGAAACACTGGAACGAGAATTTGATTTCGGTGCCGGCAGAAGTTGCCAATGGCCAACAGAGGTCGGTCGATGGGTTGGTGACCGTGTCGGTGCATCCGTCCAGTCATTCTTTGGTGCTTGTCAACCGTGCTCCGTGGACCATGAGCGTGTCGCTGACGACGACCGAAGCGACCGTTTGGAAGATCACACCGGATGAAGATGCAATCGATCTGACACTCACGGTGCCGGAGCAAACCGCGTTGGGAGCCCGGTTGAAATTGCCGCCACGCCAGATGGTGATCTGTCAAAGTGAATCGCCACTGCCGCGCAAGTTCGCTTGGACCGGATCTGTCTCGGACCCTGCCACGATGATGCCTCGAATCACCGAACAAGTCACGATGGTTGTGGAGCACGTCGGTTTGTTGAGCGAGTTGGATCGGTTGCCTCGAGAATTAAAAACACTCACTCCAGAAGCTGAGTCGCAAGCCGCACCGGCGAGGTCCTCCATTGACCGTTGGAACCCCGGCCGAGTGATTCAAGCCAGCACCACGTTGCTGCGTTCTCCCAAGCCAGCGACACCACACTTCGCGACCAAATCGTCACCGTCACTGCTCAGCAACGGCGGGTTCGAGCAGAGCAGTTTGCCGGATGCGACCGCGCGACTTGGGATTCCGAATTGGATGCATGCCCAACATCCCGCTGACGCTGTCAAACTGGATTCACGCTCAGCATTTCGTGGCGAGCACAGTGTGCGTCTTGCTGCCCGGGATGAGTCGGGAACCCAGGCTTGGTTGATCAGCAAAAACATTGCGACTCCGGTCGCCGGACGCGTTGCCATTTCCATGGCTGTCCGAGGGTACCGCGAGCCTCGCAAGGAAACGACCACGCCGGGAGCATCCGCTCCCGCGATTGCCAATCCGACGGCAGGGCCCCCAACCAGGCCCTCGCTCGAACCGTTGGGGCAAGGCAACGAGGGACGCCAGGGAACGGTCGCTGAACCTTCGAAAACGCTGACGCTGCGGGTGGCGTTGGAGGGATCGCTCGACGGTCAACCGTGTCGCCATTGGCGTGAAGTGGAAGTCCCAATTGACGGTAAATGGCAAGATTCCACGGTGGTCTTGGAATGGCTGAACGTTGACGTGGAACGCACCCGAGACCTGCGGGTAACCATCGACAATCTGTCCGATGGAATCATTTGGGTGGACGATGTCTTTGTCACGGATTGGTTTGCCAGTCGAGTCGAACGAGCTGAAATCCAGAGCCTGGCGTACTTGGCCGTTCAGGGGCTGCAACGTGACGATGTCAAAAGTCCGGCTCGATTGCTGAATCAATTTTGGGCCAAGCAATTGTTGCAATTTGCCGTGCGACGATCCACCGACCCGCGCCGCGCGGAGGTGAATCGGCCCTTGGTCCAACCGGTGTTTGGGCGGGGCGTTGCCAGCCCAATGGCGATCGCCACTGCGGCCCCCGTTGGGTTGCCGACGGAAACCATGGACACCGGCAAGACGATGGCCCATCCAGCTGGCACAGCGGGGGCGACTGAAACTCCCACCGAGACACAGCCCCTGGTGGATTCGTCGCAGCAAAACGCAGGTGTGACCGGCAGAATTCGCAACTGGTTGCCGCAACCGCTAAGATTTTGAGTCGTTTTTGATCAGCCGAACGCCTTCCCAAGGTTTCGCTTATGTTCCATTCGCCATCGCATCGATCGAAGCCTGCGAACGCTAAGAAAAGCAGTCGGTCGTCCTTTCGTTTTTGGGGACGCATCGCCGCCTCGGTTTTGACCGTGGCCCTGGTTGCCGGCGGGATAGCGAGTTACTGGGCGGTTTGGCAGTCGCAGCAAGTGCCCGATTTCTACCAGCGGGTCTTGGATCAATCCGATCAAGCGATGCAGGTTGCTCGGAATCAATTGCAACACGATGTCAAGCAACTGCAATCGGATCTGTCACGGCGAGGTTCCTGGAACGCATCCTTCAGTGAAGAAGAAATCAATGCCTGGCTGTCCGATCAATTGCCAGAACGATTTGATCGGCTGTCGCGTCGCGGCGTTCGTGAACCCGCCATCGCAATCGAAGACGGGCAAATTCTCGCCGCGGTGCGGTATCAGTCATCGCGTCTCGACACGGTGGTCTCATGCCGCTTGTCGGTGCAGATGACCGAGGAACCCAACCTGCTTGCGATCCACTTGTCGGACTTGAAAGCGGGGGCGTTGCCATTGCCGTTGGAACCCTTTGTCCGCCGGATCAGCCGTGAAGCTGCGCTGGGCGATTTGGACGTTCGGTGGGACTTCACCGAGGATGGGCCGATCGCGCTGGTGCACATTCCCCAAGAAGACCCGCACTATGCCTTCAAGCCCTTGGTCATCGAACTGGTCAGCTTGACCGCGGGGCGGTTGCGACTGTCGGGACAAGCCGGCCAGTTGGCTCAGGACTACTACTCGCCTCGAGGTCCAGTGCATCGGTTCGTTTCGTTCCGCAAGCAATCGCAACCAGCGAACGATTCCGAGGATGAAACCTCACGTGCATCCGATCAAAGCACGGATGGTCGTTCCGCGTCGATTTCTGAATCCCAAACGCAAAGCTCCGAAGCCACGACGACCGGGGATCGAAACCTCGATCAACGTCGGGCTGATTCGCGAGGATCGGGAACCAAAGCCTCTGGGCAACGCTGGATGGTCAGAAAACCATCCCAGACGCTGCCAGCGGTGCTGCGAACTCGCTCGGATGATTCGCTGTCGCTGTACCAGTGACTTGGCTGGAATGGAACGGGCTGGAACAACAGTTCCAAGCATCCCGGTGCCTGCTTCTCGTTGAGTGATCCCGTTGGTTGAATCGAGACCGCGGTGCGAAATGAATTTTCGCTCGCCCCCGCCTGGGAGGACGGTTCGGATCGGAGGATTCGGTGAGTGCCCGATGCGATCCGGGTGACAACGCCTCGGTTGTTGGAAACCGGGCCGTCGTAATCCAAGTAAAGCCGGCGGTGATCCGGCAAACGCACCATCGGAATCTTGTTTGCCGGTGCCAACGGCACGATGGGCGTGGCAAAGGTCCAAAGTTGCTCGCCGCCGCTTTGCAGTTCGAACAACCAGTCAAAGTGATCGCCACGTGCGACGGTTGCCTGGGCCGTTGGATCGCAGCCAGTTGGATCCGAGCCTTTCGAATCCAAGCCTTTCGAATCCGAGGCATTCCAATTTGGGTCAGCACGTTTGGGGCTGCCGCCGCTCGGCACGCGGTGATGCAACACGGCAAATCGCAAGGACGTCTCGGAGGCAGCCCTCCCTGAATCTTCGGTGGGAAGGTTCACGAGAGTGGCGGCAACTGGTGACCCATTTTTTCGCGTTTGGTTTCCAAGTAACGCACATTGTGTTCGTTGCTAGGAGGAACGATGGGGACTTGGTCGACAACTTTCAGATCAAAGCCGCGGAGGTTGAAGGCTTTGGTTTTCTTCGGGTTGTTGGTCAACAAACGAACCTCTGACAGCCCAAGGTCTTTCAGAATCTGGAGTCCGACGCCGTAGTCACGCATGTCGGCTTTGAATCCAAGCGCGTGGTTGGCTTCGACCGTGTCCATGCCCTTGTCTTGCAAAGCGTAGGCCCGGATCTTTTGAGCCAACCCGATGCCCCGGCCTTCCTGCGGCAGATAGATCAACGCACCTCGGCCTTCACGACTGATCATGTCCAGTGCCATGTGAAGTTGGTCTCCACAATCGCAACGCAGGGATTGAATCAAATCCCCGGTGAAGCAGCTGCTGTGCATGCGAACCAGCGGTGGCGTGCCGGGAGCGGTCAGGTCACCGAAAACAATCGCAATGGGTTCTTGGGCTTCGTAGTTGACGTTGTAAACGATGATTTCGAAGTCGCCGTACCGGGTTGGCAGTTCCGAAGTGGCAGCGCGACTGACCAGTTTTTCGCTCACGCGTCGGTGTGCGATCAGGTGTTCGATGCTGATGATTTTCAGATTGTGTTCCTTGGCCAGTTTCGCCAAGTCATCTCGCGAGGCACGGTCGCCCGATTCGTTCAGCACTTCGCAGAGCACACCGACGGGTGCCAAACCCGCCATCCGAGACAGGTCGATCGCCGCTTCGGTGTGTCCTGCCCGACGTAGCACGCCGCCTTCTTTGGCCAGCAATGGGTACACGTGGCCGGGACGCACGAAGTCCTCTTCCGTGGCTTCGGGATCCGTCAGGCGACGAATCGTTTCACTTCGCTCAGCGGCCGTGATGCCCGTTTTCGCGGTGGCGATATCGATTGGCGTCATGAACGCGGTCTGCAGCGGGGCGTTGTTTTGAGGGACGACCGGCGACAATTCCAGCCGCTTGCAGACCTCAGGCAACACCGAAACGCACAACTGTCCACGCCCGCCCAAAATGAAATTGATCAGTTCTGGGGTCGCTTTTTCACCCGCGCAGATGAAATCGCCCTCGTTTTCACGGTCCTCCGCGTCAATCACGATGATGACTTCGCCTCGGGCGATGGCTTCGACGGCTTCAGGAATCGTGTTCAAGTCAATCGAGGATGACATATTGGGCAGATCAGGTCGGCGATGCGGGGAAAGAGGGGGACCATGCGACGAAATGGCAATGACTCGACGCTGGACCTGCCCGTATTATACGTGCGATGGAAACCACGCCTACGGACCCAACCATGATGCTCTCATCCTTTCCCTGCAGTTACTTGCCGTCGCGAGAAATCGCCAGCGGGATTGGTGGGGGGCGAGACGGACGGACTTTGCCAAGCCTGCGTCCGTGGAACCTGCTGGCGAGTTGCGTTCTGGCCTTGGGGGCGTTTCTGCCCTCGGGAGCCGCGTGGTCCGATGACGGCGGAACGACCAACGCAGTGAAGATGGCTCCTGCCAGCGCCCCCGCTGCCGTTGAACCCGCCAGTGTGGAACCCGTTGCCGAGGTGGCAGCCGACCTGGGGCCCCCCGTGGAGGTGCAGCAGTTTCTTGATCTCCGCTACAGCGACGCCGATGGCAGCGCGGGGCTGTTTGACTTGCATCTGCCGATTTCGGATCAGCACCGCGTTTCGACCAACGACGCAGGCGAAGTTTTTGTCGAAGGTCCACCTCGTCCGGCCATCTTGATGATCCACGGTGGTGGCTGGGCAATCGGTGACAAATGGACTTTGCGAGCGTATTGCGATCGGTTGGCCCAATTGGGATTTGTCGTCCTCAACATGAATTATCGCTTGGCACCGCAGCACCAATTCCCGCGGCAGGTCGACGATGTGCGACAAGTCCTGTTGCAGTTGGTCGAGCATTCAGACGCTTGGAAAATTGATCTGAATCGGGTCGGGATGTTTGGCTACTCGGCAGGAGGCCACTTGTCGGCCTTGATTGGAGTGCTGAGCAATGAGGATCGACCGACTCAAATGCTGGCCAGCGAGTGGGGATCCGATGACCCTCGTTGGGAACAGTTGCCGCCGATCGCCGCGGTGTGTGCGGGTGGTCCGCCGTGCGATTTCCGGATCGTCCCGGATGACAACGCGGGCCTGAGTTACTTCTTGGGTGGGACGCCACGTGAAGTGCCCAACAATTACCTGGGAGCCTCGCCGACCGCCCATGTCTCCCCCGGCGATCCACCGATGCAGTTGATCCATGGGGAAAAGGATTTGTTGGTCCCGCTGGAAAACAGTCAGAAATTCGCGGCCGCTTTGATGGACGCCGGCGTGGCAGTTACCTTGACAGTGATCGAAAACCAATGCCACATGATGACGCTGTTTCACCCCACCACGAAGCAGCGAATCAAGGACTTCTTTGTCACGCAATTGTTGCAACCCTCGTCATCGTGACGGATGGATCTCGTTTTGATTCCGGATCAAGACAACACGGCCAAGGCAACGGCGAACGTCAACAGAACCGCGCCCGACAATCGCATCAGCAGCAGTTTGCCGCTGAGGTCGGCTTCCGCGCCGCCCCAAATTCGGGCAGCGGCGTAAGCCAACAACACGCCCCACAAACCGCGAAGCGAATAGACGACATTCAGTCGTGCCGCGTCGCCGAATACCGAGACCGCAATCGTGATGCAGAACGCTTGGCAAGCCAGCAAGATGATCGCGGGAACGAGCAACTTCCAGTTGCCGTGAGAGACCATCGGTTGCCATCGAACCCAGGGCAGCGCGAGCAGAGAGAGTGCCGCGACGATGAGGAACACCGCGGGCAACAACCGGGTGGATCCCCAGGCCGGTGACCAACGTTGGACCAACAAATCAAACGTGGCGTAGCAAGACGCCGCACCGAGCGCCAATGCGATTGTCAATCCGATCCGCCGCGGATGATGCTGGCCAGTCCACTGAATCAATGCGATCCCGGTTGCCGCCAACAGAGCCGCTCCCCAGATCGCGTGGGGGACACCCGTGGCCGACGAGAATGCCAGCAAACAGGTCACGAACACGACCTTCACACCAAACACAGGGGCTGCGATGGAAACATCCCCGACTTCCACGGCGGTGAAGGTCAGCACCAATCCCAACATGAACAGCAACGCCACAATCGCAGGTTGCCAGAAATTCAACCAGTAGGTTTCCGGCCCGTCGAAGAGCCACAGCAGCGACATCAGCGCAGAGGAGCCGATGTTCACGCAGAACAACAGCGTGACTTGTCCGACACCGTCCGGACGGACGGAGGATCGGCTGACTCGTTTGACAAAGATCAGGCCGCAGACAAAGAGAACGCTGGCCAGCAAAGGAAGTAAGAGGTGCATGGCGGAAACGATACCGCTTGCCCGTTCGACGCGATAGTTGAACCCAGGTGGTCGTCCACCGAGTTCGTGGCGTCTGGCCGTGTAAACTGGTCGGGCTGACACGAATCGCCACTGCCGGAAATCACATCAAGAGAATGCACATGAACCGATCCTCTGTTTTTGTTGGTGTCATCCTGGGAATGTTGTGCTTGGCCGGTTCATACAGTCCGGCAGACGAACGCGTCAACGACCTTGGCACCAATCGGGATGAGTCATCACACGTCGGCGTGGAGGCTCGGATGCCCGCGTTTCCCGATGCTCTCGGTTGGGGCAGGAACGCGACGGGTGGCCGTGGTGGCGAGGTCAGAAAAGTCACACATCTCAAGGACTCGGGGCCCGGGAGTCTCAGGGCCGCCTTGCAGACGGAGGGTGCCGCGTACGTCGTCTTCGAAGTATCCGGAACGATCAACCTGCAAAGCCGAATCAAGATCACATCGAACAAAACGATTGCCGGCGAGACAGCTTTTCGAAGCGGCGGAGAAGGCATCACCTTGAAGATCAATCAGGGCACCACCTCGAATACCCTGGTGGTTGTTTCTGGTGGCAGCAATCTGATTTGCCGGTATCTGAGATTTCGCCGCGGTCCCGGCCTGCCTCCTGAAGTGGATGGTGACAACCTGCTGCTGACTGGAACGGGAACCGATTTCATCTTTGACCATTGCAGTTTTTCGTGGAGCACCGATGAATTGGTCAATCCTTATGGCCCCACTCGGATGACATTCCAGAACTGCATTTTCTCGGAAGCGCTTTACAACAGCACACACGCTTACACGACCGACACCGAGCATGCTGCCTACCCGAATCCTCACTCGATGGGGCCGCTAGTCGGCAACGGCAGCGACGAAGTGACTTTCTACAACAACCTCTTTGCTCACAACAACCAGCGAAACCCATTGATAGGCGGTGGCGTCGGCGGTGGAACGAAGTTCGAGTTGGTCAATAATTTGATCTACAACTTTGGCAGTTTTGGCACCGTCTTTTCAGACAACGACACCGCGGTAACGGTCAACTTCATCAACAACTATCACATGGCGGGGCCCAACACTTCCACCTCCCGCTATGCGATCGCGATCAACAAGGGTGTGACGGCGTACGCGCGAGGAAACATCAACAGCAAGCGGCCTTCCCAAAGCGACCCGGAGTGGAATGCGATCGGCTGCGAGTCGGGCTGCGGCACCTACATGCAGGAGCCCGCCCCGACCGCGTGGCAATCCTCCATGCCCTTCGACTTCCCGCTGCAGCACGTGGCCAGCATGTCAGCCACGGCCATCCGAGACGGGGTGATCGGCGGTGCGGGCGCCAATCTGGTCAAGGATGCTGTCGACACGCGAATCTTCAACGATGTTCTCAACGGAACCGGCGGATTCGTGAGTCATCCGTCTGAGGTGGGCGGCTGGCCCCAACTCACGGGAATGAAGTCGGTTCCGGTCGACACGGACGACGATGGCATGGCCGATCGGTGGGAAGAACAACGCTTCGGCTCGCTCGCGAGCGGACCCAATGACGACCAAGACGGCGATGGATACACAAACCTCGAAGAGTACTTGCATCAACTCGCCGCCGGCAACGGATTGAACGACGCCGAGTTGCAATGAGACGCCCACCTACCGTGGCGTCCACCAGCGAACTTGCGAGGACCGGAAGGCTCGTTATTGGTTGGTCATGCCGGTTTGTTTCGTCACGGTAACGGTGTCGAAGAGTTGCCCGTTCAGATCGTATGATTTGAGTTGCAGTTCTTTGCCATTGACCGCGACGTAAACAAAGTGGTGTCCGCGACGAACCGTTTGTTGGAACGGAGGCCGGATCGGGCCGGCTTGTTCCAGCCCTCCACCACCTCCGCCGGTGATCATGTAGATCGTGCCTCGGTCATTCTGAGGTTTGTCGTTGTGCATTTTCCAGGTGCGTTCGTAGGAGTGGATGTGCCCATTCCAAACGATGTCCACGCCAAAACGATCGAACAATTTGGTCATTGGGCGGATTCGAAGGTCGCCCCAATTGCTTTTGCCTTTCCAGAGATCTCCGTAATCATTTTCATCCGATGAATACGCGGGGTGGTGGAAGCTGACAAACGTCCACACCACTTTGCCGGATTCTTTTTCCGTTTCCAGTGCCGCGAGTTGCTTTTCGAGCCATTGGTACTGTTCGCTGTCGGGTCCCATTTCCTTGTTGGAATCGAGCATGAAGAACGCGGCGTTTCCATATCGAAATGAGTAGTAGTATTCAGGAGCGGGCAGGTCCATGTATCGATAGTAGTGATCCGCATTCCGCTCGTGATTTCCCAAAACGGGATAAAATGGAACTCGGGAGATCAGCGGGTTCATGCTGGAGAAAAACTGATAGACCCATTCGTTCTTGATCGTCCCTGTGCTGACGAGGTCACCGGGGACCACCAAGAAGTTTGGACGCAGACCCCAGGCCAATTCGCCGACCTTTCCGCTGACGGCTGGATTGCCTTGTGTGTCCGAGATGACGGCAAAGGCATACGGTGTTTCGGGCAGCGAAGCGGTTTGGAAAGAGAGCACTTTGCTTTCCACCGACACTTGGGTTTCCAGATCCGTTGCGGTGACTTGATAGTAGTGCCCGGTCTCAGGAGTCAGTCCATCCAGCAACGTCGAGTGGATGGTTCGGTCAGCGGATTCAGCGTTGCTCTCGCGGTCGAATTCGGCCGTTTCTCCGAACCGCACGGTCACCTTGCATTCCGCGTTGGTTTCACAAACCACGCGGATGCTGTCGGTGGTGGCGTACTGCAGAAACGGGGCGACCAGGAAGTCCAAAGGAGCTTTCTTTTTCGCGGTTGGTGGAAGCTCTGCCCAGGCTTTTTGATGTTCAAAGTCATGTTCAATCCAAGCGGGTTTGGCGGCCAGGTCATAGACCGCGATCTTGGCCAATCGCCCGTTCATCGGAAACGATTCGTTTCGGTCGAGGTAGGCACCGACTGCGAGATCGGTTTCATCGGGGTACAAGATCGGACCACCCTGGGCGTCGGATTCCGCATCGAGTTTTCCGTTGACCCAGAGTTGCATGGTTTCGCCATCGTAAACACCCGCAACGTGGTACCACTTTCCGAGCGTCACTTCGGTGTTCCCGTTCAAGTAGGTCATCATGCCATTTCCGTCATCGGCATCCTGACTGGAAAGGGCAAACGAGAATGTTTTGTCGTTGTACCCAAGGGCCCAACCTTGTTCGGAGTCGCCATTGTCTTGCAGGGCGCAGACGATGCCTCCGTACTGCGTCATTTCGTCGAGAGAAACCCAAGCGGCAATCGTGATCGCTTCCTGAGGAAGCTTCTTTTGCAATTCAGGCCAAGGTTGGTCGGCGACGAAGAATGCCCGAGCTCCTTCCAGCCGAATGGCATTGAGTCCGTCGGTGTCTTCGAGCCTGGGCGATCCCTTGCCGGTCAAGCTTGGGCCGAGTTGGCTTTTCAGATTCCCGTCTTGGAAGAACGGTGTTCCAAAGACCCAATGCGCCCGAGGGTCCGGTCCATCGTGCCCGGCGACTGTCGACCAGGAGGTGACAAGCAAGAGAAGGCAGATGCTGGGACGGAAGAACATGGAGTGTGTCGAACGCATTGGGGAACTCAAAGAAGAAAAACGATTCAAGGAAGTGTTCAGCAGACCGGCTGAGTCTTTCGGCATTTGGAACGTGTTGGCGAGCGATGTTGCTCCTACGTACAACCGGGGCTAACGCCCAAACGGCTCACATCGCCATGCCCGATCATTCCCGCCGACCTGCTTCTCAAGGAAGTGATTGTCTTAGGGCTGTTCCACGACTTCTCCGCCATCTCGGGTGCCCAAAGCTGAGAACAGTGTCAGGTCAATGGAGTCCGTGATGAAACGAACCGATCCGTCGCCCACGCAGAATTGTGCTCCGCCGGTGTGCTGGCTGCCAAAGCTGACTTCATAAGCGCCCCATTCAGGTGAGTCGTCTGCCGTGGGGATGTCAATCGGTTTGGCATAGTTGATTGGGACAGCGGTCGAGCCGCCCATTTCGGACCAGTCGGTGCCTTCCCAGTTGTCGAAGTCGTCCCCACCAATCGCCCAGTGATCCTTGCGACCCGAGTTGGCATCTTCTGCCGTGGATGCGATCGAGGCCAGTTCAGGGTCGGGGATGGCTTCGCCAAACATCAGGGTGTTGGAGAGGCCGTCGATCACGTCGCGGAACTTGGTGGCTCCTCCCATGCCGCCTTGTGCGATGCGAGCTCGCTCGGGAGGACGCGTTTGGATCATGCCGTCGAGTTCGGAGTGGTGTTTGGTTGTTTGGCTGTCGCCCCACGTGGGTTGATTGGCGCGTCCCCATCCCCACGAAGGCTTCCAGTCATTGGGCTGAATGCCGGTGACAACGGCCAGGTAGTTGGCTGGTGCGCGGGAGGCGACAAACCAAGGTGGTGAATAGACCGAGGCATCGAAAATGCCTTCGGGGGCGATCGATGAAGGACATCGCATGACGCTGATCGGCATCTCGCAGGCGGCCACTTGGCGGTCGCGTGGATTGGCCGAGGAAATGTCAGCGCCGCTGAGAGCGGTGCCTGCCGCCCAGTTGGTCGATCCAAACGTGAGAGCTTCAAAGAGGCTGGATTGTTCACAGAAAGGCATAATGAACGCACTCCAGTGGCCTCCTTCCTGAGCTTCGCCAAGCATTGGCAGATCTTCGTCGTATGCGGAGGCGAAGTTATGCGTCGCCAAACCCAGTTGCTTGAGGTTGTTGCTGCATTGCATTCGTCGAGCTGCTTCTCGAGCTGATTGGACGGCAGGGAGTAGCAAGCCGACAAGAATACCGATGATGGCAATGACCACTAACAATTCGACAAGGGTGAAGCCTGGCCGGTGTTGAAGGTTGCGGCGTTTCATTTGAATGGTCTCGCGAAAGAAAGTGTAATGAGAACGAAAGGAGGATGGTTCAAGACTGTTTGGATGGGATGTCGAATTCGATGTGGTTGTCAGTGCCTGGGACAACCTCGAATTCGAGCCTCGATTCACCTCCATCGCCGTAGGCGGGAGGGACAATGTCTTTGGTGATCAAGCGTCGATCGTCATCCAGCTTTTCATCGCTGGGTCCAACCGTTTGACCTTTGCCACTGACGATGCAAGAGAAGCTGACGCGATACTTTCCGGTTGCGAGTCCTTCACCGGCGGTCGAGCGAAGGAACAGCTTTCCGGTGGCATCCGTTTCGCCAACACCGAGGTTGTATTGATTGACGCTTTCGTCGACCGGACGGACATAGACAAGCAAACGATCGTAGGGTTTGCCGCCAAGCGTGATGTGGCCGCTGATCGGATGAAGAGCTGGTTCCGAATCGCAACCGGTGGCGAGCAAAGAGGTTGTTAGGAGCAACAACGCAACAAATGGTTTCATCGGAGAAGTGTTCGCAAAGGGGATGGCCGGACAGATTTGAATGAGGCGTGATTTATAGAAGCTCAATGTGAAGGTGCTGTGGTGAGCAGGTACGAGTTCGATGAATCTCTTGCGAATCAATCGATCAACTCCAGGCAGGGACTAAGCAGGTCGGCTGGAATGATCGGGCTCACATACCCGATGACACCTGCGTACCTGCTTAGCGGCGGATCCTTTCGCATGAAGAGGTCGTGCCGTCTTCTGGTGCTGGGGTTTGGCGGTTTTCTGCCTTAGAGAACCTCTCCCGAAACGAAGTTTTGGGTGAGGTCGAGCGACGCCGATCAGGCGTGCGCGAGGGAGGTGGCCGGGCATGGGAGGTGGCGTGCATTGCCGCTCCCCCGGAAATTTCGCGGAACGCTCTCTTTCCGACCCCTCCCGCTGCGCGGGCGGGAGTCTCAAGACACTGCTGGATTGGCACTTAAAAACAGCCTGACCTCTGAATGAGGTGGGGCTCGATTCTTCGGTGGTCGTTCTTTACCTTTGTTCACCAGCTAACACGATCCACACGAAACAGAAGTTCTCGTCTTGTGTGGTGACACTGGATAAACAGCATGGAAAACAGTACGGAACGAACGCGAGATATCACGACCACTCAAGACGGCGTCGAGGCGGATTCCGAAGAGACGGTATCGGCGGGGCAGTCGTCGTCTTTATTGGGTGCGATTGAATCCCCGCAAATTTGGTCGGCTCGGCATCTTCAAGGGGGCGTCGGCGGGTACGAACTCATCCAAGAAATTGGACGAGGAGGGTTCGGAATTGTGTACCTCGCTCGCGATGAAAAGCTCCGACGCGACGTGGCGATCAAGATTGCTCGGCCGGAAATTGTTCGAGACGCCGTTGCGATCCGGCGGTTTCAAGACGAGGCTCGAGCGGCGGCCAAGTTGGATCATCCTGGGATCATTTCCATCTACGGCAGTGGAGTGCAGGATGATTTGCACTACTACGTCATGCCCTACTTGATTGGGAAGCATTTAGGCGATTGGTTGGCGGATCAGTCGTCGCCAATGTCTGAGAGAGAGGCTGCCCGATGGATGATTCAGATCGCCAATGCGGTTCAGTACGGTCATGACGCAGGAATCATTCACCGCGATTTGAAGCCGCAGAACATTCTGATGCAGCAGTCGTCGGATGGCGAAACGCAGAGGCCCGTGGTGCTGGACTTTGGTCTTTGTGCGAGCACGGATTCGACCGTCGCGACAACGACGAGGGTTGCGGGGACGCCTCGCTACATTGCGCCCGAACAAGCGATGTTTGGCAATCGGCAAATCACACCGAAGAGCGATCTCTATTCGTTGGGCGTGATGCTGTACCAGATGCTCACCGGAACGACTCCTTTGACGCCGGATAATTTTGCCGAGGCCGTGTTGATGCTGCACCATTCCCCGATCGATGGGCCGAAGAAACATCGGCCTGATCTTTCCGATGCAATGCAGGCGATCTGTTTGAAGTGCCTGAGACGCGATCCGGACCTACGCTACGAATCGGCTGCGGCATTGGAGGCCGACCTGCAGAGATTTCTGAGCGATCAGCCGGTCGAAGCCAGAGCTCCCAGCATCGTGGAGCGTTTGGGATACGAACTCTACCACGGGCCGCTTGAGAGAATTTTTGGATGGGCCGTCATTGGGATCAATGTCCTGGTTTGGGCATGGGCTGCGGTCGGCGGGGTGTTGGTCTGGCAGCGTTATTCCAATGTACCGGAGCTCGCTGCGGCATTGCCTGAGTTCATCTTCTTTGTGGTTCTGGTGGTGGTTCCGTTCCACTTGCTCGGTGCTCACGCCGGCTCACTGATGGTACGAGGCACCAAGCATTTTCGTTGGGCGGCATTCATGAGCTTTGCGTCGATGGTTTGGTCGGTTTTCCAAGCGACCAATTTGTTTAGCAGTGGTCCCACTTTGAAAATTTGCCTCGTCAGCAGAATCGGTGGGTTTGATTTGGCTCAGGGAGCTTTCCTAGCTGGTGATACAGGGCGATTTCGATCGTTTTATACGATTTGAAACCGTAGGCCTTTCTCAACGCCAGTTTGGCTTTGGTGTTCATGCCCTCGACGCTACCGTTGGAGATTTCACCACGAGCGAGAAACCAGTTCAACAGTAGCGTTCGGTGCCTGCGTAGTGTGCGTGCCATGCCCTTCATCGGTTCGATTTTCGAATGCATCGCTCGAGTACACCATTGATCGAGAAACCTGCCTGCCCAGGCCGGACTTTGGTAGCTCCAGAACCGTTGGAAGTCTTCTCGCATCAGATAAGCTTTGATGCTCTTCAGGTTGTATTGCAGGAGATCATCAAGCTTGACCGTTTGCTTGTCCGTCAGATTCTCTGGGCGTTTTAGAAGGCACCATCGAGACCCTTTGAGCACCTCTTCATAGCCATCCGCTTTCAACTGCCGGGCCTCCTCAACCCGAACCTTGTTGAGTGCATCGCCGAACTTCTTCATCACGTGGTATCGGTCCAAGATGTGAACCGCATCGGCGGCCTTCTCGGCGATCACGTTCATGTACTGACGCCACATGTCAGTGCAAATGAACTTCAAGCTCTGAATCGATGTCTCTGGAACGGCATTGAAAAAACCACGCAGACTTTCCTCGGTTCGATCCCGAGCGACGTAAAGCAACCGTCGGCAGTCGGCATCAATCTGGTAGACCAGCGTCAGGTACTTGTGTCCTCGACGGTAGGCAATCTCATCGACGCCAATTGCTTCGACCGGGCCGATTTCCCGGTGAATCAGTCCCCAACGAACCACCCAGTCAATCGCCCGGTAGACCGTGTCCCAGCTGGTGCCAAAGATCAACGCGGTTTCCTTCCAACTCAGTCGCTTGGCCCAAGCGGCGAGAAAAATTCGATAGCTGTAAGTGCTGCGATGCTTTCCATCAGCCCAAGGAACTTTCTCGATCACCACGCCACAGGCGGGGCAGGCAACTCGCCTCATCGCGTAAAGAAAGAACACCGGGAAACCCCACAGCGGCACAAACTCGAACCGCCTTTCTCCTCGGGTGTCGTATCCGGGGCGTTTCTTTCCGCAGCCGCTGCAAACAGGGCGACTTCGCGCGTGTGGCTTGATGCTGATCCAGATCGCTTGGTTGTCCTCGCTCCAACGGATGCTTGTGTAGACAAACCCCTTTTGCTTTTCGGCTCGGTTGAGGATAGTTTTGAGCTGCATCTTGTCGGTCCTGGGATGTTGCTGAAGTGTTGCAACAACATCAATAGCTCAGTGTCCGGCAAGATGCATCTTCTTTTTTGTGACGTAATTGCTGGAGCCCCTTCCGCCTCGCCTTCGCATCGGCCTGACACTGGCCCGGCCCAGGTCGATGCGAAGGCGAGGCGGGAGGGGCGGCCCCATTCTGCTGAGCCCGAGCCGAGGTCGACGCACGGCCCCCATTTCAACCACGTCCCAAAACGCTTCCACCCACTGATTCGGCGGAAGAGCCGAAAATTTACGAAGGCCGCGTGGTAGCAACGACCTTGGTCTTTCTCGTGATTGCGCCGGCGTTTTTCGCGCAAGGTTGCATGCTTGCAGCGGGGGCCTGGACAGCGTGGCGTCGAAGTCGAGCTAGCGTTTGATCTCGAAGGTGACTTCGTTCTGGCCGTACTTCTTTCCATGGACATCTTCCATTGTCAAGCGCAGGCGATAGCGTCCCGGTTCGAGCGAATCGGGCAAGTACATTTGGTAGGCGATGAAGTAATCACGAAGTTTGTTCTGCGACAATTGTTTGTCGACCGGCAACGATTGGCTGGCAACACGACGCCCTGATTCATCGAGCAGATCGTAGCTGCCTTGCAACATGGTTTCGAAGCCTTGGTTGCTCCCCTGGCTGATTTTCTTGGCCACGAAGTTTTCGATCTCGCAGTACAAGATGACTTGTTGTCCAGGATCAAACTGACGTTTGGGGAACGGTTTGATTTGCCCGTAGGCTTCAATCTCGGTGCAGAACTCCAAGGCCCGAACATCCAGTGAATCGGAGGCTGCGGCAAGGAACTCCGTGGCTTGTCGGATTTGTGGCAAGGCGGAACTGAAACGCCGCGAAGGCACCGGGTGCCCGTTGGGATCGATGATGGTCCACAGACCGAGCAACTGGTGACGCAGGTACTCTTGTTCTTGCGTGGTCAGGCCCTCCAGTTTGTCGACCGCCTGATCCGGGTCTCCCGAGAGAACCATCAAGTGACGCTTGATAATCTGGCGACGTTGTTTCTGGGCGTCGGATTCGTTGGGTTCGGTTTGCTCGAGTCGTTTTAGCAGTGCGTCATACAGTTCCGAGTCACTGAGCGACTCCACGTTGACGGCTTGGGCGACGCTGGCCGCTGGTTGAATGACAGGCGTTTGAGAGTCTGGCGATTGCGTGGCCGAGACCTGTTGAACGTTCGTTGGCAGGCCGTCTTGGTTGGCGATGGCGTTCGTTTGATCCGACAGCGAATGCGACGCGCCGGTGTCATCCGCCACCTTGTCCGAGAAGTTCCAAACCGCCGGGACATCCGATTCGGTTGAAGGTGAACCAGCCGGCAAGGGGTTGTTCTCACCACCAGCAGTCGCAGCGGCCACCTTGCCTTGGTCGCTCAAGGAGTCTCCTTCGAAGACGTCTTCGAGCACCTGGTCGGTCAGATTGAATTCAGAAAGTGGTGGAGTGGTCTGAGCGACATGGGCAACGGGGCTTGTGGAAGACTCCTTCGATGGGGAGGGGGGGAAATTCTTTGCCGCGATGCGTTGTGGCGTCAGTCCGCGATCCACCACTTCATCCGGCAGATCGGGCAACGAGTCCAGCGAGGCCGCCAACAAGTTGTCGATCCCGGCCGGTTGCTGGGTGGGTTGGGCCTTTTTGTAAGACATCGCGACCAAGCGGCGAATCGCCTCTCGCTGCACCTCAGGCGGATGATCCTTCAACGCATTCATGACCATGCTGACGTCGACGCCCGCGTAAGTGTCCGGTGACGACGCGGGTTCGGGCGTGCCCTTTTCATCTGGGCTGGACGGCGAGTCGCTGACGTAGCTGACTTGCCGAGTGATTGCCGCCGAATCTCGTGACGACAAATCGTCGGACTCGGATCCAGAGGTGGTGGTTTGAGCAGGAGCCGAAGTCGTGCTGGGCGGGGTCGTGCTGGACGGGGTCGCAGCGGTTGTTGAACTCGAATTCTTTCGAGTGATCGGTGTTTTCGCCGTCGCCAAACGTTGCGGGACTTCTTCAAGCAGCGTCTCGGGGGCGGCATCCTCACCCGAGATGAAGATGTCCGAAGGTCCCTGGTTGGCGTGTTGTTCGATACCCGGTCGGCCGTTGAGCGGTGAGAACAACCGCGAGCGATGGCAGCCCGCACTGGTGAATCCGGTGGCCAGGAGAGCGATGGCCAGTCCTGAGCGTGTCAGCGAGGATGGTCGAACAGACCATTCGGTGAGCGAGAGCAGGAGGAGCAGACGGGGCGCAGACATGACGAACCTGGCATCGGAGACGGGAGACAATCAACCGGCCAGACGCTACGAAAATCGCCCCCTCGGCAACAACGTCAATTTGATCCACTCATTCTTCACGGATTCGCTGAATTTCATTGGTTTCCACAAATTCTCCCCCCAATCGAGCTTGTCCATCTGAGGCATCTCGGTACGATTCACACGAGATCGTTGATCGATTGTGGATGCACCCGACCTTCGCGTTGTTGCTAGCAAATGGTCAACCTCGAGCCAATGCCGATGGATGGGCATTTCAGGTGAACATGTTTCCTCGCAGCTCCCCTCAGGAGGGGATCGAATGAACAGTCGAGTGTGGATGGTGGCGTTTGTCTTTTTGGGGTCGGCCCTGGGTTCCTCTGCGAGAGCGGATTGGACTCAAACGGTGTTCCCGGTGAAGACGCACAATTTTGGAACGGTTGCGGTCGCCTCCAAAACGGAATTTCGTTTTCCGGTGGTCAACACGTTCAGCTCGGATCTGCATATCCGGTCCATCCGTGAGAGCTGTGGTTGCACCACCGCGATCATCGAAACCGCAACGATCGCTCCCGGCGAGTCCGGATCGATCTTAGCTCGGTTCAACACCCCCACCTTCCGCGGCAAAAAGGGTGCGACGCTGACGGTTGTCATCGACAAACCGTTTTACAGCGAAGTTCAATTGCGGGTCGACGGTTACATCCGCAGCGACATGGTGTTCCACCCCGGTGCGATCGAACTGGGGACCGTCAATCAAGGCGAACCCAAAACAGGAGCAACCAAGTTGTTCTACGCCGGCCGAAGTGACTGGCAGGTTGTCGACGTCCGCTCCAACACGCCTTGGTTGGTGCCTTCGTTCAAGCAAACCGAACGTGGTGCTGGCAAAGCCAACTACGAACTGTCCGTCGAAGTGCGTGAAGACGCTCCGGAAGGCTACTTCCAAGACGAACTGATCATCCAAACCAATGACCGCAGCATGCCGAACGTTCCTTTGCGAGTGATCGGCACCGTGGAATCAGCGCTTTCGATTGCTCCCCAATCCATCGCGGTTGGAACGATCCAGCAAGGCGACAGCATTTCCCAACGTTTGGCGATTCGGGGTCGCAAGCCTTTCGCGATTGAGTCGATCGAATGCGAAGGCTGGAAAGTGGAGTTCTCGGCCAGCGAAGACGAACGAATGATCCACATGGTCGACCTGACGCTGACCGCCGACACCGCGCGTGGGAACCAACGTGTTCCCATGGTGATTCGCACACGAGGCGAAAACGCCGTGACCGCGAAAGCCATCGTGACGGCAGACATCGCGGCAGAACAAGTCGCTCAAGCTCAGTGAACTCGGGCGTTCCAACAGCACAAAGCCTGCGATCGAATGTTTCGATCGCAGGCTTTTTTTATGCCGCTCAATGAAGACGTCGCCACCTTCACTCCTCGGTGACTGACTTGGATTCCACGGGCAACAGCTGCAGGGCGTCGACAATCACGAAGCCAGACGTGTCAGCGTTCGTGATTCGGATGACGGATTCCGTCTCGGTCGAGAGGGCCACCGTGGCGACTGAGCGAAAGTGTTCTCCGGGTGGCAGCGGGATGGTCTGATCCACCTGGAACGAAAGCTGGGAGTCCCCAGTGGAGACCGTCAGAGGAACCTTCTTGGCTCGGCTTTCGTGGGCCGAGTAAGCCATCAGCACTTCGTATCGACCCGACTTTGGAACCTTGAATCGAAAGCTGGCAGTCGTGTTCCCGTCGCCTTTCGACTCAGAATCCTTTTCCCCGCAATAGATGTAGCCCGTCTCGATGTGGGGTTGGAAGTTCGTGGAGCCTGACCAGTTGCCCGAGAGTTCCGCTCGGGAATCATCCAGCACGATTCCCGGCAACGACTTCGCGGCAATGGCTCCACGGGGAGCGGTTGGCTCCGGCACGTCAGGCAGTTCCAGAACCTGACCTTGTGCGAGTAGCCGTTCACGAAGCTTTGAGTAAGCCAGTTCGTGGACTGGCAGATCGGCCTCTGCCGCCAAGGCCGCCGCGACACCGGCTCCCTGACCAATCGCCATCCAAGCTCCCTCGATTCGCAGCGACGAGATCCCAACGTGTGTGCAAGACAGGGCAACCGGAACCAACAAGTTGTCACACTGCTCTGGTTTGGGCAGGATCGACCGGTAAGGAACATGGTAGGCGTAGCCCTGCTTGGGATTCGTTCTTCGCACGGGGAAGATCGTCCCTTCGTTGATCACCCCGCCGCCTGGAAGTGCAATCCGTTGGCAGTCATGCGAGTCGATTGGAAACGACGAGATTGCAATTGGATCCTCTTTTTCGGGAGATTCGAGAATGTCCTTTTGGCTGATGACCGACAGTCCCTTCATTCTTCGAGATTCGCGGACGTAGAGCGCCGGCGAGAAGTGATCGTGGCTCGCGAATTCGTCTTTGCAAAGGCCCAGCCTGGCGTAACGCTCCCGCATCGACGGGGGCACGACAGGGTCGGTGGTCAGGAAGTGATAGAACTCCAGGGTGTACTGTTTGTGGGCTTCCCAGATCTTCCTTCGCCCCGCTTCGTCGGCCGCGTGCCAGTCGTTGCCTCCACCAACCAAGCCGATGGAAAATTGCCCGCCGATCGAGTTGTTGCCATCGAGTTTGTCGCCGGGCAGTGGGTACAGGTCAAAGCCCACACGGGTTTCGCCCGCCAGGAGCGCCCGGCGAACAATCTCGAACCTTGCCGGGTCGTAGTGAGTGGGTTTCGGCATCGGCACCCGATTGTCAGCTTCCGCGGTCAGGCACAGCCGAAAGCTGTAGGTCATCACGTTTTGGTCACCGGCGTTTCCGTCCCCGACATGCAGGGCGGTGACCAACGGCAATGGCTTGCCCTGATCGTCGAAGCCGTTGATGTTCATCTTCGGCTTTGGGGTTTGTTTTCCGGCCAGCGATTCACCGTATTCCTCACGCCCTTCTCGGCCGATGGTCCAGTCGACTCCCGCAGCCGCCATCAGGTCGCCCTCGTAGGTGCCGTCCACAAAAACTCTGGCCGTGAACCTTCCTTTCGTCGTGCTCAGCGAGGTGATGCGAGGCCCCTTCATCGTGACCGATTGAAGAGGATGCTGTGCCAGGACCGTGACCCCGGCCTCGTCCAACATTTGCAAGGTCACCCGCATCGCCACATGCGGCTCAAACGTCCAACGCGACTGGTCTTTCTTGGCCGGGTTGTAGGGAGCTTGCAGACCTCGGTCGGTGTAGTCCTTCACCACTCGCGTGTGCCACTCATCGAACAGCCCCATCAGCGTGCTGCGAACCATCTGGTTCGAGTCGCAGTGACTCAAGCCACCTGTGTTCAGACCGCCGACATGCTCGGTCGGTTCCAACAGGATGACCGAAGCTCCTTCGCGAGCGGCAGCGATCGCGGAACAAAAACCTCCTGGTGTCGAGCCATAGACAATCACATCCGCGGTCGTGACATCCGCCAGGTTGCCTGCGGTTCGGGGAGTTGGTTCTTGGGCTTGGAGCGTTGGGCAGAGCACCAGCATGCCAAACGCAACCCAAACGAAGGGATTCGAAACAACAGGCTGGCGGTGTGACATGGGAACTTTCCTTGAGCGGGGCTCACAACTTGGCGAATGGTTGTGAGTGAAATCGGAGGGAGCCCATCACTTTAGTTGTTGAGCGATGAGCAATGGTCCCTCGGACTTTGTGAATTCCCAGTCGCGGAGCGACTGGCAGCCGCCAGCCTTGGGTTTCAACCCAAGGTCACATGCCCGCCCACAGGTCCACCCAGTCGCGGAGCGACGACAGTTGGGGGAAGCCTCGCAACCACCTGTCGCCGCTCCGCGGCTTGGTTGTGCTCGCTCTTGCCGTTGGACCTCGGGTTGAAACCCGAGGCTGGCAGATGTCACCGCTCCGCGGTTGGGATTTCCAGCATTCCGTAAGGTGCCACCCACCATGCGGGATCGTTCGTTGTCGAGCGACGAGCGATGGCCCCTCGGACTTTGCGAATTCCTAGTCGCGGAGCGACGGCAGCCGCCAGCCTTGGGTTTCACCCCAAGGTCACATGCCCGCCCACAGGTTCCCCCAGTCGCGGAGCGACGACAGTTGGGGAAGCCTCGCAACCACCTGTCGCCGCTCCGCGGCTTGATTGTGCTCGTTCTTGCCGTTGGACCTCGGGTTGAAACCCGAGTCTGGCAAATGTCACCGCTCCGCGGTTGGGATTTCCAGCATTCCGTAAGGTGCCACCCACCATGCGGGATCGTTCGTTGTCGAGCGATGAGCGATGGTCCCTCGGACTTTGTGAATTCCCAGTCGCGGAGCGACTGGCAGCCGCCAGCCTTGGGTTTCAACCCAAGGTCACATGCCCGCCCACAGGTTCACCCAGTCGCGGAGCGACGGCAGTTGGGGAAGCCTCGCAACCACCTGTCGCCGCTCCGCGGCTTGGTTGTGCTCGTTCTTGCCGTTGGACCTCGGGTTGAAACCCGAGGCTGGCAAATGTCACCGCTCCGCGGTTGGGATTTCCAGCATTCCGTAAGGTGCCACCCACCATGAGCATTCCGTAAGGTGCCACCCACCATGCGGGATCCCAGTCGCGGAGCGACGACAGCCGCCAGCCTTGGGTTTCAACCCAAGGTCACATGCTCGCCCACAGGTTCACCCAGTCGCGGAGCGACGGCAGTCGGGGGAAGCCTCGCAACCACCTGTCGCCGCTCCGCGGCTTGATTGTGCTCGCTCTTGCCGTTGGACCTCGGGTTGAAACCCGAGGCTGGCAAATGTCACCGCTCCGCGGTTGGGATTTCCAGCATTCCGTAAGGTGCCACCCACCATAGCATTCCGTAAGGTGCCACCCACCATGCGGGATCGTTCGTTGTCGAGCGATGAGCGATGGTCCCTCGGACTTTGCGAATTCCCAGTCGCGGAGCGACGACAGCCGCCAGCCTTGGGTTTCAACCCAAGGTCACATGCCCGCCCACAGGTTCACCCAGTCGCGGAGCGACGACAGTTGGGGAAGCGTCGCAACCACCTGTCGCCGCTCCGCGGCTTGATTGTGCTCGCTCTTGCCGTTGGACCTCGGGTTGAAACCCGAGGCTGGCAAATGTCACCGCTCCGCGGTTGGGATTTCCAGCATTCCGTAAGGTGCCACCCAACATGCGGGATCGTTCGTTGTCGAGCGATGAGCAATGGTCCCTCGGACTTTGCGAATTCCCAGTCGCGGAGCGACGGCAGCCGCCAGCCTTGGGTTTCAACCCAAGGTCACATGCCCGCCCACAGGTTCACCCAGTCGCGGAGCGACGACAGTTGGGGAAGCGTCGCAACCACCTGTCGCCGCTCCGCGGCTTGATTGTGCTCGTTCTTGCCGTTGGAGACCTCGGGTTGAAACCCGAGGCTGGCAAATGTCACCGCTCCGCGGTTGGGATTTCCAGCATTCCGTAAGGTGCCACCCAACATGCGGGATCATTCGTTGTCCAGCGATGAGCGATGGCCCCTCGGACTTTGCGAATTCCTAGTCGCGGAGCGACGGCAGCCGCCAGCCTTGGGTTTCAACCCAAGGTCACATGCCCGCCCACAGGTTCCCCCAGTCGCGGAGCGACGACAGTTGGGGAAGCCTCGCAACCACCTGCCGCCGCTCCGCGGCTTGATTGTGCTCGTTCTTGCCGTTGGAGACCTCGGGTTGAAACCCGAGGCTGGCAAATGTCACCGCTCCGCGGTTGGGATTTCCAGCATTCCGTAAGGTGCCACCCACCATGCGGGATCCCAGTCGCGGAGCGACGGCAGTTGGGGGAAGCCTCGCAACCACCTGCCGCCGCTCCGCGGCTTGATTGTGCTCGCTCTTGCCGTTGGACCTCGGGTTGAAACCCGAGGCTGGCAGATGTCACCGCTCCGCGGTTGGGATTTCCGATTCCGATTCCGATTCCGATTCCGATTCCGATTCCGATTCCGATTCCGATTCCGATTCCGATTCCGATTCCGATTCCGATTCCGATTCCGATTCCGATTCCGATTCCGATTCCGATTCCGAGCACGAGCACGAGCACGAGCACGAGCACGAGCACGAGCACGAGCACGAGCACGAGCACGAGCACGAGCACGAGCTAGGAGCTAGGAGCTAGGAGCTAGGAGCTAGGAGCTAGGTCAAACCTGCAGGTCGACCCCGGTTGCTGGCGTCATCCAGGAGGCTGCGGTTGCTGCTGGGATGCTGGGACCGTCCGGCTTGGAATCGATGGGGCGGGAGCCGTTGGCGTTGCCACGGTTGCGAGAGCGTTCGTGCTGGGGTCCGGCGTCGCGATCGGCATGGTCTGGATCGCCAAACGAGTTTTGAGTTTGATCGAACTCCGACGCGCCGTTGGCATCGGTGGTGATCTCAATGGATTCCAACCGCATGCCGTGCGACTCCAGTTGCGATCGCAACTGGGGCAGATGTTCTCGCAACAATTGGCTGGCGGCTTCCGACTCCGTCACCATCCGGCCGCGGAGGTTGTTCTCTTGGATGTGAACTTCCAATTGAACCGAGCCCAATTCGACCGGCGAGAGCCGCATGCGAATGTGCCCGCCGTTGGTGCCGAGCGTTTGAAAGCCTCGACTGACCCGTTGGACCAGTTTGGCACGCGCCACCGCGGAGGTCTGGTCGACCCCAGAGGCTTGCAAACCAGCCTTGGCTTTGCTTTCCGCCTTTTCCGCCGAAGGCGTGGCAGAATGGAGGGGGTCGGTCGGATCGCTGCTGCCCGATGTGGTGGAAGCCGCGGCACTCGTGGATCCCACGGCGGTCGTTCCGCTGGACGCGGCTTTGGCAGCGGCGGCTGCGGTGGTGGCTTGGATGGGTGCCACAGCTGCGACGGAGGCGGGCGATTTGGCCGCAGCTTGTTCGACCAACTGATTCAGTTGTGTCTCGCTGATTTCGGTTTCGTCACCGGCCGTTGCCAGCGAAGAATTGATGGCGAGTTTGCTCTCACCGGACGGGCTTCTGCCGACCGACTCGGCCGCGTTGTTTTGCGAGTCAGCATCGGCTTCGCGTGAATAGCGGCGACGTTCGGTTCGCCGGGGATCTTGCGAGGTTGGATCGTCGGATTGTGATTCGCCACGCGTTTCAGCGTTGTCTTTCTCAGTGCCGGACTCATCCGTCGCGACTTCTTCCGTGGACGTGACCGAATTCGTGGTTGGAACCTCTTCTTCCGCCGAGGCGTTCGCCGCGTTGTCACTGGCACGTGGTTGCGATTCGCTGCTGACCAGGACGGCAACCTCTTCGGTCACGATCGCATTGGAATCGCTGTCTTCCAGTTCCGATTCCGCGTCGGCAAGCAGCAAGGCTTCCTCGGCAGAGATTGCCTCTTCCGTTGGAAGTGAGTCGGTCTCCTCGGACGATTGAGTCCAGGCCACCTCGTCGGGGCTCTCCGACGACTCATCTTCATCGTTGGAGGTGGCGACGGCTTCTGGAGCCGAGTCAGCTTCAACCGTCTCGTCGACCAAGTTGCTTGCTGTTGCTGCTGCCGCGGCGGCGGGAGCAGTGCCGTCTCGCGATTCGACCTCTTCTTCGCCGGATTCGTCGCGGTCTTCGGTTTCGGTTGACAGGGAGTCTTCCGGTGCCGAGGCGGGTTCAGAGGCTGCCACGGTTTCGGTGGTCGCGATTCGAGCGAAGACTTCGGCGAACGGGTCGCCCAATCCTGACGTCGGCTCGATCAAACCGGCCGTTCGTGCGGAAGCAGAACCGCCCAGTGCGGCGAACGCATTCTCGGCGCGCTTGTTGGTCGTCGTTGTCGAGACAGTGGTCTCGGTCCTCGATTGGACTGGTTTTGTTGTTGTCATCGCGGTCCCCCCACCGTGATCATCGGGATCCTGGTGGGAACACCTTGACCTCAATCACCCACCGCGAGCATCGTCGATGAGTCCGGTCGTTGGCATTCCTTCGCCGATTCGGCGTAGGATCTCGTAGAGCTTGTCCATTTCTTCGGGCGTAGCAAACTCTGCCAAGATATCTTTTCGTTTATCGATGGGCATGGCTTGAATGATACTGACAACGTCATCGATTTCTTCGTCATCGTACATGCGCAAAAGCTGCTCCTTTGCCTGTTCTGCCTCAAGTGCCTGGAGTGTGCGTTGTACTTCTTGCAATCCTTCGTCTTGAGCGCCTTTTCGAATTTCGTCCAGACTGCGATCAAACGAGGTCCGACGTTCATCAAAACGTTCGCGTTGCAGTTTCAGTTCCGACATTTGAAGAGCGATGTCGTTCTTGGCCTCTTTCAGGCTTCGCAATCGGATGTCACTGTCCAAACCATCCCGCCGCCGGGCGTCGAGGATTTCGTCAAAATCCGGTTGCTCACGGTCTTCGCTTTGCTGCATGATCTGCCGCAATTGATTGCCGGTGATGTCGATTCCGTTGAACAGTGCGATGACTTTGGTCAATGTTCGAACGTTGAGCGTGCCTCGCGAAGCGAAGTAGCCCATCAAAATGATCATGGTCAAGCAGGTCGCGGTGCTCATCATCGCGACAGATCGCATCATGAATCTCATCGTCGAGTCTCCTTGGATTGAGCAGCCATCGCGCGGCGTCGCAGCAGGACCCGGGCGGAAGTCAGATCATCGGCTTCGGCTTGTTCTTGTTTGGCTTCGAGGGAACGATGTTCGGCCAGTTGAGTTTCACGCAATCGTTCCAGGCGTTTCACTTCGGCTTCCGCGGTCACAAGTTTCTGGCGACGTTTTTCGAGCTCTTGGTTGAGCTGAGCAAGCGTTTGTTGCAGCGAGATTTGGTCGGCGTGCAATTGGATGTCGTAGCGACCTTGGTGCAGCATCTGGTCCACCGAAACGTTGGCTTGATGCAACGTGTGGGTCTGCGCCGTGCGGATCAATTCGCGTTGCGAGTCGATGTCTTGAACTTGCTCGTTGATTCGCTGAATGGCTTCCAGAGCCTTGCCCACCTCCGCGCCCGCTTCATCTCGCTCGCGAGAACGCAAGTCGACCAGGGAATCGAATCGGAATCGAAACGGAGGCATGAAAAGCTAGAGAGTGGAGAGGACGAAGGGCTGAGTGGTCGGAGCCATCCGGTGAATGGTTGCCGTGCGGGAAACTCTTCCCATGGAATCAGCCGGTCAGGCTGGATTGGGAGCAGCGACCGGCGGTTGTTTCAGTTGGGCGAGTGCGGCGGAAGCGGCTTGATGCAATTTTTGAATCCGTGCCTGGGAATCCGCGAGGGGCGTGATTTCGTTCGCGTCTTGTCGCAACAGTTCGTTGATGGGTTCCCGCATCGCGATGGCGGTGTCGATGCGAGGGTCGCTGCCGGCGCGGTAGGCACCGATCGAAATCAGGTCTTCGCTGGATTGGTACTGGACCATGTGTTCGCGAATTCCCAGGGTGGCCTGGTAGATCTCCGGGGTCACCAAATGATTGGCGACTCGACTGATGCTTTCGGGGACATCGATCGGCGGGTAGTGACCACGGTGGGCGAGTTTTCGGTTCAGAACAATGTGCCCGTCGAGCAAACCACGAACGGTGTCTGAGATGGGTTCGTTGTTGTCGTCGCCTTCCACCAACACGGTGTAGAACGCGGTGATCGAACCCTTGTTGGTCCGTCCAGCACGTTCAACCAACTGCGGCAACATGTTGAACACACTGGGCGGGTAGCCACGCGTGGTGGGAGGTTCGCCGGCGGCCAATCCCAACTCACGCTGAGCCATCGCGAACCGCGTCACGCTGTCGACGAGCAACAGCACTCGATGCCCTTCGTCGCGAAATTGTTCAGCGATCGCGGTGGCAGTCCAGGCCGCTGAAAGTCGTTGAGCGGCGGGTTTGTCGCTGGTTGCCACCACGACGACGCTGCGTTTGAGTCCGGCGGCGCCGAGCGCTCGTTGCATGAATTCCTGAACTTCGCGTCCTCGCTCGCCCACCATCGCAATCACGATTCGATCGGCCGTTGTTCCGCGAGTCAGCATGCCGAGCAACGTGCTCTTGCCAACGCCGGAACCGGCGAAGATGCCCAACCGTTGGCCAACGCCGCAGGTCAGCATCGCATCGATGGCGCGAACGCCCGTTTGCAGTGGTTCATCAATGGGGGGGCGATCCAGCGAATCGGGTGCGGCACGGGACGCACTGACTCGAACGAGATCTTCGCTGAGCGGTTTTCCATCGATCGGACGCCCGAAGGCATCGATCACACGCCCGCACAGAGAGTCGCCGACACGCAACGTGAGCGATCGCGAAACCAAGCGGACCCGATCCCCTGCCGCGAGGGCTGAGATGGCTTCCATCGGTGCCAGGATCGGTCGCGTGTCATCAAACCCAATGACTCGGGCCAGGGTCGGTGGAGCGTCGGGTGGCATCAGTTCGCAGATCGCCCCCAGGGGAGCGGTCATGCCTTGCACCGTCACGGCATCGCCCGTGACCGATGCGACTCGGCCGCGAATTTGGGACAGGACCAAAGAACCAAGTGATTGGCGAATGGTTTCGGGATCCGGCAAACGCGGCGGATGCAACTGCGGAACGGCGGGCAGGTTCATAGCATTTCCTCACGCAACCGTTCCAACTGAGATTGCAGTCCGGCGCGGATCTCACCGCCTTCTTGTCGCACGACCACTTCGCCCACGGGAAGTGTTTCATCCGGGATCACACAGGACTGTTCCGGCAAATCAGGGCTCGCCAAAAGTTCATCGAAACGTTGTCCCAACTCCGCCAGCATGTCTGGATGAACGGCCAGGACCAGACGTCCGGCGGACCGAGTGCTGTGCAGTGCTTCGCTGGCCCAACGCACCAAGAGGTGTTGTTGGTGAGGACTGTCGGCGTATCCCGCTTCGGCAAGCGACGCCGGCACAGGGGCCTCGTTCAGGTTGGCTCGCACCATTCGTTCCGTCGCTGCGATCGCAGTTTCGGTCAGCACTTCGGCGTATTGCTGCATCCATTGGTCGTACTGCGCGTGCATCTTTGTGCTGGCGTTTTGCAACGCTTGCAGTTGCGATTTGGTTTTGGCCTCCGCCAATTGCGTGATTTTCTGTTCGATGTCTTGCGAGGCTTTTTGCACGCCTTCTTCGTAGCCGCGAGCTTCCGCTGCCTGCTTCAATTCGGCGGCTTGGGTTTCCGCTTCGGCGAGCAACTGGGCGGCTTGTTCACGAGCCCGACGCAGCTCTTCGCGTCCTTTTTCGGCCAGGTCATTGAGATTGAAGCCAGCCAAACCCGACACACCACCGGGTTGTTTGCCGACGACGTCGCCGGTCGCACTGGCTGCGTTGGATCGTGCTTGATCGACTTGTTCGGCAGGGACTCGCGTGGAGATGCCGGGGCGACTGGCGGGCGGAAAGTCAGCGGGGCCCAACTTCGATCGGTCAGGGGTCGCGACGGCCGAGCCATCCGGATTGTTTGGGGCGGCGGCGTTGTGCTTGAGAATCGATGCCATCGTCATGCCGCCATCGCAGTGGTGGAAGAATCAGCCAAAGCGGCGACCAAGACCGCTTCTTTGGCCTCGTCAATTTCACGCAGTTCCATCGATCCCACATTGGCCAACTGGGTACGAACCTGGTTGGCTTGTTGTCGCGGAAGCACGCTGATGGCGGAGTCGGCGGTTTTGTTAGGCAGCCCGCACAAGCACAGCATGGCGATGCGGGTGGGGACACGTCCCAGAGCTTCGCAAAGCAAACGGGGTTTCATTTTCACGAGCTGTTGATGAATTTCGTCCGTGGCCAAACCGGAGGATGCCGGCGATGAGGTGGCATCTGATCGCGGGGAGGCGTGGGGAGCTTCCGGGGTGGCGTCCGCCGGCACATGCACTCGCAGCGGTGGTGCGCCGCCAGACGATTGTTCCGGAATTTCTGATGCGGCACCGATTGGCGAATTGGCAGGATGCCCGGACGCGGTGGCATGCGTCGGTGGAGCCGAGTGGGCTTCCGTGCTGGCCGAGGCGTGGCCGTGCGTGGGCGTCATTTCGGAAAGGATGGCTTTCAACCGAGGCGACACGGCAGCGGCTTCCGCGGGCACGTGGCGGGCTGCTTGTGCCGGGTCCCAGCCTTCGGTAGGAGCGTAAGCGTTGATCAGGTCCTGCAACGGATTGGCTTGCGAACGAGCGATCAAGGCTTCCGCTTTGGTGCGGAAGGTGCTGACCAGATCTTCGATCATCGAATCGGGGAATTCTTGCAACCGGCCGATTCGGCTGAGGATGTCTTGGCGCTGATTCGGCGGGAATTGCGGCAGGATGGCCGCGGCTTTTCGGGGATCGATCGAGGCCATCACCACCGCGATCGTTTGCGGGTGTTCAGTCTGCAGAAGCCCACGGACATCGTCGTTGGTCAGTGAATCCAGGAATCCAAACGAATGCTTCGCGGATCCCAAATCAGCGGGCACGGGGGCTCCGGCCGCGCTGGAATCCATCGTCGAGCGGGGGGAAGGTGCCGACCGGCCTCGCTCCGACGCGGTTCGGCTGAACATGATTTCATCAATGGAGCCGCTGGGTTGACCGTGGCGGGCAGCGTCGGATCGGGTTTGTCGAATGGAACCGGTGAACGATTCCAGGGCTCGTTTGTGTTCCAGCGGGTCGACATCGTCGAGGGAGGCGACCTCGTATTGCAGGCGTTGCTGCGATTCCAGGGGCAATTCGCCCAGTAATTTCGCGGCGATTGGTCGGGGTAAATTTTTGAGAACGATCGCGACACGTCGCAACGAAGCGGCGCGGCGAGCGTCATCGTCAGAGCGAGAGGAGGCGGTCGCCACGAGGACACCTGGATTGCGGGGAAAAAAGCGGGCAGAAAATTTGCGAGCGACGGATGCGATCCTGCCCAGTTCGGTCATAGTGAAACACGGGGTCCCAAGTGAAGGTCGAATTGTCTCGATCCCCCCAGCCCGCTAAACTTGCAGCCATGAACCAGCCCCCGATGAAACGCCTGTTGGCAGTCATTGGCGGTGGGCTGGACACCGAATGGGTGGCATCGGTCATCCAACGTTTTCTGTATTTCCTCCTGCCGTCCTGAGCAAACTCACATGTCAGCCATCACCGAGCAAATGCAGGGTGAAGTATTGATCGTTGGATTCACCGACAATGCCCTTCGCGATGCACAACGGATTGAGGTTGTGGGCCGCGAAATGCAAGAGATCGTGCCACAAGCCATCCACAAAAAAATGTTGATCGATTTCTCCGGCTTGGCATTCATGTCGTCGGCGATGATCAACAAACTGATCCTGCTGAACAAAAGCTGCAAAGCTCAGGGCGTTGCGCTGAAGTTTTGCAACGTGTCCCCGTTGGTGATGGAAGTTTTCCGCATTGTGAACTTGGGCAAACTGATCGACATCCAAGGCGATCAAGAGGTGGCCGTGGCCAGCTTCGACAAAAAGGGCTGGTTCGGCGGCAAGAAATGACGCCCGCCGGCGATTCCACTCCGGGTGTGTCCGCGGACCCGCCCGGGCCAAGCCCCAACGCCTCGAAGTCGCAGTGGATGCGGTTGCTGGAGGCCGAACGTCAATCGATTGCGGGCGATATACACGATGAGTTGCTGCCCTACCTGTTCGCGGCGGCCGGGTCACTGGCATCGCTGCAGCGGCAGAATCCCGATTTGAAAGCCGCCCTCGAACAACCCGTTCAGTGGGTTGATCAAGCCCGTGAAATTGCTCGCCAGATCATGAACGGAGCGGCGCTGCCCCGAGATCTGTCTGCTGGCCCCTTGATGGCCGCCAAAGAATTCCTGGAATCCGTGGTACTCCGCGGCGATGACGCCCAGGAACTCTCGGTTGAGTGGAAGCAATTGGACGAGAGTGCCTCGTTTGCCTGGGACGAAATGCAAGCAATCGCGGTTTACCGGATCATTTGTGAAGCGGTTCGCAACGTGGTTCGCCACGCCCGAGCGAACGAATTGGTCGTGGCCTGGGAAACGGGTCCATCCGGATGGACGGTTTCGATCCAAGACGACGGGGAAGGCTTCGATTCGGAGACCGTTTCAGAGACCTCGCAGGGCATCACACTGATGCGCCAGCGGGCTGACGCGGCAGGATTGCATTGCCAGATCGTTGGGGCCAAGGATTCTGGCACCCAAGTGACCGTGTCTCGATCGGCGTAGCTTGCTTGGCTCGAGACAGCTTGTTTTTGTGGCGGTTGCTGCTTGATCAGCCGACTTGGCGACGGGCTGCGACTGCTTGTCCAAGATCGTCAAACAGTTTCTCGGTGGTGTCCCAACCGATGCAAGCGTCAGTGACGCTGAGGCCTTGAACCAACGGTGACGCACTGAGTTTTTGATTGCCTTCGAGCAGGTTGCTCTCGATCATCACCCCCATGATGCGATCGTCACCCTCGGACACTTGAGCGCAAATGTCGCGACAAACGTACGACTGTCGCGCGAAGATTTTGCGACTGTTGGCGTGACTGCAATCGATCATGATTCGGGGTGGCAGGTCGGCTTTTTCGAGCAAGCTCGATGCCATGTCGATGCTGGCAGCATCGTAATTGGTGTGCTTTCCACCACGCAGAATGATGTGGCAGTCCGGGTTACCGGTCGTGGCGAAGATCGCCGAGGTGCCCTCTTTGGTGACCGACAAAAAGTGGTGTGGACGGCGCGCCGAGCAGATGGCATCGACCGCAATCTGAACATTGCCGCTGGTTCCGTTTTTGAATCCGACTGGGCAAGAAAGCCCCGACGCCAATTCCCGGTGCCCCTGGCTTTCGGTCGTGCGAGCCCCAATCGCTCCCCAACCCACCAGATCGGCCACGTACTGAGGGCTGATCAGGTCCAGGAACTCGGTTCCGGTCGGCAATCCCATCGCATTGATGTCGCTGAGCAGACGCCGAGCGGTTCGCAGGCCGTGGTTGATCTCGAAGCTGTCGTCCAGTTTCGGGTCGTTGATCAGACCTTTCCAACCCACCGTGGTGCGTGGTTTTTCAAAGTAAACCCGCATCACGATCAGCAAATCGTCGGCGTACTTTTTTTGCTCCACCGCCAACTTTTCAGCGTACTGGCGGGCAGAATCCGGGTCGTGAATCGAGCATGGCCCCACGACGACCAGCAATCGATCGTCCTTCTTTTGAAGCACGTTCTGGATGGCTGCACGCCCATCAGCAACGGTTTGTGAGATTTCGTCGCTGGCCGGGATTTCCGACAACAGTTCACTGGGTGACATCAGGTTTTTGATGGCGCCGATACGAAGATCATCGGTGCGGATCATGAGCTTGCAGTGGGTTCAAAAGGAAAATGTGGGGAAAACGTATCGTAGTTCAATTCCAAAAGATTGGAACGAGCCTTCTATCAACCACGGGGTGGCGACCAAGTCGAGAACGACAAAACCTCTCGCTGGTTCGCAACCGGTTCATGGTTCTGATTCGACCGCAGGGCGTTTCAGAGTCGCGTGAATGTGGTCCACGTCGACCTCCACCCCAGGGCCGGGTTGGTAGAGGAGCAGACTGACCATCTTGATTCGTGACAGATCCAGCTCGCGATCTTGAGGCCCGTCGATCATGGATTGACGAGGGAAAACCACGTGTTGAGGTTCGCCCGCTCGGAGTGTCACAAAGTGTTTCGCGACATCGTCATGGTAATCCTGGTGATCTTCGTCGATGACTTTGAGGATCACTTCCCAGGTTCGAGCGACAGGCGCCTCGAGCTCAGGAGCGGATGATTCGGTATCGGCTGGCTCAAGCCCATTTGACTCCGGATCCAATGACTCGGGGGGCCCCACGGACGCTGGGACGTTCAGAACAATGTCCAGTTCCAGCGTTTCCACTTCGGACCAATCCGAAGCGACCTCCAGCAACGTCATCGCGGGATGCGGGGCATCCTTGGGTTTCCAACGCAGAGCGAACTCGCCATCGGTCACATTGGACTGGGTTCGCCCCCGCCGACCGCGATTGAAATGCCAACGTGTGATCTCAAGCGGCGTTTCAAACGACGCGATCCGAGGGAAGTCCGATTCAACCTTCCAGCAATCACGAATGATCTCGATGGAACCCCACCAAGTCAGTCCGATGAAGATGGTCCCCAGCAACTGCAGGGAGCGTCGCCAAATCGACGAAGTCAAACCACTGGCAACGAACCAGACCGACGCGGCCAGGATCCCCAGGCCGTTGGCAATGGCATCTTGAAGTGTCGCGGATCGTCCGATCATGCCTTGCAGCATCTCGACCAACACCCCCGAAACAAACAAGGCGGTTGCGACCCAAACCAGGCGTCGTGCCCATTGGGCGGAACCAAAGACCTGAGGCCGAAGCGATTGCAGCAACACCATGGTCAACATCGTCAGCCCTGCGAACAGCGGGGCGTGCACCATGTCGCCGATCGATCCAGCCATGCGCCCAGAGACCGGGAGCGGAACCAGCAATCCAACCAACGCGACCAAGAAGCATCCCGGCAGCGCCAGCCAAATCAAGCGAGAGGATTGGCTCTGAGTCACTATCGTCGCAGGTTGAGCAGTTCGTCGATGAGCTGCTGGGTGGTCGTGATCACTCGACTGTTTCCCCGGTACTGTGTGCTGGCCAGAACGAGTTCGACCAAGTCCTTCCCGATGTCCGTGTTGGACAATTCCAACGCACCACCGATGACCGATCCGATGCCGTTTTCACCGGGCTGACCGGTCACGGGCAAGCCGGTGTTGACGCCCTCGGCGTACATGTTCAAACCACGCGCTTCCAAACCGGCAGGGTTGGCAAAACGAGCCAGTTGCAACTGCCCCAAGTCTCTCGAGATACCGTTGCTGAAGACACCCCGAATGGTGCCGTCTTCGCCGACGACAAAGCTGTTCAGAACACCGGGTTCACTCCCGTCCTGCTGGGTGGCTGCCAGCGAGGCCTCGTCGGTCGCCAGTCCCGAGACAAGCGAGAAGTCCATTTCAAATTGCAAAGGCGAAACGCTGGGGATGCCTTGGCGGTTGATCGAAATGGTTTCTTCGGTCGCGGTCACGAAGTTGCCGTTTCCGTCGAACTGAATCAGACCGGTTCCGACCGTGATGTCGGTGTTGCCGGTCACAGAGTTGTCGGGACTGTCGGCGTACCAGCGGTAAATGGTGGCTTGGTCGGTGCGGCTTTCCAACGTCGCGGAAACTCGCACGTTGATCGGCACACCGAGTGAGTCATAAACCACAAAGTCACTGGAAGCACTTTGTCCGATCGCTTCTTGTTGAATTCCAAAGGCCAGATTGGGCGTGGTGATTTGGCCCAGTTCGTCCGTCAGTCGAAACGCGGACAATTCGATGTCGACCGCGTTGGCTTCGCCATTGTTGGATACCAAGCGAATCTTTCCGTCTTGGATGTAAGCCCCAGCCACCAGCTCGCCAGATTCACCTTCAATGTTGTTTTCCGATCGTGGGATCGGATTGGCCGAGTCAATCTGCAACGTCTGGATCCCCGAAGCATCGGAGATGAAGTCCAGCAGGTCTTGCATGGTGCTGGTGGAAGTGATCTCCAGCTCTTTCGTCCCCAGGTTCGAACCGCCCTTGCGACCGGTGTAGCTCAGCGTGCCTTCACTAAAGACCTGTTCGTAGGTCAATCCATCTCGGCGAAGGACATCGGTCAGCAAGGTGTTGGAGTTGACCGCTGGGCCATCCATGTCCAACAACTGGTTGCCGGGTTCGGTCAGGTCCGAAATTTGTGCGTCCGTCGCGGAGTCGGTGAAGGTTTCACCGGGCGCGACCTCACCCACCAAGTAGAAGTTGTTTTGGTCACCGGCAAGGTTGCGATAGATCCGCACCGAATCGTAGGCGGGAAAACCGCCGCCAGCCGGAGGCGTTGGAGGCGTTGGAAAATCGCTCAACGTGATCCGGCCGTCGACAACGCTCTTGGGACCCAAATATGAACTCGGACGACTTTCGGGGTCGCCGGAGCTGTAGTAAGTCACCATGTAGGTGTAGTTGCCGGTCAGCGTGTCTTCGTTGATCGGCGTTCCGGACAGGGGCGTCGAACCATCGTCGTTGTACGTCCCACCTGCGGCTGCCGAAGCGAGGTACTCAAATTCGGTCCCATTGGGACCGGTGCGATAAATGTTGACCGTTGGGAAGTCGCCGCCCAAGGGGTCCTGGGGCAAGTTGCTCAGGTCGACATTGCCGTTGGTTCCCACCGTGAAGGAACGGGCGGCGCTGGGCGCCGATTCATTGCCGCTGGCATCGACCAAGGCGAATTTGTACTGGTAGGTTCCCCCGGTCAGCGAACCTGCCCCCACGGTGCCATTGACGGCAGCATGATCAGCAATCGGTGACGTTTCGACCGACACGCCGCTGGCGTCCGGACGTGGGACTTGGCTGTCGCCCAAGTGCAGACTTTCGATCACTTGTCCCGCGGAGGCAACCTCGCCTTCGGGGGTCAACGTGCCTTCAAAGGCAACGTTCTCGGTCGCTTTGGCAACGGTCTTGGTGCCCAAGGGAATCGACAGCGGAACCAATGAACTCGTCTGCAACCGGAACTGTTCGTCGATGCCGTAACCGAGCAATCGCTGGCCGGTTGCATTGACGAGTTCCGCATCACTGTTGAGCTTGAAGATCCCGTTTCGCGTGTACAGTTTTTCGCCGTCCGCCGCTTCGACTTGGAAGAACCCGTCACCCTGGATCGCGAGGTCGCTGCTACTGCTGCTGATCTCGATGGTGCCCTGGTTGTGATTGGCCGCGATTTCCGCGACCTGGACACCCAAACCGATTTGTCGGGGGTTGGTACCCCCGTTGTTACTGGAGGGACCTGCCCCCAGCGACAATGTTTGCAGGAACTGTGTCGCAAAGACCGCATCGGACGATTTAAAACCGACCGTCTGCGAGTTGGCCAGGTTGTTACCGATCACATCGATCTGTGTTTCGGCAGCACTCAGGCCGGTCAGGGCAGTCGTCAGGGCTGATTGAAGTCCCATCGGCGAACGTCTCCACAGTTTTCAGTAGGTCTTACAACGCAAACTCAAACCTGTTGATCGGCCGATCTAACCGGTAAACTTTACTCAGTTTGAATTTGACGAATATTCTCTATCGCCATCGTCTTCTGACCCACGTGAACTTTGACCGAACGTGTCTGATTGTCATCATTCGTTTCGACGGTGATTTTGTCGACCTCACCCGTTGTGTTGGTTTGATCGTCCGCCAACCCCGTCACGGTGCGTCCAATCAATCCGCTGGCGGTCACCAGTTGTTGGCTGTTGGATAGATCGCTGAGGGTGTTGGTCAGTTCGTCGGTGGCCCCGATTTCACGAATTTGTGCGATCTGCTGGACCATTTGGGCGTTGTCGACCGGATCCAGAGGGTCCTGGTTCTGCAGCTCATTGATCAGCAGTTGCAGAAAACTGTCCACATCCAACGAGTTGTACCCCTCGTTGGCACTGTCGCTGATTTGGGAAGACTTTTCGCTGGACGAAAAGCCCGCGGCGGCGGAGGTGCTGGTGACTTGACTAGCAGCAGACATATTCGCGTTTCCAAGATGGGAAGATCCGTTCACGCGAAATCAGCGTGGCGGAGAGCGTTTGCATAGCAATTTCGGGGATTCTGACGCGAGTCCAGTTCTTGGCGGGCTGGATTTTCTTCGCGGCCCACAGGCCCAGGGGCCCGAGATGGTGAGAGTCTGACGTCTCAGCAGCCCGCCCATTTCTACCTATCGGCGAACGGACAGCTTCCCCTAAACTCGCCCGAACGCGACCAAGAATGATTCGAGGTCCGCCCCTTCGACGCTCAGCCACCGGAACGGAGTCCTTCGGCATGGAAGCCAAAACCATCCGCCAGTTCGTCTCTGCACGTCTCGATTTCCAGAAGCGATGGGGAACTGTGTGGGCCTGTTTTGCTGTGTTGGCGTGCTGGGCAGCGCCGGCCGACGCGGCCAACTACCGAACCCGCAACTTCATCGTCGAAGCCCCCACCTCCCAGTTGGCCCAAGCCGTTGGGGACGCCGCCGAAAAGTATCGCCATGATCTGGCGAGCTACTGGACCGGCCAGCCCTTGGCCCCCTGGCCCACTCCCTGCCCGGTTCGAGTTGTCGCAGGCAACCTGCCCGCCCAAGGCGTGACCACCTACAACCCCGCTCCTGTTCGCGATTTCCAAATGGAAGTCGTCGGAACACCCGAGCGAATCTTGGACAGCGTGCTGCCACACGAAGTCACCCACACCGTCTTGGCGACCCACTTTGGTCGTCCCCTGCCACGCTGGGCCGACGAGGGCATTTGCACCACCGTCGAGCACGACTCGGAAAAGGCCAAGCACGAAGCCAAGTTGCGAGAGTTCCTGTCGACGCGTCGCGGCATCGCGATGAACCAGTTGTTCTTGTTGACCGAGTATCCCTCCGATGTGTTGCCGATGTACGCCCAAGGTTACTCGGTGTGCCGATTTTTGATCGAGCAACAGGGCCCCGAAACGTTCATCGATTTCTTGGGCGAGTACATGCAGCGTGGGTCCTGGACCAACAACGTGCAAAAACACTACGGCTACGATTCGTTGGCTGAACTGCAGGAATACTGGTTGGCCTGGGTCGAATCCGGCAGCGGCCCGGTGGCTCAATTCGCCAAACTCACTCCTCGCGGCAGTCAGCCTGGTTCGACCAGCGACATCGCTTTGGTCAGTGCGACTGGGCCCACCCGCCCCGTCGATTCTGCCAACTCAGCGGCCCGTTCGCAAGTCGCCCCCGCCACCGCACTGGCGGCAGTGGATTCGATGCCACGTGACCCAGGGCGTTCGGATTCAGGTTGGAAAAGCACGAATTCAATGGCATCCGCAGGCAACCCACGGGCAGCGTCGAATGGTTCGTCGTCCTGGTATGTCCGCCAACTCCATCGCGATGAAGATCGTTCCCCGGTGGAATCCATTCCAGCCGGAGCGAGTGCACCGATCGCACAAGCAAGCCCAAACAACTTGAGTGAGGATGCGTCCAAGTCACGTTGGATGCCACCCTCGGTCAAATCCAGTGGTCGCTATTCGGTTTCGACACCGCAAGGCGAAAGCAGTGGTTCCTTTGGTGGCAACCGCTGGCGTTGATCTGCCGGTTGAAAACATCGTTCTCTTGGAAAATTGATGACGTCGACCGCGTCCAGCGAGCCGTTTGTCTTTGCACCCAGCGGGTCGGTTTCATCTGACTCGTCGGGGAGATCGGCGTCCGCGCGCGGATCGACCTACGCGGCCCCCGGTGTGACTTCGTCTCATCAGTTGGTGGACCAAGCGCGGCAAGAGATCACTCAGATCGTTCGCGAGGTCGCTGCGGCGACGCATCAACCGCGAAAAAGGGCGGACTACCTTCGGTTTCTTGCCGATCGCGTTTTGCGAGCGATGGCCGGTCATGGCGTTGTGATTTGGACCCGTTCCAGCGCAGGGGATCCCAAGGAAACGAGCTACGTTGCCGAACATCGTCTCGGCCGGGTGACCGACCTTGCCCTGGTGGATGAGGGCGAACAAGTTCACCAGTGTTTGCTTGCGGAAGTCGCAACGGAAGGGGCTCCTGTCGTCGTTCCCCCCACGCCGGGTGCGGACCAAATCGATGTGCCAGCCAATCCTCTGCCCTATCCCGCGGCGATCGTGCCGATTCGGATCGACCCTTCCTCCGCCTTGCCCGAAGGATTGATTGAGGTCTTCTTGGATGAAGGTGGGACCGCAGCCAGTCAACGCGGCAGCCTTCGGTTCCTGGCCCAGATGTCAGATCTCGCCGGCGAATTCCTGCGGATGCTGCGGCTGAAAACACTCAGCCAATTGCTTGATGCAACCGATCGAGTCGATGTTGTTGTGGAACGTCTGCACCGGATGACTTCGACCGGAATGATCCAAGCGGCCTGGGTGGATGCAGCCGCAGAGTTATTGCGTTTGCCACGCGTGGCCCTGTGCCGAGTCGACTCGTCTCAACCACGAATCGTTGCGGTCAGTCACGTCCATCGCATCGATCAACACAGTGGCGCCGCCAAAGCAATCCGCGCTGCGACGGCGATTGACCTTCAACCTCAACACGGAATTTGGTTTGCCAGTTGCCAAGCGGAATCGAACGAAGGCAAACCGAACGAGGACGATTCCTCGACCGCTCCATTCAACCACGACCAAACACCCCACGCCATTGAATCATCCCAGGAACCCGCTTGGGTCGTTGCCGCGCATCCTGATTCGCAGTGGCGGATTGTGGGATTCACCTCGGACGAAGCCGAGCATTTGTCGGAAGACATCTACTGGGGCACGCTGAATCGGTTGCTTGTCGGTGGAGCTTCGGCCTGGACCGCCGCGCGACGCATCGAATCACTTCCCGGTGGCCGATGGTTTTCGAAATTGTTCGTGGAACCGGACGCGGTCAGCTCCGTTGCCTCAGCCCATGCATCCGACACGAGGTCCACTTCGCGACGCACGCGAGTGGTGCATTCTCGAATTCGCAAGTCCGCGACTTGGATGGCAGCAACGCTCACGATCGCCGTTTTGGTTTGCCTGCCGATGCCCAGTTTGGTGCCCGTCACGGGAGTCATCCGGCCTGTTGAACTGGACACCTATCACGCCGCCAGTGACGCGGTGGTGGAAACCTTGCATGTCGATCACGGGCAACGGGTTCAGCGTGGGGACTTGTTGGCAACGCTCACGTCGACCGACCTGCAAGAACAGGAAACCAGTCTGCTGGGTCGCCAAGCCGTGTTGCTGCGGCAACAGGAACAGGTCAACCAGACGCTGATGTCCCGTCCATCTGACCATTCTCGTCCGGACTCGGTCCATGACGGACGGGAAGTGGAAGAAGAAATCGCGTCGGTCGACCGACAGCTCGAAATCATTCGCGAATCAAAAGCACGGTTGATCCTCCGTGCTCTCCGCGACGGACGCGTGGATGCCTGGCGACTTCAAGAGCGTTTGGCCAATCGCCCCCTGCGCCGCGGCGATCCGGTCTTGAACGTGATCGCCGAAGACACACCGTGGGTCGTGGATGCTCGGGTTCCTCAAACTCGCCTGCAAACGGTCGACAAGGCGTGGCAATCCGAGAAGCTGACCGCTGAAGTGGGGACGGCTTGGTCCAGTGAGATGAATCTTGCCGCGACCGCCCAACGGTTCGGCCCGATTGTGCCCGACCCAACGGATGGAACACCCTCGGTCGTGATGCGGTTGGGGCTGGAAGAATCACCGACGCTCGGTGATCAGCCACTCGCTGAAATGCCCGCCCGGGTGACGCTGCATTGCGGACGCACGCCGGTGGGATGGTTCTTGGTCCAGGACGTGGTGCATTGGTGCCAAGTCCAATGGGGAGGGTATTTCTGATGCGAAATCACATGAAATCAACGGTCTGTTTGATCGTCAGCCTTGGCTGGGCAATCGCCTCAATCGATGCCGCTGATCCGGTCGACCGCGATCCCGTGCAAACCAACGTGGTGGAGGTTCGTGAGGTCGTTGTCGACTTCCGCCAACAGGTCGATGTGCCAGCCTTGCAGAGCGGCGCGGTGGCGGAATCTGCCGTGCGGCCCAATCAATTCGTCCGCCGTCAGGAAGTGCTGGGACGGTTGGACTCGCAGGCACTGATCATCCGACGTCGAGCTGCAGCGTTGCGATATGAGTCAGCCAAGCTGATCACGAGTGACGATCTCGAAATGCAATTCGCGGAAACATCGCTTGCTGAAGCCGAAGCCGAACTCGACGCCAGCAACGCGACCGAGCAAAAATTCACCGGCGCGGTTTCCTCGAATCAATTGCGGAGGATGCGATTGGCGGTCGAACGCGCCCGCTTGGAGGTGGCTCGCACGAAGAAACAAATTCGCCAAGCTGAAATCGACACGCAGTTGGCTGCCGCTGACTTGGCATTGATCGACGAAGAGTTGGCTCAACTGGATTGCGTCAGCCCGATCGAAGGGGTCGTTCTGACGGTGCACCGGGAACCGGGCGAATGGATCGCCAAAGGCCAACCTTGGGTCACGGTTGCCTCCGCGGGACAGCTGACGCTACACGCCCTCGTGGACGCGGATGAGCTTTCACCTGCGACCTGCGTTGGTTTGGATGTCAGCGTCCATTGGGGAAGCGAAGCCGATGGGACGGCGAAAATGCTGGCGGGTAAAATCACATCGGTGGACCCAACCCGCTTGCCCGGCAATCGTTTCCGCTTGCACGCCGAAGTTCAGAACCGCCGGCAAACCCATGATGGTTCGGTGCCGCCGCGGACCGCCATCGTTCCCGGTTCAGGGCACAGCGTCGACCAACATTGGCAATTGTTGCCAGGTGCCCAGGTGACCCTTCGCATCTATCGTTCACGAGACGAAATGGCGTGGCGAATGGACCGCGACAACTCCGATTCGTTTCGTGGGAATCTGCGGTGATGAGCGGTTTGGGCCCTGCCGTGAACTCCAACCGAGAAGCATCGGCCCTGCGTCAGGACTTGCATGCCTTGCCGTTGCCGGATGGCCGTGGGCTGGTGATTGTCGATGAAATCGGCGGACGCTTCGCGCGCACGACCAAACGCATTTGGCAATCGCTTCAGGGTTCTGACTCGGATGTCCCTGGTGCTTCGGCGCCCACGGATGCGACCTTCTGGCCGCAAGCCAAAGCGGCGGGCTGGCTCAAACGCACCAGTGCGGACGCCCCCAACAGTCGATCGCGATGGCTGCAGTCGCCCCTGTCCTTTCGCATTCCGCTGGCGTCGATCGATCCGGTGGCTCGTCGTTTGGTCCCCCTCAGCGGATTGGTCTTCTCACCATTGGCCGTTGTCCTGTTCAGCGTCGCCGGATTGGTGTCGTTGCTGTTTTGGATGGTGCGTTGGCAACACTGGGCGGGCTCCGTGCCTTCCCTGCAAAGCTATCTCATGTCGTTGCAACCGCTGACCATTGCCGCCACGTTTGTGCTGACCAAGACGGCTCATGAACTCGGGCATGCCGTCCTCTGTCGACGCTTTGGATCTCGCTGCGGTGTGGTCGGCATTTGGTGGCTGTGCTTCATGCCTTGCCCGTACGTTGACGTCACCGACGTTTGGCGACAACCCAACGCCGCTCGACGCGGTGCGGTGATGGCCGCGGGGATTTGGGTTGAGTGGATCATTGCCATGGTGGCGTTGTGGGTTTGGTGGTTGGCCCCGTCGCACGAGGTGCGAATGACCGCGATGAATGTGGTCCTGGTTTGTGGGATCAGCACCGTTTTGTTCAACGCCAATCCGCTGATGCGATACGACGGGTATTTCATTCTGAGTGATTTGCTCGACACCGCAAATCTGCGAGAGGAAGCGCGACGTGGGCTGCGATTGTTTCTCGTTTCACCACTTTCTCGTTGGCATCGTTTGGGCAAACGAGTTTGGTCGATGGCGGTCTATCACTTGTTCTCGAAGCTCTACCGAATCTCCATCAGCATTGCGATTGCCACGTTTGTTTTGCAGTGGGCCGCTGGATGGGGATTGTGGCGCATCGCGATGGTTGTTGTCGCTCTTGCCGTTGTTCGTTTGGCCTTCACCAGCATGCGAAACCTTGTTCGCATGATTCAGGGAAGCGGTGCGTGGAGGGGAGTTCCCGGTGGACGACGCGTTGGATTGGCAGTCTGCGGTTGCCTCGCTGCCAGCCTGATTCTGATCGTCCCCATTCCCAGATACCGTCACGTCACGGGTGTCATTCGCGTTCGGGATGCGGCATTGGTCTATTTGCCTCGAGGCGGCGTCATCCAAGCGGTCGACGTTCGCGTGGGCGACCGGGTGGTCGCAGGTCAGAAGTTGGCCGAGATCGCTGATCCCAGCTTGCAACTGAAGTTCGAAGCGAACCGAGGCAAACAATCCGTCATTCGCGAAAGGGTGCATGCGACGCGTTTGGCTTCGCTGCGGACGGGCAGCTCGACGAGAGATTGGCAAGCGTTGGAGGCGGCGTCGGATTCGTTGGCTTCCAATCAATCCCTCCTGCAGAACCGAATCGACTCACTGCGTTTGGTCAGCCCGCAAGCGGGAGTGGTGCTGCCGGCATCGGCAGCGACGCTCAAGAACCATCGTGATTGGCGGATGGACGATCCGTTCACATTGCGACCGACGGTGGGTGAAACAACCGAAGATCGCGTTGCCTGGTGCCGAGTCGCCTCCGATGCTCGGTTGGAAGTGGTCGTGAAGATCAACGCCTCGGACCGCAATCGGATCGCCGAGGGCGTGCCGGTGAGTGTGACACTGCCCTCACTGCCAGGTCGGAAGATCCGGACCCAGGTGCGTGATGTCTCGCCAATGGAGTTGGTCGGCGAACAAGTCGCCGCGACCAAACCGGAGGAGGAACTGGCTTACGAGGCGGTGTGTGATTTTTCGATTGAGAGCATGGTCCGCCAGCAAGACCCTGAATTGGCGGGTCCCACCTCGACCACTGATCGGGACCTCGACGGGTTGCTACGCTGGGACGGAGCCAGTTGCGAAGCGGTGCTTCAATTGCCACCGAAACCGTTGTGGAAAGATGCCAAGCATTCGATCGAACGGTTGATGGGCATCTGAACCCTCTGTCCAGATCCTCTCCTTTTGCTTGTTTCAACCGTGTCGGATTCTTCCACGCCCCCACCGGAGAGTGCACCTTCGTGGCCGTCGCCCGAGCAGCGGATGACGCTTCCGATGTCGGTGGGCACGCACCCGTGTCTCTGGCCAGTCGAAGAGATCGAGAAACGGTGTCAGTTGCGCACACAATCTCGCAGCGGCCCAGGTGGACAGCATCGAAATCGAACGGCGTCGGGAGCCTTCCTGACATTTGATTCGGGAATCCCCGAGATTGGCACCATCACGGCGGAGGCGACCGAGCAGCGACAACAGGCTCGCAACCGAGCGACGGCACTGACGCGCCTGCGGTTTCTGCTCGCGATCACGTTGCGATCAAGTTCCCCACTGGGACCGGTTGTTGCCCCGAATGAAATCAGGCTCTCCCAAGCGGAGTTGGATTTGCGAGCACGCTATCGCGGTTCCCCCATGAAAATGAACGACGAGAACGTGGCGAAACCCGGTGTGTTGACATTGGTGCTCAACGATCTTTGGTATGCCGGCGGGCAGCCAAGTTTGGTGGCACCGCACTGGAAGACATCGACCAGCAAACTGGTGAACCTGGTTCGATCGCAGGCCCCGGCGTTTCGATTGGTCAATCAGATTCGACACCATCACACAAGACCACCTCTGCGGTGACCCCCTATGATTCCGATTCGTGATGACATCCCCAGTCGGACCACACCGGTGGTCAATTACTTGGTCATTGCCTTGTGCGCATTTGCGTTCTTCATTCAGCAAGTGTCCTCGGACAAGAGCGAAGCGATCATCAGCGGATTTGCAATGGTCCCCTTGCGAATCACGGATCCGGACACCACGCCGGTCATGCAGCAACGCGTCGCGGTCCAAACGCCTCGCGGTATCGAAGTCATGGAAGTGCGGCAGGAAATTGGTCCGGCAGCGGTGCCGGTGTGGGCGACGTTGATCACCTGCATGTTTCTGCATGGTGGGTGGATGCATTTCCTGGGCAACATGTGGTTCTTGTATATTTTCGGTGACAATGTCGAGGACCGCTTGGGGCACTTGGGATATGTGCTGCTGTATCTCGGGACCGGTGTGTTCGCCGGTCTCGCGCACTTGCTCAGCGACCCAGGCAGTCCCGTGCCGACGCTGGGGGCCAGCGGCGCGATCGCGGGTGTGATGGGAGCGTATGCGTTTCTGTACCCGCATGCTCGCGTGGTGGCGGTGTTGCCGTTGATGTTTGTGTTCCCGACCTTTGTCTTGCCCGGTCCCGTCTTCCTGGGGATCTGGTTTGTGATCCAGCTCGTCAACAGTCTGGGGTCGCTCACCGGGGGCGAAGCGGGAGGAGTCGCTTGGTGGGCTCACGCGGGCGGGTTCATCGCCGGAGCCGTTGCCGCATTGCTGATCGGCCGTTCGCCGCTGGGCCATGAAGCCGTCCAAGAAAGACGGTTCTGAGTTGGCTGCAGCTGCTCGCCGAAACGCAGGTGCATCGAATCGCAGGTGCATCGAAACGCAGGGAGGCTGACGCAGGGCACTGGAACGCGGCTCCTTGCAAACTGAAGTCCAAGCCGCTGTCTGCTTGGGTTGAGTCAGACCGAAGCAATCGCAGGCCTTCACCGTGGTGCGGGAGGCGACGGAACAGTTGGGGACAACTGTTCGACTCGGATGCGCTCACTCAACCGCAATCGTGAGCAGGGAGCCTCCAAGCAGCCAATCTCGCCCGCGAATGGCCCTCCAAACAGCGGAAACCGTCCACCACCAAGCCAACGCCTCACAACGATCCAGTTCAAAAAGTGGCTGGCACCTTACGAGCACTCGAGCTCTTCGGAAAGTGGCTGGCATCTCAAAGAGTTGAACTGCACCACAGGATAGGCGTGTGTTCGTGTCATGTTGTTAGCTTCATGTTAAGTTAGAGACCCTGAGGTTGTTTGCTTGTTGCCACCAGAGCAGAAGCAACCGACAGTGCACAAAGAAGCTATTTACTTGTTGAACCTGCAGACTGAGGCACTTTAAAATGAGAACTTTCTTGATGGCCGCATTCGCCTCTTTTGGCATTACCCCGGATGCCTACGGAGCGATGGCAACAAACCTTCGGAAAGTGGCTGGCTTCGAGCGAAATCCCACTCGGAGCAGCTCAATGCAATTCCTTCCTCTCTTGGCAATCCTTGCCGTCTTCGCGACTTTCACGCAGAAGGGAAGTGCCGGTGTAGTAACAGACCTATTTGAGCTCGATGATACAGTCGTCGACTTAGACGATAATTCGGTGAATTCGCTAACTTACTCTAGAACGCTATTTGGCTCAGATGGCGTGTCTTTCGATGCAACCATCACTGTCACAGGTAATGGTTCATATGTTCAGAACAGTTCCAATGGTTTAGGCGTCAATGGAACTACCCTCAGCGATGGCGAGGCTCTGACTTTTGCAATGTCGATTAGCAATGAAGTCGGTGGGACCGCAATTTTCGATGGATTCACCCTTCTTGATTTCAATTCCTTTACAGACACTCGTGGGGATGCAGACTCATCGACATACGAAGAGGCAAATTTTACACCTGGAGGCTTGGTCGTACCCGATCAAACAGGTTTTGGCGCGTCTGACGTTTTCGATTTGACGCAACTGAACCTGGGATCCCCGCTACCAAGTTTTACTCTGACTGCCATCACTGATTCGACGACCAGATCTTTTCAACTCGACGATATCACGGCGCAGTTCACGACTACCGCTTCAGCTGTTCCCGAGCCATCGAGTTTCGCGTTACTGGCGATTGGCAGCACGTTCATAACATTGGTCCGTCGTCGTGGACGGACCATCAGTCGCGACCACTCTTTGCGATAGTTTACTACAAGTGTCTCATTCGTTGTCTGTGCACCAAATTCGTTCGAACGATCGAGCCAAACGCTTCCCTGGGCCGTTTCGATGAATCTCTAAGCAGGTCGGCAGGAGTCTTTCGGTATTGGAACTGTTTCGGGAAGCGTCGTTGCTCCTACGTGCAACCTAGGCAAACGCTGGTCAGCAAAAGGTTTGGTGATCTGACGCACTGTGATTGCGCAAGTTTTCATCCCGGTAGGGATGTCAGAGGGTAGCCGTCGGTAAGCGATAGCGCCACCGACGGACATGGAAACCCCACGTCGCCACTCTCCATCCCGCCGTGGCCGATGGCCACGGCGGGATGGAGAGTGTTTTTTCGGGGTTCGTTTTCCGGGGGTACGCTGCCACGCAGCAACCCCCGGCTACCCTCTGATATCCCTACCGGGATGAAGATGGACAAACGCCGGAAGAAAAATGGCGTCCGCTATCAGAGCGTCATTCGCAAACGTTTCGCAGTCCAAGCGAACGCCCAAACGGCTCACATGGTTACGCCTGATCATTCCTGCCGACCTGCTTAGTAGGCATCAGTTCACAGACTCACATCACCGCCAGAGGCTGATGACGGGGAGGCCGGCGACGGCGGTGGGTGGGCCGTAGATCGTGGGGTTGGACGGAGCGAGTTCCGTGGCCCGCATGCCTGATTGCAAGGAAGAACGTGGTCGCTCTCGGGTTGCCAGCGACGCGGCGGCGGCTTGATCGGCCCCGGTCGTGATCGGCTGAATCGGTGCGTTGGCGTCGATCGGACGCAGACGCGATGCGATCTCCGGACGGATGTTGGAGTTGGCTGCCAACGACTGGGCTTGGGTTGCCAACTGACCGACGGGCTCGTACTGGACGACTTGATCGTTCTGCATCCGCAGCGTTCGCTCCGGAATTTGAACCAGCTTGGTCTCCGGTTCCCACTTCACCCGAGTTTCCGTCTGGTGAAAGACTTCCGAGCGAGCTTCCCAGCGGGTTTCTGGCACGTGCCGGTAGGCCACGGTCGGTTGGCGGAAGGGGTTCCAACGGCCTTCCAAATGCGGGCGCAACATCATCGTGGTCACGGGCACGTAAGAAGTGCGAGCGACCGGCTTGGTCTCGGTGACAGCTTTGGGCGTGTAAACCGTTTGCTGGCGAGTCTTCATCTGAACTTCGCTGACAGGCCGCTGGATCTGCCGAATTTGCTTCCGGTACACAATCCCGGTCGCCGGGTCAGCGTGCAATTCGCCGCCGTCCTGAGCGGAGACCTCCGTTGCCAGGGACAGCGCTGCCCCCGCAACCAACACGCCAACAATGATCTGGTTCGTCCGATTGGATTTCCGCATGACAATCCTTCGTCTGCAGGTGGGATCGGGCATGGCAAGGCCGCCCCAAGAAAAGTAGTTTGCCGTGGTTAGAATTCGGTGGCACGCTCACCGCGTTTGAAGTCAAACTTTTGAATCCCTGAGAAGCCCTCTATGATCACCCCGGATATCTTGCCTATCTTGCGCTGCCCAGCAGACGGCGGTCAGCTCCTCTTGGCCGACGAGCCCCTCATTCAGAGGGTCAACCAAGCGATCGCCGAAGGCACCGCGCGTGATCAATTGGACGAGCGTGTGACCGATCCCATCGAAGGTGGGCTGGTCAATTCCCAAGCCGATCGGCTGTACCCCATCCGTGGCGGGATCCCGACACTGATCGTGGACGAAGCGATCGGATTGGCTGGGATTGCCGAGCGGGACTGATTGCCTGAACCGCAACCCAGTCGGAACCTGAGGGCTGAGACTGGCTGCAACTCGGCGGCGAATCAGTGCCAACCGCCGAAAGCTCAACAGCGAGTGGACAGGATGCCCTCCCTTGGACCGACGGCTCGCAGCCTCGGTCCATTCAAAAAAAAAGCGGAGCCACTGGGGCTCCGCTCGCTGAATCAGTCCATCGTGAATTCGGCGATCAGCCAGTGATTCGCTTGGCGAACAAAGGCCCACCGTACTGAGCCGCGTCGCCCAGCAATTCTTCGATGCGGAGCAATTGGTTGTACTTGGCCATGCGGTCGCTGCGGCTGGCCGATCCGGTTTTGATTTGACCGGTCGACATGGCAACGGCCAAGTCAGCGATGGTGGAATCTTCGGTTTCACCACTGCGGTGGCTGCTGATCGAGGTGTAACCGTTGCGATGAGCGAGTTGGATCGCGTCGATCGTTTCAGTCATCGTTCCGATTTGGTTGACCTTGATCAGGATGCTGTTGGCGATCCCTTCGTCGATGCCGCGTTGCAGACGCTCGACGTTGGTGACGAACAAGTCATCGCCGACCAATTGGACCTTGTCACCGATCTTGGTCGTCAGTTTCTTCCAGGTTTCCCAATCGTCTTCGTCGCATCCGTCTTCGATGCTGCAGATGGGATACTTGTCACACCAGCCGGCCAAGAAATCGACCATTTCATCGCCCGACATTTGGTTGCTGTCCAGCGAGTACTTGCCGGACGCCTTGTCGTAGAACTCGGTCGATGCCGAGTCCAAAGCGATCCAGACTTGTTCGCCAGCTTTGTAGCCCGCTTTGTCGATCGCGGTCATGATCACATCGAGAGCTTCTTGGTTGCTCTTCAGGTCGGGTGCAAACCCGCCTTCGTCGCCAACCGCGGTGCTGTACCCCTTGTCCGACAAAACCTTTTTCAGGTTGTGGAAGATTTCGGTTCCGCAACGCAGTGCATCGCTGAAGCGTTCGAAGCCCAATGGCATGACCATGAACTCTTGGATGTCGACGCCGTTGTCGGCGTGCTCACCACCGTTGATGATGTTCATCATCGGGGCGGGCAACATCCGAGCACCAGCACCACCGAGGTAGCGGAACAAAGGCTGGTTGGTCGAAGCCGCAGCAGCGTGAGCGACGGCCAGCGAAACGCCGAGGATCGCGTTGGCACCGAGTTCTTTTTTGTTGGGCGTGCCATCCAGTTCGATCATCGCTTGGTCAACCGCAGCTTGGTCGGTTGCGTCCATGCCTTCCAAGGCATCGGCGATTTTCGTGTTGACGTTTTTGACAGCGGTCGTGACGCCTTTGCCCATGAAGACGGACTTGTCGCCGTCTCGCAGTTCCCAGGCTTCGTGCATCCCGGTGCTGGCTCCGCTGGGCACGGCGGCGCGACCGGCGGCACCGTCCATCAACGTGACTTCGCATTCGACGGTTGGGTTGCCGCGGCTGTCCAAGATTTGCCGAGCGTGAATCGATTCGATCAGTGTCATGGGTTCACTATGGGATTGAGGGGGGGGGAACGGAATCCGGCTCAGAAGAGGGCCGCAAAATTTGAATTGGAAAAGGCGGACGTTGTCCGATCGGGCGGTATTCTGTCCAATGCCCTGGAAACTGACCACCCGGCACCGATTTCCTGGGTTGCCGCCAGGTTTCGAGTCGTTTTTTCCGCCATCTGCCTCCTGCACCTCATTTCGCTGTCATGTTCACCGGTCTTGTCGAATCCGTGGGTCAACTTTCTGCCGTCGTGGAACAACCACCCGGCAGACGCTTGGTGATCGCCGCCCCCTCCTTCCGAGACGAAGATCCGGCTCAGGATGTGAAGCTGGGCGACAGCATCGCGATCAACGGTTGCTGCCTGACCGTCATCGAGATCGACGGCAACGACTTGACCTTCGAAGCCGGTGAAGAAACCCTCTGCCGAACCAACCTGGGCGAGCTAACGGCCGGGTCCAAGGTCAACCTGGAACGGTCGCTGGCCGTGGGTGATCGGATGGGCGGCCACTACGTCACCGGCCACATCGACTGCGTCGGCCAATTGATCGAACGAGTCGACGACCCACCGTGGGCCAATCTGAAGTTCTCCGTCCCGCCTCCGTACGCACAACAGATCGTTTCGAAAGGCAGCATCGCGATCGACGGCATCAGTTTGACAGTCGTCGATGTGGGAGACGACCACTTCACGGTCGCCCTGATCCCTCACACGTTGGATGTCACCACCTTGGGAGGTCGCCAAGTCGGAGACCGCATCAATTTAGAAACCGACTTGTTGGCCAAGTACGTGCAACGAACATTGCAGTTCGGAAACGCCAACGACCAACCCAACGCCGGCACAGTCGCGTCCCCCCCCAACACACCCTGGAGCCCACAATCATGAGCGACGAATTCGATTCCAATCCTCCCGGCGCACCACCCCAACCTCCGGCGCGCTCGGGCAACGCGTCTCGCGGTTCACGCCAAACAGCGACGTATCTGTCCAAGCGTCTGACCGCCGCCGGGTTGCGCCCGGTGTCCAAGTACGGCCAGAACTTTTTGATCGACTTGAACTTGGTTGAACTGATCGCTCGATCGGCCAAGATCGGACCTCACGACATTGTGCTGGAAATTGGCACGGGCGTCGGATCGCTGACCTCGATCATGGCAACTCAGGCCGGCGCGATCTTGACCGTTGAAATCGACCAAAACCTGTTCCAGCTTGCGTCCGAGGAACTTGCTCCGTTCCCGCACGTGAAGATGATCCAAGGCGACGCGCTCAAGAACAAAAGCACGTTCCGGGATGACATCATGGAATCGATTCGCGAAGCCAAGTCACGTCTGCCCGAAGACAGCAAATTCATGTTGGTGGCGAACTTGCCCTACAACGTCGCGACACCGATCGTCAGCAATCTGCTGCACCAAGACCCACCACCAGATCGGATCGTGGTCACGATCCAAAAGGAGCTGGGCGAACGGATGGTCGCTGGCCCAGGATCCAAGGACTACGGTGCGCTCAGCATTTGGATCCAAGCCACGTGCCACGCCGAGATCGTTCGCATCCTTCCCCCCACCGTCTTTTGGCCGCGTCCCAAAGTGGACTCAGCGATCGTGCGACTCGACGTGGATCACGAACGCCGCAACGCGATTCCGGATTTGAAGTACTTTCACCAAACCGTCCGGGCGTTGTTCTTTCACCGTCGCAAATTTTTGCGAAGCGTTGTGATCAGCGCCATGAAAGGTCGCCTTGAAAAACCGGCCATCGACGAGATCCTTGGTCGCCTGAAGCATGGCGAAACCGCTCGCGCTGAAGAGCTGAACCTGGAACAGATCTCTGAATTGGTGGAGGCTCTCCGGCAAGCAGAATTAGCCAATGAATCGACTTAGGAACGGTCAACCGTTCAGCGTTGCCGGGCGTGGACGAAGGGAGCTTGCCAACTGGGGGCGAGCGATGCGTCGTCGATGTTCACGCCCGCTTCCGGGCGACCGTCATGATTGACGAGCGGATGGTCGACCAACTGACTCAATGATTCTCGCGGGATGAAGCGAACCCGGCCGTCTTCGTACAAGACGTTGATGCCACGTCCCCCATGACTGATCACCCCATCCTGTGATGTTGAAGCAAGACGGGGCCAGCCTTCGTCATCGACCACACGATCGACGACCTTCATGACCGCGGCATCACTCATCACGGCGAACGAGGACCGTCCCTGGAATCGTGGTGAAGCGAACTCCTCACCATCCCGAACCCCAAGCGTGTAGGCATAGTGGCCACCGGCGGTTTGCTGCAACCACTGCAATCGAGCGATCGCACGTTGCCACGCGACCTGTTCTTCCAACGTCGTCGCACCTGACACCGCGAAACGGCTCAGTTCATCCGCCGCATCGTCCAGCATCCGAAGCGTTACCAGGGTGGGCTCTTCGCCAACTTCCTGGGAAACGAACTCTTGCTCGGACGAACGCAAGCCACCCGCGATCCAAAAGTCCGAGGAGCGGATTGACGGGCAATGAGTCGACCGCGGATCCATCATCAATCCCGCCGCATGAAGCCGCGGGGCGTAGACCCCAGCGAAGGCCTGGTAACCATTCGAATCAACCGATGGCAAACGTGCTTCGGCATTGCGGGTGACGTACTGCGTCATCGCCATGCCCAGGTGTCGCAAGTTGTCCTGGCATGCTTGCTTGCGAGCCATGAAGCGGCCTTCCACCATCGATGGCAGCGCGATCGCCAACAAGATGCAGGCTGCCGTGAACGAACCCACCCAATCACGCCAAGTCCACGAGACCGCGTCCGAGCCCTCCAGAACCGGAGACATTTTTGGTATCTGCGGGGCGGACACTTGAGAACCTGGCGACACGTCGGCCGGTCCAGATTCCATCCCCGGCATTGGCGGGAGGGGCGGCAAAGCATCCAGCGTTCGAGCGACCAAGTCCGTCGACGGTGGCTCGACGATCTCACAATCGTCGTGAAGCGGCCCCAGTTTGCGTTCCAAATCGGCCAGCATTTCTCTGGCCTCGGGGCTTTCCCGCAGCAGCTTTTCGACCCGCTGCATTTCGTCCGCCTCAAGCGCACCAAGCAGATATCCGAGAAGATCTTCTTGCATCACAAAGGACGTTGCGTAAGCGGAAAACGAGCACAAAAAAGGTCCCGACAAAGAGTGTTACGCCTGAACCTGGGCGAGTGTTCGAAGCGCGGCAGTTCAGCCTGGTCGGTCAGGCCTGTCGCGGCTTTCAAGCCGTGATTCCCAGCGGATGTCCGCCGCATTCAGTCAGACGAACGGGGCGTTCCCCTGGTTCGTCCGGGCACGCAGGTCGGGGCAGAAAAAAAGCGACACCGAAGCGTCGCTCTCGTCCATCATGTCAGCCCACAGGCTGGCTCAATCACGCCCTGCCGATCAGATCCCTGATTGTTCGTTGGCATCCTGCTCGCCGTCGTGGCTGTCGTCCCACAAGCCGCTCAAACGATTGACTGCGGCGTGCAAACGACTCTTCACGGTTCCAACTGGGATCCCCAGGATTTCCGCTGCTTCGCGGTATTTCAGGCCCTGGTAATACACCAATTCAACCACCTGTTGCATCGGTTCGCCGAGCGATTCGACTGCGTCATGCACCCAGCGACCATTTTCTTCTTTGGACGCTGCGGCCAACGGATCCGTGATAGCACCTTCCAGCTTTTCGGACCAACTGCCGCCACGGTCATCGTCTTGACCGCTGGCAGGACGATCCAAACTGACCATCCGGTGACGCTTGTTGCGACGCTGCACATCAATCGCTTGATTGGTTGCGATCGCGTACAGCCAAGGTCGGAAACGACGGGTCAGGTCAAACTGATTGCACTTCAGGTGAACCTGCAAAAAGGTGCCTTGAAAAGCGTCTTCCGCCATTTCGGCGTTGCCGATGTACCGACGCAGATACGCGTAGATCTCGCGTTCATAACGCCGCATCAAGGTTTCGTAGATCTCGCGACGACCGCTGGTGCGATATTTCGCCACCAATTGCTCGTCGGTTTGCTCAGCCACGGGTTCGCTGGTGAAAACGGTTCCCGAATCCACTTTCGAATCAGCGACCGCTGCGGAAGTTGAAAAGTTCATAGGGGATCGATCACAAAGGAGTTATGAGTAGCACTCAGTCTACTTACAAATGCGTCTCGTCAGGGGATGAACCGCCAAAACGAACGCACATTCACAGAGACGAGCGTTGAAAGGAAGGATCCGCAAAGTGGCTTCAACAGCCCTTACAGGCAATCAATGGAAACCTCGACGACATGCGTATTATCGCGGTTTCGCAGGAAATGTCAAAGTCATCTTCGCGTTGAATTCACATCCTGCCTCGTTGGCAGGGAGCGAATCCATGTCTCCCTAGGGGCAATTCGTGTTCCAGACCGTTTGAAATCGTTGGGCGGGTCACTCGGGTTGGTCCGATTGTTCCGGAATTACCGAATGTTTGCTGGAAGTTGTGCCGATAACTCCGCCTGGAACGGTTTGTTCGTTCGAGGTTGAACTCCCTTTTCGCGGTGTTGCCCCCAATTTGGCGGCAAGCTTCCCCGGAAACGCGTTCAGGCTCGGTTCACGGCGGAACGGTCCACAACGGCGGGGTCGCCGGGTGCAACATCCTTTGGAGCATCTCAGCGATCCAACAGCCACAGGACATTTATGGCTGGGTGTTCTCGCGTGAGCGAGGCCCCCGGGGGGATTTTGGGGTCTTTGTGACCGCGGAGACGATTGCAATGCGAAGAATTGTCAGGCAACGAAACGAGCAACCCATGATGGCCCAGACCCCCGATCCCCAAATCAAACCCGGACCCAACCAAAGAACCGGACTGCGTGTGACCCTTGAGGACAATGGGATGACGAAATCATTCAACGAAAGCGTGTCGGTGAAACTTCGCAAGCTTCGTGACTTAGTCTGTGGAGGCTTGATCGCCGCCGCAGTTGCCACGCCAGTCGCTGCAGCTCCACCCACTGCGGGTGATGCCATGGACTACGAGGCGAGTGGCTTCATGCTACCGCCCGGCGTTCAGCCAGCAGGGATGGTCGACGGCATGCCAGCCATGTCGATGCCACCGGGCTCCATGCCCGGCGCTCAATCCATTGCCACCACCTTGCCATCGGCTCCGCTGATGATGCCAGGCGGATTCGGCTCCGCTGGCTACGCTCCTGCGGGTTACCCACAAGCTGGCTACGCACCTGCTGGCGTGATGCCCGTCGGGTATCAAGGCGGTGGCTTCCTCGGTGGCGGGTACGCCGCCGGCTGTGACACGATGGACTGCGGCTGCGGCAATTCCGGTTGCACCAGCGGTCAATGCGGCAGCAACTTCCAAGGTCTGTTGCCCGCCGTGATGGGCGATTGCTGTGGATCCTGCGGCGGTGGCGGATGCGGTGCTTGCGGTGGATTGGGCTCCTGCCTGACCAACGGGGCACTCGGCCAGGGCGGCCTGCTCGGCAGCCTCAACGAGTGCGGCCCCGGCAGCACTGACTTCGGCATCTTGGCTGCCCACATCGGCGGCGGTTTGGCTGGTCTGGCAGAAGCCATGCGACCTTACTCGGAAGCGGGCAAATCAGCCCAACGCTGGTATGACGTTTCGGTGGAAGGATTGTTCCTGACACAGGAACTCGATGGCTTCGCTGATGGTCGCGTGCTGACCAATGCAGGAACCACCGGCACGCCCAACGTTGCCGACAATCCGGTTCTGACGCAAAGCGACCTGGGTGACGATGACCTGGAAGCCGGTGCTCGCATCTCGTTCGCTCTGATCTTCGGTGCTGGCTCGAACGTCGAGTTCACCTTCATGGGCGGTCAAGAATGGGGTGGTGCCGCCTCGGCCTCTGACCCCGGCGGAAACCTGACTTCGATTTATTCCGGTTTTGGCACCACCCCTGTCGGTGGATACGCCAACCTGTCGAACTTCCAATCGATCAGTTACCAAGCGGAATTCGACAGCTACGAAATCAACTATCGTCGTCGCACCGTCGGCCCATACGGACGATTCCAAGGCTCTTGGTTGCTCGGCCTCCGGCACGTGGTGTTCGACAACCAATATGCTTTCAATGGCTCGCAAACGTCCAGCACAATTGCTGACTTCCAGCAAAGCTTCGACCTTGAGAACCGCTACTTTGGTCCTCAGGCCGGTGTCGACCTCTGGTGGAACGCTCGCCCTGGCATCCAGTTGGGTGCCGAAGTCAAAGGAGCTTGGGTTCAGAACGACTTCGGCCAAACGGCGTCGATCGGAACGACTCCTGGTGGGTTGAACACGTTTTCATCCGGCGGCCAGGACGGTGCCTTCATCTTGGATTTCCAAGCCACAGGTGTCTACCGATTCTCACACTCGTTGTCGCTGCGTGGCTCGTACCACTTGTTGACCATCGACGATGTGTACGCGGCTCCACTGGACAACAGCTTCATCGACGATTTCGCAACCAACGGGGCCGGTGTCTCGGCACCGAGCACATCGGAAACGTCGCTGACTCTGAACGGTTTCGCAGCCGGTCTTGAATACATGTGGTGATTGAATTGGCGGACAACCGCCGACGATTCATCATCTAAAAAATCTCGCACAGGGGATCGGCCATCGGGTCGGTCCCCTGTTTGCGTTGCCCAGTTTCCCTGGGAACGCTAATCTTGCGTCATGGATGCCATCACAAAAGATTTGACCGTCGCGCAAGCCGAAGCGGTCCAGCACATCGACGGACCTCTGCTCATCATCGCCGGTCCCGGCAGCGGTAAAACTCGCGTCGTCACCCACCGCATTGCGCACATGCTGCAAAGCGGAATCCGTCCGTGGCAGATCGCGGCGTTGACGTTCACCAACAAAGCCGCCGATGAGATGCGATCGCGAGTCAATCTGCTCGCCCCCGACCAACCCGTTTGGATGGGCACGTTTCACCGGTTCTGCGCTCAGCAACTTCGGCGTTACGCACCGATGGTGGGGTTGGCCGAGAACTACTCGATCTACGATTCTTCGGATTCGAAATCCGCGATGAAGCGGGCCATCACGGCGGCCGGTGTGTCGACCAGCCACACCTCGCCCGAGCAAATTTCTTCGGCCATTTCCAACGCCAAGAACCGCCTGATCACTCCCGAAATCATGGCTCAACAAACCGGCCGCGCCGGCGACACCGTCGCAGCGAAGGTCTACCCGGTTTACCAACAACAATTGCTGACCGCCAACGCGGTCGACTTCGATGACCTGCTCTTTCACTTCGCTCGGTTGCTGCGGGAAAACCCCGAGGTCCGATCGAACCTGGACGAGAAGCTCAAGTACATCATGGTCGACGAGTACCAAGACACGAACTTGGCTCAGTACGCAATTGTCCGCGCGCTGTCCGTGGATCATCCGAACTTGGCCGTCACCGGTGACCCCGACCAATCGGTGTATGGCTGGCGTGGCGCCGACCTCAACAACATCCTGGATTTTGAAAAGGATTATCCGAGCGTCAAAACGGTTCGCTTGGAACAAAACTACCGCAGCACGCCGGAGATTCTGCGTGTCGCCGATCAACTGATTCGGCACAACCGCCGTCGCAAACAGAAGAAACTGTTCACCGACAACCCGACCGGTGAAGCGGTCACACTGCGACAGTACGAGGACGGTTACAAAGAAGCCGACGGGATCGCCGATGAAATCGCCAACCAAATGATCGCGGGCAATGCCGAACCGCGAGATTTTGCGATCATGTGCCGGATGAACGCACTGACGCGATCCATCGAACACGCCCTGCGAAATCGCGGCATCCCGTACCAGATCGTCAACGGGCTGGAGTTCTACCAACGCAAAGAGATCAAGGATCTGCTGGCGTATTTGCACCTGATCAACAACCCTCGCCACGACGTGGCTCTGCATCGCGTGATCAACACACCGACGCGAGGCATCGGTGCCAAGACGCTCGAACGAATCCAACGCTTTGCCGATGAGCACCGCATCCCGATGCTGGAAGCGACTCGGCGAGTCGACGAAATTGATTCGCTCTCCAAACGCGCCAAAACGCTGGTGACGTCGTTCGTCCGTCTCTACGATCGACTGTCCGTCAAAGCCACCGCGACGCTGGAGGATCTGCTGCGGTTCCTGATCGAAGAGATCAAATTCGTTGCTTACCTGGAACGGACAACGCCAGAACAACAGGACAACAACCCGATCGCCAACGTCGACGAATTCATCTCCGCCGCCGTTGAATTTGATCAGATGCACCCGGAAGACGGATCGCTGGAAGCGTTCTTGGAACAAGTCGCATTGGTCTCGGACACCGACGCGTTCGAAGATTCCAACAACCGTGTGACCCTGATGACCATGCACGCCGCCAAAGGCCTGGAATTCCCTCGCGTGTTCATCATCGCAGTCGAGGACAACCTGCTGCCGCACCGCCGCAGCAAAGAAGACGAGACCCAACTCGAAGAGGAACGTCGCCTGCTGTTCGTGGGCGTGACGCGAGCCGAACAATGGCTGCAGATCAGCTATGCGAAGCTGCGAAGTTTTCGGGGCGAAAACCAACCGGCGATCCCCAGCATGTTCCTGGGCGAACTGCCTCGCGATGAAATGCAGGTGGTCGAAGTCAAAGGCAGCCGCAACTTCTTTGACGACGCCTACGACGATGAATACCCCGACTCATGGGACCTGGTTCAAGAACCCGCTGCGGTCACCGACACCGGCCCCGCGGGACAAACGGAAGTCGCCGATGGACCTCGCATCATCCCGATGACAGATCAATCCGCGATCCCGGACGTGTATCACGACGACGCCCCGCCAACCAAGAAGAAAAAGCCCAAGGTTTCAATCCAAGCCGAACTGAAAACGGCCAGCGATCTACTGCAATCCGGGGCAACACCCTTGGGTGCGTACCGCGAAGGCAGCACGGTTCGCCACAACGAATATGGCGAGGGAACGATCATCGCCCTGACAGGCAAAGGCCCCAAACGAACCGCCAAAATCAAGTTCGAAGAAACCGAAGAAACCTTTCGTCTGGCATTTGCCAAGATCGAATTGCTGGAGCGCTGATTCACCCCATCAGGCCAAGGATTCGCGACGTTTCCAGGCCGAGCATCGACCTTGGATTTGGCGGATCCCACTGCCCCGCAGACATTGTCAAGCTGTTGCCGCTCCTCTCTTCCTTTCCAATCCAACGTTGTGAACTCATGCGACTCAGCCTCTTCTTTTGCACGGCATTCCTGCCGGCGATGGTCCTGTCCGCCCAAGCCCGTGCGGACGAACCCGCGGACACCAACCTGTCCTCCCAACTGAAGGAAATGGAGGTCAATGCGACGAAGCGATACCCAGCGCAAGTCCTGAAGACCTTTCAAAATGCGGTGGGCCAAGTCCGTGCGACCGGGATCGAAGAATCCGCCAAGCAAGTCGGCGACGACGCCATCGACGCGACCCTTCACGGCTGGGACGAAAACGAAGTCACACTCAGCGACGAGTGGTCCGAAACCCCGGTCATCTTGATGTGGTACCGCGGCGGATGGTGCCCGTACTGCAACCTGCAATTGCGAGCCATGCAGGAACAACTCTCGGCCATCGAAGGTGCCGGTGCGAAGCTGATCGTGCTGACACCTGAGATCCCAGAGAAGTCCAAAGAAACGGCCGAGTCCAATGACTTGGAAATGCTCGTTTTGTACGATCAGAAAAGTGAAGTCGCCAAGAAATACGGCATCGTGTTCGATCTGCCCGATTCGATCCTCCCGGTCTACCGCGACAAGTTTCAGCTTGCCGAACGCAACGACAACCAAGCCATGGAACTGCCCTTGGCTGCGACCTACGTGATCGACACCAACGGCAAGATCACCTACGCATTCGTGGACGCCGACTACAAAAAACGAGCCGAACCCGCCGACGTGATCGCTGCGGTGAAAAAACTTCAGTAGCCGATCGCCAGTCGTACAAAAAACAACGCACCGGTGACTGGATCACCGGTGCGTTGTTTGTTGTCGTGTTCAAGTGAGCGGCTTGGCTCGCGTCTCAGCTCAGACGCTCAAATCGGTCAGCTGCTTGACTTCGTCTGCCGTGAACGGCTGTTGCAACCGGGCTCCCATTTGGGCCACCACTCGAGCGGCGGCGTGCGAGGCCAAGTGCCCGGACTGACGCCAATCCAAACCATTGGTGATGCCGTACAAAATGCCGCCGGCGTACATGTCGCCCGCACCGGTCGTGTCGATCGCCTTGACCTTCACTCCTTCGACGGGAATCGCTTCGCCACCGTGCATCAGAATCGAACCGTTGGGTCCCAGCGTCATGGCAACGTTCTCAGCCGACTCGTGAATCTTGTTTGCACACGCAATCGGATCCGCCAATCCAGTGAGGCTCTTGGCTTCTTCTTCGTTGCAGAAGAACAAATCGACTGGGCCGCGAATCAGGTCCCACATCTCGTCTTTCATCATGTTGACGAGGAACGGGTCCGAGGCGGTGAAGGCAACTTTGACATTGTTCTTTTTCGCGAATTCGATCGCTTTGTAAGCGGCCGCTTTGGTTTGCTCGCCGGTGAACAAGTAGCCTTCGATGTAGATGTATTTGCTCGCTGCGATCACGTCTTCGTCAATGTCCGCTTCGGACAGTGAGGTCGAGGCGGCCAAGTTCGTCAGCATCGTGCGTTGAGCGTCTTCGGTGATCAGCACGGCACAGGTTCCGGTCGGTGCCTCGGGCTGAGGATCCACGTCAATGGTGACACCGAGGGCACGCAAGTCTTTCAAAAAGAACTGCCCGGTTTCGTCGTCGCCGATCTTCCCAACAAAGGCGGCCTTGCCACCGAAGTCCGCGACGGCGGCGATCGTGTTGGCGGCTGAACCACCCGCACAACGAGAGAGTGACGGCAGGTCAAATCGGCTCAGCACGCTCGCTTGTTTCTGGTCGTCGACCAGCGTCATGATGCCTTTGTCGAGTTGCAGTTCCGACAGCAGGTCATCGGCAACCATCGTCTGAATGTCAACGAGAGCGTTGCCAACGGCGTAAACATCGTGCGTCATCAAATTCAACCAGGGTGAGAGAAACAGACTCGTCCATGCCCGCGAATCGGCCTTGATCAGGGCGACTTCAGATCCGGCGGGCGGGCCCGCAGTGTACCCGCGTGCGACGACTCCGCCAGCCAGCTAGGATCGACTGCTGTGCTCTCAGGGGGTGAACATCGACGACAACCCGGCATCGAATTGGCCCCGCGTCAGCACGGTCGGCACGCCCGCTTCTCGAGCCCCCTTCAACCGCGCGACTTGAACGTGCGGCCCATAGGCCACCACGCGAGCCTCGGGACACACGCGTGAAACCGTCGGCATCAATTCTGCGACGACTCCGTTGCGAGTCGACAGGTCGACGATCACCCACCCCACGTCCTCGTTGGCTTCTTCGGGCAACCGTCCTGCCAGCGAAAACGTCATCCCGGCCGTTTCACAGGCCGCGCGGACACGCGAGGCAAAAATCAAATCGCCGGAGAGGAACAATACAGTTGATTTCATGATGGCTTCCGGTCGATAAACGAGGTGTCAGGATCAAGAAAGAATGAGCGAGAACGCAACCAAAGACAAGCCGAGCGAACCCAAGCCTCCGACATCGTCGATGTATCAGGAGAAGGTTCTGAAGATCCGCACCACCGTCAACGTCACGCTGGCGGAGAAGAAGGAATCGCTTCGCAAGATTCTATCGCTGGTCCCCGGCTCGATGCTGACCTTCGACGTGCACTGCGATCGGCCGCTGGAACTGCGTGCGGGTGGGCACCCCATCGCCATCGGTGAAACAGTCAAAATTGGCGACAAGTTCGGCTTGCGGATCCGAGAGATTGGCGTCCCCCAAGAGGATTGACCAGCCCCGATCCAGGTCGGCAAGAATGATCGGGCACAACCATGTGAGCCGTTTGGGCGTTAGCCTGGGCTGTCAAAAGGTTGGTATTGACACCGCTTTGGACTGCGCAGGTTTCGTTCCTCGACTTCGCCCCAACGGGGCAGCCCTATGCCAGCCCAGGGCAACGCCCTGGGTTGTGGCGGGACCAAGATTACAAAGCCCCAACGGGGGCGGTCCTAGCGGGTTTTGGGGAGTCTTTCTTAGGGCCGCCCCGTTGGGGCTGGTGTCGGAATCTCCGTAACGAAACCCCAGGCGATGCCTGGGGCTATCTTAGAACTGCCCCGTTGGGGCGTAGGACAGAATAAAAATCAACGTCGCATTTTCCGTGTCAATACCAACCTTTTGACAGTCCAGCGTTAGCCTGGTTGTACGTCGGAATAGTGGCGTTTGCCCAAACAGTTCAAATGCCGAAAGACTCCTGCCGAACTGCTTCATAGCAACCAGGCCCGCCTGAAATCCACCTTCTGATTTCAACCGGGCCTGATTTCGTTTCCTCAGCGTGATGCGGCGAACTTGGCGGGTGGGCTACTCAGCCTTCACCGGGCGGCCGAAGAAGACCGCTCGATCGATGTGGAAGATCCCCGTTCCTTCCAACCCGATTTTGATGTAACTGGCCACCGTGCCCTCGGGAAGCTCCACCTGCCACTCGGCCTGCGGCGACTCGCTCTTCCAAACTCGGGTCCATTCTTTGCCGTCTTTCGACGTCCACATGGCCAAGCCCTTCGCTCGGTCGTGGAACTCCTCGTCGCGACGGTTCGTGATGGTGCCGCGAACCAACTCCGCTGGCTTTGCCAACCGAAGAATCACGGCTGGATCCGTTGCGGGTTGTTTCGAGTGCACGGCAAAGCGATCTTGGCGAACGCCTTCACCACTGAACAGGTGCTGGGCTTCGCGGTTCCACACGGCAGGCCAATCGCCGGGCACACGGATCATGGAATCACGAGTCACCTCGATCAGATCGCCGTCCTTGCGAAGCGGGTAATCCGTGTTGGGATTGGTCGCGATCCAGTTGCCACCCAAGAACGCCAACAGATCCAGGAACTCACCCGGCGCAACCGTCTCGGTCAAACCTTCGGGCATGCTGCTGGCCTTCATCGGTTTGCGAATCTCGATCTCTTCTTTGTCGATGACCTTGATCTTGCCATCGGCGATCCCGAGCGAAATCGTTTCCTCGTCTTCCTTCAAAATGAACCCGCCAATCGCCTCGCCGTCGTACGTCAAAATCATGACGGTCTCGTAACCCTTGGCGATTTCCTCGTTGGGCCAAACGATCGATCGGATGATGTGCTCCTTCGTCATCCGTTCGCCGATCGTGGTCAACTCCGGACCAAACTCCTTGCCAATTTTCCCGTGCAAGTGACACGCGGAACAAACACGTTCAAACACCTTGGCACCGGTTTGGGCGTTCCCGCGAGAGGCGGCGACCACCTTTTGAAGTGCAACCGCTTGGTCTTCCGGCTTGGCATCCACATCGGCCAAAACTTTCAAAGGCCGATACACCTCCGCGCCGGGACCGGTCGCGATTTTATATTCCTTCAGGTACTCCGCCGCCTTGGGTGGCAAGGAAGCGATCAGCTCTTGGATCTCCGGCGATTCACCATCCCAATGCGTCGACAACGCTGACATGGTGTGTTCCAAGACATACTGAATCCACTTGTCGGCGGGCCGCTCGACACCGGCCAGGGCCACTCGAACGCCAACGGGATGATCCATCAAACTGGCGGCTCGCAACGATTCCAGCCGAACGCGGGCGTGTTTGTCTCGCCCTGCTTCCAGCAAGAACTGAACGAAGGGCAAGTCCACCGACAATTCAATCTGATCGCCGGAGTTCGCTTGTTCGTTTCCGGACAAGAAACGCCATTCGTTGCCAACAACATGGGTCGCGGCGGCACGCTGCTGGAAATTGCCTTCCGCCAGAACCTTTCTCGCAAGATCCAAGTCCACGTTGTGGAACGACTCTTGCACCCAGAGGACTTCGAGCGCAGCTTCGGGGGTTGGATTGTCTTGCAACCATTGCTTCGTTGCCGCAACGACTTCCTCCACGGGGCGGCCACGCAAAGCACGGCGGGCGCGGTATCGAGTGCGAGTTTCGTACGCCAGCAATTGATCCATGACCTCGATGGTCGGCAGATCCGCCTGCGTCACCACGTCCAACAGCGGTCGCTCTTTGTGACGGAGCCGATAGATGCGGCCGTGTTCATGGTCGCGGTTCGGGTCACGCTGGGAGTACTGCATGTGTCCGATCAGAGCGTTGCACCAATCGCCAAACCACAACGCTCCATCGGGACCAATCTTGGGATCAACGGGACGGAAGAACATGTCCGTGCTGACCAGCAAATCATCGGATCGTTCGCCGGTCAAACCCGCCTCGTCCTCTTGGTCGCGAAGTTCGAACGAAGGCATCCCGTGCATGTTGATCACGCACGCGTAGACCAACCGATTGCGAAACTCTTCGGGAAATTGACGCGTGTGCAGGATTTCATTTCCAGCGGCCGGGCGAATCCCATGGTTGTTGAAAATCGGTTCCAGCGTTTTTCTCGAAGGGACTTCGCCGCCCGACAAGGCGTTGGTCCAGTGATGCTGGGCGTTGGTCCCGTCCCCAATGATGCCGTTGCCATATTGATCAAAGACCAGGCACCAGGGGTTGTACTGGCCGGGGGTTCGGAAGTGCGTCAAACGCTGACTGTCCAAATCCCACACGTAGCTGCCCGAAGCCCCCGCTTCTCGAACGGGTCCCCAAGGGGTTTCAACCGTCGTCGACATCGCGATGCCTTCCTGCATGTGCAGTCGTCCGCCGTTGGAATATTCCCAAGCTCCCATCGCATGGTGAGTGTCATCGGTGCCGATCCCGTCCAGCACGTGGGTGACTTCGTCGGCCACGTCATCGCCATCGGTGTCCCGTAAAAACAGGATGTGTGGCTCGTCGATCACCAACACACCGTCTTGGTAAAACTCGAAACCGGTCGGACAGATCAGCTTGTCATAAAACGGCTTGCACACATCCGCTTTGCCATCACCGTCGGTGTCTTCCAAGATCAGCAAACGATCGCTCGGGCGGCTGCTGCCGGGCAACCACTGCGGGTAGTTGACCATGCACGACACCCACAATCGGCCGCGTTCATCGAATGCGATTTGCGTCGGGTTCGCCAGTTCAGGAAAGTCCTTTTCACTGGCGAAACATTCGACCTCAAAACCGTCGGGAATCTCCATCTGCGAAATGGACTGCTCCGGCGTTGGGTATTCCAACGTCTTGGGCTCACGCATTTCGCGAAAGCCATCGTCGCGAGAACCAAACATGGTTTCGGGGATGAAGACTTCGCCGGTTTTCGAATCATCGACCTCTTCCGGCACATCGCGGCCGGCGGCCATGTCCCACAGGTACCGATCGCGAACCGAGACCATCTTGCGAATCTTTTGGAACTCACCTGGGAAGGTTTCGGTGTCCCACGTGCGACGTCCACCGTAGACATACCAACCGTTCAGCATGCGGTAATCTTGTTGGTGCAACCAAGCCTTGTCGTTGACGACTTGCCGCATCGCTTCAAAACGTTCCGCGCCCACCGCAGGTCCCGCGCCGGCAAACAAACCGGCGTCGATCAACAACGAAACCGCTTCGTCTCCGGCTTCGTTCAGGTGCAATCCGTTGGTGGTGTACTGGCACCCAGGTTGTTGCTGGAACAACTCAGCGGTCGGCGTGAACACATCGACAACGGTCAACTCACGTTGCTTGCCAACTCGTTTGACGGCATCCGCGTAGGCGGCCAAGTAACGGTTGTGAAGCAAGCCATCGGGCTGCAACGGGTTGCCGCTGGGTTCGAACGCAATCGGCGTGACCAAAGCGAACTGAATCGGGCGTCCATCCCTGGAAAATTGCTTCGACAATCCATCCAGGTACGCGTGGTAATCGGCCTCGAATTTCGCGATGTGTTCGGCGTCGTCTCCGGCGAACGATTCATTCATGCCGAAGAAGCACAGGAACGCTTGCGGTGCGAAGACCTGGAACGGGTCGTCGATCACCGTGTAGTTGCCCGGGCGTTGTTGGGTCGAAACTTCGTCGGTCGGCCAGCCAAAGTTGCGAACCACCAGCGGGTTCTGGCTGGTTCGCAAATGCAGCATGGTTTCCAAGTGCCCGTACAGGCTCATTCGCTGCGCCGTTCCGTTGCCCACGAAAGCCAAACGCGTTTTGGCAGGCAGCTTGGACGGATCCATGGCAGACACGTTCGTGCTGGCCAACGTCAGAAAAAATGTCCCCAATCCGAACAGCAGTGCGACCCAAGACGACGAGATTCGGGCCTTGTCAAAAGCCGCCCCCCCAGCCGGGAGAGAGGGGGCCCCGTGGCTGGTTTGAGGCCGTGAAAACGCGAGAGGATTCATAGAACGCATCGAAAAAGCGGGGGAGTGGCGGGGGATGGAAGCAAGACGCAACCGTTTGCGGAACGAGAATCGCAATGGAGTCGTACCACGTAAGATCTTACCCGATTCGATTGCCAAGTTGGCAGTGGATTCATTCCTTCCTTCGAGCCCGAATTGATGTTCTTTCGACTTCTCGCTCTCTTGATCGTTGTCCCGTTCGTCGAGCTGGTTCTGCTGCTACGTCTGGCAGATGAGACCAGTTGGTTGACCACATTGATGATCGTGATCATCACCGGGATCATCGGTTCGTACCTGGCTCGCCGCGAAGGACTGGCGACCTGGTTTCGGTTCCAGTCGGCCATGTCGCAGGGAAAAATGCCGAACCGCGAGATTCAGGATGGGTTGATGATCGCGTTGGCAGCCGTGTTGTTGCTGACCCCTGGTTTGCTGACCGACGCGTTCGGATTCACCTTGTTGACGCCACCTGGACGTCGGTTGATCGGTGGATGGTTGCGAAATCGTTTTGCGGGAAGTTTTCGGATGCAAACCTTCGGCGGTGGCGGCCAGCCCGGTTCGGCCAGCAATCCCGCCGCAGAGGACCGCTTTGATCCGAGAACGTTTGACCCACGCCGATCGAGTGCATCGGGGCAGCGTTCCGGCGGTGCGGGCGATACGATTGACTCGCCTCACTTCGAACCCAAACGATCGCCTTCGCCGTGAACTCACCCAACGACCGCGACACCCCACTGACAGACCTTCTTTTTTCCTCCGAGCCGCTTCTGCCCAATCCGGTTGCCGTGCCCCCGGAACTCGCTCCGCTGACTCAGCCCAAGCTGATTGACCTCCGTGAGATCCAGGTCATCTTGCTGGACGTCTACGGAACACTGGTCATCAGCGGCAGCGGCGACGTCGGAACCGCCGACGATGCGAAACACGACGCCGCGAATCGCTGGATTCGCGACGCTGCCACGCAAGCCGGCGTCCAAGATCGGACCGGTATCCCCACGTCCGACCAACTGCGAACCCAAATCGTGGCCACGAACGAGTCCGCTCGTTCGGAGGCGAACCCGAAACCGGAGGTCGACATCCTGGAGATCTGGCGGCGGGTGCTGCAGGCCAACCAACGCGAGGACTTGGCAACGAATCCAAAAATTTTGGCGGCCTGGATTTGTGGCGTCGAAGGACGCTCCAATCCGGTTTGGCCGATGCCGGGGGCGGGCGATGCCTTGATGGCGATGCAAGCGAAGGGGCGCCGCTTGGGGATTGTCAGCAACGCTCAGTTCTACACTCCGTTGATCGTCCAAGATCTGATCGCCAAGCGTTCCCAGGACACAAAACGAGGCACGTCAAGCGATTCGGTCGAAAGAACGATTGCGGGAGATCTGTCATCCGTGTTCGATCTCAACGCGTGCCATTTTTCCTATCGCTATCGAACCGCCAAACCGGGGCCCTTGCTGTTTGAGCGTGCGATCGCGCAGCTCCGTGGCACCGGGATTCTGCCGGAACAGGTTCTCTACATCGGCAATGACATGCTCAACGATGTCTGGGCGGCGAAGCAGTTCGGACTGCGGACAGCACTGTTCGCGGGGGACGGTCGCAGCCTGCGATTGCGGACCGAGGATGCTCGCTGCGAGAAATGTTTGCCTGACATGGTGCTGACACACTGGGATCAGATAGTAGAGTGTTTGTGAGAGAACGTTTCCGCGACGTTCTGCCGCCAGACGAAACACGCAAGAGTGACAGCTACGATGGGCGTCCAAATCGGCTTTGTGGGAACACGTTTCGCCGGCACCGACGGGGTGTCGCTTGAAAGCGCGAAATGGGCCCAGGTTCTCTGGGACAATGGCCATGTGAGCCACTGGTACTCGGGCCAGAGCGACCGGGACAAAGCGACCTCGATGGTCGTTCCCCACGCTTACTTCGGCCACCCTGACATCGAATGGATCAACCGCCGCGCGTTTGGCACTCGCACTCGAACGCCCGATGTGACCCAGCGAATCTACACGTTGGCGGACTACCTGAAGAAAACGCTGTACGAATTCACCCGGCGTTTCGATTTGGATCTGCTGATCGTCCAGAACGCGCTGTGCATCCCGATGAATTTGCCGCTCGGCGTCGCGCTGACCAACTTCATCGCCGAAACCGGTTTCCCCACGATCGCTCACCACCACGATTTCTACTGGGAACGCGATCGGTTCAGCGTCTCCGCCGTGACCGACATGCTGTGGATGGCGTTCCCGCCTGCACTGCCACAAATTCAAAACGTGACGATCAACTCGTTCGCGCAAGAAGACCTGTCGCACCGCCGCGGTGTCTCGTCGATTTTGGTGCCCAACGTGTTGGATTTCGAAAACGAGCCCCCGCAAGCCGACGAGTACTCGTCGCACTTCCGCGAAGACATCGGGTTGGAAGAAGACGACATCCTGTTCCTGCAGCCCACCCGCGTGGTGCCTCGCAAAGGCATCGAGCACGCCATCGCCTTGGTCGCGGCGCTGAAGAACGACAAATGCAAACTGGTGATCTCCCACGCCAGCGGTGACGAAGGCAACGAGTACCTGCAAGTCCTGATGGATTTGGCCGAAAGCAGTGGCGTCGATCTGCGTCTGTGCGATCATCAAGTTGGCGACAAACGTGCGATCGATGCTGACGGCAATCGCATCTACACGTTGGGCGATGCGTACGCGCAAGCCGACTTCATCACCTACCCGAGTATCTACGAAGGGTTCGGCAACGCACTTTTGGAAGCGTTTTATTATCGCAAACCGTTGTTGGTGAATCGTTATTCGATTTACGTCGCCGACATCGAACCCAAAGGTGCCAAGGTCATCTCCATGGATGGCTACCTGACGAAGGACGTTGTGTCGAAGGTGGAGCGGATCATCCGCGACAAAGCGTTCCGAGATGAGATGGTCGATTTCAATTATGAGATCGGCCGTGCATTCTTTTCCTACGGGGTGCTGCGGCGGAAACTGCGAGCCCTCGTGACCAACTTCACCGGACAGGACAACTTGTGAGCTCAACCATCGACGACGTCACTCGGTCACGGATCACCGATGTGTACGGGCACGTTTCCGACGTGCTCGCCGAAGGTTTGCAACGGTGCTTTGATCGATCCAACCATCCGTCTCCGCCGGCCGAACTGTGGGATCATCGCGATGTCGTGATGATCACCTACGCCGATCAAATTCGCGAATCGGGCAAGTCACCGCTCGACGCCCAACGGCAATTCTTGCTGGATCACAACCTCGATGAGTTGATCCGCTGCGTTCACTTGCTGCCCTTTTGCCCGTCCACGAGCGACGATGGTTTCTCCGTCGCGGATTACTTGGCCGTTGATCCTGAATCCGGCGACTGGGACGACATCCAGCGGTTGGGCGAACGCTTTGATTTGATGTACGACCTGGTGCTCAATCACTCATCGCAACAACACCGTTGGTTCCAAGGCTTCCTGAACGACGAACCGGAATACAAAGACTTCTATTCCACCGCCAATCCATCGGAAGATCTTTCGAAAGTCGTCCGGCCGCGTAGCTTGCCACTGCTGACGGAATTCGATTCCGCCTCGGGCAAGCGTTACGTTTGGACCACATTCAGCGCCGATCAAGTGGACCTGAATTACGCCAACCCGCGTGTCATGTTGGCGATGCTGGAAACGTTGGTCGAATACGCTCGCCGAGGTGCCCGCATCATTCGGCTCGATGCGATTGCGTTTCTATGGAAAGAGATCGGCACGTCGTGTTTGCACCTGCCACAAACCCACGCTGCGGTCCGCTTGATGCGACACGTGCTCGATGTTGCCGCACCGGGAACCATCGTGCTGACTGAAACCAATGTGCCTCACGCCGAGAACATCTCGTACTTTGGCGACGGCACCAATGAAGCCCACATGGTGTACCAGTTCAGCCTGCCACCGTTGCTGCTCGACGCGATTCACAGCGGTGACACCAGCGTGCTTCAAAACTGGATGAGCTCACTGGATTTACCCACCGATCAAGTCACGTATTTCAACTTCACCGCGTCCCATGACGGCATCGGGGTTCGGCCCGTCGAAGGCATCTTGCCCGCCGAGCGAGTCGACGCACTCGTTGAGATCGCGAAGGCTCACGGTGGTCGCATCGGAATGCGAACTCAACCCGATGGCTCGCAAAGCCCTTACGAGCTGAACGTCACTTACCTGGATGCGGTGGCTGATCGCACAACCGTGCCAGCGACGGAACATGCCCAACGTTTCTTGGCCACGCAAGCGATCATGTTGTCGATGCGCGGCGTGCCTGCGGTTTACTTCCATTCCTTGGTCGGATCGCCCAACGACATCGCTGGTGTGGAAGCATCTGACATTCCCCGCCGCATCAATCGCCACAAATACGAGCGAGCGGAACTGGAAGCGGCCCTCGCCGATGCCGGTTCCCTGCAGCAACTCGTTGCGGACGGATACCGTCACTTGCTGAGCGTGCGAAAGCAACAAACCGCGTTTCATCCCAACGCGTCGCAGACCGTTTTGGAACTGCCGGCCGATGGCCTTCTCGGGTTTGTGCGACAACGCGATGACGAATCTCCGTTGTGCGTGCTGGCCAACCTGTCCAGCGAAACTCGCCAGATCGAGCCAGCAAACTTGCCGGGCGATTTTACCTTTGACGCCCTGTCGGAGGAGTCGCTTGATCAGAACGCCCCCCTCGCGATGGCTCCGTATCAGGTACGCTGGTTGAAGTCATCTTCCACCGCCTGAACGACTGGCCATGCTAGAGCTGATCTCGTCTTACTCGACTGTTGCCATCGTGGTTGCCGCCTTGGCACACGTGTTCTTTTTCTTCGTATTGGCCATGTGGGCACGGGGGGATCGCAAGAAGATCGTGCAAACGCTGCAACGATTCACGGATTCGCTTCCCAATCGCAGCCGGATGGATCACGACGCTCACCCGTCTGATCAGATCGAGGCATGCTTGGCGGACATCCAAGACGTCTTGGTGGAGCCACCAGGTTCGTCTCATCGCGTGGCATTGAGCCAGCGGATGCGAATCCTGGACGAACGGCGCGACTACTTGCATTCGCTTCGGTTTGAAACAGCATGGAATGTCGCCCGCACGATGATCGAGGCCTACCCGCTGGCGGGTGTGCTGGGGACGATCCTCGCCATCGGTGCCGCGCTCGCTTCCGATGACCAGGCCTCCGTGGGCGTGATCGTGACACGCTTTGGTGACGCCATTTGGTCGACGTTCGCAGGCTTGGCTGCGGCAATCACGTTGATGCTGATCAACAGTTTTGTCGAACCTGGATTTGCCAAGCTTTCGGAGAACCGTTTGCACGTTCGCGAAACGGCTTCGAAAGCCAAACGCGAACTCGGGCCCGCGGACCGCGTGGATCCCAATGCGATGCCAACCACGCCCGCCATGGAAGCGACGACGTGAACGAATCGGCGTCCCCTGCCAACGAGAACGATTTTCACGCCGCCAGCATTGGGCGTCGGCGAATTCGGTTTCAATTGACACCGCTCATGGATCTGTTGCTGATCATCGTCTTCGCTCAGTTCATGGAGATGCGCGAAACATCCCAAGAACAGACGCGGGAGATCTCGCAAGAGCGTCAAGCACTGCTGGATGAGCAAGCGACGTGGCGAGCCGAGCGTGACCGCGCAGTCGCCGAACGCAACATGGCTTTGGCAACGCAGCAAGCCAACACACAAGACGTCGGCCGCGCGATCGAGATGCTGCGTGGATGGCTGAACCTCGACGCGGATGAATCCCAAGCAACTATCTTGCGTCCGGGCACCGATTCGCAAGACGTCATCGCACGCGCGATCGAACGTTCGCGGCAGCTTGCCTCCGCCGACCCCAACACGCTGATTCGTTTTTTGGTCGGGCACGACGAACTGCTCAAACGAGCCGAAGTCTGGACCGTTCACGCTCGCGAAACGGGCGACGTTGTTTTCGAGGCTTCGGGACACACCGAAACCTTCCGCTTGGAAAGCCAACGGCAATCGCAACGCACCCAAGAAATCGCCGATCGACTGTTCGCCGCCTACAAACAGACCCCGCAACCCAAGGGTCTCATCGTGGTGCTCGTTTCCTACGCCCCGCGAAGCGTCGCCGGGGTGTACCAACCGTTGATCGATGCCATGCCCGCTACACTGGAACGCTTGCGAGCCGACACGCCGACCAGCCGTTTCGAATACACCGTTCTCGGTGCGGCTCAGGCACCTGAACAGACAAATGAGATGGACGCTGCAGAACCGTCCACGGAAACCGAAAACCTCACCCCACTTCAGGGAACCCCAGACGATGCGTAAACGAATCCCGCTGGCTGTTGGTGGTGGAATCGCACTGTTGATCGCCAGCCAATTCTTGGACTTCGGACTGGGTTTCCAAAGCGGCCAAGCCCCCTCCGTTTCAACCAACCCCGATGGGTCGTCCTCGATACTGGATGCGATTGTCGCTTCGGAAGAAGACAGCCCCGAAGAAGTGCAAACGGAACCTGAAACCGAATCCCCCCTGCCGCTGCTCACACCCGAGATCGTTGACGTCTTGATCGACGGGGAAAGCTACCTCGTGATCACCAATGCGAGTCATCCCGAACAACGCAACGCGTTGGCACTGGAGGCCTTGCTCTCAGCGGTTGACGCTGCCCCCGGTGATGCCAGCGGCATCAAAGTTCGAATCAGCCGCACGCCTTCGGCGATCGCGATGGCCGAGGAGTTCCTGCTCGAACAGCTTCGCCAATCCGGCTTGGACGAAGACGAAATCGACCGCCGTCGTCAGCTGGTTGAACTGCCGCTCGACGAAGCCATCAGCGACACAACCGAACCAAGTCCATTGGTTCCTTCCAACGAAACATCCCCGCCCGCCGAAACGCCATGATTCGTTTCGGCAATTGTTTTTGTACCGCCGCATTCCACGAAGCACGACGAGAATGACAACATGACCGTTTTCCGACGCAACGCCCGACTTCGAAAGGCACTGGCGACGCTCCTTGCCGGCCTTTGCATCAGCTCACTTTCCCAACCCGCCACGACGGCGGACGAACCCACCGATTCGAGTTCCCGCATGAAGTTTGAGTATCCCGTCAGTCGTCTTGACGAGGTTGTTGACAACTACCACGGCCGCGAAGTGGCGGATCCATATCGTTGGTTGGAGGACGTTGAGAGCGACGAAACGGCCGCTTGGGTCGAAGCACAAAACAAGGTCACGCAGAGTTACTTGCAGTCTTTGCCGCAACGCGAAACGATGCGAGCCCGATTGGAAGCGTTGTGGGACTACTCTCGCACCGGTTTGCCCGCCAAACGAGGCGACACGTACTTCTACACCTTCAATGATGGGCTGCAGAACCAAAGCGTTTTGTATCGCACCCCCGCCGATGTGCCACCCGCGGACTGGGCAGCCAACCGCGAAGTGCTGCTGGACCCGAACAACCTGAGCGAAGATGGCACCATGTCGCTCGCGTCATGGGTGCCCAGCGAAGACGGCAAGCACCTGGCCTATGCCATCGCCGATGGCGGCAGTGACTGGCGGACCTGGCGGGTGCGTGAGGTGGCCACCGGCAAAGACACCGATGATTTGATCCAGTGGTCCAAGTTCAGTGGCATCGCGTGGACGCCGGATGGCGACGGGTTTTACTACTCGCGTTACGCCGAACCGGCTGAAGGCGAAGAGCTGACCGGGACCAACGACAACCAAATGCTGTACTTGCACCGACTGGGCACGCCGCAGTCGGAAGACCAACTGGTCATGAAACGTCCCGACCATCCCAAGTGGGGTTTTGGTGCCTCGGTCACCGAAGACGGTCGCTACCTGGTGATTTCCAACTGGAAGGGCACGGAACCCAAGACGCAGGTGTTCGTCCAAGACCTGATGGCCGACGACGCACCGGTTCGCGGCTTGATCATGGGCTTTGACGCGGACTACAGCTTCATCGGCTCGGAAGGATCGACGCTGTTCTTCCTGACCGACCATGAAGCCCCCCGTCGCCGCGTGATCAGCTTGGACGTGGCGGAACATGCCGGGCGAACCGACGACAACGTCGATGAACCCGCCGATCGAGCGAACTGGGAAGAAGTCATCCCGCAGAGCGAACACGTTTTGGAACATGTCTCGCTGCTCAGTGGGGTCTTCTTCGCCAACTACTTGGCCGACGCCCTCAACCAAGTCGAACGCTACGCCTTGGACGGATCTCCCATGGGAACGCTGAAACTGCCCGGCAAAGGCTCTGTGGGGGGGCTGGGAGGTCGCCAAGACGCCACCGAGACATTCTTCTCGTTCACCAACTACGTCACGCCACCGAGCATCCACCGCGTCAACGTGGCCACCGGTGAATCGGAACTGGCGATCATGCCGGAAGTCGCCTTTGACGTCAGCCTGTACGTCACCGAACAAGTCTTCTGCACCAGCAAAGACGGCACCCAGGTGCCGATCCTGATCACACGTCACAAGGACGCACCGCTGGACGGCAGCAACCGCACGCTGCTGTACGCCTACGGTGGATTCAACATCTCGCTGACGCCGTCTTATTCGCCTGGCATCGCGGGTTGGTTGGACGCCGGTGGCGTGTACGCCGTCGCGAACCTTCGGGGTGGTGGTGAGTACGGTCGTGAATGGCACGAAGCCGGGATGCAGCTGAAGAAACAAAACGTCTTTGACGACTTCATTGCCGCCGCGGAACACTTGATCGACATGGGCATCACCCGCCGTGAACGCTTGGGGGTCCGAGGTGGCAGCAACGGTGGATTGCTGATCGGTGCCGTGATGACTCAGCGTCCCGACTTGTTCGGGGCCTGTTTGCCTGCCGTCGGCGTGATGGACATGCTGCGGTACCACAAATTCACGATCGGTTGGGCTTGGGTCAGCGAGTTTGGAAGCAGCGATGACGAAACCCAAATCGACAACCTGTTGTCGTACAGCCCGCTGCACAATTTGAAACCTGGAACGTGTTACCCCGCCACGATGGTGACCACCGCCGACCGAGACGACCGCGTCGTGCCCGGTCACAGCTTCAAGTTCGCTGCGGCGTTGCAAGCGGCTCAGTCATGCGACAACCCGACCTTGATTCGGATTGAAACGCGAGCCGGTCACGGGGCTGGCACACCGACCAGCAAGAAGATCGACGAGTACGCCGATCTCTGGGCTTTCTTGCTCGAAAACTTGAAGTGAGCTTGGTGGTTCAGCGGCCTCATCCGATGATGAACGCTGCTTGAACCCACTCGTTTCTTGCAATCGGTTCACGGAATCACTGAAACGTCTCCCGCAAGCTGGCCTGTCCCGCTGCGGAGATGGTTTCAACGCTGCAAACAATCCCCCCACCAACTCTCCTGTCCACCTGTCCAATGCTGCTGCAACAACCCCAAGAATCACCCTACGACTTGAACTTTCAGTTGTTTGGATTCCCGATCCGAATCGCTTGGACGTTCTGGCTGGGCGCGGCTGTGTTTGGATGGAGCTTGGTCCAGCTGTTTGATTCGATGGAAGGCAGCCCCGGCCGCCTGCCATTGCTGCTGCTGTGGGCTCTCTGCATGCTCTTGTCGATCCTGATTCACGAGCTCGGCCACGCCTTTGCCTTTCGCCAATATGGCATCGAATCATCGCTGGTTCTGTACCACTTTGGCGGGCTCGCGGTGCCGCGATCCACGCACAATTACGGCGGTTTTGCCTCCTCGTTTTCGCCTCCGCGGCTCAGCCATGGGGCCGAACTCTGGATCGCTCTGGCGGGGCCACTGGCGCAGTTGGCGTCCGCAGCAGTGGTGGTCGCCGCTGTCAAAGCGATGGGGTTCCGGATCACCGCGTTCGCTTTGATGCCGTATCCACTCGATTCGCTTCCCGGCGTCCTCGAAGGGAACGATTTTGACAGTGTCGGGATGTTCGCGTTGGTCACGTTTTACGTCTGGCCCAGCGTGCTCTGGGCAGTGCTGAACTTGATCCCAGTCTTCCCGCTCGATGGAGGACGAATCATGCGTTCGTTGGTGATGATGGGAGGCGGACAAACCGACACTTGGCTGTGGATCAGCATGATCATTGGTGGGGCCTGCACGATGTACGGTTTCTCATCCGGGAACATGTTCTTGGGCATCCTCTTTTTGTCGTTGGCGGTGGGCAACTACCAAATGATGCAAGGATCGGCGCGTTACTAACACGCACGTCGCGGGGACCTGCTTCGTGGCCGCCTGATTGCCTGCCAGCAAACACACTGCGCAGCGTTTGCAGTGACAAGCAAACAAGCCTGTGTTGATGATGCAGCACGCGTTGGAACGCGCAACGTTTGTCATTCACACCACGTTCCAAGACCGTTTCGCGTGTTCAACGACGTGTTTTTTTGAAACTTTTTTTGCGACGTTGAAACGCTTGTTCGTTGTCTGTTCCAACGAAGCGCATGCAAGCCATGCGGGCAACGCCATGACATGGCGATAACAACACGTTGCGCACGTGCTGTTGCAAAAACGTTGAAAAAGCCAAGCGTTACTGCACTTGTTTGCAAGCAACGCAACAACGTTGATGGGAACGTTGATGCAAACAAGCCACGCAGCGCATCAACGACGAAGCGAAACAACATGCAAAAAATGCGTTTGCCGTAGCAAATTTTGTTAGCGACGCAAGCGGTTTTTTCACGAAAACATGTTGCGGAATCCAGCGAAGCGCGTACAGTTACGCGCATGTACTAACGATCGTTTTTGTTTGCAAGGTCGATGAGGATCATCGAAGCGGATAGAATCGATCACCATCGATTGTTGTTGAGCCGTGGCCGGTGACTTGCAATCAACTTTGACAACGAAGACGTCGACGCAATCGCGCTGACTGAATCGATGTCACAGCTCGCAAGTCACAATGACTCGACAACAGTTCCTTTCTCGCGGAGGAAGAACGTGGCCAAGAAAAAAGCAACCAAGAAGACTGTCAAGAAAGCTGCTAAAAAGAGCGTGAAGGCTGTCAAGAAGACCGCTCGTAAAGCAGTCAAGAAGAAAGCCGTCAAAAAGAAAGCCGTGAAGAAGGGCGTCAAGAAAACCGCTCGCAAGGCGACCAAAAAGAAGGCTGTGAAGAAGAAAGCCGTCAAGAAGGCAGCCAAGAAGAAGGTCGCCAAAAAGAAGGCAACCAAGAAGAAAGTTGCCAAGAAGAAGCGACGCTAAGCCAGACTGATTCGGCGAGCCAACCCGGTTCGCCAATCATTCGCGATTCAAATTTGACAAGCCACGTTGAGCTCCAAGTTGGAGAACGTGGCTTTTTTTATGCCCCAGCTCCATCGAGGGAGCTCGGCTTCAGAGGGCGGCAGCGACCACCGTGCGGCTTCGCGTGGCGCGCAATCAAGCCCCAAATTTTTGCTTCGCCTCAAACGTTGCTTTCCCAACCCACTAAATCGCCGCGGGGACTGGTTTGGCCGCGGCGAGCCGCTTAATTTGGCCTCTGTCAGCTCCTCCATCACCCCTTCCTTGGCTGACTTCCACTGGGCCCCGTCGCCCGTCCGTGCCAACCCAACGGAACCTGCTTGATGTCGACATCCGATTCAAACACCCCCGACCAGCCGACCAGCCCGAAGTATCGTGATCAGCCCGAAGCTACCACGGGAATGCCCGCCGGCATCCCGTACATCATCGGCAATGAAGCGGCCGAACGATTCAGCTTCTACGGGATGCGGTCGATCCTCACCGTCTTCATGACAACGTACCTGCTCAATGCCAGTGGTGAACTGGACCCGATGAGCGATGAAGACGCGAAGTTCTGGGGCCACACGTTCATCATGGCGGCCTACTTCACGCCGCTGCTTGGTGCCTTCCTGGCCGACTGGTTGCTCGGCAAGTACCGAACCATCTTGTACCTGTCCGTCTTGTACTGCCTTGGCCACTTGGCACTCGCGATGAACGAAACCCGATTTGGCCTGGCCATCGGGTTGGGCCTGATCGCCCTTGGCACGGGTGCGATCAAACCATGTGTCTCCGCCCACGTCGGCGACCAATTCGGGACCAAGAACTCGCACCTGCTCGCGAAGGTCTTCGGATGGTTCTACGTCGCCATCAACCTCGGCTCTTTCTTCTCAACCTTGCTAACACCCTGGCTGCTTGACCGGTACGGATCGCAGATCGCTTTCGGCGTTCCCGGCGTGTTGATGGCGATCGCCACGCTGCTGTTTTGGATGGGGCGACACAAGTTCATTCACATTCCACCTCGCGGACCGAGCGTCTTCAAAGATGCCTTCACCGGAATCGGAGGACGGGCGCTGCTGAACCTGATTCCGGTCTATTTGCTAGTCGCCGTGTTCTGGAGTCTGTTTGACCAAACCGCCACGTCATGGGTGATCCAAGCCGAGAGCATGGACAGAAACGTCTTCGGTTTTGAATTGCTTTCGAGCCAAATCCAAGCGGCAAACCCATTCTTGATCCTCATTTTCGTACCCCTGTTCAGCTACGTGCTCTACCCGGCGATCAACCGTGTGTTCCCGCTCACGCCGCTACGGAAGATTTCGCTGGGCATGTTTCTGACCGTGTCTTCCTTCGCGATCATCGCGTTGATCGAACAAAACATTCAAGACGGCGGCACACCCTCCATCGCTTGGCAGGTGCTGGCTTACACAATCCTGACCGCTGCCGAAGTCATGGTGTCCATCACGTGCTTGGAGTTCAGCTACACGCAGGCTCCCAACAGCATCAAGAGCATCATCATGAGCTTCTACCTGCTGTCGGTCGCAATGGGGAACTTCATCGCCGCTGGTGTCAACGCGATTATCTCCAACGCCGATGGCACGTCGAAGCTCCCAGGAGCCACCTACTACTGGTTCTTCGCAGGCTTGATGCTGGTGGCAGCCTGCCTGTTCATCTTCGTCGCTCTGATTTACCGGGGTAAAACCTACATCCAGGATGACGAATCTCTGGATGCCGAATCGACAGCCGAAAGCTCAATGACGGCGTGAACTTCGTGATCGTCTTGAGGATGGGTGGCGATCCACGCGTTTGCCGTGGCGTTCAAACTTGAAGACGACGCGATTCGAGCTCTTGAAAAATTTCGCGAAGACGTTGGACCGAAGCGGGTTTTGTGACGTGTCTGTCAAAGCCCGCTTCCATGGCCATCCGAATGTCTTCGGGTTGCCCGTTGCCGGTCATGGCGATCAGCATGCTGGAATCCAATTCCGACAAGCTGCGAAATTGCCGTGCGAGCTCGTAACCGTCCATGTCCGGCATGCAGATGTCAGAAAAGACAATGTCGGGCTGCAACTCACGAGCGAGCTGAATGCCTTCGGGTGCACTGGGGGCTGAATGCACCTCGTGTCCCATCGCACCAACCAACATCGTGAACATTTTCGCGATCGCGGGGACATCATCGACCACCAACACCCGAAAACGTCGCGTCGGCCTGTCTTCTTCGGCAGTCATTTTTGATTCGTTCGGTTTGGCATCCAAACACGGCAAGTGAATCCGAAACTCGCTTCCCGCCGACGGGTCGTCGCTGTCCACCAACGACACCTTCCCGCCGTGCAACTCGACCAATTGCTTGACCAAGGTCAGGCCAATCCCCAGCCCGCCGCGACTGTCCTTCAACGTCTCATCCACCTGAGTGAACATCTCAAAGATGCCCTTGCGGTGTTCTGGTGGGATGCCAACCCCGTTGTCCTTGACCGCGATTTCCACCTGGCCATCGACCTGTCCGCATGAGATCTCAATGCGACCGCTCGGCGGTGTGTACTTGCACGCGTTGTTCAGCAAATTGGTCACCACCTGAGTCAATCGCACGTAGTCGCCATGCACGTGGAGAGATTGCTCTGGATCGGTTCGTCGAATCAGTTCATGTCCCATCTCGTTGCACAACGATTCCACCGCTCGGCAAGAATTGGCAACGATGTCGTGAATCGAAACCGTTTCCCGCTGCAAATCGATGCGTCCCCGCGTGATCCGCGAAACGTCCATCAAGTCATCGATCAATCGCACCAACTGGTGGACTTGGCTCTCGAGAACGGTGCTGATCTCGTTGACTTGGTTCGGGTCGGTCGCTGCGAAACGCAGCAGATCGACGGCGTTGCCGATCGGCGTCAACGGGTTGCGCAGTTCATGAGCCAACAAAGCGAGGAAACGATTCTTGCGTTCGTCCATCTCACTGAGCAACGCCTTCTCATTCTGCAATTCACGAAACAACCGTTCGCGTTCGAGCGTGTCTGCGTGTGATTGCGTGACATCATCGATGATCAGCAGAATTCGATCCGAGTGCCCGTCGTACCGGTGCAACGAAACGGCGGAAACATTGACGTGCACCGTTCGCCTTTCACCATTGGCATCCTCGCCCTTGGCACGGTATGTGTCCACGCAGCGGAACACGCTCCCGTCGCCCACCGCGTCTCGAATTCGCTGGCACTCGTCCAGTTTGTGATCGGGAATGATCGGCAGCGGGTACCCAAGCACCTCGGCACTGGTCCAACCGAAGATGGCTTCGGAAGCTTCATTCCAAAGTTCCACACGTCCATCGGTATCGATGACGATAACCGACAGCGGCGACGCTTGGATCATCGTTTGGAACATGCGAGCGTGATCGCGTTCCCGCTCCGCTGCGGCGATCAATTCGATCTCAGATTCGACCGACGCCGACAGCTCTCGCAGCGTTTCCAGCTCGTCTTCGGTCCATTCACGTGGAACGACATCGACGACGCAAAGCGTGCCGAGCACTTCCCCTGATCGCGTTCGAATGGGAAAGCCGGCGTAGGAAACGATCCCGTACTCTTCGATCGCCGGGTGCGAAACGACACGAGGATCGACGCGAGCGTCTTCGATCAAGAAAAGCTCGCCCGCACGCACCGTCAACTTGCAAAACGAGTGACTCAGCGGCGATCCACGCAGCGTCGCGAGCGGTTCCGGCAAACCAACACAGCTTTTGAAGAACTGCCGATCTTCCTCGATCAAGGTGACCACCGAGGCGGGGCATTTCAGCAAGCGGGCCGCCAAGCGAGTGATCCGATCGAACGACTCTTCGGCGGGACTGTCCATCAACGACAGACTTCGCAGGGCCTTCAGCCTCAGTGGATCTGCGATTGGGTCAGCGGATCGATTCATCGATGCTTTCGTGGCAGTTCGCAACGTCGTTTGATAAAAAAGGGGGACGGTTCCAAGACACGTCCCCCTCAACTCATACCGCATCGATCTTAACTGCGTCCCTTCGCTTTGTCGCGGGGCAACCTTGGGTCACCACGGATGACCGCCTGCGAACGATCCAACCACTTCCGATTTGTCTTTCAGGGCGTTGGCATCGCCACGCCTTCTGGCAAGAACGTCACCTCGCGGTCGTTCGTGACCTTGGGTCCCTCGGTGCTGCGGCCCGAATCAACGTAGTCGTTCAGCAATCGCAGCAACGAATCCACGATTTCAGGGTTCTCCTTCGCGACGTTGGATCTCTCGGATGGATCCGCTCGCAAATCAAACAGCTGCATCGGCGGAAGCCCATTCTGCTTGGCTTTGGGCTCACGGGGGTCACTCCAGCCGCCGCTGCCGCGTGACAGACAGAGCTTCCATTGGCCGCGACGGATCGCGAACGAACCACCGATGCTGTGACTGACCAAAGCTTCGCGATCCGACGCCTCGTCGCCACCGAAGACGCCTGTCAAATCAAAACCGTCTTCACCGCCGGTCGCTTCCCGTGGTTGATCCGTGATCGACTGCAATGTCGCGTACACATCCGTCAAACAGGTAAGCGCGTTGGTGGTCTTGCCCGCCAGGACCTTCCCCGGCCATCGCACGATGAAAGGCACGCGGTGACCGCCTTCGTAGATGTCCGCTTTGTGCCCCCGGTAACCTGCACTCGGATCATGCCCGTGCTCGGCGAGCGCACCAAAGTTGGCTTCCGGTGAACAACCATTGTCGCTGGTGAAGATCACCAGGGTGTTCTCCTCGATGCCTGCCTTGGAAATCGCATCAAGCAGTTGCCCCATGTGGTGATCCATCTGCATCACAAAATCCGCGTACGGGTTCATCCCACTGGCGTCTTTGAATGGCGGCACCGGAACGATCGGCGTGTGCGGGGCAGGAAGCGGCAGATACAAGAAAAACGGCTTGTCTTCTTTCACGCGTTCTTCCACATAAGCAATCGACTTGTCGAACAAATGCGGCAACACCTGCTCAATCTCAAAGTCATCTCCAATCGGACCGTTGCGATACCAGCCGTAGCGATTCTCTTTCTTCGTCACACCTTCTTTTCGAGTCGGCACACTGGTTGGCTTGCCGGTGTCCACCCAAACGTAAGGAGGCATGTCCAACGACCCGCAGTGACCGTAGTACTGATCAAAACCGTTGTTGTCGGGACCGTTCAAAACCGGCTTCGAGAAGTCAATCTCTTTGCCGTCTTTGTGCCAATCCCAACCGAGGTGCCACTTGCCAATCATCGCCGTGTGATAGCCGGCACCTTGCAACAAGTGCCCCAACGTTGCTCGGTCACCTGGGATCAAGTGCTCGCTGGTTCCACTCAAAACGCCCTTGGCCAATCGCGAACGCCAGTTGTAACGCCCGGTCAACAACCCGTACCGGGTCGGCGTGCACACGGAACTGGGCGTGTGAGCATCCAAGAATGTCAGCCCCTCGTCAGCCATCTGCTGCAATCGCGGTGTCTTGATCTTGCAGTCCGGATTGGTCGGCGAGACGTCGCCGATGCCCAGGTCATCCGCCATCACCAAAATGATGTTTGGACGAGCCGCAGAATCCTCCGCACGAACTTGCGTCGCCCCCACGTCCATCAGAGAGGGAACAGCAACAACCGCGGAAACAACAAACCATCGCAACCAATTCATCAGTAGCCAATCAGTCAGAGTGTGGAAGGAAAAAGGGGATCGCACATTCTAGACACGAAGCATTCTGATGCAGAAAGCTTCTCGTGAGATCCCGCGTGGTCCCACAAGCTACCAAAGAAACGGAGGTGTTCATTCAAAACGGTTCCACAAAGCTTCCTCCCAACCTCACGTCGCCACCGAATGCGTCACACCCAAAACGAAATGCGACAACGCAGGCTCTGAACACGCTCGAATTTCGCTCACCTCGCCGGTTCATAAACAGGCGAGCTCTTGATCTGATCCTGCGTCAAACCCACCGTGACGGTCGCTTCCGCCCACAAGATCTCTTGAATCAACTCGCGGCTGATCAGCACCTTTTTGCCCGGCCACCAATTCCGAGTGTCCACGATCAGTTGTTGAATGGACCAGTTCACATCGTCGACCAACAACCCTTCGACGTGTCCAATGTGATCATCGGTGCCCTGGATGGTGTAGCCCGAAACTTCGTTCGCGCTGCGAAGATGATTGCGTTTGACGTCGTCCGTGTCGACTTGGTCCATCGGCACCAATCCCGCTGCCAACGGCATCGGCGTGTACCCGCTACCTGCCAACGTGGCTCCAGCGGGTCCCCAGTAGTACGGCACATCAAAATGCTGATACAGCTCGATCTCCATCTGACGGGACACCGGTCGATCAGACTCCACCGAAGGGCTGTCGCTGACCTGTTGGCTGGTCAACGGAACGGCGGCACTCGCGGCATTCCAATCCGCGTTTTGGACCACACCCGGTGGCAACAACACCTGACGCCCGGGCAACCAATGCCCCGTGTCAACGACCAGATGCCTGACCACCCAAGTCTCGTCATCAAACAGCAGGTCGCAGATTGATCCCACACTCCGATCGGCTCCAATCAATTCGGTTCCCAAGATGGTCTCGGTAGAAATCAGCATGACATGGTTCCTCTCAATAGGCGGATTGGTTGCACGGTGAACATCGCGTGCAAACAATGTTCCGAAACCAATCGCTCGATTGCTTAGCGATACCGCTGCGAGACAACTCGCAACTCAAACCCGCCGCTTTCGGAAACACACTGGAAGACAGTGCGTGCGATCTCATCCACTGAGTCATGTCCCTTTGAGACCGCGTGACGAAGTTCCAACGTTGCCAGTTGCACTTCCAGTTCCTCTGGAATCAACTTCAGGACATGACGACCGAGAGTGGAGACTCCTGCCTGCATCAGCAAACGTTCTTCAAATCGCTGCAGTGGACTGGGGCGAGTCCAAAGGAAATACAGGCGTTTCTCTTCGCTGGAATCATCCAGACAGCGAATCTGAGGGTTCGATGCGAACTGATTGACCAAATCAACTCCCGGTCGTGTTCCCCCGACAACGCCCAACTCGATCCCAAAGTGGTCCAACTGTGCGGCGTACTCATTCAAATCGTTGGCCTTCCAATCAATCTGCCATCGTTTGAATCTCGGGATGATGTTGGCATCGGAATCTCCGGTTTCGTCCGGACCGCTTCTGCCAATCGTTCCGGAGTCAGCGTCTCCCGATGGAGCCATGGAATCCATGGTGGGCTCAGTCAATGCCACCTGTTCGGCAGCCGACACAAGTGACCGAACGGACGCTTTCAAATCGGTGGTGCGAAGTGCCACCGTTTCTTGATCCGTCGGAACATCAAACGACGAATCAACGATCGCGCTCCCACCTACCGAGACACGCGTGATCTCCGCCACCGGTTCGGTCAACACAACATCGTCTTCCGGCAACAGCACCCAAAGCAGAAACAACACGCTCACCACGCTGGTCAGCATCAGCAAGACCGCCATCAACAACGAAGTCACCGCATCAAACCAACTGGTTCGCATTGAAGACGCCCCGCTTTCGGATGAAGACTCTGGTTTCCGGCTGGTGAGTTTCCAAGCGTTTTGATTCATCAGATCACTCGCTGAGAGAAGGACGGGCATTGCCCAAGAGAAGCTCAGCGAGTTTAACCGTTCACCGCAACCAACACCAATTTCTCAAAAAAATCGGCCAGCCATCACTAGCAGCCTGTTGATTTAGTCGGCCGGACGCTGCTTGTCGAGGAACGCTTGGTGTGGTGACGCACTGTGATTCATCTCGGTAGGGATCTCAGAGAGTAGCCGTCGGTAAGCGATCGCGCCACCGACGGACACGTGCTTCCACGTCGCCACACTCCATTCCGCCGTGGCCGATGGCCACGGCGGGATGGAGTGTTTTTTGGGGCTCGCTTCCCGGGGGTGGGCTGCTACGCGGCACCCCCCGGCTACCATCCGACATCCCTCACGGGATGAAGAAAGACAGAAACCGGAAGGAGAGTTGCAACCGCGATCAGAGCGCCAATAGCAGACCTTTCCCAGCCCGTGTGAATCGCACTGCAACTCACCCTGATTTGATCGACTTCCGTTCGCATCCGCACTAACATACAGGCGCCGCATCGCTGTGGCGGGTGTCGTTTTTGACCGACATTGATTCTGTCCATCTCATTCAATTGGGTCCAGTTCGTTCCATGTTTCGCTCAACCCAACCCAATTGGCTTTTGCTGCTGGCAGTTTCCATCGCTTTTCCATCGACGGGCGTCGCCGAGGAGGGTTACTGGCCAGACGGCAAAACCTATTGCGTCACACTGACCTACGACGACGGCATCCCCAGTCAGATCGTTCACGCCTTGCCACAGTTGAAGGCCGCGAATCTCAAGGGCACGTTCTTTTCGGCAGGTGGCGTCACCTATCGTTGGTCACAGGAAGACCTCAATCAGGTTCGCGAGCAGGGCCACGAGTTGGCGGGGCACACCATCCTCCACCCTTGCGGTCGCAAGAACGACTGGGTGAAACCGGGCGACGCCTCGGAAGATTACGACGATGCTCGGATGGCGAAAGAACTCGATGAAAACCTAGCCAACCTCATCAACAATGGCGTCAAGCGGGAACTCGCCACATTCGCCTACCCTTGCGGCAACACGTCCATCGGGGAAGACAATCACAGCTATGTCCCGTTGGTCAAAGAGCGATTCTTCGCCGCGCGTGGCACCCAGTTTGGATCGGAAACCCCCAGCCAAGGCGAAATCGATCTGTTTGAAGTGAAGACCGTCGCGGGCCACGAACGCGACTTGGCGTACCAACTGGACCAGGTGATCAAGGCACGCGAACAACAGGGCTGGCTGGTGTTCATGTTCCACGGTGTGGGAGGCGACCATCTGGCAATCAGCGCAGACGATCACAAGGAGATCCTGCGGTTCCTGCAGAGTGACGACACCGTTTGGGTTGCCACCTTCCAAGAAGCCGCCGCTTGGGTGAAATCCAAACAAGCGACGCCCAGGGCAGCGGCACCAACTGCGGCGACTGAAGTTGAATAAATCTTTCAAACGCTTTCGCTTGGCGGATCAGCGTCTGGCGGCCGTCGCCTCATGAGTCTCTTGGAACGATTGCCGTTCACATTCGCGATGCTGGTCGTGCTGATCGTGGCAGGTGTCTACGGGCGCAGCCACATTGGGTTGTTGGATGACACCATTCACCAGCGAGCTGGTTTCTCGATGCGATTGCTGATCGAAGGCCAGGTGCACCGAGCCATCACATCGCTGCTGTTCACCGCCGGCGGATGGCGGTTTTACAGTTCCATCGCCATGTTTGCGATCGCGGTTGGCTACATCGAATGGCAGATGGGTTCCGCGCGAGCGATGGGCACGTTCCTGGGCTGCCACATCGCCACCCGCGCACTGATGACCGCGGTCGTCGCTCTGGCCAGCCTGGTGGGTGAAACTCATCGCGGCCAGCTTCTTTGGCACGTGCAGGACGTGGGTCCGTCGGCCGGTTACTATGGCTGCCTGGGCTTGGTGATCGCGGGAACGGCGGCCCCCTACCGCGGGTTCATCATCGCAGCGATCATCGCTGCATTGGCTGTTCGTGCCGGTTGGTCCTTCGTCCACCTTCCCGAAGATGGACGCATGCTGTCCGCTGACTTTGCCCACCTCATCGCCTTCCCACTTGGCCTCGCGAGCGCCTTTGTTTCGAGGTAGCGGCAGGACGTGTTCCGAGCCAGCCCCTCCCGCTAACAACTTGGATTTTTCAACATGCGTCATTTCCTCCTGACTCTTTGGCAACGCGGGTTCATCGGGACATTCTTGACCGGCCTGTTTGCATTGCTGCCACTGGTGATCACGATTTGGATCATGAACTGGGTGGCGGGAATCCTCCGCGGTTTTGTGGGCGCAGAGAGCTTGTTGGGTCAAGGATTGCGTTCGATTGGATTGCACTTTGCCGCCAACCAATGGCTCGCCACCGCAATCGGATGGGTGTTTGTGGTGGCCGCGATTTGGTTGGTCGGCCTGCTCGTCTCCAGCACCGCTCGCTTTCGCTGGCAAGAATGGTTCGATGGCAGCTTCAAAAAGATCCCCGTGGTCAAGAGCGTCTACGGACCTGTGAAGCAAGTCGTCGAAATGTTCTCCAAGCAGGACGAATCCGCCATGTCCGGAATGAAAGTCGTGCACTGCTACGTCGGCGATGATGAGTCAGCGGGCTTTCTGGGGTTGCTTCCCAGCAGCGACACCTATCGCTTCCAAGACAAAGAATGCCACGTCATTTACTTGCCCTCCGCCCCGATGCCGATGACCGGCTTCAACATATTCATTCCAGTGGAGCATGTCACAGTCGTGGACATGGGAGTGGAAGACTTGATGCAGGTCTACTTTTCACTTGGCGTGATGACGTCGACCGTCGTTCCGCCCGGCGTCGTCCTTCCGAAACAGAAGTCGGGACAGAAATAAGGACTGCCAAACGCCGTGTCTCCGATCCGCGGCGTTGGAATCAACCGTTTTGATCGTTGGATGGCTTTTGCTTCCGGTCAAAGCGGGCCTCGATCGGTTGCAGGATCACCAACACCACCACCGTCATCACCACACTGGTCACGGCCAACGGAAACTCGCGCAGCCCACATGCGGTTCCAACTGCTGCGGCAAGCCAGATGGTGCTGGCGGACGTGAGTCCAATCACCTCGTGCTCCTGACTCATCTTCAGGATCGCTCCCGCCCCGATGAATCCGACTCCCGCCGCAATTCCCTGAACCACTCGCGTCATGTCGCCGCCGGAATGGCTGGTCATTTCACGGCTCGCAAGGACAAAGACCGATGCAGCCAAAGAAACCAAGATGTGAGTGCGCAGACCTGCCGCGTGCCCACGTGTTTGGCGTTCCAAACCGATTGCTCCACCAAGCAGGACTGCGGCGAGCGTTGGAATCAAGGTATCGAAGAAAGTCATGAGGCAAATGGCGATTTCAAAGCAAATTTGATGGTGTTGATGACGACAAGATCACCCTCCGCCCATTGTGTGCGTTTCGTGTTTGCCTGGATACTGCACATGGCGGACGCCCCGATCCATCCCTTCCCAATCCCATCGGAACCTGGGGCCGAAAAGTGGAATCAGACTCCTTCTCACGACGAAGGTGATCTGCCGCCTCGACGCTGACAACACGTCCTTCACCCAACGACGAGAACGTCCCTCCATGAACTCATCTCCCTCCACCAGACTTCCTCACGTCGTGATTGTCGGCGGCGGTTTTGGCGGCCTCGAAACGGCCCAACGCCTTCGCAAATCGAATGTTCGTGTGACGCTGGTCGATCGTCACAACTACCACCTCTTCCAGCCACTTCTGTACCAAGTCGCCACCGGCGGCCTTTCGCCTGCCAACATCGCCACGCCACTGCGTTCGATTGTTCGCAAACAAGCCAACTGCGAAGTGTTGATGGCGGAAGTCACCGATTTCGACGTTGCTCATCAGCGACTGATCCTTGCCGATGGCGAACTGAGCTATGACTACCTGGTGCTCGCTGCCGGAGCCACCCACAGCTATTTCGGCCACGATGAATGGGCGAAGTTTGCCCCCGGCCTGAAAACAATCGGCGACGCAGCCGAAATCCGACGTCGAATCTACTTGGCCTTTGAAGCCGCTGAGCGAGAAACGGATCCCGAGCGGCGCAAGGCGAAACTGACGTTCGTCATCGTTGGCGGTGGCCCCACCGGCGTCGAACTCGCGGGAGCATTGTCAGAGATCGCTCAACACACGCTCAAACATGACTTCCGGCACATCAAACCCCAGGACGCTCGGATCATGATCGTCGAGGCAGCACCCCATGTGCTTGCCCACTACCCCGAGGACCTCTGCGAACGAGCCGCCGAAAAGATCCGCTCCTTCGGAATCGAAGTTCACACGCACACGAAAGTCACTGAGATCAACGCCGATGCCGTCCACCTTTCCGGGCCCGATGGCGAAACGATGGTGGGCACCAAAACCGTGTTGTGGGGAGCAGGTGTGCAAGCCAACTCGCTGGGCAAAAAACTCGCGTTGGCGATGGGGATTGAAACCGATCGAGGCGGCCGCTTGCTGGTGAATCAATCCTGCCAACTCGCCGGCCAAGACCGCATCTTCGCCATCGGCGACATCGCTTCGTTCACCGATTCCAGCGGCAAATCGTTGCCGGGACTGGCCTCCGTCGCGATTCAACAGGGGCGCTACGTTGCCAAGGTGATCCCGCAACTGGCAAACGGAGAATCCATCGCCCCCACGTTCCAGTACACCGACCGTGGCACGATGGCAACGATCGGTCGCGCCGCAGCGGTGGCTCTGATTGGCAAGCGTCGTTTCTACGGGCTGTTCGCTTGGCTGCTCTGGTTGTTCGTTCACTTGATGCTGATTGTCCAGTTTCAAAACCGACTGTTGATTCTGGTGCAATGGGCGTGGAGTTATGTCACGTTCAATCGCAGCAACCGCATCATCACTGGTGAACAACCCGTCCAAATCGTTTCCCCAACAAGCAATCCCACGGCCAGATGACAAACCGCCACAAAATCAACTGCGCCGTTTGCGGCAAACCGTTCTCGCTTTCCGACCTGACCCCCGGTCGCTTCGTGCGTCCGCTGGTCGCGGAACGGATCGCTGCGGATTGCCCGCAATGGAACGCGGACGCGTACATCTGCCAGACCGACATCAACCATTACCGCAGCTTGTACGTGCAGAATGTGCTCGAACAGGAACGCGGTGAACTGACCACGCTCGAAAAGGACGTCATCGAAAGCCTGCGAGAGCACGATGTGTTGACGCAAAACCTCAACGATGCCGTCGACGAGCAATCCACGCTTGGCCAGCGTTGGGCCGACACCGTCGCCAGCTTTGGTGGCAGTTGGACCTTCATTCTGATCTTCGCCGGTGTGCTCATCATTTGGATCACCATCAATGCGATCTCCCTGCTGGGTAAACCGTTTGATCCGTATCCATTCATCTTGCTGAATCTTGTGCTGTCCTGCCTCGCCGCAATCCAAGCGCCGATCATCATGATGAGCCAGAACCGCCAGAACGCGAAAGACCGCTTGAAGGCCGACAACGATTACCGCGTCAACCTGAAAGCGGAACTCGAAATCCGTCACCTGCATTCCAAAATGGATCTGCTGCTGACACATCAGTGGCAGCGTCTTCTTGAGATCCAACAGGTCCAAACGGATCTGCTGGAAGAAATGAGCAACAAGCGATGATCGAGTCGGCCCCCGAGCTTGAGACACCTGCTGAATCACCCCCACTGGATCGATTGCAAGCATTCTGGACCGCATCCGCATCGTGGCTCAAACCAACCCTTTCGGTTGTGTTCTTCGCGGTCGCCATGTGGTTGCTGCATCATGAATTCAAGCAATACAAGGCCGCGGACGTTGCCGCCAGTTTCCATTCCATTCCCATCACCGCCGTCCTCGCCGCGTTGTTTTTCACGGCATGCAATTATGTCGTGATGATCGGCTACGACTGGCTCGGCGTTCGCTTGATCAAGTACCCACTCAGCCTCAAACAAGTCACGATCGCTTCGCTGCTCTACTACTCGTTCAGCAATTCGCTGGGATCCTTGTTTGGCGGCACGCCGATTCGAGTGCGTTTGTACTCTGGCTGGGGCATGTCATCTCCCGAGATCGTGCGGCTGTTCGAGCAAAGTCGGCAAAGCTTTCACTCGAACTCCGCCAAGATTCAAAACCTGGCGCATTCGGCGACCACTGTGACCAACATCGTCGCTCCGAGAGTCATCACGGGGGGAGTCTTCCTCGCCGGACTGGTCTTGCTGATCTCCGGGTCGCTGCCGGCCGCCGAGGGCCGCATGCGGATGATGCACAACCCGTTTTTCTTGTTCGTCATGGAGTCGTCGCACTTCTTCGGCAGCATCATTGGCGCCATGCTGCTCGTGCTCGCTCGAGGTCTTCAGCGCCGAATTGACGTCGCTTGGTCGCTGTCCGTTTTTCTGCTGGGGGCGGGCACGTTGGCCTCGCTGCTGAAAGGGTTCGACTACGAAGAAACATTCATTCTGTTGGTCTTGTTGGCAGCCATGATTCCATGCCGCGGCTATTTCTTCCGAAAAGGCAACATGTTGTCGCCGGCAATCTCCTGGGGTTGGATGACGTCTGTTTTCATCGTCATCGGATCGATGGTTTGGCTGGTGCTGTTTTCCTATCGGCACGTTGACTACACAAACGAACTCTGGTGGCGTTTCGCATACCAAGGCGACGCTTCCCGTTCGATGCGTGGTTTGGTCGGCGCAGCGGTGGTGTTGATGTTGATCGCGGTACCTGCCCGACGCTCCACACGGAGTGATGGAATATCTGTTCGCCGAGTTGATGCTGGATGGTCACGCTCAGGGTTACCAATACTTCAGCCTTGGGATGGCACCGCTTTCCGGCGTCGATGCGCATCGACTCGGTCCACTTTGGAATCGTGTCAGCAATCTGATGTTCCGCCATGGAGAACACTTCTACAACTTCCAAGGCCTACGGTCCTACAAAGACAAATTCTCTCCCGAGTGGACTCCCAAGTACCTCGCCGCCCCCAGCGGGATTGCCACCGCTCGTGCCCTCGCCGACGTCACCACTCTGATCTCAGGCGGGCTCAGCAAACTGATCCGTCGCTGAGCCCAAGGGGACCTTTCAAGCGACGAACCGCACGCGTGCTCCACGGATCGTTACGATAGAACACCACGGCGGTGCCAGTGTTTGGAGATTGTATGATTCGAAGCACCGGCTGATTCAACACACGAGGAGCGAAGTGATGCAGATTGGCGTCCCCCGCGAACATTGGCCAGGCGAGGCGAGGGTGGCACTTGTCCCCGCAAGCGTCAAGAAACTGATTCAGTCCGGCTTTTCCGTCGGAATCGAATCTGGTGCAGGCGCCCCATCAGGGTTTCCCGACGACGCCTACACGGAGGCCGGTGCCGTCGTGCAGACCGACCGGGCGTCCCTGCTTTCGAAGGCCGACATTGTCTTGCGAGTTCGACGTCCCGACATCGAGGAGGTGTCCTCGCTCCGCCCCGAAGCCATCCACATCAGTTTTCTCGACCCATTTAATGAAAGGGAACTGATTGGCGAAATGGCCAAGTGCGGCGTGACCTCGGTTTCCATGGAGATGATCCCGCGATCCACTCGCGCCCAAAAGATGGATGCGCTGTCCTCGCAAGCCAACCTGGCGGGCTACGTCACGGTGATCCAAGCCGCGTATCACAGCAAAAAAATCTTTCCGATGATGATGACTCCCTCGGGAACCATTCGGCCCGCTCGGGTGTTTGTGATCGGTGCGGGGGTCGCCGGCCTGCAAGCCATCGCAACCGCCAAACGTTTGGGTGCTCGTGTCGATGCCTTTGACACCCGGCCCGTTGTCGCGGAACAAGTCCGGTCCCTCGGTGCCAAATTCGTGGAGATTGACTTGGGGGAAGTCGGCCAGACGGAACAGGGGTACGCCAAAGCCCTCACGCCAGAGCAAATTGAACTCCAAAAGGAAGGCCAAAAGAAACTCATTGCGGTCTCCGATGTCGTCATCACCACGGCTCAACTGTTTGGTCGCCCAGCGCCTCGCATCGTCACTCGCGACATGCTGCTGGCGATGCAACCCGGCAGCGTCGTGGTTGACATGGCAGTCGAAACGGGAGGCAACGTTGAGGGTTCCGTGCTGAATGAAATCGTCGATGTCGAAGGCGTCAAAATCATCGGCCAAGGAAACTTGCCATCCGAGGTGAGTCGCAATGCCAGCGAGATGTACTCGAACAACTTGACCGCCTTGATCGACGATTTCTGGGACGCCGAATCCAAGCGATTCGCATTCGATCCCGAGGACGAAATCGTTCAAGCCGCCGTCATCACTCGTGGTGGCGTGATCGTGAACGACACCATCGCCAAGCTTCATTCATAAACCACCATTCATCCTTTCAAACAGGGGTTCCCATGGAAGCCGTGCTGCTCGCCTTCATTTTGATGTTGTCCGTGTTCTTAGGCTTTGAACTGATCGCCAAAGTGCCGGCGACCCTGCACACGCCCCTGATGTCGGGTGCCAATGCCATTTCCGGCATCACCGTCGTCGGGGCCATCATCGCCGCCGGAGCCGATTTGGGCCCGTGGTCGACGTGGCTGGGGGCACTGGCCGTCTTCTTTGCCACGGTCAACGTGGTCGGCGGCTACATGGTGACCGATCGCATGTTGAGCATGTTCAAGAAGAAAGACAGCCCGTCAGGAGGTGACTCATGAGCGTTGAAGTCCTCGGTTCGGTCTACATCCTCGCGGCCATCTTGTTTGTCTTTGGGCTCAAACTGATGAGCTCCCCGGCAACCGCTGTGCGAGGCAATTTACTGTCGTCAATCGGGATGCTGATGGCCGTCCTGATCACGCTCACGTCCAAGGAAATCCTGGACTACCGTTATCTGGCAGGTGCCGCGATTCTCGGCGCCGTCGTGGGCGTGATCTCGGCGCGGCGCGTCGCCATGACGGGAATGCCCGAAATGGTCGCGTTGTTCAATGGCTCCGGTGGCATCGCCAGTCTGCTGGTGGGCTGGGCCGCCCTGTACGGGCAAGAATCGTCCGCCTTCACATTGGTCACCGTTCTGGTTTCGATCTTGATTGGCGGCGTGACGTTTTCAGGATCGTTGGTGGCCTGGGCCAAGCTCTCAGAAACCATCGGCAGCGGGGCGATGACCTTCGCGGGGCAACGTGTCGTCAACGTCTTGTTGTTGCTGGTGCTGCTGGGATGTTCGATTGCGATGGTCCTGGATCCCGCTTGGACGTTCCCGCTCGTCTTCGTGGTGATTGGACTGTCGATTTTGTTGGGCGTGATGGCGGTCATTCCGATCGGTGGCGCCGACATGCCCGTTGTGATTTCGCTGCTCAACAGCTACTCGGGGCTTGCCGCCTGCGCCGCTGGATTCGCGATCAACAACACCATCTTGATTGTCGCTGGTTCGCTGGTGGGGGCGGCAGGATTGATCCTGACCAACATCATGTGCAAAGCGATGAATCGATCGCTCAGCAACGTGTTGTTCTCCGGTTTCGCTGCGACAACGAAAGCCACCAAGGTTGAAGGCGAAGTCAAGCCGATCACCGCCGACGACGCCTACCTGATCCTGGAAGCAGCTTCGTCGGTCGTGATGGTGCCTGGATACGGCATGGCGGTCGCGCAGGCACAGCATGTGGTTCGTGAACTGGGCGAACTGCTCGAAGCCAACGGGGCCGACGTCAGCTATGCGATCCATCCGGTTGCCGGACGGATGCCGGGCCACATGAACGTCCTGCTCGCCGAAGCCAACGTGCCCTACGATCAATTGATCGAAATGGACGAGATCAACCCACGGATGGAAAACATCGACGTGGCAATCGTGATCGGAGCGAACGACGTGGTGAACCCAGCGGCACGCGAAGACGAGAACAGCCCGATCTACGGCATGCCGATCATCAACGTCGACTATGCGCGGACCGTGTTCGTGCTGAAACGGTCCATGGCCTCCGGGTTCTCCGGCGTCGACAACCCGTTGTTCTTTGGTGAGAACACAAGAATGCTCTTTGGTGACGCCAAGCAATCTCTCAGCAGTGTGATCGCCGAATTCAAATCCTGAACCACGCCGTCAGCCCCACGGGGCAAGGCGTGGTCGAACGCTCCGAACGGCTCACCGCCGTCGGCGGGACCTTTCGGTCGAGCCATCCACGCCGTCACCGGGGAAAGGTGAACTTGCCCGTGGTGGACTCGCCGCTGCTGAGCTCCACGCTGGCCGCAAATAATGCGAACCAGCTTGTCCTCTCAGCCGGCCACTGAAGTCCATTTCGACTTCAGCTGGCTGCGTTCACTTGGATTGCTTCGGCTTCCGCCGCGAACCTGCTTTTCGCTGGGAACCAACTTTCGAGTTGCCTTGAGACCTCGTTGTCTTCGGTACCATGACCGTGTAAGTCAGGCCGTGATTCGTTTGAATCGTTACCGCGACATTCGACATGCCAGTTGACACAACAATTTCCTTCGAGAATGGAAAACGAATTGACCGATCAACTCGACCAGTGATTGCAAAAGCCGGACCAAGTGGCCCGGGGAACGAATCCCGCGTGTTCGCGAAGAACAGCGTCAACCACGGTTTCCAAGCGTGTCGCCGGAGATTGTCACCGTCCGCTGGTCAACCCAATCCACTGACGAGGTCGTGCGATACCGACGCCTCCGAGTCCTGGAGCGACGACAGTTGGCAGCGAGTTCGATTCCACCTGTCGCCGCTCTGCGGCTTTGAACCGGTACGGGGTCCCTTGGGACCTCGGGTTGAAACCCGACGCTGGCGACTGTCACCGCTCCGCGGTTTGGTTGGGCCATGCGTCAGGCGACCGGTTGGTCAGATCAGCCCCAATGATTCCATGGCGTCCGCGACCCGCATGAAGCCTTCGATGTTGGCCCCTTGGGCATAGTTGCCGGGGACCCCGAATTCATCGGCCGTTTCCAAGCAACGATCGTGAATGTCCTTCATGATCGCCGCCAATTTCTGCTCGGTGTATTCGAACGACCAGGCGTCTCGCGAAGCGTTTTGCTGCATTTCCAGAGCACTTGTCGCGACCCCGCCTGCGTTGGCAGCCTTGCCAGGCGCGTACGCAATTCCCGCCTCATTGAATTTCTCAATTCCCTCGGGCGTGGTTGGCATGTTGGCGCCTTCGGCAACCGCGGTGCAACCATTTCGCAACAGTGAGTTCGCGTCTTTCCCGGTCAGTTCATTCTGGGTCGCACAGGGCAGCGCGACGTCGCACTTGATTTCCCAAATCTTCCCCGCCCGTTGATAGCGTGCTTGCTTTCGCGTTTTGCAATAGGCCTCGATGGGCAGTCGCTCCTGTTCCTTCACTTGCTTCAGCGTGGGCAGGTCGATTCCGGCTTCGTCGTAGACAACGCCTTTCGAATCGGAACAAGCCACCACCTTGCCGCCCAGTTGCGTGACCTTTTCAATCGCGTAAATGGCGACGTTGCCCGCCCCCGACACGATGCAGGTTTTGCCTTCGAGTGATTCGCCTCGCGCCGCCAGCATCTGCTGGACGAAGTAGCCGAGCCCGTACCCGGTCGCTTCGGCCCGGACCAGTGCGCCGCCATAGCTGAGCCCCTTGCCAGTCAAAACGCCCGACTCGTAGCGGTTGCTGATTCGCTTGTATTGCCCAAACAAGTACCCCAGCTCACGGCGTCCCACGCCGATGTCGCCCGCTGGAACATCGGTGTATTCCCCCAAGTGCCGTGACAATTCAGTCATGAAACTTTGGCAGAACCGCATCACCTCATTGTCGCTGCGGCCCTTGGGATCAAAGTCACTGCCGCCTTTCCCGCCGCCAATCGGCATCCCGGTCAGAGCGTTCTTGAAAATCTGCTCAAAGCCCAAGAACTTGACAATCGACAAGTTGACCGACGGATGGAATCGCAACCCACCTTTGTATGGACCCAAGGCACTGTTGAACTGCACCCGAAAGCCGCGGTTGATGTGCACCTCGCCGCGATCATCCTGCCATGGAACACGGAAGATCACCTGACGCTCGGGCTCACAGATGCGCTCGATGATCTTCTGTTCCGTCAGCCGAGGGTACTTTGCCAACACTGTCCCAATCGATCCCAACACCTCTTTCACCGCTTGGATGAACTCATGTTCGCCAAGGTTGCGTTGTTGGATATTCCAAAGTGTTGACTCTAATTTTTCATGCATCGTATGTATCAAATCTCTTGAAGTGGTGCCGGGGAGCCAAATTTGGCGTGAAACAATCGCTCGGCCGACGACTGCCTGATTCCCGGTAAAGAAAGTCAAGACAACGAGAGTTGTCAGTGACTTGTCGATCGAAGGTGGCTTCTTTGCAATCATGGCCCCAGCACGGAAAGGCCGCAGCGAAAAAACCCCATTAGCACCCGGCATGCCAAACAACGCAAACGATTGCAATCAGCGTAAAACGAGGACAAAAGCAGCCTTCACACGCGTCCTCGCCCCCGCCAAGCGTCAACCTCCGGCGACACCGCGTCTCCTGCGGTTGACCCCCGGGCGATTGAGTCAGGAACAGAACTTCCCCTGAGGGCAGGCTGGCGCGCCACTGGCACCCGCGCCGTGGTCACGATTCGGCGTGTCGCTCGCAGAAGTTTTCCAAATCGAGGCAAGCAACATGAGTCCTGTTGAGCCTCACCTCCCACCACGGTGCGAGATCCGATTCGTGCCTTGCTTCCTTCCAGGCCGGAAAGCTACAGAGGAATGAACGGATTGCCACTCCTTCTTTTAGCCCCCATCAAGGACGACTGCTTGCGAACGAAGAAAGGCGTCCGAACGTTCGCAATCCGAGCGATCAACCTGGGGCTGTTGCTCACCTTCCTGCTTCTAGTTTCCCGGAACTTCGTTTCACGGCACCTTGCCGAACGAGTGGCGTCTTCCCTGCTGGCAACAGAAGTCCGCGTCGAATCAGTTCACATTGGCCTGGGTACCATTCAAGCCCATGGCATCACGGTGATGGAACCTTCGATCCCGGATGCCGCGCAGATCGAAGTCCGCCAAGTCGACCTGGTCGCTTCGATCTTCCGAGGCCTGAGTGACGGCAAATGGGTTGATCAGATTGCCGTTGCCAACCCCGTTCTCCACCTTCGGTTCGACGACGAGGGCCAACTGCTCTCGGTCTTCCCGAAATCCCAAAGCTCTTCCGAAGGCGAGACCAAGATCCCGCTTCGGTCTCTGTTGGTTCAGAACGCAGAACTGATCGTTCACCAGGGCCCCCATTGCAAAGCGATTGTTGCAGGAGCCAGCCTCTCGGGCGTGTTCGGAACGGAACTGGAGCTGCGTGGGCAAGTCAAGCAATTGCTCGACGGACAACTCGAGTTTCAGACCCAAGTGGATGCGGCCACCTTCGCTGGCTCAACCGTCGTCCAAATGCAGGGCTGCCGACTCGATTGCAACACGCTTCCGGCCAGTTTGTTACCGGCTGACGTTCGTCGGGAACGCATCCGCGGAACAGCCTCGATGCTGGTCAAAGTGCAGCATCCAGCCGACGAGAAAGATTTCCGACACCATCCCACCGAAATGCAACTGCGGTTGCAAGACATCGTCTGGAGTGACCTCGGAACGGTGGTGAGCCAACTGACACTGCATGCCAACACAAGCCGCGATGGACTGGCACTGAACGTGGACGCGGCCCCGCTCCAGGGCAGGGCTCGATTGTCGTTGACGACCGATTCACTGGCTGCGCCACTGAACGCGAATGTGACCAGCGAGGTCAGCGGTTGCGACCTCCAACCCCTGTTTGCGCATTTCGCCCCAAACCTCGATGTCCACGCGACAGCGGGCTTCTCAACACGCTCTCAGTTCCGCTGGCACGACGGTGTCGCTGACTTCGAGAACACCGTTCATGCGGTGGCGTCGGGTCTCGTCGCAGATAACATCGAACTGGCCCCCGTCGTTGGTGACGTCGTTTGCAACGGGCAGATTCCACTGGATCCAAACAACTTCGATCCGATGGGAGGTTTGCAAGGCGACCTCTCTGGCAACGTGACGTCAGACGGTCTTGGTCTGCAACAGCTGGCCAAGCGACTCGGCATCGCGGATCTAGGTGGTCGCCTCCAAACATCGGTCGCTTTCTCACTGCCACTGGATCAATGCCTCGATCCCAATGCCCTGACCGTCGCAGCTGCCGCCACTTGCGTTGACGTCCAGGCACACGGCGTCACGCTGAACGACACAGTCGCGCGAATGAGCCTTTCCAAAGGCACGGTGGTCGCTCGTTTGGACGAAGCCCGATTCATCGGCGCAGAGGGCGAGACGATTGCGGTGACAAGCGGTTCGGCGCAGACCAGCCTGTCCACTCGGCGACTGGAACTGCAGGCCATCTTGAACGAACTGGATGGACAGCAAGCCGCCCGCCTCTGCAACGTCGATGAGCGTCACCTGAGTGGGCAGGCCACCGGCCGAGTGGACGCATCGGTCTCGCTCGATTCGATGGTTCACCCCGACGCCTGGCAAGTGTTGGCAAGCCTGAACACGGTCGGCGTCTCCGTCTTGGGAGAGCAGGTCCACGACGTCAACGCCCAACTGGAACTGAACCACGGGCGAATCGTCATTGCTCCCACCACGTTGCAATGGCGTGAGAACCGCTGCCAGCTTTCCTTGGATGGAAAGCTCAGCAATGAATTGACAATGGACGCAGACTTTTCAGCCGGGCCGATCTCACTGCGTGACGTTGCCGATGTCGCGTCACGTTTTTCATCCACCCGGTTGCCGCTCGCCGGAACAGCCCAACTGGATGGCAAACTGCACGCGGACTCCAAACGACACACCATCAAGACAACCGGGACCGCGTCGTTGTCGGACGCAACCTACGCCCACACAAGCATTGGTTCGGCCCGTCTGAATTGGGAAGCCGACTCAACTGGTCTGGTGATCCACACGGGATCCGACGATCTCCTTGGCGGCCAATACACGCTCTCGTTGACAACCGACCAGCTTGATTGGACGCAGTCGACGATCGAATCGTGGTTCACAGGAATCCAGGCCAGCCGTTTGCCTCGATTTGCCAACCTCCAAGTCCCTGTGACAGGCACATTGGAAGGCGGATTCAAATTCACCTCACTCGGGTCGCTCGCCAAACTGGGTGGAAACGCCTGGATCCGCAGTCGCTCACTCTCCGCGATGAACGTGCCCATTGAATTGACACGGGCCGAGATTCAGATCGAGAACGGGAGAGCGATTGGGAATGCAGACGGCGAGCTGTTGCAAGGCAGCTTTGACGCCAAGGTCCAAAGTGATCTGCAAGAGCTTGTCGCATTCGCGAATCAAGACACCACCGACCTGCGTCAGATCCCAATCTTCGTGGAAGCCAAACTCAGCCGACTCTCGATCGACAAAGCCATCCAAGCCGCGAAGTTGCCGGCATCGCTTCGCCCGTTGTCAGGATTCGTGGATGCCAGCTGCACGCGTGATGCAAACTCGATCCGCGACGGTTTGCTTTGCACCGCGACGGCTTCAGCGGAACGAGTTCGCTGGAACCAAGCCAGACTTTCCGATCGCGTGACCGCCACCGTCGAACTGCGTCCTGACCGTCTGGCCCTGGAATCCGTTGACGGACGATTCGCAGACGGGCGGCTCAGCGGACGGGCAGAAGTCACTTTGATTGGCGAACCTCGGGGGACGTTTCAATTCGGAATCAACCGTATGAACCTACGACTCGCTACCGCACCACTGGGCAACATCGCAAGCGGAGCGTCAGGAACAGGCAGCGTGCGGGTCACCGGTCGCATTGCGCAAACCATTTCGGGCCGGGCCGATGTCTCGGCCAACAACCCTTCGATTGCCGACCTCAATATTCGAGCAGTGCGATTCCCCATCGACTGGACGGTGACCCCCGCCTCAAACCGCATTGCTTGGCGCTGTCGAGCAGGGGTGATCGAAGCCGGCGGTGGGAAAATCAATGTTTCGACCGAGGGCGATTACAGCCGCTCTCTCAACATGCAACTTGCTGCACGGCTGCATCAAATCGACACCTCGCGCTTGCTCCGCGGCAAAAGCGTTGGCGCAGGTGTGATGGATGGGCAAGTCAACTTGAACGCCCGACGTGCCAGCCGCCCCGATCAGATTGCCGGCAACTTCGACCTCCAGATGTCCCAGGTCAATTCGTTGGAGATGCCAATCTTGGGCCAACTTGATTCCCTGGTGAGTTTGACTCCTTCACTGGGTTCCAAGCACGACAATGACGGAACGATCACCGGTCGACTGTCCGGCGGATTGGTCCACCTGGATCAACTGGCCATCACACAAAGCAACGTTCAGGTCCTGATGAGCGGCAATGCTTCGCTCGATGGTCGGCTCAACTTTGACGTGACCGCGGCAACCGGTCAGGTCGGACCAGCCGACGGGTTGATGGCGCTCACCGACTCGCCGCTCTTGCTGGCTGCCCCCGCACCGGTCGCCCTGGTGTTGAAAGCGAACGAGGCGATGAAAGACCGGGTCGTTCATGTCCATGTGGGTGGCACTTCCTCACGGCCAACCCTTCGATTGCAACCCGGCAAAAACTTGACCCAAGACACCTTGCGATTCTTCTTGACCAACAGCTTCGGATCGCAGGTTGCCAATGTGGCGGACCAGTCACGGAACCGGAACCGCGTGCGTTAGCAAGCAACGAAAAACGACCGTTCCTTCACCAGCAACAGCGTGTCGACCAAGCAGACAGAACCCAAACTGAACACGGAGATTCCTATGACCCATCATCCTACATTTCGCATCATTCAGGTGACGCTGCTGGTCGCATGCTGCGTCGCAGTCATCGCCGGCTGCCGCACCGCGGCATCGCTCGGACTGCCGGTTTCGGCCAGTTCCAACGCGTTGCTTCCCTACGCGACGAATCTCCGCCAAGCCGGACATCGCCATGGAATCCCAACGGAGTTGGCCAAGCAAGCCCTGCCGCCTCACCGAATGGAAGCGGGCGATGTCTTGGTCATTGAGCCCAACGATTTCAATTCGCCCGTGCGTCTGCAAAGTGACCAAACCGTCCATCAAGATGGCTACATCGAACTGGGTGACTACGGCCGTGTCGCAGTCCTCGGCATGACGACCGAAGAGATTCAGCAAACGGTTCAATCTCGTGTCGCGGCGCGCGAAACGGAGAAGAGTCAACAACGATTCGCGCTCGCCTCGCACAGCCCGAATCGCCCGCCCGAGGAAGTCGCCGACTACGGCGTCAACGTCCGCTTGGTCAACAACGAAAGCGATCAGTTCTATGTGATGGGTGAGGTCAATGCGCCAGGCTCGTATCAGTTGGTGGGAGCCGAAACAGTGCTGGACGCACTGATCGCTGCCGGCGGTTTGTCCGATCGAGCGAACGAACACAAAATCATTCTCACTCGCCCCCAACCGGACGGACAACCACGACTGGTCCTCCCCGTTTGCTACAAACAGATTCTGCAACTGGGCGATGTCACCACGAACTACCAATTGTTTCCCGGCGACCGCATCTATGTCCCCAGCATCACGCTCTGGGAAGACGTCAAACAAAGCGTCGCCTTCAACAGCGACAAGAGCTGCCCGCACTGCCGAGAGTACCGCCAGTAGTTGGCGGCAGGGTCAGCGACACAAGCGGCTCTTTCAGAGCGCCCACGGCTCACTCGAGTTCGCTGAGCAAGGCATCCGTTTCTTGGATTCGGAAACGAGTGGTCACCACCGAGTGTTTCTCGGGCCCCGGTCGGTACTTGATGTACGTGGTCGCCACGATCGTCCCATCGGGCAACAACTCGACGCCCGGATAACCACAATCGGCCACGTTCTTCGCGTGACTGTGCAAGAGCTTGATGCGATATTGCCCCGGTCGGTTTTCGCGAATGTCCTCGTAGATTCCCACCCAAGCCACGAAATGCCCTCGTGTGGGGCTGCCGGGGGCCTGATCACGGAATGCGAAGACCCAGCGACCGTCGGGGAGCGGGACGCCGATGTGTCGATCGCCCGACAATCCCCATGGCGTGTCGACAGGCGTGGTCCAGGTCTGCCCCTCATCACGCGAGAACATCATCAGACTGCGGCCGCGGTGCGTGTTCTCTCGCAGCAGACAACACAATTCTTCCCCGTCGGGTGAACGAAACACAAACGGCTCACAGGGATTCTTCCCTTCCACCGCAGCGACCACACGTGGCTCGGACCAAGTGAACCCTCCGTCCGCGGTGATGGTTTGCAACACGCTCAGCGGTGCTCTGTCCTTGCCGTCAGGCCCTTTGTGATACAGCCCCAGAGTTCGCCCATCTTTCAGTGTCACCACACTGCTGAACGTCATCACACATGGAAAACCCAGTGGTGGCATCTCGGTCCAAGTCTGGCCGTCGTCTTCGCTCATGATGCTCGGCATCCCCGGACCACCACGCTGGTTGAGCGCCGCCGAAAAAACCCAGAGTCGCGGATTTCCCTCGGGATCACGAATCCGATAGATGCTCGGACAATTCTGATGCTTTGAAAAGTTGGCTGGCAACTGATCGTCCAGTCGTGTCCACGTCAGTCCCCCGTCGTCGCTCTTGGCCATCGGGCCCGCCGAGCCACCGTGATTGACACACCAAACGCAAAGGATGGTTTCGCTCTCCGGCATCCGCAACGTCGTGGGATGGCCTTGATAAACGCCATTGGTTCCCGCTGCGATGACCACCTGACGTTCCGTCTGCTGCGACAAATCCACGACCGGCAAATCAGGACCATCGCCCGACGCGATGGAAGCTGCCGACATGATTCCCACGATCCAGATCGAATGCAGGCAAGTCAACGCGGTGAACGGATTCCTTCGATCAGCAAGCGATCGATCCATGGTCAATTCCAGTGAAAATGTGAGGTGATGTTCGAATCGAAACGAGACAGTCTACTCGAATCACGCATCGCATTCTTGATTCTCCGGAGCACTCCTGAGCAACTCCGCGCGGTGGCCTCAGGGAGCGAAGGGAAACAGCAGAGGCACGATCCAGAGCGTGACCGCCAGGACGAGCAACTGCAGCGGGATGCCGACCTTGAGGAAATCACCGAAACGGTAGCTTCCCGCGCCAGTCACCAACGCATTGATCGGAGAGGCCATTGGAGTGGAAAAAGATGTCGACGCCGCCAAGGCAACGCCCATCAACAACGGGTACGGCGAGACACCCAGCCGATGAGAAACCTCCAGTGCCAGCGGTGCGACCAGCACACTTGTTGCCGTGTTGGAGATCGCTTGACTGAGCAGCGACGTGACACTGAACAGCAACAGCAACAACAGAGTGGGGTTCGCTAAATGAGGGCTCTCCACAATCGCATCGGTCACCATCCCCAGCACGCCCGTCTTTTCGAGCGCCGTGGCCAGCGGCATGACCGAAGCGATCATCACGATGCTATCCCAGTGGATACTCTGGTAAGCCGTCGATCCACGAAATGCTCCGACCACCACGGTCAACAACGCGGCGACCAGAACGGCGGTCACATTGGCAACCATCCCCGTGCTCATCACAATCAACATCCCCAATAAGATCGCAACGACCCAGCCAGCTGCGGGAGTCAGTGTTGGTCCATGTTGCTCGTCCTGCGTGCTGATCAGCAACACGTCCCGTCGCGATTTCCAGAGTCGCTCCAGCGCGCTCGTGTTGGTGGCAATCAAAAGCGTGTTGCCTGGATTCAATGGCGTGTCAGATGTGCGAGTGCCGATGGGCTCCTTGCCATCGTGCATCGCCACGACCATCGCCCCGTATTGACGAAAAAAGTCGATCTCCCGAACCGTCCGTCCAATCAGTTCCGAGCGAGGTGGGACGATCAATTCAGCCAGATACACATCCTTGGGAAGCGACGGAGCGGTTGAAACCAATTCGACGTACCCGCCCGTGATCAGACGCTCAACGGCTCCTTTGTTCGATGACTTGATGAAGAGCGTGTCGCCGGGTTGCAACAACGTATCGGCGTTGCATTTACGCACAGCCGCCCCGTCCGAACGACGAGTCAGCACCGCAATCACATTGACATAAAACGTCGTCCGCAGCCCAATCTCCCGAAGCGTGCGTCCTGCAAATTCGGACCCCGCCGGAATGGTGACTTCGCTGATCTGCCCCTCCACCCCGTAACTGTGAAGCAGGTCAGGACGGGAAACGTATCGCTGCTCATGACTCGCGTGGGCCGCGTCGTCGTTCCCCTTCGCCCTGTCCGGCAACAGCCGCGTGCCGATCGTGCACATGAAGCCAACCCCGACGCAGAGCATGACCAAGCCCGCCGGCGCAAACGAAAAGAAGTGAAACGGCTCCAACCCCGCATGCCGAAGTTCTTGACTGACGACGATGTTCGATGGGGTGCCGATCAGCGTCAGCATCCCGCCCAAGGCGGCCGCAAACGCCAGTGGGATCAACAACTTCGACGGTGAGATCTCCGCGCGACGACTCAGCGCGAGCACCACGGGCAACATCACCGCAACCGTTCCTGTTGAACTGATGAACGCCGACAACAGGGCACAGGCAAGCATCACCGTCGCGGTCAACCGGACCGTCGACTTGCCCCCGATTCGGCCCAGCCCATTGCCGACCTGATCCGCCACGCCGGTTTCCAAGATCGCACCGCCCACGACAAACAATCCGGCAATCATCAGCACCAACGAATTGGAAAAACCGGCGGTTGCCTCCGCCGGCGTCAGGATGCCAGTCAGCACGAGCGCCAACAGCGAAACGAACGCCACAAGATCCATCCGGAACCGGTCCACCACAAAAGCGATGATGGTTGCCACCAGGATGAAAGTCACCATCCAAACGTCAGCGGACATCGGTTGATCTGTTCTTTCGTGGGGAGTGATTCTTGTTTGAAAAAGCAGTTGCGAATCCTTGGTCCCACCGCGGTGAAGGACCATCGCAACCATAGCTCTCGTCGCTCGCCTCGTCGATCCATGTTGGAGACAACGGATCGACGCAGCAGCCCGCGTTCATTCCACCGCGGAATGCTCGATCGGCCGCTCCAAACTTTTTGGCTCCCGTTGAATTCGCCACTGGATGCAGAGTATGGCGACGATGCAGACGATGCCTTTCGTCGTCCCCGGCGATGACGTGCCATATCGCACGCGGGAACCGTGCGGGTCGTCACACTGTGTGACGGTCTTCCCAAGCGTGTTCCAGCGGCGGTGCTGGGGTGCGACCTCTTGTCCGCTGAACCTCATTGATGGTGGCGAACGGGAACCATGCTGATCGAAATTTCGTTGGCAGCGGCAGCGGCGTTCCTTCCGGGATGAATGTCGATCGCGGAACAACGTTTGCGATGAAAGGATGGCAACTTGATTGCCACGTGTTGACCGCTGATGGATCTTCAATTCCTCCATCCTTTGGTTCTGCACCACTCCTTGGAAATAAGATGAAGAAAAACGAGCCGCTGACAAAAATCATGTCAACTGGATTGCAAACGATTCACGACGGCGAGCCCGTCTCAAAGTTGCGAGCCATGTTTGAATCCGGTGGCATTCACCACATCCCTGTTGTCAGCGGGGAGAAGCTGATCGGCATTGTGAGCTGGAGTGACTTCGTGCGAATCTCTTTCGGCGAGTTCGGAAACCAAACCTCGAAGTCCTTGGACCAAACACTCGATCACCTTTACAAGGTGCATGACGTGATGGTCGCCGATTGTGTCACGATCGAAAAATCGAGCACGATCCGTGACGCAGCCAGGCTGCTTGGGTCTCATAGTTTCCACTCCTTGCCTGTGGTCGAAGGAGAGAAGCTTGTGGGGATCGTGACATCCACCGACTTGATTCAGTATCTCGCGGAGCAATAGGCCTTCTGCGTCGCTTGAACGACCTCATCCAAAGAACGGTTTCGATCACGCTGGGTGACGCCCGCACAGCTTTTCAACTGCGGGCGATCACCCACTTTGGATTAAAAACCAACGTCTGGTCCCTCCCTCAACTCACTTGTCGAGTGTTTGAATCAACGCTTCGGGACGCACGAGGTGGAAGTAGTGCCCGTGGTCGGCGGTCAAAACCAACGCGGTGTCGTCCCAGCCACCGTTTTGCTCAATCCACTGCACCACCGCTGCGAACGCATCGTCGCCGCTGATCACAGCCCCAATCGAATTGTCGATGTTGTTGGAGTGGTTTGCCCAATCGACGTCGCCCGATTCCACCAGCAGCCACCAACGTTCATTTTTTGATTGGAGCACCTCCATCGCAGCGACCGCCATCTCGCTCAGCTTGACGTTCTCAACCCGATCCGCCTCGCTGTAGACCTCCGCCTTGGCCGGTTTCGGATTGCCAACGCTGACGACAGGATCGTAGTTGCCATCGGCGGTACGGAACGGCAGGTGACCGGCTTGAGCACCAAAGAAACCAAACAACCGCTTGCCATCGGTTTTCGCTTGCTCGACGGCCTTGCTCAACACCTCGGTGCCAGCCACCCCACCGGTTCGCTGAGCCACGACGTACTTGCCGCCGTTTTGAACATCAATCGCTTCCAAATCTTCGGGTGCAAGGTAGCGGTTCCCGGGCACATAGTTTTTGCCCTGCGCGCCGTCAGTGTCCTTGTCCATTCCCCAGCCGCCACCGAGCAGCACATCGACGCCCGGCAGACCACCGGGATGATAAATCGAGGGACGACCGATCAGGTCACGGGTCAAATCTTGATAGTCGTTTCGATGAACGTTGTTGGCGTAGGCGCATCCCGGCGTTGCATGGCTGATCGGAACGCTGGTCACCACTCCCACCGCAAAACCATCTTCTTGCAGTGTTCGAGCGATCGGCAACGCCTCACGCCCCATCGGATCGACATTCATCGACGCGTTGTAAGTCTTGATGCCGCTCATCAACGAGGTCGCCGAGGATGCCGAATCGGTGTAAGCCTGCTGGTTCTGCTTGCTTTTGCCGATCGGATAGTCCGCGTCCGTGATCGGGCTCCACGGTGAATCGCCACCCAGCTCAGGGTCATAGCCACCGCGGAGTTTGCCGTTGGGATTGACGACGATTTGCTTGTCGACACTCACATTGGTGCCATCGTTGTGCGGGCTGGTCACGCAATAACCGAAGTCGGTCGTCGTGCCACGGTAATCTTGGAAATGCAAACCGCTGCCACGTCCTTGGTCGTAGGCAACACGACCTGACTTGGCAATCGCAGCCGCTCGCGTCGTGTCCCAATCCATGCCGTCGAAGACGAACAGAATGACGCGTTTCTTCCCTGACTCGGCCGCTTGCTTCTGCACTCGATAAACGTCGGTTTGGTCAAAGTACTCCGCGTTCGGGTTCAAGGTCTTTTCAGGCAGATAGCCGTAGAGTTTCTCGATGGCCGCTGCATCGCGATACAAACTGTTCTCACCGCGGACCGATTGAAGATCCATCCCAAACGAGTAGACCGGAATCAACCGGTTGCTGTGCGTTTTCCAACTCGAGTAGGTCTCTGGGTTGGATCCCCAGTGGCCCCAGTCTGACGTCCGTGTTGTCGCCGCATCCGCCTGCAACTTCGCGATCGGGTCCGGGACCTGCGCCAGCAACGGCGTCCATGATGTCGTGACCGCTCCTCCCAACAGAATGGCGAACAGCATTGTCAGGCGAGAGAAAAAACGCATGGTGGGGCCTCAGATGTCGGGCGGGAGAGGTGTTGGTGGGACGGCTTGGCAGGAGAGTTTTGCGGCGAATCGCAAATCTCGGGGGATAGCGATCATCCTTGGGGACATCCAACCATTCAAGACCCTGGTCCTCAATGATTTCGTCTGCCCTCAAGAATCAGCGGCCTGCCCACGTCCGAACGAGCCCGCTTTCATCCGCGTTTGGGCCTGATCCGCGTGACAAAAGAAACCGCCCCTGAACGAACCGCCCCCCACTGCAATGGATCAACTCCCCCAAAGCTCGCGCAGCGGTCGCGTGCCGCCGAACAGAATGGACCTTGCTCGGGAACCCCACGCGTCCGTTTCGAACTTGGCTTTTGCCGATCGGTCCTGTTGGCCAAAACGCCGTTTTGCACCCCAACACGATCCGTCCAACCTTTGTCCCCTGCTCCCACACGCTTCGGATCTCGGGCGGCTTTCAAGTCTCGAACTGCCAGGCAATCTCTCATCCACCTCGCTCCCGGAAGGTCGAGCGAAGCGAGGGGAGGGTGAAGCAAAGCCGCACGACCCGTGAAGCGGTAGGGGTCGGGAAAGGGGCGTTCAGCGACGCATCCGGGTGAGGGCAGCACGCACAACCAGCGCCCAACAACACCCAATTCCAACCGCTATCCCCTCTCACACACGCTTCGTGGGGAGAGGACGAGGGGCAAGATCTCAACCCAAGGTTCGGAGCATCAACCGGCGTGTTTCGACCACTCCTGGGTGATTTTGGATTGTATTGACACTGAATCGTGGTAGCTTGCAATGCTGGCCTGCGCGAAGCGTGCACTCAAATCACGCCCGTGAGTTTCCACCGCATCTTCCGGTTCAAACTTCCCTGTTCGCAATTCGCAGTTTGATTTCGCCGTCGATTTTCTTCGGCAGACAAACCGCAGCAGGCCTCTGGATGGCCCAAGGAGGCGATCATGGTGGATGTTTTTGCCAAGACACCGCGTTATGTCTTGAAGGACGGGGCGAACCCGACGGGTCCGCCTGTCATTTCAGCAACGGCCGATCCCCCTTCCGTTGTCATTCACGGGTTTTCGGACAAACCAGACTACGACGTGTTCGTGTCTGCCAGTTCGCTGGAACTCACCCCGTACCCGCTGGTCAAAGGGTTCTTGAAGAATCAATGCGAACTGGACACGGACGTTCGAAGACTGATCGTGCTCGATCCAGTCTCGCCCACCCAAGCGTGCCTGGATGCCACCACGCTTCAAGCCGTTCTCGAGGCCTTGCGGATTGGTTCGAAGAGTGTCCCGGTCTCCCACCGATTGCGACGGGACCCGTCTTCGTCGGGCTACCGAATTGAACCGCTTGCTTGCTCCTCCCCAGCGAGCCCTCTGTCATGAATTGGAAACAAGTCAAACGGCAATGGCCGGCCGTCCAAAACGGCATCAAACGCACCTGGGGAAAGATCGACGAGATGGATTTGAAGATGATCCACGGCGAACGTGAATCGTTCATCCGAATTCTGGCCCAGCGGTACCACTACACCGAGGCAGTGGCAGAAACCAAGGTGGACCACTTTGTCGCCTGCTTGCAACTGAGCAGTGAGAGCCACGCGTGGCCATCCTGGGTCTCTCAACGACTGCAAAGATGTTGGGATCATGTCCATTTTACAAGTCGGCGATGACACCGATCCATGGATCCAATTTGTCGGCGGCCCCTTCGATGGGCATCGGCAACACCATCGGTCGACGACGGAACCATTGGCGGCGGATGTCGTCTGGCTGGTTACGCCGGACTCTTTGCGACAGATCGACCATCTCGAATCCATCCACCCCGCCTTGGGAAATCCGTTGACCAGTGTCGCGCTGTACATCCTCAACACGACTTCGGAGCACCCCAATTACATGTATGCAGGATCCCTGGGACCGCGAGCGTTCAGCGATGTGATTGCGAATCTGAATTGACACGGATGCCCCCCACCAACCCAACCCTCAAGGAAAACGGAATGGAACGCATGGAAGGAAAATCACTTTCGAGTGGGCTCGCCAAAGGAATTGCGGTTGTGGTGGGTTACGAATTGCAGCGGACAATCACGCTGCCCGATCTCGATCAACCTGCCCCCGATCAAGCTGCCCCCGATCAACCCGAGTCCATCTCCAGAGCTCGCGTCCCAGTCGAATGCGACCGCATGGACGATGCCCTGGAACGATCCCAACGAGACCTCCAGGAACTCAAAACGATTGCGTCCGACAATTCTTCGGTCGCCTCGGCGATCGAACTGGTGTCCGCCCACGCGGCGATGGCGGGGGAGATCGCGTCGCTGGTAAAGGACCGAATCTCAAACGATCTGGTGGGAGTCGAGGAGGCCCTGGATTCTGTCATCGTGCAAACGGTCAGTCGGCTGACCAAGATCGACAACGACTACCTCCGCGAACGAGAAACGGACGTCCGTGACATTGGGCAACGCATGATGCGACATCTGCTGGGACTGACACCAACCAACCTCGCTGAACTTCCTTCCAATGCGATCATCGTTGCCCGGGAACTCGTTCCGTCCGATGCGATTGCACTGGCGAATTCAGGCCTGGTTGGCATCGTGACGCAGATCGGCGGGAACCTCGGGCACACGGCCATCATCGCTCGATCGCTGGGCATCCCCGCTGTCTCAGGCATCGCCAATGTCACTCAGCGAATCACCAGCGGAATGACTCTGTTGCTCGACGGGGAGACCGGCATCATCACCGCCGAACCTTCCCCAGAACAACTGTCCAACTTCGACGCTCGAATCGTGGAAGCGGAACGTCTCACCGATGCCAGCGACACGCTGAACAGCGGCCCCTGCCGGACCCTCGATGGCATCGAGATCACGCTGCTCGGCAATGTCGGGTTGTCGGCCGATCTGGACCAAGTCCTTCGTCGCGGGATGGCAGGCGTCGGTTTGTTCCGAACCGAATTTCTCTACTTGCAATCCAAACAACGACCAGACACCGAGGCCCAACGCCGGATCTTTGCCCCGATGGCAAAACGTCTGGGTGACCGGCCACTGGTGATCCGCACCTTCGACCTGGGCGGCGACAAACTGCCCCCGTTTCTGTCGCTGGATGAGAACATGGATCCATCCAGCCTGAGTTTGCGTGGGCTGCGATTCTCACTCGCCGAAAAGCATTTGCTTCGGTCGCAACTGACCGCGATCGTCCAGGTTGCCCAAGACGCCGACGTGAGAATTCTGTTCCCGATGGTGATCGGTGGTCACGACTTCGCGCAAGCGATTTCGATGGTGGAAGAGGTCGTCGAAGAATGCCAGGCGTTCAAGCGACCTCTGATCGGAGCCATGATCGAAACGCCTGCCGCCCTGTTCTGTTTGGACGAAATTCTCGAACTCGCTGACTTTGTCGCCATCGGCACCAACGATCTCACGCAGTACCTGTTGGCTGCCGACCGCGAACTGTCCGCCGAAAGCGAACTGGTCACGGCGATGCACCCGGCGGTTTTGCGAGCGATCCAGCAAGTCGTGGTGGCAGCCAAACGCTGGAATTGCCCGGTCTGTGTTTGCGGCGAAGAAGCCAGTGACCCCGAATTTGCAGAACTGTTGATCGGACTCGGAATTCAAGAACTGAGCATCAGTCCTTCGCGCGCGGGCGACCTCGCAACCGCCATCGGCAAGATGGATTCGGCAACCGCGAGTGCCCTTGCGCAACTCGCACAAAAGTGCCGCAGCCCGCAAGAGGTTCGGCAATTGTTGACGCCAGAGAGCAGACAAGAACGGCTCGAAGAATCAGACCACCAACCCGCTGATGCAATCGGAACTCGCTCGTGATCGAAAGAAGCTCCGCTTCGTTGCTGCTGCAACCGAGTGAGGTGCCGCCATCGCAGGCTGACCTCCGAGTGATCGGCGTGTTCAACCCGGCCGTTGCAATCCTCGATGACGACCGGTTGATGCTGGCCCGCGTCGCGGAACTGCCATCCGAATCACGAACAGGCTGGCTGCCTCTGCCTCGCTGGTCAACTTCCGGAACAACCGAAGTCGACTGGGTGCGGGAAGAGGACCTGACCCACGTCGATGCTCGCGTGGTGGCGATGAAGACCAGCGGCGACCTGCGTTTGACTTCCGTTTCCCATTTGCGACTCTATCGCTCATCCAACGCAAGCGACACGTCCTGGGAGTTCGTCACAACGATTCATCCCGAAGGCCCCTGGGAAGAATACGGCATCGAAGACCCTCGGATCACCAAGATCGGACCAACCTACTGGGTCACCTATGTTGCCGTTTCGCGATCCGGTGCAGCAACCGCGTTGTTGTCATCGACGGATCTGGTGACCTTCCAACGTCACGGCATCATCTTCCCCAGCGAAAACAAAGACGTCGTCCTGTTCCCGGAAATGATCTCCGGTGACTTTGTCGCCTTGCACCGCCCGAACCCACATTCGCACTTTCACGCGCCCCAAATTTGGCTGGCCCGTTCGCCCGACATGATTCACTGGGGGCGTCACGAATGCGTTCTCAGCGGAATGCATGCCTGGGAAAGCGACCGCGTCGGCAGTGGCACACCGCCGATTCTGTGCGAGGAGGGTTGGCTCACGCTTCATCACGGCAGCACTCGCCCCCGTTCCGCCGGCACCGTGGGTTGTTACTCCGCGGGTGCGATCTTGCTCGATCGCGATCATCCCGGTCGTGTGCTGGCTCGGTCCAGCCAACCGATCATGCAGCCCACAACCGAATATGAGCTTCATGGTTTTGTCCCTCAGGTTGTGTTCCCAACCGCCATGTTGGACCGAGACGATGAGCTTCAAGTGTTTTATGGAGCCGCCGACACCTGTGTCGCCTCGGCCCGTTTCCCAAAGCGATCCGTCCTGGATTCGCTGCAACGACAAGACCGGAGTCAACCCGAACGATGACCTCACCTGATCTATTGAAAATTGCCTTCATTGGCGACTACCTGCCTCGTAAATGTGGCATCGCCACGTTCACTCACGACCTGCGAATCGCCGTCGCCAGCGAATCCTGCGCGGAATGCATCGTGGTCACGATGGACGACGTCCAAGGGGGCTACGACTACGACGATGAAGTCCAATTTCAAGTGGCCGATCAAGAACTGGATGAGTACCGATCGGCAGCCGACTTCCTGAACTTCAGCAACGTGGATGTGATCTCGCTGCAGCACGAATTCGGCATCTATGGCGGTCCCTGCGGAAGCCACATCCTGGCCCTGCTGCAAGACGTTCGGATGCCGGTCGTCACGACCCTTCACACCGTTCTGTCGGAACCCAGCCAAACCCAGCGGGCGGTGATGATGCAGCTGATTCGGTTGTCAGCGCGGTTGGTCGTGATGACGGAACGAAGTCGCCAAACGCTGCTCAACACCTACTCCGTCGACAGTGAACAAGTCGACTTGATCGCGCACGGAATCCCAGAAGCCCCCGAGACCGACCAAAGCGTCCTGAAAGAACAATTCGGCGTCGAGAACAACAACGTCGCACTCACCTTTGGCTTGCTTTCCCCCGGCAAAGGCATCGAACATGTCTTGAAAGCGATCCCAGAGATCGTCGCCCAATTCCCAGATTTCATCTACATCGTCCTGGGAGCAACGCACCCCAGCCTGATTCGCGATCAAGGCGAACGCTATCGGATCGGCCTGGAACGGATGGCAAAGGAACTGGGCGTTTCCAAGCACGTCAGCTTCTACAACCGCTTTGTCGAACTGGAAGAACTGACGGAATTCATTGGTGCCGCGGACCTGTACATCACACCGTATCTGAATGTGGAACAAGCCGTCTCGGGAACGCTAGCCTACGCGTTTGGTTGTGGCCAAGCCGTGATTTCCACCCCCTACTGGCACGCCGAAGAACTGCTCGCCGATGGGCGTGGGGTGCTGGTCCCGTTCGCGGATCCAGCCGCGATCGCGCGCGAGGTGATCGGGTTGTTGGGCGACGACGACCGGCGTCTGGCGATGCGAAAGCAGGCCTACGAACTGGGTCGCAGCATGACCTGGGACCATGTCTCGCAGATGTACCTCGACTCGTTCAACCGAGCCCGAGATCAACGCACGTCGTCCTTGAAACCACTCGCGGTCCGCACGCTGGACGAGCAACCCTTGGCGCTGCCGCAAATGCAGCTCGACCATCTGCAGCACCTCAGTGATTCCACCGGCATCGTCCAACACGCCATCTATTCCATTCCCGATCACGCCCATGGCTACTGCACCGATGACAACGCTCGGGCCTTGATCCTGACGGTTTTGCTGGAGGAACAAGGCAAGGATTCCCCCGAAGTGCGTGCGTTGGCATCTCGCTACGCCGCCTTCCTCAACAACGCCTTCGATCGTGACACCGGACGGTTCCGAAACTTCCTCGGGTTCGATCGGCAATGGATGGAAACAGACGGTTCCGACGATTCGCAAGGCCGCGCCTTGTGGGCGCTGGGAACTTGCATCGGTCGCTCCCGCAACGCGGGCTTGGTTGCCTGGGCGCGAGAGGTGTTCCATCAAGCACTCCCTGCCAGCGAGCAAACAACCTCACCAAGAACCTGGGCACTCGCCATCATCGGCATCCACGAATACTTGCGACGCTACAGCGGTGATCGTGTGGCCGCGGCCATGAGTCAGCAACTGGCCGACCGCCTGGCCGACATGTACGAAGCCATCGCCACGGACGATTGGCCCTGGTTTGAAAAGAGCGTGACCTACAACAATGCCAAACTATCGCAAGCCCTGATCACACATGGTCGCTGGTTTGACAATCAACGAGTGGCCGACATCGGGCTGAAATCCTTGCATTGGCTGGGCGAAATCCAACGCTCGCCGCAAGGAAGGTTTCGTCCGATTGGTTCCAACGGCTTCAGCCGCGAAGGCGGGGTGGCGGCCGTGTTTGACCAACAGGCCATCGAGGCTCACGCAATGGTCTCCGCCTCGATCGAAGCCTTCGCTGCCAGCAAAGACAACTTCTGGTCCGAACAAGCTCACTTGGCATTCGATTGGTTCTTGGGACGCAATGATCTCGGCCAACCCATTTACGATCCCTCCACAGGCGGTTGCTTTGACGGCTTGATGGAGAATCAAGTCAACGAAAACCAAGGCGCCGAGTCCACGCTCGCGTTCTTACTCTCACTCGCTGAAATGCGTGGCTTGAATGCCATGATGCGCGTCGTCCCCAACCCCACTCACTGATCTTCACCTTGCCAATCAAACGAACCGGAATCGTCCTCTCGCCCAACCGCCAACGCGTCGTCCTGCGACCGTTCCAACCCCCTGGGGACGATCGTGTGCTGCGCGTCGTCGGGCGAGTTTGCACCTTGTCCGAAGCGGAGGTCGACCAACAACTCGCCCATGTCCTGGAAGAGTTCCACGGGCGACACCAGAAACCCAAGGCCTACTTTGAACAAAGGTTTCGGGACCTCAAACACCACCTGCTCACCGACACCCCGCTCAGCGAAAACCGGCGACTGCTGCTGGGAGCGTACTTCACCCAAGAATACGCCCTCGAATCGGCCGCCCTGTTCAACCCTTCGATCGTGTGGCATCCCGATCAATCGGATCTGCCCAATGGAACGCGGCGGTTTGCAATGAGCTTGCGAGCCGTCGGCGAAGGGCACATCTCCTCCATCGTCTTTCGCAGTGGAACGATCGACCGCAACTGCAACATTCAGGTCGATGAATCCGTGCGGTATGTCACGACCCCTCAGTTCGTCCCCGATTCCTGTTACGAGAACGATCTGTTTCGACGCAAACTCATCGAACTGGGGCTCGGCAACACGTTCACCTACGAAGTGCTGGAGGCACTCCCAGAGGAATTCACGCTCGCCGAACTGGAAACGCGCTTGCAAGCTTCGCTCCGCGAACATCGCTCGCTTCACAACGAACTCGCGCCGCTGGTGGATCGAGTGGTCATGCTGGCGAAATCCAACTACGAAATCCAATACACACCCGATCACGAACTGTCCGAACGAGTCATCTTTCCGTTCAGTCCCACCGAAAGCAACGGGATCGAGGACGCGCGTTTCGTGGACTTCCAAGACGAAGATGGCAGCCGTCGATACTACGCCACCTACAGCGCCTACGACGGCCAATTGGTCTTGCCCCAATTGTTGGAAACGAAGGACTTCCTGAATTTCAAGATGCACACGCTCAACGGTCCCGCCGTCGCCAACAAAGGCATGGCGTTGTTCCCCCGCAAGATCAACGGCCACTACGCGATGCTGGGCCGACAAGACGGCGAGCATTTGTTTCTGATGTATTCGGACATGCTCTATTTCTGGCACACCAGCGAACTGATCATCAAACCCGCCATGCCCTGGGAATACATCCAAATGGGCAACTGTGGCTCGCCCATCGAAACCGATGCGGGCTGGCTGGTCCTGACCCACGGCGTCGGCCCGATGCGCAAGTACTGCATCGGCGCGATGCTGCTGGACCTCAACGATCCCTCCCAGGTCATCGCTCGATTGAACGAACCTCTGATCACGCCCAACGAAGTCGAACGAGAAGGCTACGTTCCCAACGTGGTCTACACCTGCGGTTCCATCGTTCATGAAAACCAACTGATCATCCCCTACGCGATGTCCGACTACGCCACCACGTTTGCCACCATCGGGGTCCAAGAGCTGCTGGATTCCATGTCGTGATCGACAACGTTCCCGAACTTCCGCCAAACGATCATCGATGGTGGGAAACCGGGGTGATCTACCAGATCTACCCGCGTTCGTTCCAAGATCGCAATGGCGACGGGGTCGGTGACCTAGCGGGAATCGAGACGCGGTTGGATCACCTGGTGACGCTGGGGATCGATGCGATTTGGCTCTCGCCGATCTACCCGTCCCCGATGGCGGACTTCGGCTACGACGTGGCTGACTACTGCGACATCGATCCGATCTTCGGTGATCTCGATGCCTTCGATCGGTTGCTGGCCGCGATTCACTCGCGAGGGCTCAAGCTGCTGCTGGATTTTGTGCCCAACCATTCCTCGGACCAACACCCCTGGTTCGTCGAAAGCCGTTCGGCTCGCGACCATCCCAAACGCGACTGGTACATCTGGCGCGACCCATCGCCCGGTGGCGGACCGCCCAACAACTGGATCAGTGACTTTGGCGGCTCATCCTGGCAATGGGACGAAGCCACGCAGCAATACTACCTGCACGCGTTCCTGCCGCAGCAACCCGATCTCAATTGGCGGAATCCGGAACTGCGTCAGGCGATGATGCAGGTGCTGCAATTCTGGTTGGATCGCGGCGTCGATGGATTCCGCATCGACGTGCTGTGGCACATCATCAAAGACGCCGACCTAACGGACAATCCAATCAACCCGAACTGGACGCCCGACCAAACTCAGCGAGATCAGTTGCTTCAGTTGCACTCGACCGATCAACCCGAAGCTCATCAGATCGCCGCCGAATTCCGAGCCCTGGCCGACAGCGATGGCGACCGCGTCCTGATCGGCGAGATCTGCTTGCCTGACGATCGTCTGGCGCGTTGGTTCGGCACCGAGGATCGCCCCGAAGTCCATTTCCCGGTCAACTTTCACCTGATCGAAAGCGAATGGAAGGCGGATACCCTGTGCCGGATGATCGCCGACTACGAGCAATCGCTTCCGGCATTTGGTTGGCCCAACTGGGTCTTCGGCAGTCACGATGCACCTCGCATCGCGGCCCGACTGGGAGACGCTCAATCCCGAGTGGCCGCCATGCTGTTGCTGACCCTTCGCGGCACCCCGACGCTCTACCAAGGCGACGAGATCGGGATTGGCGAAGTGACCATTCCTCGCGATCGGGTTCGTGACCCACAGGATCTGCGGCAACCCGAGTTGGGGATCGGTCGCGATCGTTCCCGCACACCGATGCCCTGGGATGATTCCGCTCACGCCGGATTCAGCACCGTCGAACCATGGCTGCCACTGGGTGACGATTGGCAGACACGGAATGTTGCGGCGCAGAACCAAGACCCTCAATCGATTCTGGCTCTCTACCAAACGCTGCTCGCACTGCGGCGAAGTCACCCGGCACTGACGATCGGCGACCTCGTGCACCTGCAATCCGCCAACAACATGCTCTCCTTTGAACGGCAGCATGGCGACGAACGACTGTGGATCGCCCTGAACCTCAGTGACCAAACCCAGTACCTCAGTGACCTGACCGAGGCGCTGCCCATGTCCCCCGCAGTTGCCTCAGGTACGGCACCAGGAACCGTCCCAGACGTCGCCCTCAATATCTCCCAATTCACGCTTCTCTGCTCAACATCAACACCTCGACCGCTGGATGGCACGCTGGCGCCCAACGAAGGTCTCCTCCTGCAACGAAGAAAGCAATCCTAAGATGCGAATCGCAATGCTGGCCCCGATCGCGTGGCGAACTCCTCCCCGAGCGTACGGCCCTTGGGAACTGGTCACCAGCATGTTGACCGAAGCCCTGGTGGCGCGGGGCGTGGACGTGACCCTGTTCGCCACGCTCGACAGTCAAACGTCGGGAAAGCTCGCTGGCGTGGTCCCGGCACCCTACAGCGAGGACGCATCGATCGACGCAAAGGTTTGGGAATTCCGGCATCTGGCTCATCTGTTTGAACAAGCCGACCAGTTTGATTTGATCCACAACCAAGCCGACTTTCCCGCCCACGCCTTCGCCCGGATGATCGACACGCCGATCGTCACCACCATTCACGGATTCTCCTCCGACCGCATCCTGCCGATGTACCAGGAGTTCCAGGACGTGGTGCATTACGTCGCGATCAGCGATGCCGACCGGCATCCCCGCCTGCGGTACGCGGCCACCATCCATCATGGCATCCCAATCGACGAGTTCCCGTTCCAAGCGAAGCTCCGCGATGAGCTGTTGTTCTTTGGCCGCATCCATCCCGACAAGGGTGCCGCGGAAGCGATCACGGTGGCGCGGCGGAGCGGACGCCCGCTGCACATGTACGGTCTGGTGCAAGACCGTGAGTACCATCAATCACACGTCGTGCCGGCCGATGATGGCGTGCACATGACCTATCACGGGGTGGTCGGCGGGAAGCAACGACTGGACGCCTTGGGCAACGCACGAGCGTTGTTGCACCTGATCAACTTTGACGAACCCTTTGGCCTGTCGGTGATCGAAGCGATGGCCTGCGGGACCCCCGTCATTGCCACCCGGCGCGGCTCGATGCCCGAACTGATCGAGCACGGCGTCACAGGTTTCCTGGTCGACAACTTAGAAGAAGCGAACCAAGCGATCGAGCGGATTGACGAGATCGACCGAGCCACCGTTCGGCGAGCGGTCGCAGAACGTTTCTCCATCGACCGAATGGCCGACGCCTACCAGGCCCTCTACCACCAAATCACATCGTCCCCCCACTCACACGCCCCGTCGGAAAAAAGCACCACCTGAGGTGGCATCGCCACTCGTGTCCGCTCTCCCACACGCTTCGTGGGGAAAGAGGGTGAGGGAGCATCCCAACCAAGCGTCCACCGCCAACCACCTGCCACCGCTCCCGACGAAGAGGCCGTGCAGTTCACAAGTGCCGTGCTCGCAAGGTTGAAATCACCCTCCTGAACGCAGTTGGGGAGGGTCGGAATGCGAGCGTCCAGCGAGAATTCCGGGGAGGGCACCAGCGCCACCATCTCCCAACCAGTCCCAACGGGACGACAGGCTGTCGCCACGGGCACCAGCCCGTGGATTCAAAGACCACCAGCAACACAAAAGCCCTGAAGGGGCGACAGGAGTCGTTGCAAGAAGCCGCAACGCTTGTCCCCTCTCCCACACGCTTCGTGGGGGAGAGGGTGAGGGTGAGGGGGCATCCCAACCAAGCGTCCACCGCCAACCACCTGTCACCTCTCCCGACGAAGAGGCCGTGCAGTTTTCAAGTGCCGTGCTCGCAAGGTTGAAATCACCCTCCTGAACGCAGTTGGGGAGGGTCGGAATGCGAGCGTTCAGCGAGAATTCCGGGGAGGGCACCAGCACGACCATCGCCCAACCAGTCCCAACGGGACGACAGGCTGTCGCCACGGGCACCAGCCCGTGGAATCAAAGACCACCAGCAACACAAAAGCCCTGAAGGGGCGACAGGAGTCGTTGCAAGAAACCGCAACGCTTGAAACCCACTCAGCCTTCAATGGAAGTCGGGTTGGTATGCACGAGCCTTGGCGATTCGCAGGCCTCGCAGTCGCGATAGAAACAAAGCCCTTTCTTGCGAAGCTTCGCTTTGGTGCCGCACAGCTCGCACTTTTGCGGCACGCTTTTCGTCTGGCTGCAAGCTCGGCACCGAAGATAGTAACCATGCCGACCGTAAAGAATCTCGACATCCGAAACGCCGCAACCTTCGCAGTTCGTCTTTGCATCCGATGGACCGGCGTCTGCAGTCGTAACAGGCTTGACCGCTCTCGTCTCGGCGGCTGGAGTCCTGGCAGCGACCGGCGGTGGGTTCGTTGTTCGCTGAGGTTCCCTTCGGCTTACCAAAAACTCGCGGATGGACGCCATTTCTTGATCCGTGAACGGACCAACATGGTGATCCTCCAATCGCTTGGCTTCCTCCTTTCCCGCCTTCACAAACTTCACGAATCCCTTGATGCCTTGAGTCTCTTGGTACGCGTTCGCTTTTTCAGTCAGTTCCGCGACCACTCGATCCGCCTTCATCAACTCAGGCGGACTGGCGCCATTGCGTTCGATCACGCCCAAACCCGGATCGATTCAAACCGTCTCCGCTCACAGACTCCTCTATCGATCGCAGACGGTATCCATTCTGTGCCTAACTGTCTGAAATGTGCGTTGTTGTGACAATGAAACATCGTGTTAGCATTGCCTGACACAGCGAAAAACGCGAACGTTCCTTCTCGACACGACAGCATTTCGCCACATCGAATGGAAAGACAAGAAATCATGAGTCTGAAAAAGCATCCTTCGATCATTGCCTTGTTGATGGCCAGTGTCGTCATGCCGTTGCTCGTCCCCTTCGTTTCCGCCCAAGAGCCGAGCAACGAACCGACCAACACACGCGCGACCGAATTGGAACTCCACGCCTCACTCGATCAAGCCGTTGGCAACATTGCGTTCCTGCCTGACGGACAGCTTGTCTTCAGTCATCATCCGTTTTTCAAACCGGGTGTTCGCGTCGCCACCTACGACGCCGCGACGGGAGCCGTCACACCGTTTCCCAACCAGCAATGGAACACTCCTCGCAGCGAAAACGATTGGTACCTCGACGACGTGCTCGGCATTCGCAATGACGGCGACGGGGTGGTTTGGATCCTGGACATGGGCACTCGAAACGACATCACGCCCAAACTGGTTGGCTGGGACGCCCACAAAAACGAACTTCATCGGCTCCTTTACATCCCGGCCCCGGCAAGTCGCGAAACGTCGCAGCTCAACGACTTTGTGATCGACACCAAGCGTCAATTGGTCGTGATCGCCGATGAAGGCATCGGCCGCGGTGGCGACGGATCCAAGGCCGCACTGGTGGTCGTCGACTTGAAGACCGGGAAGACTCGTCGCTTGTTAGAAGGACGGTCGATGACGAAGGCGGACACGAATTCGCCCATCCTGATCAACGGAAAACCCATGAGCGTTTCGCAGGATGGCCAGCCGTCGCCGATCCACGTCGGTTGCGACGGAATCACGTTGGACGCCGCCAACGAGTGGCTCTACTTCTGCCCGCTTTGCGGCACGAAGATCTATCGCGTGCGCATGGACGCCGTCGCAAACGAATCGCTTTCTCAAGACGACTTGGCGGCGGCCGTGGAAACGTACAGCGACAAAGTCAACAACGGTGGGCTCTCGATCGACACGGCCGGCAACCTGTACTCGACGAATGTCGAAAGCCGTAGCATTGGCTTCGTCTCAGGTGACCAAAAGCAATACTCTCAACTGGCCTTTGACGATCGGATGCTGTGGCCGGACGGGATCAGTTTCAACCAAGACGGCTACATGTACGTGTCCGCCGCTCAAGTTCACTTGGGCGCCCCCTTCAACGGCGGCACCGACCAAACGTCCAAGCCGTTTTACATCTTCCGGTTCAAGCCCCAAGCACCGGGAATCATCGGTCGGTAGCGTTCCTAAACCACGACCGAAAAGGAAGCCTCGACACCGGAGTCCAAACCGCCAGCCCTGTGGGTCCGACGGCATGGCACTCCGGTCCATTCCGTTAACCTGCAAGCCTGAGCCATGTCCCAACCAATCACTCTCGGTGTGACTGATCTCTCATTTCATCATGTGACCGGGTCCCTGGTCGCCCATGTTCTGACCGAGATGGGGTTGGAGGTCGAACGTGTTCGTTCACCTCACGAAGCGAACTTTCAAAAACTGAAGTCCGGCGAAGTCGACCTGCTGGCTTCAGCATGGCTGCCATCCAGCCACGGGGGATACAAAGCGGAAGTCGAGCGGACCGTGCCGCTGCTCGAACTGGGCCTGCACTACCAACCGTATGCGTTGTGGGGCGTGCCGGAATACGTTCCCGCGGACGAAGTGCGGGAGATTGCCGACCTGCTGAAACCGGATGTGATCGCCAAGCTGAACCGCGACATCCAAGGCATCAACCCTGGCGCCGGAATCACGCGATTCTCCATTCAGATGATGGACGAGTATGGATTGAACGAGGCTGGGTATCAGTTTCATCCCGGCACCGAAGAGGATTGTTTCGGCGCGTTTGAGCGAGCGGTTGAAACCAAGCAATGGTTGGTGGTCCCGTTGTGGAAACCTCAATTCCTGCACCACCAACACGCCATCCGTGAGCTGGTCGAGCCCAAAGGGTTGTTAGGGACGGTCGACAAGGCCGTGCTGCTCTTGCGACAAGACAAGCAGTCGATGTTCAGCAAGGACCAGCTTCAAACGCTTGATCGATTGAAGTTTTCAAACGAGATCATCGCTGAGCTGGATCACCGAGTCTGTCGAGAGGGCCAATCGCTCGACCAAGTGACCGGAAACTGGCTGGCCACTCATCCAGTGGCTTGATACAGATCCGAAAGTCTGGGTCGCCGGAACCTGCACCAAGCGTCCACCGCCAACCACCTGCCACCTCTCCCGACGAAGTGGGGAGAGGTCGGATGCGAGCGTCCAGCGACGCATCCGGGGAGGGCACCAGCACGACCATCGCCCAACCAGTCCCAACGGGACGACACGTTGTCGCCACGGGCACAAGCCCGTGGATTCAAAGACCACCAGCAACACAAAAGCCCTGAAGGGGCGACAGGAGTCGTTGCAAGAAGCCGCAACGCTTGTCCCCTCTCCCACACGCTTCGTGGGGGAGAGGGTGAGGGTGAGGGGGCATCCCAACCAAGCGTCCACCGCCAACCACCTGTCACCTCTCCCGACGAAGTGGGGAGAGGTCGGATGCAAGCGTTCAGCGACGCATCCGGGTGAGGGCATCAGCACGACCATCCCCAACCAGTCCCAACGGGACGACAGGCTGTCGCCACGGGCACCAGCCCGTGGACTCAAAGACCACCAGCAACACAAAAGCCCTGAAAGGGCGACAGGAGTCGTTGCAAGAAGCCGCAACGCTTGTCCCCTCTCCCACACACTGCGTGGGGAAGAGCGTGAGGCGGCGTCCACCGCCAACCACCTGTCACCTCTCCCGACGAAGTGCGGAGAGGTCGGATGCAAGCGTCCAGCGACGCATCCGGGTGAGGGCATCAGCACGACCATCTCCCAACCAGTCCCAACGGGACGACAGGCTGTCGCCACGGGCACCAGCCCGTGGAATCAAAGACCACCAGCAACACAAAAGCCCTGAAGGGGCGACAGGAGTCGTTGCAAGAGCGCCCCAACCCCTTGTTTCCTCACCCCAGCGTTTCATTGGGAAGAGGCTCGGGCCGAGGTAGGTGATGCAAAGTCACAACCCGCCGAATCAGCAAGGCCGCCCACGTCATCCGACCCGCAACCGCTCGTTGATTTTGTTGATAGGTTGGCCACTCTTGGCCGACTTCCCCAGCTCCGACGGGCAAGAGTGCCCATCCTACAAGCCTTCAAGCATCATTGACGACTCAATCAACAGCCTGGTCAGCGAGGCACGCACCTGCCTCCGCCCCATCAGCACGTCTGCAAGCCTACTCCGCCTCATCCAAATCCGACGTCACCTTCGCAACCAGCAATGCTTCACTGGGCACTTAATGCTGCCACACGCCTGGCTCCCCACCAATCCCAGCGTGCTCTTCAACTCTTTCTCGCGTCCTCGGGGGTCGTCGATAATATCATGTCCCATTATCAGCAGATGCTGTGTAAAAAGTTAGCGAATTCCCAGAGTTGGCGTTTTTGCGAGGGCAGGAGACCTTCAGGGTCAAAGTGCATCACTTCATTTCGGGCGATACGGATTTCTTCCAATCTCGCTATAAAAATATTGCGTTCAACGTTGATCGACAGTCGGTCCCAGTTCGCCGGATTTTCGAGTAGTCGTCGGTATTGTCCGAAGGTCAAATCGGTCACGTCGTTGATCTCGCGATCATCGTCCTTCTTGACTGAGCGGATGTCCTCTTGCGTGAAGTGATTTGCAATTAAACTTCGCAGGAACCGCTCAATCTCGCCGACGAGCAAGTAAGGCTTTGCGAGTTCGTAGAACGACTTTGCGACATCATAGGCCGTGATGATCCCGGACATTTCGCGTTTCTGGTTGCGGACCAACACGCATCCGTACTTCAAGACACGATCCACGGCCTCGAACATGGAATCACTTTGTTCGATGATCTGCGGCTGCATCATGCAGTTAGTAGCAAGCTCGGCTGGCTCGCTGGATGCGTTTGCTTGAGCAATGCTCTTCCAGCTCCCCACGCCTCGAACCTCGCATCACGGGAATCTGATCGATATCTTTCAACAGCATCGTCATCGTGGCTTGCGAGATCGTGTCATCAGGAAGCACCGAGACAACCGCTTTTGGTGCGTATGCAAAGTGGCTGCCCCGAAACGTTGGGTTATCGATGATGCTCAAGGTAACCGGCGCAGCGATTTCCTCGGGAGGCTCGTACTCCTCAATCTCTTCGGTTAGCTCAGTCTTCGGGGGATCCGTTTCCAATTCGTCGACCTTGTCTTCCGAATCGTGATCGCCGCCTGCCAGGCGAACGAAGTAAACTTGATTGTCTAAGAACTCGTCTTGGATGTCTGGCTCGGTTCGGAGCCGGACCGACTCTAACGCCTCACTGATTTGCTTCACGACGTGCTCACGCCGACGCGAATATCCAAACCAGCCGAGAAGCGTCCGTACCTTCGCACGCCGCTTCTTGCTTTGACCAACAACATCGTTGGCGATTTCCTGAAGTGGATCGGGAATCGTCAAATGGCTGCTCCGTAGGTATTTCGGTCAATAATGGTAACGGATTTATTTGCGGAGTTGCACCTGGATCGCCGTTCAACAGCGGCGCTGCGTCTCCATCTGCCTAGCAATACAATGCAGATCTCAGAACAGATAAATGGTTAGAGGAACATGAATATTGACCCCGCATTGGCCAGCGTCGAGAAGGTTGCGACGATCAAGCAACTTGACGCTGTCAAAGAAATCCACCGCGAACACAAGTCGATTCTTGGCCAAATGCCCGACGGGGCGTTTGACGATCGGTTTGCGAACGGTCAGATCTACCTTGCAAATATTGAAAACGCGGCTGCTGGATACGTACTCTTCTGGCGAAACCGTTCTGATGAGATTCGGATTGCACATCTTGCTGTCCGGAAGTCTTGCCAGCGGCTTGGCGTCGCGAACGCACTGCTAGATCATTTAAAACAGAATCATTCGACGTGCAGTCGGATTCGACTGAACTGCAGGTCTGATTTCGCAGCTGCCCAGATTTGGCCCAAGCTCGATTTTGTAGCGTGCGGTCGGAAACCTGCAAAGCAACCAGGGAAAGAACTGACGATCTTTCAGTACCGACTCGATGATACGCCACTGTTTGATATTTGCGAAGATGCCCCCCATCTACCCGTAGTCGTGTGCGATACAAACGTCTGCATGGACATCGAGTACTCAGAGCGAGATAACCATGAGTCGTCCTCCGGTTTGCTGGCCGACTGGCTCGTCGATCAAATTGAATTGCGAGTTACCGAAGAAATCCTGAATGATCTAGATCGCCAAGACCAGTTAACTCGAAGCCGGATGACATCCGTCGTTCAAGCGGACTGGGACCAGGTTGATGCGGATCCCGACGAGGTCAGAAGGTATCGGGCGATCGTTCGTGAAGTACTCGGCAAAGCTGAACGCGAAGACGATCTATCCGACGAAAAGCACTTGGCCATTGCGGCGGCGGTTAAGGCTGCCGCTTTTGCAACTCGAGATCGCCGGATTCTGAACGCTGCCCCCGAGCTACTCGAAAAAATTGGCTTGCGGGTCCAACGTCCGTCGGAAATCATCGCGGAGCTGGATTCGCTACAGTCCTCGGGAAAGCCTCACTTTGGCGATTTGAAAAACGCTGGGATTTTCAGGACGCAAGTCACGTCGGTCGGCGATGTCGATGCAGAACAGTTCTTGAAGTCGACCAGAGGTGAGACCATCGGTGAATTCCGTCGCTACCTTGATGATGCGTTGGCGGCTCCGAAGACCTACCGTGTCGACTCCATCAAAAACGGCGACGGAGAGCAACTTGCTTTCATTGTCGTCCGACGGTCGAAGGAAAGCGAGCACCGCGTTGAGCGGCTGCGAATTGCCCACCGTTGCGAAGGGACCAGGTTGGGCGGAGCCTTGGTTGAACATCTGGCCGAACGACCGCTGGGTTGCACATGGAGCAATGCGGCCGTCTGTCGTAAGTCCACGGCAACTGTCATCGAGGATCCAGTGCTTTCCGGTGATCTCGCTCGATCGTGTTTCCACCGGGGATTTTCATACCAAGATGGTGAGCTGATTAGGATCTCGATGCCCGGAACGTGGACGCACGCTGAATTCGAAGCCCAGCTTGACCAACTGCTGGCACGAAACGCTATCCAGCAGTCATTGGCGAGTCGGCTTCGCACCTTGGCCGCTCTCAGTGACCCAGCTGCGATTCGCGAACTCGAACAACGAATTCACCCCGGAAAAGTGACTTTCGGTGATTTATCAAACTGGATTGTCCCGATACAGCCGGAATGGGCGCAGGAGCTATTTGATATCCGGATTTGGAATCGCCCACTTTTTGCAGCCGAGACGAACTTGGCCATCAACCCCGATTCGGTTTACTACAAACGGCCAAGGAACAGCCCCACGGGTGAATATGGTCGAATCTTGTGGTATGTAAGCGGAGACGCCGAAAAAGGCGGAAATTCGATCCGAGCGTGCAGCATGATGACCAAACGTGTCACGGGACCGATCAAAGATGTCTATCGACAATACGAACGGATGGGGGTTTTCGAGTGGAAGCAGATCAAAGAGCACTTTGGAAAGGCCACCAGCGAAGCGGTCGCAATCGAATTCACTGATACCGAACTGCTTCCGCATCCGATCAACTTCACTCGTGCGAACCAGATCCTCGTGCAGACTGGAATGAAAGCCAACCAGTTTCAATCAGCTCTACGGATCACGGCTCCCACCTTTCACCAACTCTACGACGAACTCACGAAAGCCAACTAGCCTCGATGCTCTTTCTCTCGATCCACCCCGAATACGTCCAAGCGATCCTGGAAGGTCGCAAGACGGTCGAACTTCGCAAGCGGCGTCCGCGTGCAGAAGTGGGGTCGACGGTCGTGATCTATGCAACGATGCCCCAGTGCGAAGTTGTCGCGACCGCGATCGTCGAGCGTATTCAGTCCGCAGAGCCAGCGAAACTTTGGCGGCAAGTACGCGACACCGCTGCAGTGAGCAAGCAGGCCTACGAAAGGTACTTTGCGGACACAGAAACAGCGGTCGGAATCCACCTTCGCCACGTCCAACGATTCGTTGAGCCGATTCCGCTGGGTGATCTTCGTAAGAGCTGGGAAGGTTTCCACCCGCCCCAGCAATTCCGCTACCTAACAAGTTGCCAGCAGAATTTCATCAGTTTGAGGCATACAGAAAACTGCACGCCGTCTAGCTAGTCAGATCCTTGGTCCGACACTAGAGCTAAAGAGATTCCAAGGCGGAATCGAGCGATAAACGAAGCTGACGAATGATTTCAAAGGCACCTGTAGCTTCTTTAGTGTACAGCGGCGTAACTCCAGCGTGAGACGCAGGTTTAAGAATGCGGTCCTTGATCTTCTTGACCTCATCAAAGAGCTGAGCTGCATTTCGCTGCTTCCTCGCTGCAGCTGACAGCAACTCGAACATGCTGGTGTGAAGATTGGCACGGGCACCGACAAGCTTCGCGATAACCTTGCCCTTCTCATGATTATTCGCTGCGGTCACCTTTGCTGGGTCGATTTTCTCGTCGGAAACCAATTGCTCAAATTCTTCGAGCGAGTACTCTCCTTGAAGCAACGCAACAAACTCTTTGTTGGCCTGCAAAAGAAGCAATCCCCTCGGTTCAGAAATCATACTTGCGAGCGATTTAAACTTTCAACGCTCAATTATGAAGCCATGATTTCTCTTGTCGTTTGCTGCCGCAAGAAACCCCGCCAATATTTATTCAGCACACTTTCTTAATCTACGCTCGAGCACTCGATACAACAAGCAGACCTGAACATCGACTTGCTTGGTAAGGAACATGGATATTTGAGTCAGCAAGCTCTGCAAGCAGTCGCCAGTAAATCTTGATTTTCGTCGGTTCGCCCAAATACGACCCGCGTTTGAATTGCCATTCGGCAAAGCAAGCCAATAGTACTGCATTCAAAACTTATCTAATTCACGGACCGACTCTATATCCTTTGTTTTTCGCGGCCAAACAAGAACGCTTGCTGATAGCCAGCCGCGTCGAGGTTGGATCGAAGTTTGTCCGCTGCCGTCCAAAGTTTCTTGTCGAGATCCTTGAGGAACTTCTGGCCATCCGCCTCTGACATGGGCTTGATTCATTCAATGGATTGACGAACACGCATTGCCACATGACTCCCTCATGTGGTTGCAAACTGAAGCCCGCCATCCTATTGTGCCAGGGACCACCAAACAAGCAGGCAGGGGGTCTGCCACGCTCCGATAGGTGAGCTCACTGGATCGACACGACACACGTTTGAGGAACGCATGGATCGCTCTCCGTTTCTGAGTGTCGACAAAAAGGATTGGATCGCGGCGAACGAATTGGCGTTCGCCTTCCATGATCGTTTTCCGGTGACACGTGGCCATGCGCTGGTGGTGACTCGCCGCGTGGTGCCGACTTGGTTTGAGGCCTCGCCAGAAGAACAAGCTGCGCTGATGGGCTTGGTCAACGTGGTCAAGCAACGGCTGGACGAAACGCTGGATCCCAAGCCCACTGGATACAACGTCGGTTTCAACTGCGGCGAAACCGCTGGTCAAACCGTCATGCATGTTCACGTTCATGTGATCCCTCGCTATCGCGGCGATGTGCCGGATCCACGTGGCGGTGTTCGATACGTGATTCCCGAGAAAGCGAACTACCTGGTCGATGAGACACCGGCCCAGACAGCGCAAGCGGAGGCCGGCAACGCGACGAACGCTCCACGCTTGGAACTGTTGACCGGGTATCCGGATTCGACGTTGTGGGAACGACTCTCGGACCGGATGGCGGATGCGAGGAAAGTCGACGTGCTGGCTTCGTTTGTCCAGCCTTCCGGCCTCGCGGTGATCGAAGGTCGGCTGTTCGAAACGTTGCAGCGAGACGCCGCCGTTCGAATCCTGGTCAGCGATTACCTGTACATCTCGCATCCGAAAGCTTTGGCTCGGTTGCTCGCGTGGCAGGACACGGTTGGCGACGACGAAGCCTTGCGTGGCGAGCTGCGGGCGCGGCTGGTGAAACATAAGTCGCTTTCGCGGGGACCAGATTCATTCCATCCCAAGGCGTGGCGAATCATGGATGACCACGGTTCGTTGGTGGCGGTTGGCAGCAGCAACCTGTCGAAGGCCGCATTGGAAACGGGTGTCGAATGGAATCTGATCTGTTCCAGCCGAGGACACGTTGGCGTGCCCGACGATTTCGTCGAGGCGTTTGATGAGCTATGGCAGTCCGCGGAACCGCTGACGGTTGATCTGGTGGAGCAGTATCGGCTGGATGCGAAAGCGTATCGCAAGGAACACTTCGAACCCCAGAGCATCGACCAGACAACGATTCCTGAGCCTCGGCCTTGGCAGGCGGCGGCGCTGGGGTCTCTCGCCAAGCTGCGTGCCGAAGGTTTCGCCAAGGCGTTGATCTCAGTGGCCACCGGGATGGGGAAGACTTGGTTGGCTGCCTTTGATGTGCGGCAAGTCGGGGAGACACTCACACGACGCCCGCGGGTGCTGGTGATTGCACACCGCTCGCACATTTTGTCGCAAGCCGAAGGTGTTCTGTCCCAACTGCTGGACGACGCGTTCGAGGATGGCGATTCGCTGGCGGCGCAAACGTCATGGTATGTCGGCTCCCGTAGTGAACTGGACGGTGAGTTGGTGGTTGCCTCGATTCAAAAACTCGCTCGCCCCGAGGGCCTGAAGCGTCTGGCGAACGAGCGTTTCGACTACGTGATCATCGATGAAGTTCATCACGCAGAAGCACCCACATACCGCCGTGTGCTGGCAAAGCTGGACGCAGATTTCGTGCTGGGTTTGACCGCGACTCCCGAACGCACCGATGGTGTCGATGTGGTCAGCATCTTCGATGACAACTTGGCCTATCACGCCTCCATTGGCACGGGCATCGAAGAGGGAGCGTTGGTTCCGTTCCACTACGTTGGCATTCGAGACACGGTGGACTTCGAACAAGTCCCGTGGCGCAACGGCCGGTTCGATCCCGATGAGCTGGAACAACGCGTCGCGACGAGCGAGCGGATGGAACGATTGTGGCAAGCAATCAACGAGCATCCCGGTGAGCGAACGATTGTCTTTTGTTGCTCTCGGCGTCATGCCAAGTTCGCGCGTGATTGGCTGCGCGCGAAAGGCGTCCGCTCAGCAGCGGTGTTCTCAGGCGGAGGCGGTGACAGCTACGGACAATCGCTGGAACAGTTGCGTGATGGCTCGCTGGAAACCCTGTGCGTGGTCGACATGTTCAACGAGGGGCTGGATGTCCCAGCGGTGGATCGCGTTGTGATGCTGCGGCCCACGGAATCGAAGGTTGTCTTCCTTCAGCAGCTCGGCCGTGGATTGCGAGCCAGCATGGGCAAGACACGGTTGTTGGTGATCGATTTCGTCGGCAACCACCGCTTGTTCGCTCAACGAATGCTGCACCTCTTGTCGCTGGGGAACCACACGGCTCAGTGGGGTGATTTGAGGAATTGGATCCAGGGTTCACCTCCGGAGTTGCCCGAAGGTTGCTTGCTGGATGTTGAACTGGAAGCACAGGATCTGTTGAAACAGTTCCTCCCCACGGGAGCCGCCGCCGGGGTCGAGGCGTATCGCGGGCTGCGTGATGAACTGGGGCGTCGCCCGGCTCCATCGGAATTGGTCACTCGCGGGTACATCCCAGGAACGATCAGTCGCAGTGCAGGCAGCTGGTTTGCTTTCGCGGCTGACGAAGGCGACCTGAATGACGACGAACAGCAAACGCTTGGCTTGTTCGGAAATTGGTTCAAGACGGTGGAGACGACCAACCTGAACAAGTCGTACAAGATGGTGGTGCTTCGCGTGTTGCTGGATCAATCATCGTTCTTTGATCCAGTCGACTTGCCAGAGTTTGCCAAACGCTGCCGGACTCACATGCTGGAACACCCCGTTCTCCGGCAAGACCTGCTGGAGGGCAAGCACGCGATCGATCATCGCCATGCGAGCGACGCGGAGTGGATGACATGGTGGATCAAGTGGCCGATTGATCGATGGCTGGACAACCAAAACGGCTCGCGTTGGTTCAAGCGGACGGGCGACCAAATGCGGTTGGCAATCGATTGCCCGACCGAACTGCGTGGTTCCCTGGAATCCATGACGGAAGAGTTGGTGGAAGGACGTTTGGCTCGGTACATCCAATCGAAACGCTTGGCGGAGTCGCCTGAGTCAACGCATTCGTTCTCGGGAAAGGTTTCTCACGCAAATGGAAAGCCGATTCTTTTCATTCCGACGGTGGAGAAAGAACCGGGGCGACCGGTGGGCCCGACCGAAGTGCAGCTGCCCAGTGGTGATGGGTGGACGTTCAAGTTTGTAAAAGTCGCCTGCAACGTCGCACATCCCCAGGGTGAAAAGAAGAATCGTTTACCGGAACTGCTTCGGCAGTGGTTTGGGGATGACGCGGGGTTGCCGGGCACAGACTTTCGCGTGCATTTCAAACGGCATGAGGGGCATTGGCAGGTGGAGCCGGCCGGCGTCCAAGACGTGGTTGCTGCTGCAACCGAACGCCAAATCACAGAGCCGATTGCAGAACCGGAAAATCCGGAATGGGTGATCGAGCCGTCGGTCAAAGACTCTGCCAAATATGCCAGCCACGTCCCGGCGGTTGACTTGGTTGCCGCGGCCGGAGGCTTCGGGCCGGAAGGTGTTCCCGAAGAGATTGGCTGGATCGAGGTTGCCGACCGCAAGCTATCACGAGGGATGTTCGCCGCACGGGTGATCGGTCACTCCATGGAGCCTCGAATCACCAGTGGAAGCCTGTGTCTGTTTCGTCCCTGCCCAGCCGGTTCGCGGCAGAATCGTTTGGTACTCGTTCAACTGAACACCCATGCCGATCCGGTGGACGGAGGACGCTACACAGTGAAGCGATACCACTCCACCAAACGCGCCGACGAAGACGGTTGGCAGCACCAAGCCATCGAGCTGCAGCCCCTCAACCCCGAGTTTTCGGCAATCCAAATTGACGAGGAATCGGCGACGGACCTTCGGGTGCTGGGGGAATTTGTTGAGATCTTGCACGAATCAAAACCAGATGACGAGAGCCACTGATGACGAAGACAACACTCGTGATCGTTCCGTGCGGCAGCAGCAAGGTTTGGTCAAAGAATCCCTTGGCGGGGCCGACGATCGCTCGCGATGCTTACGTGGGATCGCCGTTCAAGGTCAATCGTCGGTACGCGGAATGTGTCGGCGATCAATGGCTCATCCTCAGTGCGAAGCACGGTTTCATTGCCCCGGACTTCGTCTTGCCAGGCCCCTACGAAGTCACTTTCAAAACAAAGTCGTCAGGGCCGATTGATTTGAACACGCTGTCGCAACAAGCCCTCGACCATGGGTTGGCAAAGTTCCACACCGTGATCGGTTTGGGCGGGAAGGAATATCGCCACGCGATTGAAACCGTGTTCGAAGGGTCGGAAGTGGAACTGCAGTTCCCGTTCGCTGGCCTGCCGATTGGCAAAGCGATGCAGGCGGCCAAGCGGGCGGCTGAGAAAGCGATTGCGGGCACTGGGTGATCCGGCCAGCAGACCGGGGACCGAAGCAGCCCGCCCCCAGCGCCGACGCTGGCTGGCAGACGTTTCTTTCGTGACCAGGGGCACGGATCATTCACCCACGCGACAGCTCCCGTGCGAATCATTTGAGCGGTTTGATTCGGATTCAGCACAACGTGATCGTTGCCGGCGAGGGTGCCCTGGCAGCTCGCAGTTCCAGAAACCTCCTGTATCGTTGTCGAATGGGATGCTCGGGATCAAGCTCGGCGAGTTGCCGCCGAAATTCGCCCCTCACTTCTTGGGCAACCTGTGTGTCATCGCGTGACCGCTCCCTTGCCGCGCTTCTGCGAAAATGCTGCGAGAAGAGGAAACCACCAACCAACACGGTGAGGGCGGAAGCGGCAAGAATCGGTTTTCTCATGATTGAATCGGCGAAATGTCCACAGGTCAGAAATCGAAAGCTTTCTCCCAAGAACCCGTGCCTTCCCACGTGCAGCGCCGTTCCACTGATCCGGAAGTCATCCGAGCAATTTCCTCCGCAACCATGCGGACACGAAGACACCGAACTCGGAGCAGGGCGGTGTCTGGTGCGCAGAGGCTCGGTTTCGTCATTCGGTTTGAAGCGGACTGCGGCGATCGGACAGGATGTGAATGAACGCATCACCATTGGTTGGTGACTCTCCCATGGACCGGTGATCACTCAGAACGGCCGCTGACGTGATCGAGCCGTGTCACCGAACCAACCCTGCCACCAATCATCCAGCCGCAGATGCCTGTTGTGATCAAGGCCGTTCGCTGCAGGGCTTGTCTCAGTTCGCTTTCGTTACCAGCATGATGGAATCTTCGATCGCCGTCAGGCTGTGCAGTTCTTCGGGAGGCAGGAACAGCATCGTCCCCGGCGTCATGGTTTGAGTCTCGCCCATGGTCGTGAACTCAACCTTCCCGGCCACGCACTGGACCGTGATGTCCTTGGCGGCCTTGTGCTCAGGGATCGCTTTGCCGGCCGGCAGCACCAATCGCATCACGTTCATTGGTCCGGTTTGGACCAGCAGTTTCGGCTTGGGCTGGCCGTCGGTGGTGACATCATGCAGGTCGATCAATTGGCCGGCGGGAGTCGTGTTGGTCATCTCAAGTGCTTTCTGAAAGAGGGATCATCATCCAAATGGCCGTGGCGACAGTGCCAGCGACCAAGGTCCAACGGTTCATGAGCCAGAAAACCAGCCCCGGAAGCGGCGGCGACACAAAGTCCGCCCCAAGTGAGCCCAGCGACGATCAAGGACGTGATCAGCGGAATTGCAAGGATCGCGTAGGCACCATGTTCCTTGGGTTTCAACTTCGCCGCCGGTTCAGCAGACAGCCGTTTGGTCGCATCGAATGCCATGCTACTCATGGAACGAACGCCAGATTCGTGAAGGTGCCATCACCATGAAGCCCGGCAGGGCTGGCAAACAAGCTCGCATGCCCGAGCCAGCTCGCAACACATCAGCATCGAACGGTGCCCACACGACTTCCTGCACCGGATGTGAGCGGGCTGGATGTGAGCGGGCCGGGTTGCTGACACGGATGCTGGACGGGTAAACACGCGAAATCTCCTTGACGATCGAACCATCCGCCCATCCTAACGAAACCTGCACACACAGGGGTACAATATCAAAGAAGATTTCCCCGTGGCGAAAAGTCACACCGGCAAGGCAGACGGCTTGGCTGGAGAGGTGTCGCTTCCCGCTGCCACCCTTGTCGCTGGCGACGAGAATCCCGCACTGCATTTGAACTCGCGTCGAAGCAGGTCGGCAGGAATGATCGGGTGCAACGATGTGAGCCGTTTGGGCGTTCGCCCCGGTTGCACGTGGGAGCAACGACGCTACCCAAAACATTCCAAATGATGAAAGCCCCCTGCCGAACTGCTTCGTCGTTCCTCCGTCAGTCAGACTCAACGCAGGACATGCCTCTTATCCAAGCATTGGAGCGAATTGCTGCAGACATGCTTCCTCTCAGCGGCCTAATCGTACGCCGGGAATACGAGTACACACCCAAGCATTGCAGTTGGCTCAATCAAATCGAAATCTGGTTGGGGACTCTGCGGAAGAAACTGACACGCTACGGATCGTTCTGTTCGTTGGACGACTTGCAAGATCGCATTCTTCGTTTCATCGAAGACTACAATCGCACCACGGCCAAACCATATCGATGGACAAGCGATGGTAGACTGCTGTGCAAATAGTAAGCCTGCGACGCTCATTCAGTGTCAACTCGAACATCGAGCACTAGCGTGAACCACATCGAAGTGCCGGTGATCATTAACAAGAGTGGAATGTCCGTCAACGCGAATCGTTTCTGTCCAAATTTGAAGTCGCGAGATTGGATCGCAATCGACGAGGCCATGACGGGTGATGCTCCCAAAGACTTCCTGGCTGTTTATGAATACGGTGCTGGAAGTTGCCGGCGGGCCAACCGACGAACGTGGCCACGATACATCGCGAAAGTTGGTCACAAATGGTATCCCAATGAATCCGTGACGGAGCACCTCATCACCCGAATCGGACAAGCAATCGGCATGGAGATTGCCGAGTCTCGCTTAGCTCACGTGAAAGGACAGCTTCGCTTCCTCAGTCGATACTTTCTGAGTAGTCAAGAGTATCTCCTGCACGGAGCCGATCTTTTTGCTTCCTATCTTCAGGATCATGGCCGCGAATTCGTCGAAGCAGTCGAGAACGAGAACAAAGCACCGGAGTACTTCGACTACGACTTCGCGGTAGACTCGATCAAAGCGATGGTTCCCCAGTCGGCAGACGAGGTTCGGTGCGGGTTCAATCGGATGCTGGCATTTGATGCGTTAGTGGGTAACAACGATCGTCATTTCTTCAACTGGGCAGTAATCTGCCACCCGGAAAGTCATCACCCCCCCCGTTTCAGCCCAATTTACGACACCGCCCGAGCCTTGTTTTGGAACCACACCGAGGAAAAACTGTCTAAGATGAACTTGGACGGGCGTCGTCCCGAAGACGTGTTGCGAAAGTACTGCCGCAATTCAAGTTCCAAGATTGGCGTCGCCGGAGTCGGTCGGGTCAACCATTTCCAGTTGCTCGAATCCATCTTTGATCGTTCACCGGAAATGATCACACAATTCAATATTTTGAACGGCATCGACCGTGAGCCGGTTGATTTGGTAGGAGAGATCTTGAGGGAAGAATTCCGCAATTTGGTATCGCCTTTGCGACGATCTTGGATTTGCCGATTAGTGGAGTACCGCACCGAGCAGTTTCGTCGCGTTCTAGCCGGAGAGACAACCGATGTTTAATAAGTTCATGCGAATGTTTCGTGGCGTTTCAAGTGGCCATGGCGTATCCGACGATCGGTCTGCTGACGCGGTGTTTTTGCTGTGCATGGGTGAACTGCCAATGCTAATCTTGTCGCGGGATGCGACCGGCTGGTCGCTTCGCTACACCGACGAGTTCAAGACGCAGGATCGCGTCTCACCCCTGGTGCCATTTCCTGATGTGGAAAAGGTCTACCGGTCCAAGGAGATCTGGCCGTTCTTTGCCGTGCGGATTCCCAGCATTGCCCGTCCGGAAATTCAACGAACGGTTCGCAGCGAGCAACTGGACTACTCCGACGTCGCCGCGATGTTGTCTCGTTTCGGAAAGCGAAGCATCGCTGACCCATTCGAGCTGCGCCCTCAACCCGTTGGCGGACGACGCGTTGCGGCTATGTGATCAGAGAAGAGTATTGCTTTGGGACCGTTGGGAATTGCAGTGAGTGGATGCAAACGACGATTCACTCGCGTCAGCCATTTCGTCAGAAGTGACGTCAGTCGTCAGCTTTCCCCAACTCCGCTTCAATCTGCTCGATCGTTGGCAACGACGATCGCAAGTCGTCAGGCAGGTGTTCTGTGATCTGGTACTCGCTGACGCCGATGGGTTTGGTGAGGTCGCGGAGAGAGTACTCGACTTTGATGTCGCTTTTACTTTTGCAGATCAGGATTCCGAGCGTGGGGCCGTCGGCTTCGGTGCGGACTTGGCTGTCGACGGCTGAGATGTAGAAGTTCATTTTGCCCGCGTACTCGGGCTTGAACTTGTCGACCTTCAGCTCGATGACGACATAGCAGTGCAGCTTCAAGTGATAGAACAGCAGGTCGATGCTGTACTCATCGCCATCGACGTTGAGCTTGTATTGCCGACCGACGAAGGCGAAGCCCGCACCAAGTTCAAGCAAGAACTTGGTCAATTGGTCCATCAGGCCGTCTTCGAGCTCCCGTTCGTTGTGTCGCTCTGTCAGCGTCAGGAAATCGAAGTTGTACGGATCGCGGAGCAGTTGCCGAGCGAGGTCGCTTTCAGGTTCGGGCAACGTGGCGTCGAAATTGTCGATTGCCTTGCCTTCTCGCAGGTGCAAGCCGGATTCGATCTGGTGGGTCAGAACAGCTCGCGACCAATTGTTCTCGATCGTTTTCTGCACGTAGAAAAGGGCGTCGGCAGGATCGCTGAGCTTTTCCATTATTCGCAGGTTGTGCCCCCAGGGAATTTTCGCCGCAAGCTGTGCCGCACCCTCCGGCAAAGAGGCAACAAGCTGTTGCCCTGTTGGGATGTTCAATTGGGCAACAGCTTGTTGCCCAATTGCAGGGATGCCAGTCCAGAACTGAACCCACTGACGCATGTACTTGAGGTTTCGGTGCGAAAACCCTTTCATCTCGGGGAACTCGGAAGACAGGTCTTTGCCCATTTGCTTCAGGAACCCATCTCCCCACTTGGCCGTTTCCTGCCGCTCGATGATCTGTTCGCCCAGGAACCAATAAAGCTCCAGCATCGCGTAATTGACCGCGACGGCGGCTTTGATCTGCGATCCCTGAATCTGGCTTTTGATCGAAACGATCCAATCGCGATATTCCTTGTCGTTGGTTAGCTCGCTCATCTGGCGTCCTCTTTGACTTCCTTCTTCGTCGCTCGTTTCTTCGCCATGATGGTTTGCTTCCTGCCTGTGCCTCGTGGCGGGAACGGATGAACCTTTTCTTAGGGGGCACTCCGGCTCAAGCCACCGGCATGCGTGATCCGTTTACGCACTTCCGCACGCCCCACGCTCATTCTGCAGGCATTTTAGTGGATTGGGCGGGGTTGGTTAGCGGTCGACTGGGGGGGCTGAAAATGTCATCCACTGGCAATCCGAAAAGCGTGAACGCTTCCGAAGCTGACCGAACCGGCAAAGCAGGGGAAACGAAAGCGGAAGCACCCCCGCGAACGGTTGCACCCCTGGTTGCACCTGATGCAGTCCGAGAGGGTCAAAACGGTCCGTTTCTGTCCCTTCCTGACCAAACTGCGGACGATCGAGCCGAGCCGACCGAACACGAAAAAACCCCGCAAAACACAGGGTTTTGCGGGGTTTTCGATGATGGGCGATACAGAACTCGAATCTGTGACCTCCACGATGTCAACGTCCGAGCAGATTGCGAAAAAACCCCAAAAAACCATAGCGAATCGCGGTGCTGCGGAACGCTTGCACCAATGCTTGCACCAGATTGAAAAGTGCGACGAACGTTCGGTCGCTTCGGTGTTGGTCGATGCCGTGGCTCGGGCGTTGGGGTCGGATGCGGTCGAACGGTTGCTGACGGTGCTGGACGAACAAGCCGAAGCGGTCGCCAATCGGAACGACTGAATCGGCGGGGCGTACGAACTCTCTCTCGACAGTCTGGGCTGCTGTATCGCGGTACTGAGCCGTGAACGCTGGGGAGGACCCAAAGGGCGTAGGTACTACTTGTGCAAGCCGACACGGCGATGCCAAAGGGAACCGCCGCGATACGGAACAGATTGGACAGACACCGCTGCGGGTCCTTCCCTGGATGAATTGCGAAGGCATCGACCGCTGTGCTGCTGAAATCTTGCACAGCCACCGAGCAAACAAGCATCACCACCACCCCCTGCCGTCATTGGGTCCCTCTGAGCGTTTCGATTCGGTTGCGGTAGAATTCAGCCCAGGGACCGCTGAACACAGTCCGTCCGGTCAATGTTCACGGGGGTCAGGGGGGCGATGCGCGGTGGCGGGTCCTTCCGAATGGGGTGGCCTGTCGGTGCGGGTCAATCTCCGAACGCTTCTCGCTGGCATCGACGCAGAAAAACTAGACCCTCCCCCTCCTCCTTTCGTCGAATGCAGGGGGGGGGCGGTCGAAAACTCAAGCCAACGCTTTCCACATGCCGCTTCCCCAGGCGTGCGCATTCTGTGGCAAAAAACAAGGTTTTGGCGGCCAACCGAATGCAGGGGGGGGGCCGCTGATTTCTGACGCTGAATCGACAGCGACCTATCGCCCCCCGAATCCGCCGGCGCATGCAGCAAAATGATTGAATTGCCGTTCGGGGTAGGTTCTGGCAAAATCACCACAGTGGGTCTGGTCGCCCACTCACTCTGCCGGTGCCTGACCCGCGCCAGCATCACACGGTAAGCGTTCGACGGAACGCTGCACGATTCCAACGGTCGACGCATGTTCTCTGCGTCGACCGTTCGGGATCGGCCTTCCCTGGATGGAGAACAGTGTTGAGTTATCGAAGTCTGTGTCGTATGGCGGATGAGGAATTCGCGTTACTGATTGCCGATTCCAAAACAGTAACCGAGCAATTTGCAACAGTCCTAGCCAATTGTTTCGTGCGTAGCGTCAACGTAATTTTCGCTGCTCAAAGCGGGAACAGCGAAGAGTTTATACGCAACGCTTGCTTCCTCCAACGTGGACGCAAGCAATTGAAGAAACTGCAATCCAAAGAACTTTGGGACCGATGGCCGAAGTCAAAAACACCAGTAGCGTTTGGGCAGTACTTCCGAACAGCACGGTCCGCCGCAGCGGTTGCATACAGGTTCGTTGAAGGGCAATTTGCAGAAATTGAGTTTGCAAGACTGACCGCATTCCCAAACGACTGCATCGACGAACGAGCCACTGGCGACCTAGCAGCATGGTCGACCGCCTTCACAGCCCAGGCTAAATCCCAGCGACGCGACCTTTTCGACTGGAAACCGTGGGCCCTTCACCAAGACCGGGACATCCTGTGCGCAAAAATTGAGACCGAGTGGGAAGAATGCGAGGCTGCTATGTCACATCCAACAGAACAACTGACGGGTTCGAACCTGAGCGATGCAATCGACGCGGCCTATCTCGCTGCGGGAGAACTTGCGGTGACGATGATGCAAGTGTCGTTGTTTCAGCATCGCCAAATCACGATGCTGCTTGCGACACCTGAAACCGACGACGAACAGCAAGACCAAGAATTGAGAGCGGGGCATGTTGCAAACTTTCGCCTTGACCTTGGGAAGGCGCAGGATGATTTGGTTTCTTTGCTACAAACGCTGGAACAACAACACCGAGACTTCATTCCCAAATTCATGCCTTTGTCCGACTTACTGGACTACAGCCGAAAAGACCTTGCCGAACTACCAAAGGTGCAACTCGCAAACACGGAAAGCATCGACATACGTGGCCCGATGAACGACCTTGCTTTCCACCTGGAAGGATGGGGCAAACAGATGAAGCATTGCCTACGGTTTGGCGATGCTTGCGATGCACGGTCCGCTGAGAACGTTCGGTGCATCAAGCTTGCGAAATCATGCCCCTACAACGAAGACGCTCACACAGCGTTGCAGCAACGAATTGCAGACGAAAAGTCGCGGGTGATGCAAAACTGCTTGCCGTTCCTCCAATACAAAGGCAAGCCACAATCGAGCGAGACGAACAGAACGACAGAAACGGTCAAAATTCACATCGACGATACGGTGCGGAAGTTCCGCAACATTTGCGACCGTCTGAACGAATTCTGTCGTCGGCTGAAACATCCGGAGAGATTTGATTTTCAATCATTCCAGGCAATGGCGGCGATACTGCAAAGCCTTCAAGAAGAACTGCGATTGGATGCGACTTGCAAGGTATTGATTGTGAACCCGCCTCGCACCGTTCGCGTTCAACTGACCGATGCTTACGCCAGTATTCGCAAGTTGCGCTACATCGAGTTTGATGACCGCGGCATTGTTGACAACGAAGAACTCTCATTTGAATTGAATGAAGTATTCCAGGCGGCATTCCTTTGGTACCAAGCAAAACTTGAATCGGCTGAAACATTCAGAAATGAACGAATCAGATCAAAGCCCCCTGGGAAAAGCCAACCCCCACTCAACACAACGGCAACGCAGTCCGTTGGCGACGCATCGCTCCATGAGGAAGCTCGGCGACTTTTCACGTCAGAGATTAGCAAGCTGAGTAACCCTGAATGGGAACGCATTGATCGACAGATGATAGGCAGAGCGAAAAATGACGGTTGCGCACCAAGAGGGGAACCTATTTTCTTCGAGTCTTTGGGCGGAGTCTTATTTCAACAGAAACGCACCTACGTGTTCATCGAAAAGCCACGTTCAAAAACTGACCTTCGTCCGACATTCAGAGCGTTGTGTGCGTCACAGTCAGAAAAAATCGGCAAAAAAGTTGCGTCAGTACTGCAACAGAAAGTCACGCCAGTTCCCAAAAAATAGCGTCACAACCACCGTCACAGATTGGATTGTGACGCTTTAAGTAGCGGTTTTGACTGCGTTTAATCCCACACGTCCAGCAGGCACGGTGCCTGACACGGACGGAACAGGATTACGCTTTCAAAAGGTAAGACGTGAACACTTCTCAAACGGTCGCTTCCGCCATTCAGGACGGCAAGCGACGGGCGATGATGTCGGTCGACGATGTCGCGAATGAACTTGGTTGTTCATCCCGACACGTCCGAAGGTTGATTGACCGCGGGAAACTTCCGCGCCCCATTCGGCTCGGGTCATTGGTCCGCATTCTTCGAGCTGACTTTGACCACTGGTTGCAAGCTGGCTGCCCCAACCTCGGTTCTGCATCGAGGGGGCGGCGGTCATGATTCAGCAAGAATTATTCGATGCGGGGGTATCGGTTTGCTCCCTCTTTGTTGGCTCCCCTTTCGAGATGCGGAGCATTGGCGACCGCAACCGCGCTGCACAGTTGGCGCTACTGACGGTGCTGCTGAAAAGCCGAAGCGGCCAAGCCACCACCGACGACATCGTTCGGGATCGGAACAGGCGACACGACGGTGACGGGAAATGGCTCGGGCCGAAAATCAGCGAATTGTCCCGCGATGGATTGATTCGCCAGTGTGGAGCCAAACGTAGCGACCGCAAAACGCGAAAAGGCGGTTCGGTTTGGACCTGGGAAATTGTCGACCGCCAAGCGGTCATTCTGAAAGTGAAGCGGCTGCGTCGGTCGCTCTCTTTCCATCAAAAAACCGATTCAACCGCGGCAACGGCTGAATCGGCTTCGAAAACGTCAACCACAAAGCAAGGGGAAACAAGCAATGGGCAAACTGTCTGACATTCTACGCGAACAGGGTTCGCTCGACACGATTAAATCGGCCTGGGATTCGACCGCCGCGGCGGGGGACTTCGATTGCTTGCCGAAGGGCGAGTACATCGCAGACATCGTGAAAGGCGATGCCATCGAGTCGAGAACGAAAGGGACCCCCGGTTATCGACTGACGTTCGAAGTCGCGGAAGGGGAACACGCTGGTTCGCGGTTCTGGCATGAATGCTGGTTCACCGAAGCGGCGATGTCTCGCACCAAACGCGACTTGGAAAAGCTGGGCGTCTCGGACTTGCAACAATTGGAACGACCGTTGCCGGCGGTGTTCCGTTGCAACGTCAAGCTGAGTATCCGCCGCGATGACGACGGCAACGAATCCAACCGGGTGCGGCGGTTCGATGTCATGGAAGTGATTCAACCAACACCGGACGCATTCGCGCCGGAATCCGAACCGATGACCGCCGCGGCGGGTGATTCGGGGAACGGTGACGATGGCGGCGCGACGGTGAATGATTTGTTCGACGATGCCGCGAACGATGACGACGACCAAAGTGAAAGGGAGTCGGCATAGTGAACACTGCGATGCCGCTCGGGTATCGCATTGTCGGACCGTGTAGCCGCGAACGCAAAGTCGTCCAGTACGACCGAGCGTTCGCGGCCTACGCGGCCTGCGATGACCTGGCACAAATTGATTCGGAAGGGTTCCTATCGCCTTTCCAATACGACAACGAAATTTTGACCCGTCGCATCGACACGGCGGGAACCTTGGATGTCCGCGGTTTTGATGGCGGATGCTGGTCGCGGTTCATTTGGTTCGACATCGACCGTGAAGGCGACATTGATTCAGCAACACAGGATGCGCGGCGACTGGCGATGATGCTGGTCGAACGCTATCGCATCGACGAATCCGATCTGCTGCTGTTCTTCTCGGGCTCCAAAGGGTTCCACATCGGTTTGCCGACATCGTTGTTCGGTGCGGAACCGTCCATCGAATTCGGTTCGATTGTTCGGAAGTTGGCGGAAGGGTTGACCGCTTCGGTTCGTGTCGTCATTGACCCGTCCGTCTACGGCAAGGTGCAACCGCTTCGGGCACCGAACAGCCGACACGGCAAGACAGGGCGTCACAAACGCATCCTGACGTTCGACGAATTGATGCATCGCAAACCGAGCTCCATCGTGACGGCATCGGCTGAGCCGCTGGAATTTGATTTGCCAACTGAACCGGACATCGACCAACGAGCGGTCGACGACTGGCACGCCGCGGTCGCAGCGATGAAACGCAAAGCCGAAGCGGTGAAAGTCATCGCGGCGGACCGTTCGGAACTGAACCGTTCGACACTGGAATTCATCCAAGACGGCGCGGACCAAGGCGACCGGCATCGGTTGCTGTATTCCGCCGCGGCCAACCTTGCCGAATTCGGTTGTCCAACACGTTTGGCTCATGCGTTGTTGACCGAGGCGGCATTGGATAGCGGGCTGACGCCAACCGATGTTCGTCGTGCAATCGACAACGCATTGTCGAAAGGTGGTGCGGCATGACGGGGCGGCAATCATATGTCCGGTGCGACCGATTGTTCGATGACTGGCACGATGATGTCTTGCACGGCAAACCGCCGCGGCGGTTCCACATCGGCGACGGTTTGGACCACATCCGATTTGGTCCTGGAATGGTCGCATTGCTGGGCGGTTCACCTGGGATGGGCAAGACGGCATTTGTCATGCAGTCCGTTGTCACAGCAATGTCTGCTGACGATTCGTTGCGGGTTTGCGTGGCGAATGTCGAGATGCCACCGGAACGGCTGTTAGAACGGCAACTGAGCCGCCTGAGCGATGTTTCATTGACTGACATTCAGGACCGGACGTTGAACGACCGACAGCGTGAACGCTTGTCGGATGCATTCGACACGCTGGACGACATCGCGGACCGTTTGGTGTTTGTTCGTTCGCCAATGTCGCTCGAAAACGTGGCGGACGCTGCGGATTCCATCGACGTGGATTTGATCGTGTTGGACTACATCCAACGGATTCGGCCTGTCGGCAAGCATGACGACAAACGGGGGTCGGTCGATGCGACGATGGATTCGATTCGTCGGTTTGCCAATGCAGGGTGCTGCGTCATTGCGTTGTCCGCGGTGGGACGTTCGAAGGATGCCAAGGGACGTTCCAGCTACTCGGGCGACGGTTTGTCGCTGGCATCGTTTCGGGAGTCATCCGAACTCGAATACGGCGCGGACGATGCCTATCTGATTGTCCCTGCGAAGAACTCGGACGACGACGCGGACGATGGTGTGGTGGACGTTGAACTACGTCAACTGAAATCACGCTATGGCAAGCCGACCGACATCGAACTGACGTTCGACCGAACACGGCAACGGTTCGAACTGACCGAACCGCCGATGTCAGAAGAACACCAACGACTGCGGGATTCCATCGCAGGATTGTGGGGTGATGAATGACACGACCAAAACGCAAGCCGAAGCGACAAACGGCTGACCGCTTCGCGGTGTTGAATGCGTTCGTCGACTTCTCGCTGCGTGAACTGACGCGACCTGATTTGGCGGTTTGGATGGTGCTGTATCGCGACACCCGAAACGGAGTCGCCAAGACAGGGCAGACCGACATCGCCAAGCGAGCAGGAATCAGCGAACGAACCGTTCGTCGCTCCATCAAGCGACTGTGCGATGTCGGGCTGCTGCTGGTTGTTCATCGCGGCGGGATTCGCTCGGGACCATCGTCCTATCGAGTGTTCCCAATGTCACAGGCTCGATTCGAGTCACTTCCCTAACCGGACGCTGCGGGTCGGTTTCTGCGGTCACAGCTATGTCCGCATTAACCGGACGCTGCGGGTCAAAACAAGCGGACACAGCTATGTCCTCTATCCCATAAAGGGACCATAAGGGTTTGCCCCTTTTGGTCCGCTGGACAGGGGCAAACCAACAACGAACGGCGGACACGATGACGAACGCACCCACCACCACCGATTTGCAATCGCTCTGGATGCAACCAGCGACGATGCAATTCCAACCAGATGTCGACGAAGGCAAGCGGCGATGCAATCACGCTGACCGCTCTGCGTGGGTCGATTCGAAGGACGGTTCGCGGCACGGGTGGATTCGGACAACGTGTTCGCGATGCGGCGGATTTGTCGGCTATCGGCCAAGATTTTAACAATCCAAACAAACGCCAAAATGATCGAACTCGAATTGCCTTTGCTATCGCTGTGTTGTAAAGTAAATACAACAACCCATCGGAGAGCAAGAAATGACACAATTTGGAAAACTGTTGAAACAGTACCGCCTAGCTGGCGGATGGTCACTGCGGGAATTTTGCAGCCTAAACGGATTTGATGCCGGAAATTACAGCAAGCTGGAACGCGGCCGGTTCGCTGCGCCGGACTCGGACGAACGGGTCCAAGCCTACGCGACCGCGCTAGGATTGAAGGAAGGCGGGGACGAATGGTTCACGCTATTTGACGCCGCTGCTGCTGAACGTGGACGGTTGCCTGCCGATCTTTTGACCGACGCCGAAACCATTGAGAAATTACCTGCGTTGTTCCGAACAATTCGCAGCGAACAACAGACCGGCGGAATAGACCTGAACGAACTAGTTGAGAGGATTCGCAAAAGCTGATGGAAGTTCCGTATTTGTCCTATGACCAACTAAAAACCGAAGCGGCTCGGGTGCGATCCCAGAGCAAGTATGCCAACCAGTTTCCGGTGGCTATCGAAATCATCGTAGAACGCGATTACGAAATGGACGTCGTTCCAATTCGCGGTTTGCAAACGGCTTTCAACATCGATGCGTTCATCTCTCAGGACATGCAGACGATCTCTGTAGATGAATTTGTCTTGGAGAATCGCCTCAATCGATATCGGTTCACGTTGGCTCATGAACTCGGGCACCGGGTTTTGCACAGCGACATTTTGCAAACCATGAAATTTGATTCGATTGACGATTGGAAGTCGCAGCTTACGGAATTCCCCGAACGCGAATACGGATTTTTGGAATACCAAGCCAACACGTTTGCGAATTGCTTACTGGTTCCGGCAGATGAACTGGACCGTCGGTTTGTTCAGGCGATTGACCAAATCAAAACTGCCGGACTGAACCCTGCCGACTATCCCAATGAATGTTTGGACTCGATTGCTACGGGACTCGGCAAGCAATTTGAAGTTAGCCGGGATGCGATTCTGAACCGGCTGACAAATAAGCAGGAAGATTTTGAATCACGACTTCGCTGAACCGGGATGAATCACGATGGCAACGCTTTTCAAGAAGCAATACACGAAACCGATTCCCGACGGCGCACAAATTATCGCTCGGACGGTGAAAGGCGAATCCAAACGATTCGCTCAATGGACCGACCGCCGCGGCAAGAAGCGAACCGCGGAACTGACCGCCAACGGCAAACGAATCAAAGCCGAAGCGACCACCTGGACCGCGAAGTACCGAGACGGGGAAGGCCTGGTTTGCGAAGTCGCGACAGGATGTCGGCAGAAGGACGCAGCGAATGCTGTACTGGCTGACCTGCTGAAACGCGCTGAACACGTTAAATCGAACATTCTGTCCCCTGAACAGGACCGCATCGCGGATCATGCCGCGGTGCCGATCACAGAACACATCGAGGCGTTTTTGGAATACCAACGACGCAAGGGAACGCACCCCGACCGAGTCCAGCACTACGCCACGAAGCTGAACGAAACCGCGGCAACCTGCCATTTCAGGACGTTGCGTGATTTGTCGGTCGACCGCCTGGAAAGCTGGCTGGGCGAACAACGCACCAACGAACGCGACATGGGGGCGGCGGTTTACAACGGCTATCGCGAATCCTGGCTCGCATTCGGCAATTGGTGCATCGGCAAACGAGTCAACGGAAAGCAAACGCATTTCAACGGTGAAAAGCGGTTGCTGACCAATCCGTTCGATGGAATGGCAAAGCTGGACGAAGAAGCAGAGCGACGACGGCGGGCGAGGGCATTGACCGACGACGAACTGACGCGGCTGCTGGACGCGGCGCGACGCAGACCGCTGGAACATGCGATGACGGTTTACCGAGGACCGAACAAAGGCAAGCTGCTGGCGAAGGTTCCCGACGAACGAAAGGAAAAGCTGATTGCGTTGGGGAACGAACGGGCGTTGATTTACAAAACCGCCGTCCTGACGGGGCTGCGACTGAATGAACTGCGAACACTGGAATGCCGCGATTTGTCGCTGGGCGATTTGGGGTTCATCCGGTTACGACATTCCAACGAGAAAAGCCGCAAAGGTTCAACGCTGCCGGTCCGGTCCGATTTGGTCGCGGAACTGCGGGACTGGATTGCGGACAAGCAACCCGGCGACCGGGTATTCGTCGTTCCCGATGGGCTGCTGCGGATCATGGACCGCGATTTGAAAGCGGCGGGCATCCCCAAGAAGGACGCGGACGGCTGCGTGGTTCACGTTCATGCGTTGCGACATTCGTTCGCCTCGCACCTGTCGAAAGCGGGCGTTGCCCCTCGCATCGCCCAAGCTGCAATGCGACATAGCAACATCCGTTTGACGATGGGGACGTACACCGACGAACGATTGCTGGACACAGCCGAAGCTATCGAGACGCTTTCGATGTTCCGTTCGGCAGATATTCCCAACGAATCAGGGGATTCGGACGACAAAACCGAGCCACGAAAGCTTGCACCAATGCTTGCACCAAATTCAGTCCAGGACAGCAAAAACAGTCCTTTTGAGTCCCTTTCTGACCAATCCGACGACGACGCTGAAAACGGTGCGGACACAAAAAAACCCCGCAAAACACAGGGTTTTGCGGGGTTCTTGGGAGTGGGCGATACAGAACTCGAATCTGTGACCTCCACGATGTCAACGTGGCGCTCTAACCAACTGAGCTAATCGCCCGTCGGGGTCAGGTTCGGATGTGATCCGACTTCCTCGACCCGAGGGTTCCCGCCAGTCTCGCGGGCACTTTGTTAGGAATTCGGCTGTCTGGCGGACAAAATCCAGTGCCGGTGTTCCCCAAGCGGTCGCACAGTTTGCGTCGACCCTGACGGTTCGTCAAGCCTCCCCCAGCACGCAAAATCTGATCCTGGGCGGTTTGCACTCACTCCGACTGATTCCAACCGACCCTCGGAGTCGAAATGCTTTCAAGACTGCAACGGATTGGCGAAAACACAAAGATTTCGCCATTTCGCTGTTGACGGCTGCCGACCCACCCCTGGATACTTTGGCAAATTGGGGTTGACGCGGTTGGAGCGATTTTCAGGAATCCCTCCCCCACTGGTCAGGCTGACTAACCTATGTTTGGGCAGCGGCTTTGATCGGACGGCACGTCCGCCCGCTGCGGTGAGCACACATTCGTTCTCATCCACTTGATTTCCACTTGCGCCGGAACGCCTCCCGGCCGGAGAAGATTGCTTTAGTGGCATTGGCACGCAGAAACGTACAACCGGAAAATCGCGATTCAACTCGCATCAACTCCCAAATCCGCATCACTCCAGTGCGAGTCGTCAGCGAAGAGGGGGAACAGCTTGGAATCATTCCCACCGAACAAGCGCTGGAACGCGCTCGCGACGCGGGGCTGGATTTGGTTGAAGTGGCCCCCGGAGAGCGCCCACCGGTTTGTCGAATCATGGATTACGGCAAATTCAAGTACGACAAAAACAAGAAAAAGAACAGCGGCTCGTCTCATACCAAGACCAAAGAAATCCGCTTGCGGCCCAAAACCGGTGACGAAGACATTCGCACCAAGGTTCGCCAAGCTGAGAAGTTCTTGGAACACAAGGACAAGGTGCAAGTCAGCGTGCTGTTCCGCGGCCGTGAAATGGCCCACATCGAAGAAGGCCGCAAAGTCATGGAACAGGTCATCGAGATCCTGAGCGAAGTGGGCAAGGTGGAAACCAAGCCCCAACAGCACGGTCGTCGAATGATCTGCATGATCGCTCCGAAGTGATTTCGGAAGCTGGCCTGGTTCTTTCCCGCCCCGTGGTCTCTCGCTTCGTCTGGCCACGCCGATTCTGATCGGCGTTGGATGGTGTTGGCGTTTCCACGGGAGGCACGTTTGGACTTGCCGAAAGTCTTGGCGACTTCCGCTACGGCTTGCTGACTTCCGCTACGGCTTGCCGACTTCCGCTACGACTGGAACGCGAACGCGAAACTGGCAGTGGGTGATGCTTGTCGACGCTCGGTCGGTGTGCGAACATCTGCGGCATGAATGACCACTACCAATTCGATGCCACGGGTGCGCTGCTCCGCACCGAACTGCCATTCCCTCGCCGCCAAGGCAAGGTCCGCGACGTGTACGACCTGGGCGATCGATTGCTGATCGTCAGCAGCGATCGGATCAGCGCGTTCGATTACATCTTGCCCACGGGCATCCCCGACAAAGGTCGCTTGCTGACCGCGATGAGCCGGTTCTGGTTCGAGCAAATGGACGCCGGCCGCATCGGCCAGAACACGGATGTCCCGAACGCTGGCGGACCGAACGCCGAGCAATCGATTTCGCATCACTTGATCAGCACCGAGGTCCCGGAAGAGGTCGCCGCCAAAGTCGATCCGAAGCCGTTGGAAGGTCGCATCATGGTGACTCGAAAGGCGTCGGTCGTGCCCTTTGAATGTGTCGTCCGAGGTTACCTCGAAGGCAGCGGTTGGAAAGAGTACCAATCCACCGGCGAAGTCTGCGGTGTGGCTTTGCCAGCCGGACTGAAGCAGTGCGACCAACTCAGCGAACCGATCTTCACCCCCGCGACCAAAGCGGAAGAAGGGCACGACGAGAACGTCTCGTTTGAGGTCATGTGCGAATCGCTGGGCGAGGAACAATCCACTCAACTGCGGCGGATGAGTTTGGCGATCTACCAGGACGCCTTGAAGATCGCGGCCGAACGTGGGCTGCTGATCGCGGACACCAAGTTTGAGTTCGGCATCGTCGATGACCAGCTGATCTTGATCGATGAAGTTTTGACGCCGGACAGTTCGCGGTTCTGGGCCGCCGACGAATACGAACCAGGACACTCGCAGCGATCCTTCGACAAACAGTTCGTTCGCGAATACCTGCAGGCATCGGACTGGGACCGCAACAGCCCTCCGCCGCCGCTGCCGGAATCGATTGCCCGTCAAACCGCAGATCGTTACCGCGAAGGTTACGAACGTTTGACCGGCCAAGCGTTCGCTTGATCGCTGCGTTTCGATCCCCCATCGTGCTTCGGTCCAGCCAGAATCGTCACCCTCCTTTCAACATCTTTCGTCGGAAACACTGCCATGAACGCGCCTCCGGTCATTGAACGCATCGTGAACCTGTTGGATCCCAGTGGCGACATTCTGTTGGGCATCACTCGGGAAGCGGCCGAAGCGGCGGTGCGGAGCGGGGACGCCGAGGCGGTGGGAAAGATCCGCGGGCAGTTCGCGATCCTGCAAGCGGAAGGCAAGACGGTTCACATGGCTCGTTCGATCGGGCGGCCAATGCGATACTTCTTGGCCAAGCGTGCCGCCGGACCGTGCTTGATTGTCGCTGAGCGAATCGACGAAATCTTTGAACAACTGCGTGCGGAAGGCTTGGAGGATCAGTTCCATCCGTCGTACACGCGAATGGTTCCGGCGCACCACGTGATGAAGTTGCAACTGACCGGTTGCCCGGATCCCAACCCAACCCTGCATCGTTTCTTTGACCCGCAGTCCAACACGCTTCCGGCCAGCATCGAAGCGATCGGGACTCGGTACATCGAACGCATCGTGAAGGCGTGTTCGGATTGGCTCGACACGATCGAGAACGAGGCGCCGATCGGAGTGATGTTCAGCGGCGGGATCGACAGCGGCGCGGTTCTGATCGCGATGATTCATGCCTTGAAGCAACGTGGCCAGACGCCTCAGCGATTGAAAGCGTTTGTGCTCTCGGTGGCAGACAACGCCGATTCCAACGAAACCGATTTTGCGCAAGCCAGCGAATTCCTGGAAGCGATCGGGATGCCGATGCTGTTGGAAGTCATCTCGGTTGAGAAGTCTCGCATCGATTGGCGTTCTGCGATCGAAGTCACCGAGGACTACAAACCACTGGACATCCAAAGCGCCACAATGGGGCTGGCCCTTTGCCAGGGCATTCGCGATCGCTATCCCGACTGGAAGCACTTGGTCGACGGGGACGGCGGCGACGAGAACTTCAAGGATTACCCGATTGAAGAGAACCCGGAGCTGACGATCCGAAGTGTGCTGAACAATCAGATGCTGTACCAGGAAGGTTGGGGTGTGGATGCGGTGAAGCATTCCTTGGTCTACAGCGGTGGACAGAGTCGTGGTCACGTCCGCACGAGTGCCCCGGCGCGACGTTTGGGCTTTCACGGATTCAGCCCGATGGCATTGCCCGAAGTGATCGAGGTTGCCGAAGGCACACCGTTCATCGAGATGACCGATTGGGACCACGAAAAGCTGTACGCCCTGAAGGGTCAGATCGTGGGCGCGGGAGTGCAAGCGGTCACCGGCATCCAAATGCCGATCCATCCCAAGCGACGTTTCCAACATGGTGCGGGAGGCAAAGCAACGTTCGAAGCGTTGTTCCCCGTGAAGGAAATCGAGTACCGCCAGTACTTCAGCGACGCGTTCTCAACCGGCAAGCTGGCGGAACGACTTTCGGCGGAATGAAATCGAACGGGCGAGAGAGTTCGAACGCAGAGATTCGATTCGTCGGGCTTGGAAGCCCAACGGACGCGCCGATTTCATGATGCAGGGCTTGGTTTGGAAGCCCAGTGTTCAGACCAAGCCCAGTGTTCAGACCAAGCCCAGTGTTCAGACCAAGCCCGGCGTTCAGACCAAGCCCAGCGCAGAGAAACTGCGGGTTGGAAAACCAGCACGAGGGCTGATCAGGAGCCCATGCAGACATCGACGCGGTTGACGACTTGGCGTCCAGCGGCGACAGGGCGAATGGCTTCTTGAGCCAGTTGCTTGTGGTAGAAGCTGCGAACTCGGCCGGTCAGGCAGATTTCGTTTTCACTTTCGTCCACCCGCAAAAATCGCAGCTCAGCGACACTGCTGTCAGCCAAGGCTTTGATGGCGGCGGTGACTTGGATTCCCGAAACGCGATTGCTCGCGGAATCGGCAAAACCGGTCGATGTGGTGGAGAGCGACGGAGCGACGTGGGTGGTCTGCGTGGTCGATTGCATAAAAGTCCCAATTCCTTTTAGGTGGTCATGAATGGCCCGGACAGGTTTGTAATGCGCAAAATTTGCACCGCGCAAACGCCGTCCCCTTAATTTTGCCGATGTTTGCGATTCAGGCCACGTCAATTTGGATATTTTGTGACGATCAGCCGCAGGGAACCTGTCAAACCAGGAAAGCCCGGGGCAATGGGACGTCTTTTTGACGAAATCAGAGGCAGGCTCCGTTTTTCCTCAAGTTGATTCCAGTTGAGAAAGTCCGTGCCGTGGGGTTGCCGCTCGCGCATGTCCCCCGAGCGACTCGGTCGATCAGCCAGTGAAAGAGGCCGTTTGAGGGTGAACAATTTTCCATGGGGCACAAACGGTGACCTAGGTTTGTATCTCGCAAGCTTCATTCGGGTGGGTCAAATCGACTCCGGTTCACCCGGAAGCAGGCGAGAACCCCGACGGGAAGAGGATTCATCGATTCGATTTTCGAATCGCCTGTGTCCTCGCTGCCCCCTCTTCCACTGAACGAACTTAGAGATCCTCTGCGGGAACAAACACGTGCTTCTTGATATCATCATTGCAGCCAGTAGCGGCGGCGCCGGAATGACATGCGGTTGGGTGATGCATGCCCTTTACAATCAGGGCTTGGCGTTGGATGGTCCCCAGCCATCGCCCCAGACGCCAGCTTCCTCGAAGGCCTCTTCGACCGCCGAAAAGGCATTGTCGACCGACGCTGATTCTTCGATTTCAGAAGCCACGGAAGACTGTCCTGACACCGAAAAGGTGATGGCCGTCGCGGATCGCGTTCGCCAATTCACTCATTCAATTGCCGCGGACGTGGACGCTCACCAAAGCCGCGTCGAAAACTTGAGCATGACGCTGCATGAAAGCGACCTGAGCAATTCACCGCCCGCGATTGTGGATGCGGTGGAACAGATGCTGGGAGCCAATGAGATCATGCGAAATCAGTTGGCTGATGCCCAAGCACGCATCCGCGAGCAATCGCAACAACTGCAATCGGCTGAGCAACGAGCCCAGACCGATGCTCTGACTCAAATCTACAACCGAGGGGCGTTCGACGAGCACCTGTTGCGACGTCACGCGCTCGGCCCATCCCGAGCCGGTGTGTTGGCAGTCCTCGACGTCGACCATTTCAAAAAGTTCAATGACACGCATGGTCACCGAGCGGGTGACGAAGTGTTGCGAGTGGTTTCGCAATTGCTCGATGCACGTTTGCAGCCGCACGGGATGGTCGCTCGCTTTGGTGGCGAAGAGTTCGTGATGCTGTTGCATGACACCAGCTTGGCCGAAGCCGTGGACCTGATCGAACAAACTCGGATTGCCATTGGGACCCGCGAAGTTCGCTTCGAGGGCAAGTGTTTGAAAGTCAACGCCAGCGTTGGCATTGGAGCGCTCGAGCCCCAACAATCTGCCCAGGAATGGTTGCAACGCACCGACGAAGCGCTCTATCGGTCCAAAGAGATGGGCCGCAACTGTGCCCACTACATCGATCAAGACCGTTTCGTTCGAGCGGGCGAAGTTCCCACCGAGCCAATCGTGAAGGACTCGCCGACCGCAGCAAAGGTTGCTGGTCAACCGATCTCTTCCAGCTCGGACCTGTTTGAGACTCCCGCCGTCGCCCCTCGTGCTCCGGAAGAAGAACTGGCAACGGAAGTGGAAGCGTTGGCTCGCGAAACCCGTTCGACCGCCCAAGCAGCACCGACTCCGGCACCACTTGCAGCCACCGACAACACCGGCCATCCGGCTCCCTCCAGCACGCTGGACGATGTCTCGCTGTTGGACGATCAACCGCTCGGAGAGCGTCCCAAGGCACTCAGCTACCTTCCCGATTTAGCGACGATGGTCGACTACGTGGAAGACATGCAAACGTCGCCCCACCGCTCCAAGGCTCCCAATCAATTGATGAGCGTTCGGCTCTCGGGCACGCCCAGCGGAGCGACCATGCGATCGCTGTTGCAACTGGTTCGTGCCGCAACCCGCAACCAAGATCACATTGGTTGCTTGGATCAATCCACGTTGGTGATCTGCATGCCTCAGCTGGATGCCGAGGATGCGATGGATCGGGCTCAACAAATCTGCGGTGCAGCGGGTTCCATCGGCATGTCACTCGCAGCGGCTGAAAAGTCGGCTGATGGAGAGAAGTTGTCGATCGGTATCCTGCAGATCGGTTCTTCCGTCAACTCGATGTCGGCTTACGAAAAGTCCTTGAAACAGGTGTGTGCGATCGCTGGTTTGGCGGCTCGCCAAAGCGGCCAGGACGATCAGTTGCCGGTGCTGTCGCATCAGATGGCATCTGCCTGACACAAGGCCAGGGCGTTGAAACACACGGTTGGGATGAACCGGTCTTTGGACCGCATCCTCCACGGTCTCGGGGCTTCCGCCGAATGGCACTTACTTCACCCTCCCTCAGGGAGGGTCGGCCCGCTTCGGGCCGGGGAGGGCGAACCTAAAACCCGGTGTGTAGCCCTCCCCTCGCTTCGCTCGCCCCTCCCAGGGGGAGGGTAAATTTGTAAAGTAAGTGCCATTGGGCTTCCGCCCCGAGCTACCGATGTCGGCCCCTCCGGGGCGAATCTGCGTGCAGGAGTCCGGAGGCACAACCCAGCCGCTCCCCCCGGGAGGGTCGAGCGAGGGGAGGGTTCAGCACAGCCGCTCGACCTCAGGGTGTGGCAGAGGGGAACATGAGTCGCTCCGCGACGGCTGAGGAACGAGTTCCGGATGCACGGAAAACTCAACGCCTGGATCGAATCTGGACATTCCGTGAACTTTCGCTCAAGAATTGGGCTTGAGGTTGGCTCCTCCGATTGCGTACCCCCAAAGGAACGTCGAGCGGTTCGGCGGAAGCGGAGTCACGCGATCCAAGCGAGCGGTCCATGCCTTACGGAGTCTATCTCTCTGCAGCGGGTGCCCAGGCACAAAACCACCGTCTGCAGCAGATCAGCCATAACCTTGCCAACGTTGACACGCCTGGTTTCAAACCCAGCGAAACGATCCTGCAGGCGCGGTTCTCGGAAATGATCGAAGAAGGCATGGTCTCCCCCGGTCTGGGCGGTGCCGACGACATCGGTGGGGGCGTCACCATTCAACCCGAACAGACTCAATTCACCGTGGGGGCGATTCGCACCACCGGCCGCGAAACGGACTTTGCGCTGCATGACAAAAAGAGTTTCTTTGTCCTGCAACGCGGCGACGAACAGCTGCTCACTCGAGCGGGTGACTTCCTGTTCGATTCCACGGGCACGATGGTCAATTCAGGGGGCGATGCCGTCGTCGGAAAAGACGGCCGGCCGATCCAAATCGACCCTCGACTTCCATTCAACGTGGGCTCCGAAGGCACCATCACTCAAGCGGGCGAGACTCAACAGTTGATGCTTGCTCAACCGGCCAGCTACGGCGACTTGGCCAACATCGGCGGCAACTTGTTTCGCCCCTTGGCCGGGTTCAATCTGGCTGCCGACAGCGATCGGAATGTCGTGGCCGGTTCGTTGGAACAATCCGCCGTCAGTCCCACCGGCACGATGATGGAAATGATTGAAACGTCGCGTGCCTATGAAGCCAACATTCAAATGATCAAGAACCAAGACAGCGTCTTGGGATCCCTGATCGGTCGCGTCCTCCAAGGCTAACCGCGATGCAGTCGTCGCTCTCTCTCAAGGTAAATTTCGCATGAGTGTTCAAACGCTGTACACCGCCGCCACCGGCATGGAGGCGATGCAAACCAAACTCGATGTGATCGCCAACAACCTGGCCAACATCAACACAACCGGTTTCAAAAAAGACCGCGCCAACTTCGAAGATTTGCTGTATCGAACCGAGGTCTACCCCGGCGTGCAAGATGCAACGCAAACCCCCACCGCGGTCGGCACCCAAGTCGGCTTGGGCGTTCGCGTGACCAGCACCCAAACGGATCAACGGCAGGGCACCCTGCAGCAAACCGGACGTGACTTGGATGTTGCCATCCAAGGCAGCGGTTACTTCCGTGTGGTGGATCCCTCGAGCCAAGACACGATGTACACCCGGGCCGGCAACCTCGACATCAATGCGGACGGTCAATTGGTCATGGGTTCCGCGCAAGTGGGCCGTTTGCTCGATCCACCGATCACGATCCCGAACGATGCCACCGCCCTCGTCATCACCAGCAACGGCGAAGTCATGACCCGGCAACCGGGGCAAACCGAACTGACCAACCAAGGCCAGATCCAGCTCGCTCAGTTCATCAACCCGGACGGGATGCTGAAGACCGGCGAAAACCTGTACATGGAAACGGACGCCTCGGGCCCGGAACAAATCAACAACCCGGGAACCGACGGAATCGGCGTGCTACGCCAAGGCAACTTGGAAGCGTCCAACGTTGAACCGGTCCAAGAGCTGATCGACCTGATCACGACTCAGCGCGCGTTCGAACTGAACAGCCAAGCGGTCCAGGCAGGCGATCAAGTCATGCAAAACATCTCTCAACTGCGACGGTTCTAAACCTTGATGGATTCGATTTCGAAAACGTCGTTCCGATCCGCCTTCGTGAGAAGGTGGTTTTTGGCGTGCGCCGCGGCGTGTTCGATTGGGTTCTCGTTGCACCTGCCTGCACAAACACCGGGCGATGCCAACGCCATCGCCAACGCGGCGATGCGGACGCCCTTTCATGGCGTCGATCCAAAATTCAATCGCAATCCCGCACCGCGAATTTTGCCTGCGTCGATGCAGTCCTCCGGCCAGCCCGAACAGCACGCGGGGCGTCAACCAACCCAACCGCGATCCAGTCAGCCACACAGCCAAACGATTGACGCGAACACACGTTGGCAATTCACCGCGATTGAAAACGCCAGCACGGGTTCCCCGATCATCCGGCTCCGTGATGTCGTGCGTCCCTTGCATGCCAACATGGCGGCTTGGCCCCGCCTGGCCGATGCCACCGTGGGCCTGATGCCACTGGATGGAACGCCCGCCAAAATTTCTCGGGATCGGTTGGCGGATCTGATCGTTGGCGGGCAAGCCACAGCGGGCCGCATCAAGATCTACGGGAATCAAACCATCGTGGTGCATGCCGTTCAAAACAGCCCTCCAACCGAAGCGGGCAACACGCACTCGCTGGCCGCACAACCGGTTTCGGCGTTTCGAGAATCGATCGACAACACCTACGTTGCCCACGCGATGCTGGATGCCCCAGCCGCCTCTGAATCCGTTTCGTCCCCCACCTCTGCCCCCGGGGATGAACTGGATTTCGAAACACGAGAGCGACTCAGTCACTGGGTCCAGCTCGGATTGAAAAACCAATTTCGCGACCTGCCGGACGCCTTTGACTACGAAGCCTCCTTCATCACGCAGGAAGTCGGCCCGCTGACGGAGATGCAAGGCATTCGAGAGATTCGGTTCCTCGATCCGATCCCAACTTGGTCGGCCGAGAGTTCCTCGCCCATCACCTGCCGTCTCAAAATCGATGCCCGATCCCGGGTCGACGATTGCGAAGGCATCATCCGCGTCACCTTCACGCCCAAGCCCGCCGTGGTCGTCGCGCGACGTCCGCTGCAACGGGGGCACCGCGTGGGTCCCGGTGACGTTCACTTGCAACCCTCCCCCGTGACCGATCTTTCAGGCGACCAGGTCATGGACGTGAACGAAGTGATCGGGATGGAAGTCGTGGGACTGATTCGCGCCGACGTGCCGCTTCGCCCCAGTGACTTTGCGGCACCGCGATTGGTACGCCGAGGTGACTTGGTCGAGGTTCAAGTGACCGGCGGCGGTATCCGCGTGACGACCACTGCGAAGGCTCTGGGCGATGGCGCCCAAAATGAACTGATCGAGATCGAAACACTCTCGCCCAAGCGACGCCTGCTGGCCAAGGTCGTGGAACCGTCCGTCGTCGAGATCGTGACCCAGCCGAACCGTGTCCTCGCGAATCAACCCTCTCGCAAATGGCAACCGCAACCATGACTCTCAGGCCTCGCTCATTCGCCGCCCTGGCAATGTCGCTGACGTTCGCCAGCGGTGTCGCCAGCGCTCAAAATTCTTCGTTGCTGCATGCCACGCCGCCGTGGATGCCCAACGCGCCCGTCAGTCGGCCCAGCATGGTGGCTCCCGCCAGCAACACACAAGCACGCGCGGTTCCCGGTGTGGGACCTGACGCCGCTGTGATGCCGCCGGAGTTCCTGCCACCGGGCATGGCAGAACGCGTCCCCAACGGTTTGGCTGCCAATGGCAGCGGCCCTCCCGCTCCCAATCCGAACGCCGCCCGGCCGTCTTTTAACAATTCGCCGCCCCCCGCAGTTGGATTGGCAGGAGTCAGCTGGACGTACCAGCCCGCTCCTCCGATGCGAGCCTTTCGGATCCAAGACATCGTCACCATTCGGGTCGACGAGATCGCCAGGATGATGGCCGAAGGGGACACCGAAAAACGGCGAGTGTCGTTGTTTCAAGCCACGCTTTCGGAATGGATCAAACTTGGCAGCGGCGGATTGATTCCCGATCCGCAGGCGGAAGGCGATCCCACCGTCGACGCCCAAACCACCGCCAACTCGCGAGCCGAAGCGTCCGTCGAGTCTCGCGAATCGATGTCGTTCAACATTGCGGCTCGGATCGTCGACATTCGCCCCAATGGCAACTTGGTCGTCGAAGCTCGCAAGCAATACCGGGTCAACGACAACCTCTGGGAAACGTCGCTGTCAGGCATCTGCCGCGCCCAAGACATCGGGCCCGACAACGTCGTGCTCAGTCGCGACCTGATCGACCTTGAAATCAACAAACAAGACCAGGGCCAATTGCGAGACGGTTATCGTCGCGGATGGTTCCAACGTGCCTTTGATCGTTTGAAACCATTCTGATGAACAACCAACGCATGCTTCGCACGACCGTTTTCTTCACCGCCATCCTATGGGTCGCCGCTTCCTGCGGTGTCTCCTCCGCGATGGCAGGTGGATTGAAACTGGGCGACCTGTGTCGCTTGAAGGGTCAAGAAACCAACACGCTGCAAGGCCTGGGTTTGGTCGTTGGACTGCAAGGCACCGGCGATGGTGACGCTGCCCCCAAGGGTCGCGCACTGGCTCGGATGATGCAGCTGATGGGTGGCCCCATGGCCGTGGACGCGGCCGGGCGTCTGAACATCGAAGACGTCGGCGACGCGAAGAATGTTGCCATGGTTTTCGTCAGCGCGACGATCCCCACGGTCGGTGCACAGCAGGGTGACGTGCTGGATGTCACCATCAATGCGATCAGTGCGAAAAGCCTGGACGGCGGTTACCTGATGCTGACCCCGATGCTCGGGCCTCGCGCCGACAACCCGACCGTGTACGGGATGGCCGAAGGACGGGTGTCCGTGTCAGCGGATTCCCCGCCCACTTCGGCGAGCATTCAAGGCGGCCTGAAAATGGAAACCACCGTGCGAGCGTCTTACGTTGAAAACGACCGCATCACCTTGATCATCGACCGGGACTTCGCCGACTTCAACACCGCACAACGGATCGAAGACGAGGTCAACAGCCTGACATCCCTGACGATGGGTGACCGCAATGCTTCGCGTTTATCCAGCCCCAACCACAATGCCGGTGCCGACCTTCACGAGTCCGCCCACGCGCGTGCCATCGATCAATTGCACGTCGAAGTCATGGTGCCGCCGCTGTACCGCGACAACCCGATCAAGTTCATCGCGTTCTTGCTGGACATCCCCATTCAGTTGGCCAATCGCAGCAAACGGGTCGTGATCAATGAAGCCGACGGCGTGGTGGTGATCGGCGAAGACGTTGAGATCGCACCGGTCTTGGTCACGCATCGCAATTTGCGCATCGAAGCCGGTGGCGGAGGGCGGTTTGTCGAAGTCGGCCCAGACGGAACGCCAGCGGCGGCCAAGCTCAAAAGTTTGGCGGACGCGCTCGGCGCCTTAGACGTCCCCACGGAAGATTTGATCGCCATCATCAAAACACTGAAAGCGAAAGGTGACTTGTACGGCGAAGTCATTTTCCGGTAGAGACAACTGAGTCGTCGCCATGACTGACACTCGGTTTTTGAGCCGCCCTCCCATCGCCGACTTTCGTTTCGAGGTCGAACCTGCCATGTCACCGCTTTCGTCTTCCCGACTTTCATCCCTGCAAACACCGTCCGCGCAATTGGGGCCCAGTGCAGAATCGAAGTCCGCCTTGGACGCCCTTGCCAATTCCTCGTCCAAGGAACCGGGCACCGAGGAGGCAGAACCACTGAAGGAAGCCTTCGGCGATTTTGTGGGGCAAACCTTGTTCGGAAGCATGTTGTCGACCATGCGTGAATCAGTTGGCAAACCCGCCTACTTCCACGGCGGGCGGACCGAAGAGGTCTTCCAACAACAAATGGATCAGCACCTCGTGGAAGCCATGTCAGACGCATCCGCTGACACGATCGCCAATCCCATGTTTGAACTGTTTCAAATGCAACGTCGAGCTTGATGGAGCCAACCGGTTCCGTGCTCGCTGATTGCCACCCCTCCCTTGCATCCCCATCCGTCCCTCGCGTTTCGTCACAGCTCAGTCGTTTGGTTCGCCGTGTTGGCGCTTACCACGGTTTCATCGCCATCACCGGGGCTTACGCCCAAACGGTTCCAATCATCCCCCTCATTCCAAGCTGTGACGCAGCACCAGCCCCTTTTTTCTCAACCGCCTTCCATCTGAAATATGACCAACGCTATGTCTGCTCATGAATCTTGGACTCAACGGGTCTCCGATTATGTCGACGATCTGGTTCAAATCACCGAGGCGATGGACCTGATTCTGGACGAAACCCGCGTCCGCACGATCGCCTTGCAGCCCAACCAAGTCGACGAATCGACGGTGAAATTGGCGGAAACGATTTCACAACTGGAAGCCATGGTGGAACGCCGCGACGTTTTGCTTCGCGACCCCGAGGCCCCCGAGGCTGGGCTCAGCCTGTCTGAAAAACTGCTGGCGTCTCGCCGCATTGAAGACGCTCGCCTGGCGCGACGCTGCGGCGAAGCGGCGGAGCAGATCAAAACCACGCACCAACGAGCCAATGCGTTGTTCGTGTGCCAGTACCACCTTTCGCAGTTTCAATCCGAGATGCTCGACCGCTTGGCTGGCGTCGCTGCCCCCCCCACCTACGACAAACCGAATGCCAAGGGTGGTCAAAAGCCAAACCATGGTGGTGGCGAACTGTTCAACGAAGCTGCTTGAAGAAGCCGCTCAAAACGAATTGACATGGCGACTCTGCGAAGACTACACCAGTGACGCAGACTTTCCTGAATAGGTAAACTTGTCGTGGTCCCACCGTGCGGCCACTGACTTCATTGATTTTTTTGTTGAAAGGATTCCCACGTGTTTGTTGCTGCTTCGACCCGATGCTGGCCAGACCTTGAATTGCAGGCCTCGATCGAACTGCTTCAGGATTTGGATTTCACAGCGATTGAAATCGCGATTCATGAATCGTCCGCCCACTGCCGTCCCAGTGACGTGTTGAGCGATGAGGACCGTGGCATTCAGTTGCTCCGGCACACCCACCGTTTAGAAATCAGTGGGTACAGCGTCGAGCTGGACTCCACCGGCGAACAACACTACACCGATTTTGAAGGCATTTGCCGGATCGCGAAAGCGACCAAAGTCGTCAACATCGCCGTGCCTTCCAGCGAAAAGGGCACCCCGTTCAACGAAGAAGTGGAACACCTGCGGCGATTGGTTGCGATCGCAGAAGGCGAAGGCGTGCGAGTCAACGTGCGATCGATGCTGGGCTGCCTGAGCGAAGATCCCGACACGCTGCTGGTGCTTTGCAACAACGTCGACGGGTTGGGCGTGACGCTCGACCCCAGCGTGCCCTTGGTGGCCGCTCATGAAAATCCCGCCGCTGGCAAGACAATGGCTGGTGGCAAGGGCTTCGATCAAATCTTGAAGTTCGTCCACAACGTTCACCTTCGCGACACCCGCAAAGACGCGTTCCAAGTCAGCGTGGGCCAAGGCGAAGTCGATTACGGCAAACTGGTCACCCAACTGGAACGTGAAAAGTACACCCGTGCGTTGACCGTCGACATGACACCGATGGAAGATTACGACCACCGCGTGGAACTTCGAAAACTGCGTCGCTTGCTCGAAACGTTGATCTAAGCCACGCGACTTCACACCCATGTCAGATCGCGTCCCCACGCGATCCCCCAGGCCCCGCGGAGGTTTCGGTGCTGAGCCCCCAATCCACTTCATGGACGACCGAACTTCCAACCGATGCCGACCAATTGGCCGATGGGCTGACCCGACATCTGCTGCCGAATGATTCGACGCCGTCGACCACTCAGAACCTCCCACCGTGGTCGCTCAATCGAGATTTTCGATGTGCGATGGCGCCGCATTTGGCGTACGGTCGACACCGTGGCCCTCACCGTTGCCATTCGCGACACGCGGCCGTGGCGGTTTGCTTGTTCCAAGATCCCTCCACTGGTTCATGGATGATTCCGTTGACCCGGCGTCCCACGACGCTGCGTCATCATGGCGGCCAAATCTGTTTTCCCGGTGGCCGGATCGAACGTGGAGAAACACCCTCGCGGGCAGCCCTGCGTGAATTCGACGAGGAACTGGGCGGCCCCGCTCAGGTGCACCACTGCTGTGGTAATTTGCCACGGCAATACGTTTACGCCAGCGACAATCTGGTCACCCCGATCGTGTTTGTGATCGATCCGCCCGACCCCGCTTGGCAACCCGATCCAGCCGAGGTGGACGAAGTCATTGATTTCCCGATCGAAGCCGTTTTGAACCCCACTCAAAACGCGACCTCGCGGCAGTCGCCGGCTGAGAAAACGTGTCAAATTGACATGATTCAGCAAACCAAATCGCTGCGTTCAGGAATTCACCCGGACTGCGTGGCTGGTCAGCTGACGTTCGCGGTGCCTGCATTTCGCCATGGTTCGGTGCATGTTTGGGGAGCCACCGCCATCATTCTGGGCCAATTGGCCCAGGCTTTGCATTCCCTTTAGCCCCAACCGCTCCCGTCTCTCCGCTTCCGTTGGGAAGCAATTGGCGAATCATTCTGCGAAACGGTCATTTCAAAAACAGAGACGGCCTCCTCCGGAAAACCACCTTTCGGCCGCGTTTTAGGAGGGAACTCGTTCTGAGCGACAGGTTGTCCCACCGACTCCAATTCAACCGTTAGGCAAATTGACAGTTTCCCGACGGCTTCTAAAATCACTCTTCCAATAACACCGTAACGTTCAAGGACCTTGGCCATGGCCTCAGAAGCAGTCAAAGAATTCAACGACGACAATTTCGATTCCGAAGTCCTTCAAAGCGACAGCCCTGTGCTGGTCGATTTCTGGGCTCCATGGTGTGGTCCTTGCCGTCAAATCGCACCCATGATCGACGAACTGGCTTCCGAAAATCCTGGCGTCAAGATTGGCAAAGTCAATATCGACGACAACCCAGGTGCCGCTCAGAAGTTCGGCATCAACAGCATCCCAACTTTGTTGCTGTTCAAGAACGGCGAAATCGCGGACACCTTCGTTGGCGTTCGCCCCAAAGCCGCTCTGCAAGACGCCCTGACTTCGGTCAGCTGAATTCGGAACCGAATTCCAGTTGAACCACTCGATACACCTCGCGTTCCCATTGGGACGCGAGGTTTTTCAATGCGCTGGCGATGCGTGGGAAAGCACGGTGGGCCACACCGTTCTTTCCCGCGTTCGACTCCGGGTTCTTTCCCGCGTTCGCTCACGCCAGAATGTCGGTCACCAATTCGCCGTGCACATCGGTCAATCGATAGTCACGGCCCTGGAAACGATAGGTCAGTTGTTTGTGGTCAAAGCCCAACAGATGCAAGATCGTGGCGTGCAAATCATGCACGTGCACCGGGTTCTCAGCCACATCGAAACCGAGTTCATCCGTTTGCCCGTAAGCCAAACCGGACTTCAATCCACCGCCCGCCATCCACATGCTGAATGAGTTGGGATGGTGATCGCGACCGTCGTTGCCACCTTGAACCATCGGGGTCCGACCGAACTCACCGCCCCAGATCACCAGCGTCTCATCCAACATGCCCTGCTGCTTGAGATCCTTGACCAACGCAGCGCAAGCCTGATCGGTGTCGGCACAGTTTCGCTTCAAGCCTCCCGTCAAACCACCGTGCTGATCCCATGATTCATGGAACAGTTGCACAAAGCGAACCCCTCGCTGAACCAAGCGACGGGCCAACAAGCAATTGTTTGCAAACGACATTTTGCCCGGTTCGGCACCGTACAACTTCAGAATGTGTTCCGGTTCGTTGGCGAGTGACATCGCCTCCGGTGCGCTCGATTGCATCCGGTAGGCCATCTCATACCCATTGATGCGGGTCGCAATTTCGGGGTCCCCGACCACATCCAATCGCCGCCGGTTCAATTCATTGACGGTTTGCAACGACTGTCGCTGGGACCAATCGCTGATGCCGGGCGGATTGGACAGGTACAGCACGGGATCGCCACTGCTGCGGAACTCCACCCCGGAATGCAACGAAGGCAGGAATCCTGAATTCCAATTCCCAGACCCGGCACTGGGCCCCTTCTGCCCGCTGTTGAAAACGACAAAGGCGGGCAGATCACGTGATTCGCTGCCGAGCCCATAAGTGGTCCAGGCCCCCATGCTGGGTCGTCCAAACTGTTGAGACCCGGTGCTCATCATCAACTGCGCGGGAGCATGGTTGAACGCGTCGGTCTTCATCGACCGGATCAAACAAATGTCGTCGAGCACACCGCCGGTGTGAGGCAGCAATTCACTGATCGGTGTTCCAGCCGATCCCTTCTTTTCAAATTTGAATTTCGGTCCCAACAGTTTGGAGTTCGGATTGATGAACGCCGCGCGGTAACCGTCCAGCAACTCCGGCGGAGGCAGCGTTCCATCGAGACGCTCCAAGTCCGGTTTGTAGTCAAACATCTCAAACTGGCTGGGCCCGCCGCCCATGAACAACAAGATCACGTTCTTGATTTTCGCGGGAAAGTGAGGGGCTTTGGGCGCCATCGGGTCCACCCGCGATCGGTCGGCCTCCGCGACACCTAATTCACCGGCCTCGGCCATCAAAGACGTCAGGGCAATGTGGCCCAGACCGAGTCCACACTGCTGCAGGAACCAGCGTCGCTTCATCAAATCCAATCCCTTCGCCAGCTGCGAGGGATTGATGGATTCAGACTGGGTGGATTGCAAGCAAGGCATGTTGAAAGACTTCATGATTTGGTGATCGTTTCATCCAAGTTCAAAATCGTGCGACTGACCGTCATCCAGGCTGCCAATTCAGCGGCGTCGAATCCGGTGAGCTGCTGGCACAATCCTGCGGGGACTCCCAACAACTCCGGCAGATTCAGGTTCCCATCGGCAATGTGTTGACGTTGTTGCTGAAGCAAACGCAGCAGGATTTGAACTTCCTCCGCATCGGGTTCGCGACTGGTGCACCATCGAAACGCAAACTGAATTCGTTGGGCGTCATCGGCCGACGCTTCCCGCAGAATGCGTGCTGCCAACGCTCGTGCCGCATCGACAAATTGAGGTTCGTTCATCAACACCAGCGATTGCAACGGAGTGTTGCTTTGCTCGCGACGAACGCAGGCCGCATCGCCTTTGGGTGCATCGAAGACTTGCAGCGGCGGGTAGGGAACGCTGCGGTACTGGTGCACGTACAGACTCCGGCGGTATTGGTCGGACCCCGTCGACGTGTTCCAAATCTTGGGTCCGTAACTGGTTGGCGGTTGAAACAAAAACCCCGGGGCCGGCGGGTAGATGCTGGGACCACCGACGGATGTGTTCAGCAAACCACTGACCGACAGGGCCAGATCGCGAATCATCTCGGCTTCCATGCGGTGCCGAGGGCCGCGAGCGAGCCACTGATTGTCGGGATCCTCTCGCCAGGCCTGATCCGGGACCGTGGACGATTGGCGGTAGGTCGCTGAATCGACAATCAAGCGATGAATGTGCTTCAGTCGCCAACCGTTTTGCATCAGTTCGGTGGCCAGGTAGTCCAACAGTTCCGGGTGAGTCGGAGCGGCGGATTGGAACCCAAAGTCTTCCGGCGTGGAAACCAAACCACGCCCAAAGTAGGCCTGCCAGATTCGGTTCACGATCACGCGGGCGGTCGTCGGCGAATCCTTTGACACCAACCACTTTGCAAATCGCAGACGATCCGGGGCGTCATCACGGGGCATCTCGTGCAAGAAATCCGGAGCGTCCGGCTGGACCAGGTCGGTCGGATTCAAGAAGTCGCCTCGAGAGAACACAAACGTTTCGCGAGGATGCTGGGTGGCTTGCGCGACAAGCTGCGTGGTCGTTTCGGGGAACTGCTGCCACAGCGCTTCCACCTGGGCATTGAGCGCCAACAGATCGTTCTGGAGCGTGGACGTCGAAGGATCATGATCGCTCGACGACTCATCGCTGTTCGCCACCTCATCGCTGTTCGCCAGGTTGTCGTTTGTGAGTCCGGCGGTCGCCAGCGAACGATGCCAGGCCGTGAACGCGAGTTCGGCTTGCGAATGCGTCCAATCATTGGGATCCATTGCCAAAACGGATTCCGTTTCGGTGGGAACCGAGGAAGCAGGCAATTCAGCCGCGTCGGTGATGCTGACGCGATAACGTCCGATCAAGAAGTTTTGATTGTCATCGCTGTTCCAGCCCCCGTGCTTTTGCACCAACGTGAACGTGACTTCGGCTTGGTCGTTGATTGTGACGGGTTCTTCGGGGACGAACACAATGTGACGAGATTGGTTGCTGCGTCCGGGCCCGATGTCCGTGGTCCACGCGGTGGCTTCATCGCCATCGATCGCGTATTCAGGCGGGCCCACAACACGCGTGTCTTTATCAGGGTCCCGATTGCGGTATTGCGGCTTCAACGTCTGGCGTGCCGGATTGGCATCGCTGAACGCGCGATGAAACTTCACCCAAACGGCCGGCTTGGGATCACCCTTTTCATCTTTGGTCAGCGGGGTGATTTTGAGTTTGAATTCGGACAACGCCCCCGTGCCATCGATGCTGCGGCCGGGGCCACCACGAGGCAACTGCGGATGCGTGAGCGCATCGAGTCGAACCGCGGTGATTGTGCCCAGGTGAGTTTCCAGGGTGAAGTCGTTGCTGACTTTGGTGGGTGCGTAGCTTTCGCTGACAATCGATCCATCTTCCAAGACGTTGAACTTCTGGCCTTCGAACGGAACCGTGGTGGGATGCAGCACTTGCCAGGCGACGTGGTTGCCAGATCGCGACCGAGCCCACTCGGCCACCTGTTCCCGCCACTCAGGATGTTCGCGTTGAAACGCCTTTTCAGCCGCTTCGATCGACGACAGCATGTCCTCGCGTTGTTTCGTTTGCTCGGGGGTGAAGACGGTGATGCAGGCTTCGTGAAAATCATTCAGGGCCGCGAACATTTCGTAGTATTCGTGGTGACTGATCGGATCGTATTTGTGCGTATGACATTGAGCACACTGGGTGGTGATGCCAAGCACTGATTTGCCGATCGCGTCCATTCGATCGAACATGCCTTCGATACGAAATTGTTCGGGGTCGGCCCCGCCCTCTTCGTTGGTCATCGAGTTCCGTAGAAACCCAGTCGCGACACGTTGGCTTTGCGTGGCACCGGGCAGCAAGTCACCGGCGATCTGTTCCAGGATGAATTGGTCGTAGGGCATGTCTTGGTGCATCGCATCGACGACCCAATCACGATAGAACCACACATTGCGTTGCATGTCCTTTTCGTAACCCGCTGAATCCGCGTAGCGTGCCGCGTCGAGCCACCAACGCGCCCAGCGTTCACCGAACGAGATGGATTCCAACATGCTGTCGCTGAGTTGTTGCAACAGCAACTCGGGATCATCCGCGGAGGCGAGCTGATCCAACGTTTGCAGTGTGGGCGGCAAGCCCGTCAGATCCAAATGCAATCGACGCGTCAACGTTGCGATGTCGGCGGGCTGGTTGGGGGAACGCTGGGTGGCTTCCAAGCGTGCCAGCACAAATCGATCGATGTCGTTGCGGCACCACTGCGAATTGGAAACGCTCGGTATTTCGGGAACACGTGGCGGGACATACGCCCAATGCTCTTCGTAGATGGCACCCTGATCGATCCAGCGCTGGATCGCGATTCGTTCCTTGTCTGTGATTGTCTTGCCGGTGCTGGGTGGCGGCATGACCAAGTCAGGATCATCGCTGGTGATCCGCGCCATCAACTCGCTGGCATCGGCGTCGCCGGGATCGATCGCCCCACCTTCGATCGCTTCGGCCCGCAGGTCCAATCGCAAACTGGCTTCTCGGGTGGATTCATCGGGTCCGTGGCAAAGAAAGCACTTGTCCGACAGCACGCTGCGAATGTCTCGATTGAATGAAACCTCCTCGGCGGAGGTCGGCCGAATAGCGGATCCCAGTGACCACACCATCCCCACAAGCAAGACTGGCAGGGAAGTTCGACAGCAAAAGCTTCGAAGACAAAACGATTCGGCAGCCATTGGCTTCATTCAATTTGTTCGGCGGGACCAACCAAGATCCGCTCGCTGTGATCTCACCTCACCGACCGCTGACAAGCGAACGGGCAAGGGTGCTCCGGCAAGTGAAGTCTCGTCGGCGACAGTTCCGCCATCGCGGGTGGGCAGGGGAGGGTGCTGAGACAGCAACGGAAGGGGATCCCCCATTGTATCAGCGATGAATCCCCCACGCCAAAACGATTGTCTTCCTTTTCAGAACTCGTATCCCGGGAACAATGCAGCGAGTCTCTGCCTGGGCTGACGAAAATCACTTCGACTGGAAGGCTTGGGCTGTTTCGCACTGGCAAAGCGAAACGCAATTTGCGCTCACGATTCGGAGAATCGAGCGACATTGTCGCACAACTCTCCGAGTTGTCAGCGTTCGCCTCGGATGGGCTAATACTCGACGAAGCACATCTTTATCAGCCCAGGCTCTGCCCCCAGGGCCAATCCGCACGGCGTTTCTATCCGTTGACACAAGTTCGAACCGAATGAATCCGATTTCCTATGCCGGCACGATCCCGGAGAACCCCGATGAGGTGGTTGTTTACTTTGTCTACGGGACGCTGTGCCGAGGTCAGTGCCGGCAACATTGTTGGCCGATCACCCCGCTGGCCGTTCACCCGGCTTGGGTTCAGGGGACCTTGTTCGGTCGCGAAGACTACCCAGCCTTGAGACCGGGAAACCAGCGTGTGGGCGGGGAATGCTGGTTCTTTTCGAAGCCAGATGCTCAGCGAGTGACCGCAGTCCTGGATGAAATTGAGGTGACAAATCAACCGGGACACCCCAATTTGTACGACCGCGTTGAATTGCAAGCCAATCTGGTCGCACCCTCCCACCAGAAACCAGTCAATCAGGTTGGTTTGCCGCAAACCTGGGTGGCGTCCGCCTATCACTACGCCACCGATCCGCTGCGGGACGGGTTCGATCGCTTGACGGAGCGAGAGACTGAATACGGAACGCTGGTCCTTTGGCCACCAGAAAAATGGCGATTGCCTCGTGACCTTTGAACCACCGGCGGGGTTGAACCGAATTAACAAGGTGAAATCAGCCGCCCCCTGCCTGAGATCGTAGGTCGTTCCGAACGCCACCAGCGGGACCAGGTCCTGTGGGGACATTGGGAAATCAAGGTTGCCGTTTTTTCGCCACACTCCTAACATCGAACTGGACGGACGCGCGCAAGCTGCCTGAATGCCCTATTTTGGTAGGCACGCATTCCTCCAACCTCTGTCGGTTTTTCCTTTTACCCGATCGTGATCTATGTCGTTTCGTCAAATCCTTCCCGTCGCGTTCCTCGCGGTGGGGTGCATCGGTTCCACACCGCTTCCACAACCCGCCGCCGCGCAGGAACAAGTCGTCGAGCGGGCCGCACCGGAACAAGTCGCTCCTCCGCAGCCCACGCCTCAGGACAAAGTGATCGCGAAGCTGATCGCCAAACTGATGCCCAGCAATCATGTTTCGGGCAGAGAACTCAATGACGAAATCAGTCGTCGAGCTTTGGATTTGTTTCTCGAATCCTTCGACCCGATGAAGCTGTATTTCTTGCAGAGCGATGTCGACGAATTCAAACGTTACTCCGAAGTGGTGGATGACCAAGTTCGCTTGGGCGACCTCAGCTTGGCGTATTACATCTACGGCCGATTCACTCAGCGTGTCGATGAACGTGTTGCCGTGGTGATGGAGTTGCTCGACAGTGACTTTGATTTCACCCGCGACGAACAAATCATCATCGACCGCGATGCCACCCAGTTCGCTCGCAACGCGGACGAAGCCCGGGACCGCTGGCGTCGTCAGATCAAATTGGCGCTGTTGGATTTGCGGAACGAAAAGGCGGACACAAAAGACGACTCGGAGACTGATGAACCCGAGTTGACCAAGGAAGAAATCACCGCAGACGCCAAGGATCAATTGCGTCGCCGTTACGCACGTTACGCTCGCCGTTGGAAACAAACCAGCTCGGATGATTTGTTGGAACTGTTCCTCACCTCGGTGACCAACGGTTACGACCCACACTCGACTTACATGTCGCCTGCGACGCTCGAAGATTTCGCGATCAGCATGCGTCTGAACCTGGATGGCATCGGTGCCTCCTTGGGCGAGAAAGACGGCAACACGGTTGTGCGTCAAGTCATCCCAGGCGGAGCGGCTGACTCGCACGGCAAACTGAAGCCAGACGATGTGATCGTCGCCGTTGGCCAAGACGCGGAAGGCGAGATGGTCGACATCGTGGAAATGCCTCTCAAGGAAGTCGTCAAGCTGATTCGTGGTCGGGCTGGCAGCGTCGTGCGATTGGCCGTTCGTCCCGGTGGCACAGGCAACGAAGAGATTTTCAAAATCGTTCGCGCTCGCATCGAACTCGAAGACTCCGCTGCTCGCGGCGAAGTGATCGATCACGAAATGCCAGGGCAGGGAAAGGTCAAGCTTGGCTACATCAATCTGCCCAGCTTCTACATGGACATGGAAGCCGCTCGTCGCAACGAAGTGGACTACCGCAGCAGCACCCGTGACGTCGAACGAATCCTGCGAGACTTCAAGGAACAAAATGTCGGTGGCGTGGTCCTCGACTTGACTCGCAACGGTGGCGGCAGCTTGACCGAAGCGATCAGTTTGACCGGATTGTTCATCGACCGCGGCCCGGTGGTTCAAGTCAAGAACTCAGACGGGTCGGTCCAACAATACGCCGACGACCAAAGCGGCACCGTTTGGGATGGCCCCTTGGTGGTCGTGACCAGCAAACTGAGTGCGAGTGCCAGCGAAATCTTCGCCGGTGCCATCAAAGACTACCACCGCGGGATCGTCGTCGGAGACCCGGCCACCCACGGCAAAGGCACGGTTCAGACGCTGATGGACATCGGTCAAAGCCTGTTCCGCAGCAACAACGCCAATTACGGGGCTCTCAAAGTCACGTTGCAACAGTTCTACCTGCCCGACGGAGAGAGCACTCAGCTCAAAGGCGTCGAAGCGGACTTGGTTCTGCCCAGCATGACCAGCAAGCTCCCCGTTGCCGAAGGCGACCTCGAATACGCCCTCGAATTCGACAAGGTCCCGTTGGCCAAACATAGCCTGTACGCGATGACGCCGGACAGCCTGCTCAACCAAATGCGAATCAATTCCGCAAACCGAGTCCAACAGGACAAGGAATTCAACGAGTTGATGCGTCGGATTGAGCTCTACGTTCGCGAAAAAGACCAAAAGAGCATTTCGCTGAACGAAGAAGAGTTCCTGCGTCGCCGGGCCGAACGCGAAGCCCAAACGGAAGCCGAAGAAGAGGAACTCGATGATGTTCTCAACAACGAGGAGATCTTCCGTGACACGTATTACAACAAAGAGGTCATGAACGTGGCCCACGAATACGTGACCGGACTGCGTTCGCAGAACTTGGCTGTTGCAAAGTAGCCGGCATGCTATCCTGGTCGTTGCAAGACGAGTGGGCGGGGTGATCGCTGGCACGGTTCGCGGTTCCCGCGTTTCCGGCTGGAGGAAAGTCCGGGCTCCGTAGGGCAGGATGGTCGATAACGTCGACCGGCCGCGAGGTTAGGGAAAGTGCAGCAGAGAGCAGACCGCCGAACGGTGACATCGCTTGCGGTGTCATGCGTGGTGAGGGTGAAACGGTGCGGTAAGAGCGCACCAGCGATCAGGGTGACTTGATCGGCTTGGTAAACCCCATCCGGAGCTAGACCAAACAGGGTGCATCATCGAGGCGGCCCGCCTCGTTATCGACACCCGGGTAGGTCGCAGTGGAGGCGACGAGCAATCGTCGTGCACAGATAAATGGTCACCGTCGATGCTCGCATCGGCACAGAACCCGGCTTACAAGCCCACTCGTTTTGCATTCTTTGTGCTTGAAAGCCATTCCGGGTAGGGGACTGCCCCTTTGGAAGCGGCTCATTTCAGACGGTTCTTCACGGGCTCGCCGGAGAGGGTCAGCCCCCTTTTCGGATAGGCACTTTGATTCCATGGCGATCTCCGACCCAAACGATCGATACCTCCGCCAATCGCAATTCGCCCCCATCGGCGAAACGGGGCAAGCCAAAATTGAATCGGCGCGGGTTGCGATCCTCGGCTGTGGTGCCCTCGGCTCCGTCGCTTCGGAACTGCTCGTTCGCGCCGGTGTCGGTCACATTCGTCTGATCGATCGTGATCTGATCGAGTGGAGCAACCTGCAGCGTCAAAGCCTGTACGTGGAATCCGATGCCGAGCAAGCCCTCGCCAAAGCCGAGGCCGCCGCCAGTCATCTTCGCGAAATCAATTCCAGTGTGGTGATCGAAGAAGTCGTCGCGGACATCCATCCGGCAAACATCGCGGAACACCTTCGCGACGTCGATTTGGTTCTCGATGCCGCCGACAACTTCACGCTGCGTCTGCTGCTGAACGATTGGTCGCTCTCGACCGGCACCCCTTGGGTTCACGGAGGCTGCGTCGGTGCCAACGGACAGGTTCGTTTCTTCGCCGGCGTGTCCCCCTGCTTCCGCTGCCTCGTCCCCGAGGTTCCCGACCCCAGCGAAGTGGCCACCTGCGATACCGCAGGAGTGATCGGCCCAGCCACGCACCTGATCGCCAGCTTGCAATCCTCCGAAGCACTCAAGTATCTCTCGGGCAACGCCTCTGCGATCAACCCGCGTGTGCTCTCGGTTGATCTGTGGCGCAACCAAATTCGAGAGATCGCGATCGACGATCAGCTGTCCAGCCAATGCCCGGCTTGCTCAGGTGGCCAACGAGCATTCCTGGATGCAGCGGAAGCGGGCGTTTCGCAAGCCGAAACGTTGTGCGGCCGCAACGCGGTTCAAATTCCCGGCGGAAGTCACCGGATCGACCTGGCCAAGATTGCCGAGCGTTGGAACAGCGTCGCGCCGGTCCAAGCAACCCGCTTTTTCACGCGTCTTCAATTGCCCGACGACCAAACCCTGACGCTCTTTCGCGACGGCCGAGCCGTGATCAGCGGCGTCCGTGACATCCCTCATGCGAGATCAATTTACGATCGCTACGTCGGTTCGTAAGCCAAGCCGGCAAACCAACCGTAGCCGGATTCGCCAGAATTCGGTTGGCGCCCGTAGGCCATGTCCCACATGGCTCCCACGCCGACGCTTTGGAACAAAGCGAGGCGTCAACGACGAACTTCACAAGGTCGAGTCTCACCGGCCAATCACCATCGCCAGGTAAGACCTGGCCTACAGGTAGCCGGATTCGCCAAGAATTCGGTCTTCAGGCGGGCGAACAGTTGCGAGACCGAATTCTGGCGAATCCGGCGACGAGGAACCTGGCCTACGCGTCGTTCGGGGCCGGATACTTGACCGCGTTGCGGATCATTTTGGCCCGCAGCGTGGTCGCCAAATCGATGTCCAACTTGTTCGCGATCGCCAGCAGATACGCCAAACAATCGGCGACCTCTTCGCCGACCTCATGAAGCTTCTGCTCGTCGTCCTTCACGCGAGCGGATTCTTCCGGCGTCAACCACTGAAAATGCTCCATCAACTCGGCGGTTTCAATCGCCAGTGACATCACCAGATTCTTGGGCTGGTGGAACTCATGCCAATTTCGTTCATCGACGAACTGATGCACGATCGCTTTCAGCTCATCGACGGTGGCAACGTCGTCCTTGCGAGGCAGTGAATTCACGCGATTGCTGTGTCTCAAATAGGAATGGAGGTTCTGGCCGGAGCAGAAGTCGTCAAGACTTTCGGCAATCCAGAATGCAAATCGAAACTCTTGACGAGTTTCGCTACCCGAAGACTTCGCTGCGATGCAGCGTCAGTTCCAATCGATCGTCTTGGATGCCAACCACTCGCGCGGTGACCAAGTCATTTTCACGCAGTGCGTCCGCGTCTTCGGCTTGGCGAGGACGATCCAGCGAGGCAGGTGCGTAGCGACACGTCGTGCCTTGCAGTCGCCCGTCGGGTGTCACTTCCTCGACCAACAACTCCACGTTCGTGCCCAGCAACGAGCGGTGATATTCGTCTCGCAGTTCGGCTTCGACTTCCCCCAACCGGTCGACTCGCTCGGAGATCAAACCTTTGTCGAGTTGGTCGTCGCGTTCGGCGGCGGGAGTCCCGCGACGAGCCGAAAACGGGAACGCATGAATCTTTGAGAAACCCGCTTGGCGACAGGTCTGCAATGTTTGCTCGAATTCCTCTTCGGTTTCACCGGGGAATCCCGCGATGATGTCCGTCGTGATCGCGGGTCGGTCCAACGATTCGCGAACCAGACGGCAACGGTCGAGAAACATCTTCGTGCCCCAGCGACGTCGCATGCGACGCAGGACGGAATCGCTTCCCGATTGCAAGCACAGGTGCAGGTGCGGCACGACCTTGTCGGGGAACTCGGCCATCACGCCAATCAATTCTCGCGTGACCTCGGTTGCCTCGATGCTGCTCATTCGAATTCGGAATTGGCCGGGGATCTGGCACAGGTCTTTGACCAAGTGCGCCAGCCGCACCCATTCTTCACGAGGCTTGTTGCGGTTCCAGTCGACTCCGTAGTGGCCCAAGTGAATGCCGGTCAGGATGACTTCGCGGTGTCCCGCGTCGACCAACCGAGTGACCTCGTCGACAATCTCTTGGCTGGGTCGGGAATGCAACTTCGGACGCACCATCGGGATGATGCAGTAACTGCAGCGAAGCAAGCATCCGTCTTGGACCTTCACATAGGCTCGTTTTCGACCAGCGAACCCGGACAAACCGGTGGGCACATCGATGACGCCGAAGCGGCCCATCAAATCGCCCAGTTCTCGTTTGTCGGTCAGGACTTCGACCACGCCGGGCAGAGCCCCGACTTCCTCGGGAGCCCGCGTGGCGTAACAGCCCATGACCACGATTCGAGCGTCGGGATTTTCGCGATGCAACCGCCGGACAACTTGCCGACTTTTCGCGTCGCCCGTTTCCGTGACCGTGCACGTGTTGACGATGCACAGATCGGCCGATTCACCATCCCTGGCGTCTTCGTACCCGATCGTTTGCAGGCCCTGTCGCACCAGTTCGGTTTCGTACTGGTTGACCTTGCAGCCCAGTGTGCGGGTTCGAATTTTCGCCGTCATCAGAAAAGAATGCCTGTTCAGCCTCGGGCTCGTTCAGCCACGAGCCGGTTCAATGGTGGCAGTCATGCTGCCTTTGCAACGGTCCAATTGTTCGTCTTTGCCAAACGCGTGGATTTGATCGCGTTTCAGTTCCGCCAGTTCCAACGTGGTGGTCATACAAATCGCACGGCCACTTTTGTCAACCTCTTTTGCGACTTGATAGCCTTTTTCGATGGGCATGCGGAACAAACGCTTCATCATCGAAATCACATAGTCATAGCTGTGGTCGGTGTCGTCCCACAGAATGACGTGATAAGGCGGTTGCCGTTTTGGCTTGCGGTCGCTGCATTGTTCTTCTTCCGTGACCACATCGGGCTCGGCAACGGCGGCGGAATAATCGGACATGCTTCCAACAGCTCCTCTTGAAATCTGGTGCAATCAGCGGCGTGTTACCCTGCCGCTTGGTGGTCCTGTTTTGGTTTGCGAAGTGCTATTGTAAGGACGTCCAGATAGACCTGTTAGTCCTCAATTACGGATTTTTCCGTATTCGAGGGCACGCCGCTTGATTCTCTTTCGCAATGCAAATCAATGTCCCAACCCGAACAATCTTCCACCCCTGCCACTCCCTCCGCCTCCCCCTTGCCCACGGAGGTTCAGTCGCGACTGGACGAGGGAAAGCAGCGTCACGAAGCGGAGTTGATCGAGTGGTTGAAGATCCCCAGCATCAGCAGTGACTCGTCTCGCCACGACGATGTGCAGCGTGCCGCCGATTGGCTGCGGGAAAAAATGAACGCGGCCGGCCTGCAGACCGAATCCATCTCCACCAACGGGTTCCCCCTGCTAGTCGCCTCCACCCCACCCGTCCCGGGCGCCCCCGTGGCCCTGGTCTACGGACACTACGACGTTCAGCCACCGGAACCCCTGGAACTGTGGACCAGCCCACCGTTCGAACCCGTGGTCCGCGACGGCAAAGTCTTTGCTCGCGGTGCGACGGACGACAAAGGCCAAGTCCTGACGCACATCCACAGCGTTTGTGACTGGCTGGCCAGCGGACAAGCTCTGCCGTTGCAGATCAAATTCCTGATCGAAGGCGAAGAGGAAGTCGGCAGCAAGAACCTGGACGAATGGTTGCCTCAGCTCGCTGAAAAGCTGGCCTGCGACGTCGTCGTGGTCAGCGACAGCAGCCAGTACGGCCCCGGCCGTCCCGCCGTCACGTGCGGATTGCGTGGGATCGCGACGTACGAGTTGTTCGTCGATGGCCCCAGCCACGATTTGCACAGCGGCAGTTTCGGCGGCGCAGTCGCCAACCCCGCCATGGCCCTGTGCCAGTTGCTGGCCAGCATGAAAGACACTGACGGAAAAATTGCGATCGACGGACTGTATGACGATGTCGCCGCGATTCCCGAAATCGAACGCCAAGCCTGGAAGCAGCTCGGTGCCGACGACGCTGAATTCGCCAACAGCGTCGGTGCCTCCGAACTGCACGGCGAAGCGGGCTACACCACCGACGAACGACGCTGGGCTCGTCCATCGCTGGACATCAACGGCCTGACGTCAGGGCATCAAGGCGAAGGCGTGAAAACCGTGTTGCCAGCCAAAGCGTCCGCGAAATTCAGCTTTCGACTGGTGCCCAACCAAGACCCGAAACGTTTGACCGGGTTGATCGAATCCCACCTAGAGCGTCATTGCCCACCAGGCATTCGCTGGACGTTGAAACCCGATCACGGTGCCGGTGCCATGCTGGCGGATGCCAACAGTCGCTACGCCAAGGCAGCCAGCGTCGCCGTCGAAAAGGCCTTCGGAACGCCGCCCGTGATGATTCGCGAAGGCGGCTCGATTCCGATCCTGGCGCGGTTCCAAGAAGTTCTGGACTGCGACTGCCTGCTGCTCGGCTGGGGCCAAAACGACGATGCCGCTCACAGCCCCAATGAAAAGTTCTCGCTCGAGGATTTCCACCGAGGCATCCAAGCCTCGGCCTCGCTCTGGCAAGCCATCGCCTCGGCCTGAGGCGGGCACCGCTCCGCGGTTCAGTCCCCCGCACAACCAGTCGCGAATCGATCGGTCGCGATCAGATCAGTCACGAACGGATCCGGCCCAACCAGTCGCGGAGCGACGTCAGCCGATAGCCTTGGGTTTCAACCCAAGGTCTCGTGACGCCACCCGCGCCACCCGAGTCGCAGAGTGACGGCAGCCGAAAACACGTCGCAAACACCTGTCGCCGCTCCGCGGCTGGCCGGTCTTCGTGCTGCCACTCCAAACCTCGGGTTGAAACCCGAGGCTGACGAATGTCACCGCTCCGCGGTTCAGTCCCCGGCGCAACCAGTCGCAGAGCGACGGCAGCCGGAAACACGTCGCAAACACCTGTCGCCACTCCGCGGCTTGCCGGTCTTCGTGCTGCCGCCCAAACCTCGGGTTGAAACCCGAGGCTGACAGATGTCACCGCTCCGCGGTTCAGTCCCCGACACAACCAGTCGTGGAGCGACGGCAGCCGATAGCCTTGGGTTTCAACCCAAGGTCTCGTGACGCCACCCGCGCCACCCAAGTCGTGGAGCGACGACAGCCGGAAACACGTCGCAAACATCTGTCGCCGCTCCGCGGCTGGCCGGTCTTCGTGCTGCCACTCCAAACCTCGGGTTGAAACCCGAGGCTGACGAATGTCACCGCTCCGCGGTTCAGTCTTCGGCCCAACCAGTCGCAGAGCGACGGCAGCCGATAGCCTTGGGTTTCAACCCAAGGTCTCGTGACGCCACCCGCGCCACCCAAGTCGCAGAGCGACGGCAGCTGGAGACACCTCGCAAACACCTGTCGCCGCTCCGCGGCTGGACGGTCTTCGGTGTTACCGCCCGAAACCTCGGGTTGAAACCCGAGGCTGACAGATGTCACCGCTCCGCGGTTCAGTCCCCGGCGCAACCAGTCGCAGAGCGACGGCAGCCGATAGCCTTGGGTTTCAACCCAAGGTCTCGTGACGCCACCCGCGCCACCCAAGTCGCGGAGCGACGACAGCCGGAAACACGTCGCAACACCTGTCGCCGCTCCGCGGCTGGCCGGTCTTCGGTGTTACCGCCCGAAACCTCGGGTTGAAACCCGAAGCTGACGAATGCACCGCTCCGCGGTTCAGTCTTCGGCACAATCAGTCGCGGAGCGACGGCAGCCGATAGCCTTGGGTTTCAACCCAAGGTCTCGTGACGCCACCGGCGCCACCCGAGTCGCAGAGTGACGGCAGCCGGAAACACGTCGCAAACACCTGTCGCCGCTCCGCGGCTGGCCGGTCTTCGTGCTGCCACTCCAAACCTCGGGTTGAAACCCGAGGCTGACGAATGTCACCGCTCCGCGGTTGTTGGATCGTCCGAACACGCAAGACCATTCGCGGAGACCGCCGGCGACGGAAAACCCTCGATCAATAATCCGTGGCGGCGCCGCCGGATTCGGCGATCGAAACGGTGCTGCCTTTGACGGCTTGGCGAACCTGACGCGTCTCGACTTCTTTTTGCAGACGCGCGATGGCTTCTTTGATCGGCATCGATCCCAGGTCGCCTTCGATTCGGTCACGCAGCGCGACCTGTCCCGACTCGGCTTCCTTCGGCCCCACCACAGCCATGTAGTTGACCAAGTCGATTTGGGCGTTGCGAATCTTGGCTTGGACCTTGCCGTCGGAGGCATCGACCGTGACCTTGAACCCGGCTTCGTCGAATTGCTTCGCCACCGCGGTCGCGTATTCGACGGATTTGTCCGACAACGGCAGCACACGAATTTGCTCGGGTGACAACCACATCGGGAACGCGCCAGCAAAGTGCTCGATCAACATTCCGGTGAATCGTTCCAGCGAACCAAACGGTGCCCGGTGGATCATCACCGGTCGGTGAGTCGCGTTGTCGTTGCCTTTGTATTCCAGCTTGAAACGTTCGGGCAGGTTGTAATCCAACTGCACGGTTCCCAACTGCCAGGAACGACCGATGCAGTCACGCACCATGAAGTCGGCCTTGGGGCCATAGAACGCCGCTTCGCCGGGCTCTTCGTTGAACGACAAACCGGATTGTTCCAGCACACCTCGCAGAGCACCTTCGGCGTGATCCCAGTTCTCTTCGCTGCCGACGTACTTGCTGCTGTCGGGATCCCGCAGCGACAACTGCACGCGGTAATCGTCCAGCCCAACGGACTCGAGCACGAATTTGGTCAGTTCGATCGTCGCCCGGAATTCCTCTTCGACTTGATCGGCGGTGCAGAAGATGTGTGCATCGTCTTGCGTCAGTCCACGCACCCGCATCATCCCGTTCAGTTCGCCGGTTTGCTCGTGACGGTAAACGGTTCCGAACTCGAACAACCGCAACGGCAACTGCCGATACGATCGTGGCTGAGCACCAAAGATCTGACAGTGGTGCGGGCAGTTCATCGGTTTGAGCAAGTACCGCTCATGATTGAGTTGCCAACGATGCAGCACATCCTTTTTCGCGTCTTTCGATGCAGACGGTTTGTAGTCGGGCAGTTTGACGCCAAAGACTTCCGCCGCGGCGACCAACTTGTCTTCGTCATCCTTGGACAAGTCATCCTTGTCCAAACGAGTGCTCCAAGCATCCAGCAACCCGCCCACTTCGCTGCCGAACAACGGTGCGAACTGACTGTCGCGGTAGTAGGGGAAGTGGCCGCTGGTTTCGTACATTTCCACGCGACCAATGTGCGGGCTGTACACCGGATCGTAACCACGCGAAAGCAATTCGCGACGCAAGAAGTCTTCCAGGGTGACGCGAACACGAGCCCCCTTGGGCAACCACAGGCACAGACCTTGGCCGACTTCAGGACTGATTGCGAACAAGCCGTGCTGTTTGCCCAGCACGCGGTGATCGCGGCGTTTGGCTTCCTCCAGTTGTTCGAGGTAGCTGGTCAGTTCTTTCTTGTCGAAGAACGCGGTGCCGTAGACCCGTTGCAACTGACGGCCGGAGGCATCGCCTTTCCAGTAGGCACCAGCGACACTCAGCAGTTTGATCGCTTTGATCATTCCGGCGTGAGGAATGTGGGGTCCGCGGCAAAGGTCAACGAACTCGCCTTGGCGATAGAAGCTGACCGTGGCTTGGTCGCCCAAACCGGTTTCGATGTGTTCGACCTTCAAATCTTGATCGAGGTCATCGCAAAGCTTGCGGGCTTCGTCGCGATCGAGCACAAAGCGTTCGAACGGTTCTTTGGCTTTGATGATCTTTTTGATTTCCGCTTCGATCTTTGGAAAATCATCCTCGCTGATTTTCTCCGGCATATCGAAGTCGTAATAAAAACCACCGGAGGTGGTCGGACCGAACGCCAGCGAAACGCCTTTGTAGATCCGCATGATCGCGCGAGCCATCACGTGGGCCGCGGAGTGACGCAGGACATCCAGCGCCGATTCATCACGCGTGGTCAGCAGACGAAGCGGAACCACGTTTTCATCATCGGCAATTTCGCCGAGCGGACGAAACGAATCGACGATTGTGCCGTCCACTTCGGCTGCCACGACGCTGCGGGCAAGGCCTTCGCTGATTTCTTTTGCGACGTCCATCGCAGTGGCGTCAGCAGGCTGGGTCTTCAGCGAACCGTCCGGCAAACGGACTTGAACTTCAGCGGCCTGGGAAGAGGAGGAGGCGGAAGGCGAGGGGGAATCAGAGGACATCAGACAATTTTCTTTCTGAACAAGGATGGGTCGCGAGATACGAAGTCGCGAATCGACTGCCAAGAATAGCGGTTCAGGGGGGGACAGCAGAAGTTCAGTTCGAGTTCACCTTGAGTTTCACGATTCTTTCGTCCCCAGGCAGCCATCGCTCCGGACTCCGTTTCCCGAGCAAAACCCTGGCTGAACCGAGGCCGGCCGGCCCCTCTGCAGGTTGTAAATCGGCCTCCCTGAAACACAGCAATCCTGGCCACATCGCACCGCCTGGGCACCCGATTCAGTTGCGACTTGGCTGCCAGTCGACCAAAATGAGATTCCTGCCCTCCCAATTCGCTCCTCGCACCCCCGCCTCGCGAATGCCTGCGTCCTTGCCCTCCGTGGTTTTCATGACTGCGAATCCGATTGCCATGGCGTTCGGCATGGCGATCCTTCTCACCTGCTGCTCGGTGGCCACCGCGGAAGAAACCGTCACCCAGGAGGTTTCCTTCCAGGAAGACGTGCGTCCGATTCTTTCGAACCACTGCTTCGCATGCCACGGTCCCGATGAAAACCACAATGCCGCGGGATTCCGCTTGGATGTTGAGGGCGAAGCCGACCTGGACGAAGTGCTGGTGCGGATCGGGTCGGAAGATCCCGAATCGATCATGCCGCCACCGGACATGCACAAACCGCTGAACCCCGAGCAGATCGCGATTCTGAAACAATGGATCGAGCAAGGGGCACCGTACGAAGCCCACTGGTCATTCGTCGCACCAACCCCGCCTGCGTTGCCCGAGTTGGTGGACGCCGACTGGACCTCCCCCATCGATCGCTTCGTGCGATCCAAAATGGAATCCAAAGGGCTGACACCGCGCCCCCGAGCTGACCGGCGAACGCTGATCCGTCGCCTGTCGCTGGACCTCACCGGGTTGCCCCCGACTGCCGATGAGATCAAAGCGTTTCTGAACGACGACTCGAAAACCGCCTACCAAGACCTCGTTGATCGCTTGATTGCCAAGCCCGCGTTTGGCGAGCACATGGCCCGCTACTGGCTGGACCTCGTCCGGTTCGCGGACACCAACGGGATGCACCACGATCACTACCGCGAGATGACGCCGTATCGCGATTGGGTGATCCGTTCGTTCAATGAGAACTTGCCGTTTGACCAATTCATGGTGGATCAGATCGCCGGCGACCTGCATCCCGATCCCAGCGTCGATCAATTGATCGCTTCGGGCTTCAACCGACTGCACTTGATCATCGATCGCGGAACAGCGCTGCCCGAAGAAAGCTTCATGAAAAATGTGGTCGACCGGGTTTCGGCGGTGGGGACCGCCTTCATGGGGCTGACCCTGCAGTGTGCCGTTTGCCACGATCACAAATACGATCCGATCTCGCAGAAAGACTTTTACTCGCTGTACGCGTTCTTCAACAACTTTGATGGCGGCCCTGAGACGGGCGGACGTCGGGGCACCGATTTCCAACGCGGGCTGCAACCGCCGTTCATTGAGTTTCCCTCGGACGAACAAGCTCAAACGTTGACTCGCCTGAACGACGAGATCGCTCGCTTGCAATCCGAAGCCAAAGCTCTGCAACCCAAACCGGAACCACCCCCACAAGCAGCCCCGGCTGCAGAAAAGGTGACGAGCGACAAAAACGCCGAACCAAGTTCGAGCGTCACGACCTCCGACGCTTCCAAACTTCACCCTCCCTCTGGGAGGGTCGAGCGAAGCGAGGGGAGGGCCGAGCCAGAAATGTCACCGGAAGAGCGCAAGCAAAAACGGCAGCAGGTCCAAGCCGCGATCGCGAAGCTGAACCAAGAACGCGACAGCGTTCTAGTGAACGTTCCCGCGACGCTCGTGATGAAAGAACGAGCGGAAATCCGCCCGGCTCACATCCTGATCCGCGGTGCTTACGATGCTCCTGGCGAAGTGGTGCCCCGCGACACGCCGTCGTTCTTGCCACCGATGCCCACGAAAGATGATCCAAACGCCACCCAAACGCGGATGGATCTGGCGCGTTGGATGGTCGATCCTTCCAACCCGCTGACCGCGCGGGTCGCAGTCAATCGTTTTTGGCAGCAACTGTTCGGCGTGGGGCTGGTCAAGACCTCCGAGGACTTCGGCGCCCAAGGACAACCGCCCTCGCACCCCAAGTTGCTCGATCACTTGGCCATCGACTTCGTCGAAACGGGATGGAACGTGCAAGCCTTGATGCGTTCGATCGTCCACACCAAGGCCTACCAGCAATCGTCGATCGCACCGTCGGACGCCTACGAGTCCGACCCGCAGAACCGTTGGCTCGCTCGTGGGTCGCGTTATCGACTGGATGCCGAAGTCATTCGTGACCAAGTGCTTTCCGTCTGTGGACTGCTCAGCCCCACGATGTACGGCAAGAGCGTCAAACCACCACAACCGGAAGGTCTGTGGAAGATCGTTGCGATGCCAACTTCTTACCCCAACAGCTACGTCCCCGATTCGGGCGAAAACACGGTTCGACGAAGCGTTTACACGTTTTGGAAACGAGGTTTGCCACCGCCGCAAATGACCATCTTCGACGCTCCCAATCGCGACAGTTGCATTGCCAGACGAGAGCGCACCAACACGCCGCTGCAAGCGTTGCTGATGATGAACGAGCCTCAGTTTTTCAGCGCGACCACGGCGTTCGCCCAACGCTTGCTCGACAAGGAAACCTGGAACGCGGACGACAGCGAAAATCAAAAGCGTCTGGCCGCGGCTTACGAAGCGATCACGTCGCGACCGCCCACCGACGCGGCTCTCGAGTCGTTGTCACAATCGCTCGACACCTTTCAAGCGTTGTATGAATCACAGCCAGCCGAGGCCACCGCGCTCGTGCAACGATGCACGGCCCCAACCGTCCAGTCCGTGACGTCCGTGCCCGACCAAATCCGCTTGGCCGCATGGACGATGGTGGTCCATTCCATCTTGAATCTGGACTGCGTTCGAACACGGGAATGACCTCCCGTTTGATCTCGCAAGCCAACTCGCCGAATTCGACCTGCCTCTCATTTGACCTCGCCATGAACGTCACTCAAAACCCTGCCCTTCAAACGCTCGCCAACCTGTCCGGTCGGCGCCAGTTCCTGCAGCACACCGGGATGGGACTGGGAGCCGCCGCACTGGGGTCGATCGTCGCGCGAGCCCAAGCCAATGAAGCCAGTTCGGCGAAGAAGCCGGCGGCAGCGGATTCGAAAGCGGGTGAGATGGCGGGCCTGCATTTTCCCGCCAAAGCCAAGCGGGTGATCTTTCTGTTCATGGCGGGTGCCCCCAGCCAAATGGATTTGTTCGATTACAAACCGGAGCTCGCCAAGCAGTTCAAGCAACCGCTGCCGCCCAGCGTCAGCAACGGGCAACGCGTCACGGCGATGACCCGGGGCCAGGAGCAAATCATCGCACCGTCGATGTTTGAGTTCTCACGACATGGCGAAAACGGGATCCACCTCAGCGAACTGCTGCCGCACCTGGGGACGGTGATCGATGACATCTGCCTGATTCGGTCCACCCACACCGATGCGATCAATCACGACCCCGGCAAAACGCTGTTCTGCACCGGATCCGAGATCCCTGGCAAAGCGAGCTTGGGATCTTGGCTGAGCTACGGCCTCGGCCGGATGAATGAAAACCTGCCCGATTTCATCGTTCTCAACTCCGCGTTTTGGAGCGGTGACAAAGCCAACATCCAAGCTCTCTACAGTCGCTTGTGGGGATCGGGTTACTTGCCATCGAAGCATCAAGGCGTCTCGTTCCAACCCTCCGGTGATCCGGTTTTGTTCCTCTCCAATCCCCAAGGGGTGAACCGGGAAAGTCGGCAAAAAATGCTGGAGCTGGTCACGGACCTCAATCACCAACACATGCAGCAAAGCGGCGACCCCGAAATCCTGACGACGATCGCTCAACAAGAGATGGCCTTTCGGATGCAAGCCTCGGTGCCCGAACTGACGGACCTGAGCCAAGAAACCGAAGACACCTTGGCGATGTATGGTCCCGAAGTTCACAAGAGCGGGTCGTTCGCTCGCAACTGTTTGATGGCCCGCCGAATGGTCGAACGCGACGTGCGATTTGTGCAACTGTTCCACCGCGGATGGGATCACCACTCGCACCTGCCCAAGAAAATTCGCGGCCAAGCCTACGATGTCGATCAACCCTGTGCCGCACTGATTCGCGATCTGCGGCAACGCGGGATGCTCGACGACACACTGGTCGTGTTCGCGGGCGAGTTTGGACGCACCACCTATTGCCAAGGCAAACTGACGCACAAGGATTACGGACGCGATCACCATCCACGTTGCTTCACCACTTGGATGGCCGGCGGCGGTGTCAAAGGCGGCATCGCCCACGGTGTCACCGACGACTTCAGCTACAACGTGGTCGAGAACCCGGTTCATGTGCGAGATTTCAACGCCACCATCCTGCACCAATTGGGAATCGATCACGAACGATTGACGTTCCCGTTCCTTGGACTGGATCAACGTTTGACGGGCGTGGAAGAAGCCCACGTCATCCACGACATTCTGGCTTGATTCCAAATCGTGAATCGCACCCCCTCGACGATTCACCGTGGTTTGAAATGGGTCGAAGACGGTGTTGCCCAAACCAAGTCGAGACACGTCCTTCATTCACGACGGCCCCGTCCGGGGCGAGTTTGCAGGCATGGCTCCGGCGGAGTTCTCGTGGATCGCCCGGTTCGGAAGCCTCGAGAACACTGACGCATGGAGAGATCAAGCATGGTCAATTGGTTCCGGCGGCATTAGGATTTTGGAGCACACGCCATGCTGGATTGCGGAGCAATCCAGGACACTCCCAAAGCGAGCGGACTTAGAACTGCGTCATGGATTTCACCGCAATCGATTTTGAAACGGCGACACGTCGCTCCGACAGTGCTTGCCAACTGGCGGCGGTCCGTGTTCGCGGCGGCGAGATCGTTGACTCGGCAAGCTGGCTGATTCGGCCGCGACCGTTTGTGTTTTCACCGGCCAACATTCAGATCCACGGCATCACCCCCGGCATGGTCCGTGACGAATCTGAATTTGGTGAACTGTGGCCAGACATCCAATCCACGCTCGGCGACGATTGCTTGATCGCTCACAACGCCAGCTTTGATCTCGGCGTGTTGATGGCCTGCTTGGAATCGCATGATCATCCCGTTCCGGACATGCAGTACAGTTGCACGCGAGCGATCGCTCGGCGGACTTGGCCGCAGCAACCTCGGTTTGGTTTGAAACCGTTGTCGGATTGGTTGGGCATTCGGTTCCGTCACCACGATGCCCTCGAAGATTCGATCGCCTGCGCCAAAATTGCTTTGGCCGCAGCGGAAGACTCGGGCGCGACCAGCCTCGAAGAATTGGAAGCCAAGCTTTCCCTTTCGCGGGGCACCGCTGGCGAATGGGGCAAGCAAGGCCCGACCACCCGGCGAGCGTCAACGAAGCGCAAGTCCTCGCCACAGCGTTCCGGATTGCGAACACCGGAAGTCGTGATCGCAGGCTCAACCGTCCCCGATTCCACACCGTCGACTGCCGCCGCACCGCGAACCTGTGGGATCGGTGGCAGCGGGGTCGACCTGCAGCGACTGATGATTCGAGCGGATTTCATCCGTCCGCTGGAAGGTCGAAAAGTCGTCTTCACCGGCGTCCTGCACAAACTGCAGCGAGAGGAAGCCGAATTACTGACCTCGCATTGCGGTGGAAAATGCCAAACCAACGTGTCGCGAAAAACGGACCTGGTCGTGGTGGGTGAACTCGATTCGCGAACGATCCAGGCGGGGCGCACGATGAGCACGAAAGAAGCCACCGCTCGCCAATTGGCCGCCGAGGGGGCGTCTCTGAAAATCATGACGGAACTCGAGTTTCTCGAAATGATCATCGCGATGTGAACATTCGTCTCACGGAGAAATTGCCCGCCAATCTGGGCTCGCAACGTGAATCCGAGCAAGAGTTCGCGACGAATCGATTTTGATCGGATCCCGGTCCTCTGCGCCGAGGACAAACCGTGTTATCCTTCCCGAAATTTTCACGGCAGGCGTCGTTGAATCAGGGCCCCCACAGCTGGTGGGCTCTCGACCGAATCGCCAGCCATTCGAGCCCCTCCGCCCTCTTTTGGGATCGTTTCCGTGCCGCGTCGCGACGACATCAAGAAGATTCTGCTCATTGGTAGTGGCCCGATCGTGATCGGCCAAGCTTGCGAATTCGATTACTCGGGAACGCAGGCCTGCAAAGCATTGCGTGAAGAGGGTTATGAGGTCGTGCTGGTCAACAGCAACCCAGCGACGATCATGACCGACCCGGCGACCGCTGACGCAACGTACATCGAACCGTTGACCTGGCAGATGGTCGAAAAGGTCATCGCCAAAGAACGCCCCGATGCATTGCTGCCAACCCTCGGCGGCCAAACCGGCCTCAACGTCGCGATGGACTTGGACGCCAACGGTGTGCTGGAAAAATACGGCGTTGAAATGATCGCCGCCAACGCCAAGGTCATTGCCAAAGCGGAAGAACGCGAGCAGTTCAAACAGGCGATGGACAAAATCGGTCTGGACGTCTGCAACGGTTTCACCGTCCGAACGCTTGCCGACGCACGCAAAGCCCTCGCAGAAGTGGGCTTGCCCGCCGTCGTCCGACCTTCGTTCACAATGGGCGGCAGTGGCTCAGCGATTGCCTACAACAAAGACGACTTCGACTCGTTGGTGCAAAACGGGCTGGACCAATCGCCCGTGACGGAAGTCTTGATCGAAGAATCGATCATCGGCTGGAAAGAGTACGAGATGGAAGTCATGCGTGACCGCGACGACAACGTCGTGATCATCTGCGCCATCGAAAACTTTGACCCCATGGGCGTTCACACCGGTGACTCGATCACCGTCGCCCCCGCTCAAACGCTGAGCGACAAAGAATACCAACGGATGCGCGACGCCTCGATGGCAGTCATCCGGGAGATTGGCGTCGAAACTGGCGGCAGCAACATTCAATTTGCGATCGAGCCTGACACGGGCCGAATGATCGTGATTGAAATGAACCCGCGAGTCAGCCGCAGCTCGGCTCTGGCCAGCAAAGCGACTGGCTTCCCGATTGCGAAAATCGCGGCGAAGTTGGCCGTGGGTTATCGCTTGTGGGAATTGCCCAACGACATCACTCAAAAAACCAAAGCCTGCTTCGAACCGACGATCGACTACGTCGTCACCAAGATGCCGCGATTCGCGTTCGAGAAGTTCCCCGAAGCCGACGCGACGCTGACCACGCAGATGAAATCGGTCGGCGAAACCATGTCCATCGGCCGCACGTTCCAGGAATCCTTCCAGAAAGCTCTGCGAGGACTGGAAGTCGGTGCGTTTGGATTCGGCAGCGACCCCAAGGATCTCTGGGGAACCGAAGACCAACCCAGCCGCGACGAAATTCGCTCGAAGCTGTCGATTCCTGGTTCAGAACGCGTTTTCTACATTCGCTACGCGTTCAAAGACGGGATGACCGCGGCTGAGATCCACTCGCTGACCAACATCGACCCGTGGTTCTTGGATCACCTGCAACAATTGATCGAAACCGAAGACAACCTCCGCTCGATTGGCAAGCTGGACGCCATCGATGCGGACACCATGCGAGACGCCAAACGTCGTGGGTTCTCGGATCGTCAAATCGCGACGATCACGTCCAAGACAGAATCACAAGTGCGTGCCAAACGCTTGGAACTGGGCATTCGCCCGGTCTACAAGAGTGTCGATACCTGTGCGGCTGAGTTCGAAGCCTTCACACCGTATTACTACAGCACCTACGAATCCGAAACCGAAGTGCCAGCCAAAGGCGACAAGAAACGAGTCGTGATTTTGGGTGGTGGCCCCAACCGAATTGGCCAGGGCATCGAGTTTGATTACTGCTGCTGCCACGCTTCGTTTGCCCTGCAAGAGATGGGCATCGAATCGATCATGGTCAACAGCAACCCGGAAACCGTTAGCACCGACTACGACACCTCGGACATCCTGTTCTTCGAGCCCTTGACCATCGAAGACGTGCTGAACATCTGCGATGCAATGCAGCCCGACGGCGTGATCGTCCAGTTCGGCGGTCAAACCCCACTCAACTTGGCGCGTGGATTGGAACAAGCCGGTGTGCCGATCATCGGCACCAGTGTCGACACCATCGACGCGGCCGAGGATCGCGAATTGTTCAGCAGCCTGATCGACGAACTCGGCCTGCGGCAACCGCCATCGGGCATCGCTCGCAACATGGACGAAGCGCGCGTGGAAGCCAAACGAATCGGCTATCCCGCCCTCGTCCGCCCCAGCTTCGTGCTCGGCGGCCGCGCGATGGAAATCTGCTACGACAACGCCCAGTTCGCTCGCTACGTTGCCGAAGCTTTCATCGTCGCCGATGGTCAACCGGTGCTGATCGATCGATTCCTCGAAGACGCCACTGAAGTCGACGTCGACGCCATCAGTGACGGCAACGACTGCGTGATCATGGGAATCATGGAACACATCGAAGAAGCCGGTGTTCACTCCGGCGACTCGGCGTGCTGCATCCCACCGTTCAGTCTGACTCAACCGGTGCTGGCCGAAATTCGCGATGCAACTCGCAAGCTGGCTGCTCGCTTGAACGTGGTTGGTCTGATGAACATCCAGTTCGCGGTCAAACTCGAAGGCAACCAGCCAACGCTTTACATCCTGGAAGTGAACCCACGTGCCAGCCGCACCGTGCCGTTCGTTGCCAAGGCGACGGGCGTTGCCGTGGCAAACATCGCGACCAAAGTCATGGCCGGAAAGACGCTGAAAGAACTGGGCGTCACCGAAGAACCCATCCCACGCCATGTCTCGATCAAAGAAAGCGTGTTGCCGTTCCGGAAATTCGCCGGCGTCGACATTGTGCTCGGCCCCGAAATGCGGAGCACGGGCGAAGTCATGGGTGTCAGTGAACTGTTCTCGATCGCGTTTGCGAAAAGCCAACTGGCTGCGGGAACCGTGTTGCCGGAATCCGGCAAGATCTTCTTGTCGCTGTCCGCCAACCACAAAGAATCCGCCGAATCGCTCGGCAAGTCGTTGATCGACTTGGGTTTCGAATTGCTGGCCACCGAAGGCACCGCCGTCCGCTTGGAAGAATCCGGCGTTGCGGTGACCCGCGTCAAGAAGCTGTCCGAGGGTCATCCCAACCTGATCGACTACCTCAAGAACGACGACGTTCAGCTGATTCTGAACACGCCGTCGGGCAAGGGTGCTCGGACAGACGAAGGCAAGATCCGTGCTGCTGGGGTTCAACACGGAGTGCCCTGCATCACGACGCTGGCCGCCGCCGAAGCCGCCGTGCGAGCCATGGTGGCGATGCGTGACACGCCAATGGAAGTCGAATCGCTGCAGCGTCGCTACGCACAGAACGCCTAGTTCGACTGTTGATTGAGTCAGCCGGAACGCGATCGCGTCCGGTTCGTCTCCGGTAACCGTGGGCCAGCGCCCGTCGGCTGATCCTTCGATCTGGCAAACGTTTTAAATCAACAGTCTGCTAGTCAGAATGTGAACGTTTGAGGAAACAGTCGCCCAACCGCGGCTGTTTCCGTTCACAAGCGATGTTTCGAGCCATTAAGATGGGGATCTCATCCCCCATGGTTGTCAGGCGACGAAAACATGACTCATCGATTGAAGCGTCCCAAAGAAATCTTGGTCGGCACGCTGCTACTGGGCGGCTTGCTGGTCGGCTCGCTGCTCACCGTTTCTGCGGCCACTGCGGCTGATCCCGCTCGTTTCAGCAATCAGGTTGGCGAGTCGGTCACCTACAAAATCAACATTCAAATTGGCATCGGCAAGGATGCGGGCAAGTACCCCGGCTCGTTGACTTATCACGTCAAATCGGCCACGCCAGAACTGATCCAGCTGACCGTCACAGGCGATCTCCAGGGCAAATTCTCCCGGCCCTCTTCGTTCTTTCGCAGCAGCAACGATTCTCCGTTGCCGACCCTCGAATCGGTTTCTTGCCGCGGGGCCTTGCTGGGCATCACGCCACTCGGTGAAGTCGAGGTGGCCCAGCGAGACGAGATGCTGGGTTTGCTGCTCGGCACGATCGGCCAACTCGCCATCGCACCACTGCCGCCTGCGGACGCGGCTCCCGTCAATGCACGCGCTGCGAACAACGGTGCCGATGTCGCGGTGACCTGGGATGTTTCTGACACGACCACGATCGCGCGCGTTAGCAGCCCCTTTGGGATGACACCTTCGTTCGCCAGCCGGGCTGGAATCAACAACAAAAAGCTCTCGATCGCGACCGAAAAGTGGAAGTATGTCGCTCATCCAGCGGCCCGAAACCGGATGAAGATCGATCATCAATACGAGTTGTCCGCGCCCGAATCCGATCCGCCACTGAAGATGCAAGGTGAGGGCATTGCGTTCTTCAACTTGGACGACGGCTTCTACGAACAAATGCAAATCAATCGGATGCTGTTCCAAGTTGAGGATGGGGTGGAGGTGAAGATCCCCGTGTCGATCGCCTTGGTTCGTGAGACCCAGCAGGAACGCGATGCCAAAATTGCCGCGGCCAAGGAAGCGGCTCTCAAACGCACGCGGCCATTCACCGATGCCGAGCGAAAACAGTGGGTTCAGGCACTCGCCCCGGGTTCTTCCGCCGTGGTGGCTCACCGCGCGATGACGGAACTCAATTCCCGGAATCAACGGCAAGACCCGGTGCTCGCGCAGGCATTGCTGAAGCGAGCCGAAACCTCCGACAACAACATGAAATCCTTCTACTATTCCGCAGCGGCTCGCTATGACGAATCGATCAAGCAAATGGCGGAGGACCGTCGCGATTACAGCCGTGGGGTTGGGACGGTGAAGCGGACCGGCGCCCCAGTCACCACCGCCAGCCGTTTGGTTGTTGGCCAGATCCTCGCCAAATCGCGAGAACGGTTCAGCGGCCACGAGGCGGTGGAAGTCACGGAGATTCATGACCGCAACGAAGTCTCGGTGCGATCCGTCGGTGGGCACGGCCGAGTGGAACGGGTCAATGTCTCACTGTTGCGTTATCCCCCGGACACGGTTCCACAACCGGTCCACACCCGGCCTGAACCACGAGCCCGACGAGTCGCTCCCAAACCCCGGGTGGTGATGGAGGAACCGGAGGAGTTCGACGAAATGGATGCCATCCGAACTTGGACCGACAAAACGGGGAAATTCAAGATCGAGGCCTCGTTTCTGGCGGTGGAAGACGAAAAGGTTCGCCTGAAATCCGCGGACGACAAAACGATCGAAGTCCCGCTGGCGGCACTCTCGAAGAAGGACGCGGACCTGGCGGAACAATTCCAAAAGGAATCCGAAGCTCCCGCCAATCCATTTCAGGTTGTGACGGAATGATCCACCGAGTCGCCCCACACCGAGCCTGCTGCCTCGGTGAACTCAACCGCGGAGAAGGCAATTGAAAAAGTTAAATTGACAATTGTAAATTTCAAATTGTTGGTTGAAGGGCAGCTACTTCGTGTTTTGTAGATTTGCTTTTGCCGTCACAACAGATTTCCCAATGATGTTGCACAGTTGGATGCACTCATCGAGAAGCGGCTTGATGCGGTCATCGGAAAGCATCTCCGACTTCAGAATTAGCTTGACCCAAGTTCGCGATTCACGAAGCTCCTTCAACGCGATCCCCAGCTTGTGAACAAAGTCCTTCTTGCTTTCAGCGGCACACGCTTCGGCATAGTTTGGTGCGGGCGAAGTGCCACTTCGCACCAGCTGGCCAGCGATGTGCCGCCCCAGGCGGGTCTCCGGCAACGCTTCGACCAATTTCCCGACGCGTGTCGCGAAATCCAGTAGCCGATCTTCTAAATCTTCACCACGCTGATCCATTAGGTCGCTCGCCGGCTGGAGAACAAACAAATTTACAATTTCCAATTGTCAATTTAACTTTTTCAATGGCGTCGAGTGATGAGTATCCCCTCCTTCATTTTGTGCAGGATCATCTGACGGACGATTGAAGCCCCAAACCCCAGTTTCGGAGACATGGTTCCCAGGAACCTGGACTGGCTTAGAATCTAGGGCTCACGACCACGAAATGGGGTCGTTTTTCGCCAGCCCTTCTCGTCATCCGTCTGATTTGAATGACTTCCGATCTCACTGCTGCCACTGATTCTCCCACCGAGCCGCTCGATCGTTCCAAGTATCGGTTGCTGGTCGTCGACAACGAGGCCGCTCATGCGCGAGCGATGACGGAGAGCCTGGAGAAAGTCGGCTACGTTTGCGAAGTCGCGACCAGCGGCCCCGACGCTGCCGCTCTGATCCAGCGAGAAACGTTTGACATCATCATCACGGACATGGTGATGAACGACGTTGACGGAATGAAAATCCTCGCTCTGGCCAACGAACGACTGCCCGAATGCGAAGTCGTGATGGTCACCGGACACGCGACCGTGCCGATCGCTGTCGAAGCCATGCAACTGGGCGCGTTCAACTTCCTCGAAAAACCGATCACGCCCAGTCGGCTGCGGGCCATCGTCGAAAAGGCCGCCGAGAACGTCGAATTGCGACGCCAAAACACCGAGTTGATGCAGCGACTCGATGAGCGATTTGGCTTTGAAGGAATCATCTACACCAGCAAGAAGATGCAGACGGTCATCGATCGTCTGCGGCGAATCGCGGCCACTGACGCAACCGTGCTGATCACCGGTGAATCCGGAACCGGCAAAGAGATGGTGGCCCAAGCGATTCACCAGAACAGCCCTCGGAAGAACAAACGGATCGTCGCGCTCAACACCCGAGCCGTTTCCGAAAACCTGGTCGAAAGCGAACTGTTTGGCCACGTCAAAGGATCGTTCACCGACGCGGTCTCTGATCGCGAAGGTGCGTTTGAGTACGCCAATGGCGGAACGCTGTTCCTGGACGAAGTTGGCGACATGCCGATGAGCACCCAGATCAAACTGCTGCGAGTGCTGGAAGAAAGCCAGATCACTCGCGTCGGCGGCAACAAATCCATCAAGGTCAACGTTCGCCTGATCTCGGCCACCAACCGACCGCTCGAAGAGATGATCGATGCAGGAACGTTCCGCAACGACCTCTACTTCCGACTGAAAGTCGTGACGATCGAACTGCCGCCGCTGCGTGAACGTCGCGACGATGTGATCACGCTGATGGACCATTTCCGCAAGATGTTCCTGCGGCGGCACGGGAAGTCCTCTGCCCATTTCACCCCTGCGGTGACCAAGAAGTTCTTCGCTTATGACTGGCCCGGCAACATCCGTCAGCTCCGAAACTTTGTCGAAACCATGGTGGTGCTGGACACCGATGGGTCGCTCGATGAAGACGACTTGCCACCTGAATTGATTGACGAGACTCCACCGGAAGGCAGCGACGCAACAATGCCAGCCTTGATCGAAGGCTCGATGAGTTTCGTTGGGAAGCCGCTTGCCGAGATTGAACGCTGGGCAATCGAAGAAACGCTGAAGATGACCGGCAACAATCGGGAAGAAGCCGCCAAGATCCTTCAGATCGGCGCCCGGACGCTCTACCGCCGTCTCGACCAATACAAAAAAGATGAAGACGAAGCCACGTCATGAACCATCGCCTCGTCAAATCAACTTGATCTGACCAACCACTTCCTTTCTCTTTCGACTGACACCGGATCCAAAATGCAACCTTTGCCTTTCCCTTCGTTGACGCTGACCGCCGAAGCCAAACTTGACCTCGCCAAAGCAGGTGTGTTGGTCCTCGGCGTCGAACCGGCCGGCGATTCGGAGGATTCCTCCGACGGCAAAGCAACGGCGAAGTGTGTTGCGATCTCAGCGTTGCCTGAATCGCTCGCCAAGACCGTTCAAAACGCTTGCGACTCCGGTCAAGTGAATGGCAAACCCGGCGAATTGACCAGCTTCGCGACCGGCGACTCTCAAACGCCTTGGATCGTGCTCGCCGGATTGGGCGCAAGCGACAAACGCACGCGAGGGTCCGCCATTGAACTGGGCGCCGCGGTGGTTCGCAGCTTGGTCGACAAACCTCGCCCACAAATCACATTTGCCTTGGGCGATGGTGTCACCGCCGAAAACCACGATGCCGTCGTCGCCGGTGCGGTCTCCGGATGCGAAGGCCAACACCTGTACCAACGTGAACCAGCCGTCTCGGTTCCCGACGCGATCGCATTCGTTGGTTACTCAGCCGAAGCCGTTTCGCGAGGCGAGAAGCTCGGCCAATCGATCAATCACACTCGGCGTCTGGTCAACGAGCCACCGTCGATCATGAACCCAACCGGCTTCGCTCAATACGCTGAAAAAATCGCCAGCGATTGCGGTTTGAAATGCGAAATCTGGGACGAGAAGAAACTGGCAGCTGAAAACTGCCGAGCGATCTTGGCTGTCGGCCGAGCATCGACCAGCCCTCCGCGTTTGGTGATGCTGCGTCACGATGGCGGTGGCGACGAAGCCCCACTCGTGATCGTTGGCAAAGGCGTCACGTTCGACTCCGGCGGTTTGTCACTCAAACCCAGCGATGGCATGGTCGACATGAAGTGCGACATGGCTGGGGCGGCCACCGTTGTTGGCGTGATGAACGCGCTCGCGAAACTGAAGGTGCCACGCAACGTCATCGGGCTGTGTGGGCTGGCCGAAAACATGGTCAGCGGTGACAGCTACAAACTGGGTGACGTGATCGAAACCCGCAGCGGCAAAACGATTGAGATCTTGAACACCGACGCCGAAGGCCGCGTGGTGCTGGCCGACACGCTGGACGTCGCCGTCCAACAAAAGCCCCAAGCGATCGTCGACTTGGCCACGCTCACCGGTGCTTGCATGGTGGCCCTGGGAATCGATGTCGCTGGTTTGATGACCAACAACCAAGCCCTCTGCGACGCAGTTCAAAGCGCGGCGGAATCCGAGTGCGAACCCGTTTGGCAATTGCCAATGTTCTCGCTGTACGACGACAAAGTCAAAAGCAAAGTCGCTGACATCAAGAACGTCGGCGAAGGTCGCTGGGGCGGCGCGATCACCGCTGCGAAGTTCCTGGAGAACTTTGTCGCCGACGTGCCTTGGGTGCACATCGACATCGCTGGCCCCGCCTTCGTTGATTCCGCCAAGCCTCATCGTGATGCAGGTGCCACCGGCGTCATGGTCCGAAGTCTGGTCCGCTGGATCGAAAACGCTTCGTAAGCAAAGGCCTCCAAGCCGTTTGGATAATCCCCGTCGCCGGATTCGCCAGAATTCGGTTCCCGATCCCCGTAGGCGATGTTCCACATGGCGTCCACGCCGATGCTTTGGAACAAAGCGAGGCGTTGTCAAAACGCGCTCGCGAGAGCAACGTTCACCGGCAAGGAACCATCGCCAGGTGGAACCTGGCCTACAGCAACCACGCCGGCTCGTAGCCGGATTCGCCAGAATTCGGTTCCGATCCCCGTAGGCCATGTTCCACATGGCGCCCACGCCGATGCTTTGGAACAAAGCGAGGCGTTGTCAAAACGCGCTCGCGAGAGCGACGTTCACCGGCCAAGAACCCTCGCCAGGTGGAACCTGGCCTACGGCAGCCACGCCGGCTCGTCGCCGGATTCGCCAGAATTCGGTTCACGATCCCGTAGGCCATGTTCCACATGGCGTCCACGCCGATGCTTTGGAACAAAGCGAGGCGTTCTCAAAACGCTTTCGCGAGAGCGACCTTCACCGGCAAGGAACCATCGCCAGGTGGAACCTGGCCTACGGCAGCCGCCCCGACTCGTCGCCGGATTCGCCAGAATTCGGTTCCGATCCCCGTAGGCCATGTTCCACATGGCGTCCGCGCCGATGCTTTGGAACAAAGCGAGGCGTCATCGAAACGCTTTCGCGAGAGCAACCTTCACCGGCCAAGCACCCTCGCCAGGTGGAACCTGGCCTACAGCAGCCACGCCGATTCGTAGCCGGATTCGCCAGAATTCGGTTCCGATTCTCGTAGGCCATGTTCCACATGGCGTCCGCGCCGATGCTTTGGAACAAAGCGAGGCGTCATCGAAACGCTTTCGCGAGAGCAACCTTCACCGGCAAGGAACCCTCGCCAGGTGGAACCTGGCCTACAGCAGCCACGCCGACTCGTAGCCGGATTCGCCAGAATTCGGTTCACGATCCCCGTAGGCCATGTTCCACAGGGCGCCCACGCCGATGCTTTGGAACAAAGCGAGGCGTCATCGAAACGCTTTCGCGAGAGCAACCTTCACCGGCCAAGCACCCTCGCCAGGTGGAACCTGGCCTACGGCAGCCACCCCGACTCGTCGCCGGATTCGCCAGAATTCGGTTCCGATCCCCGTAGGCCATGTTCCACATGGCGTCCGCGCCGATGCTTTGGAACAAAGCGAGGCGTTGTCAAAACGCGCTCGCGAGAGCAACCTTCACCGGCCAAGCACCCTCGCCAGGTGGAACCTGGCCTACAGCAGCCACGCCGACTCGTAGCCGGATTCGCCAGAATTCGGTTCACGATCCCCGTAGGCCATGTTCCACATGGCGCCCACGCCGATGCTTTGGAACAAAGCGAGGCGTTGTCAAAACGCGCTCGCGAGAGCGACGTTCACCGGCCAAGAACCATCGCCAGGTGGAACCTGGCCTACGGCAGCCACGCCGGCTCGCAGCCGGATTCGCCAGAATTCGGTTCACGATCCCCGTAGGCCATGTTCCACATGGCGTCCGTGCCGATGCTTTGGAACAAAGCGAGGCGTTGTCAAAACGCTTTCGCGAGAGCAACCTTCACCGGCCAAGCACCCTCGCCAGGTGGAACCTGGCCTACAACCGCCACGCCGACTCGTCGCCGGATTCGCCAGAATTCGGTTCACGATCCCCGTAGGCCATGTTCCACAGGGCGCCCACGCCGATGCTTTGGAACAAAGCGAGGCGTCATCAAAACGCTTTCGCGAGAGCAACGTTCACCGGCCAAGCACCCTCGCCAGGTGGAACCTGGCCTACAGCAGCCGCCCCGACTCGTAGCCGGATTCGCCAGAATTCGGTTCACGCGGCGGCGTCTGAACTCTGGCGAGTCCAGCTACGAAGCTTTGATCAGCGGCTCGATCACTTTGCCGCCGAACTGGCTGAGTTGCTTGAATCGGCCGGCGTGATAATACGTGAGCTTGTTGTCATCGAGCCCCAACAATCGCAACAACGTGACATGGAAGTCACGAACCGGCCGCACCTCTTCGACCGCCGTCATCCCAGTCTCATCCGTCGCGCCGATCGTGTGCCCCGCGTTGACGCCTCCGCCAGCCATCCAAATTGTCATCGCGTTGGCGTTGTGATCGCGTCCGTAGGCGGTTCCGCCTCGAACGCCGTTGTCGGGTGAACGACCAAATTCGCCGCACCACACGACCAAGGTGCTCTCGAGCAATCCACGTTGCTTCAAGTCTTGAATCAATGCCGCGATGGGTTGATCGACACCTCGCACCAAGTTCCCGTGCGCCCGTTCGATGTAGTCGTGGCTGTCCCAGGTTCCGTTGTACAACTGAACGAAACGCACCCCCTTCTCGACCATCTTGCGAGCCAACAAACACTTGCGCCCAAAAGCATCGGTGGCATCGTTCCCGATCCCATACAGAGCGAACGTTTCCTTCGTCTCGCCGGAAAGGTCCATCGCTTCGGGAACTTCGGTCTGCATCCGAAACGCCAACTCGTAACTCTCCAGGCGTGCGGACAGTTCATCCTGCCCCGGATGCTTGGCCGCATGTCGCTGGTTCATCCGTGCAAGCAGATCCAGATTCAGTCGCTGCCGTGCTCGGCTGACCCCGGCCGGTGGTTGCAGATCCAGAATCGGCGATCCTTTGGCTCGCAGGGGCGTGCCTTGATAGAACGCCGGCAGATAACCGTTGCTCCAATTCGCCGCTCCGCCTTGCGGGTACGACACCTCTGGCAACACGATGAACCCGGGCAGACTTTGATTTTCGGAACCGAGTCCATAAGTCACCCAAGCCCCGATGCCGGGATCACCGCCGAAGCGATTGCCGCAGTTCATTTGATACATCGCGGTGGGATGGTTGACGCTATCGACCTGGCACCCTCGGTAAAAACAAAGCTCGTCCGCGACCTTCGGCAAATGCGTCCAGTTGTCCGCCATCGGCGCACCGCTCTCGCCGTGCCGCGAAAACGAAAAGGGGCTTTGGACGAAGTAACGTTTGCCGCTCTCCATCGCGGATTTCTGTTGGCCTTGGCGAACAAACTCCTGCAAGTGCAACTGGTTGAGTTTGGGTTTGGGATCGAACGTGTCGATGTGCGACGGCCCACCTTCCATCATCAAGAAAATGCAGTTCTTCGCCTTGGCTGGGACATGCCCAGGCTTGGGCTGCATCGGCGCGGCTTCGCTGTTTTCGGCACGCCTGTCTTCCGCAGATGCTTCGTCCGCCAACATCGACGCCAGCGCAATCCCGCCCAGCGATGTCCCCATCCGAAACAAACTTTCGCGTCGTGGGATCACAAACATTGCATCCACCTTGATAGGAACAAACGGCGCCGGATGAATTCAATCCACATAAACAAACTCGTTGCAATTCAGCAGCACCAAACAAACATCCGCCAACGCCCAGGTCTGCCGATCCACATCGGCCGGTTGCAAATCAGGTTGAAAGTCCACGTTGGCGTGCAAGCGTTCGACAAACTCGAACTTCTCGCCCGTGTTCTCTTCCACCGCTTTGCGCACCACTTCCAAAGGCGGGCGGTCACGTTCAGGTGGCGACGCCGGAAGGATTTCATTCACGCGTGACCAATGCGACAACATTTCCCCCACCTCTTCGCTCGAAGGCGATCGTGACAACACCAGTTCAAAACACCGGGCGATCGCTTCCTCGTCCGAGTGCGTTTCCCGGCGGACTCGATCGGCCAAGGCCAAAGCACGAGCGTGCGTGCTTTGCCCATTGAAGAGGCTGAAGACCTGAGGCGTGACCGTGGATGCGGATCGTCGCTCACATGAGAAATCGGGCGATGGCACGTTGAAGACTTCCAAAAACGGATCAATCAAACCGCGAAGTTTCAACACGTAGATGGATCGCCGATGACGCTCTTTCGGTTTTGGATTGGGGACCCAAGCGGCCGCGAATGTTCCCATGACCTGTCGAGGCTGCAACGCAACCTCCTGATTGATCTCGGGCCGACATGGGATCCCACCCAGCACCGGGTTGAGTTCTCCGGTCACCGCCAACATCGAATCCCGCAGTTCTTCAGCACTCAACCGACGAGGTTGGAATCCCAGAGACGGCTGAGCAGATGCACTGGAAGTAGAACGACAATAAACATCCGAATTCATGATCCGGCGATGCATCGCTTTGATCGACCAGTTCTCTTCCACCAACGTGGCCGCCAACCAATCCAGTAACTCCGGGTGCGTCGGCGGTTTTCCGGTTGCACCAAAGTTGTTGGCGTTGCCCGCGATGGCGTCTCCGAAATGCCATTGCCATAAACGATTGACGATCACGCGAGACGTCAGCGGGTTTTCCGGTGCCGCCACCCAATTCGCGAATGCGGCCCGGCGTCCTTCGATGGCGACCGGAATGTCCGCCGCGACCTGATTCTCAATCACGCTGAGCACGCCAGGGGAGACCGCTTCGCCGGCGGAAAAGGGATCGCCACCGGTCAAGATCACGCTGGATTCCAGCTCCCCCTTCTTCAACCGATCCTGCGGCATTCGGATCGGACTCACGACCGACGTTCGCGAAACGGTTCGTCCGCTGTAGACCGCCAAGGCATACGGTTGGTAACGATCTTGTTCCCAGCGTAAACGTTGCAATCCCTTTCGCGCGACGCGTTCCTTCCCAAATTGCTCCGGCGTGAACCCGACCAACTTTGGCGGGTAGTCGCTCTCCGGTACTCCCGCCGCTCGCATCGCATTGCGAGCGGAGGTGAACAGCGACTTTGTTTTCCCGTCGGATCGCAACCGTTTCAGTTCCGCATTCCACGCAGCCGGGTCCTTGCCGTTTTCCGCAAACCAAATCTGTGAGTTATCCAGGAGGACTTGTTCGATCTCTTCGAGCGTCCGTTCGTGGATTTGCTTCGAACGATCGAGATAACGTTTCTCATCAAAACCAGCCCGGTTCTCATCGTCTAAGAATGCCGCCTTCCGCTCGGCGAGCTGTGTCGTCGCGAAAACAGCTTGGACGGAGTAATAATCTCGCGTGGGAATCGGATCGAACTTGTGATCATGACAGCGGGCGCACTGCAACGAATGCCCCAAGAACGTTTCACCGACACTGTTGGTCACATCGTCGAGGAACCGTTGACGAGCCACCTTGGCGACCTCCATCGAGGTCAACTCCCAAGGCCCCATCCGCAAAAAACCAGTCGCGATCAAACACTCCGGATCGCTGGGATCGATCTCATCGCCCGCGATCTGTTCTCGGATGAATTGGTCGTACGGTTTGTCTTCGTTGAAGGAGCGAATGACGTAATCGCGATACCGCCACGCGTTCCCTCGTTCAAAATCATTCGCGAATCCGGAGGAGTCGGCGTAGCGAACCACATCCAACCAATGCTGAGCCATCCGCTCGCCGTAATGAGGCGACTGCAACAACCGCTCGACCAACATTTTAAATGCTGCACGATCATCGGCGGGGTCTTGGAGAAAGCGTTTCACATCTGAGGGAGTTGGCGGCAATCCGGTCAGGTCGTAAGTGGCTCGGCGAATCAATGTTCGGCGATCGGCCCGCGGTGCCACATCGTTCGCATCAGTCCAGTCGGCTTCGATCAAGACATCGATCGGATTCCGCTGCTTCTTCAACGCAGGCTTCTGCACCGGTTGATAGGCCCACAATCCGGCTGGGTCATACTTCCGGTTCGTCCAATGTTCATCGAGCCCACCGGAGGTTGCGACGGTGATGCCATCTTCGGCGGACCACACGTCTTCATAGGAAGCTTGGATCTCGGCCACGCGATCCTTGTCTGGCCAAACCGCACCGGAGGCAATCCAATCTCGCAGCCATTCCAGTTGCTGCTTGGAAAGTTGCTCGGATTCCTTCGGTGGCATCTCCGACCAATTATCGCTGGTTCTCGTCGATGCCAAATACAGTGGGCTGTGTTCCGGCGCACCAGGAACAACCGCAGCTTCCCCGCTGTCGCCGCCATCTTCCAAGCCAGCGAACGATCGCAGATCCAACGAACCTTCGATCAAATCAGGATCCTGCCCGTGACATCCCAAACACTTTTCGCGAAGCAGCGGTGCCACCCGGCGAACGAACAACGCTTCCGAATCCGACACACTGGACGATTCCGCGATGTCATCGGCAAACAGTTGGCCATTCATCAAGATCGCCAGCAACCATAGCGTCAGCGGTTTCCTGATGGTCGTCAGAATGCGAACTCGCATGCGATGGTGGGTCACGGGTAAAGGAATCCTTCGCGTCCGGCCAGACGCATCGGGCTTGCTACTTTAAAAGTCAACCGAACCCAACCAGGGTAACTCATACTGACATGTGGTGCTCGATGGAGACTCATTCAGTCAATGAAAAGGTCGCCGAAAAACTGGCACTGACCGACGCTTCGTAAGTTCTTTCCCACACACACGATCGGTCAATCGAACAAACTGCTTTCGTGTCTCCAGCGTCACATCGGCATCACGTTTGAACGACAAGTCCGCCTCGGGGAATACGATGGTTGACCTCGATTGCAATTGTCCCCACACCATTCCGATCATCGACCACTCCATGCACCATCGAATTTGGATCCTCCTCGCCGCCTGCCTGACGACTTGTTCTCCCGCCTGGGCTCAAACCCCCAGCGAGTCCCGCCCCAACGTGATTTTGGTGGTGACCGACGACCAGGGTTACGGCGACATGTCTTGCCACGGCAACCCTTGGCTCGACACGCCCAACTTGGACCGCCTCGCATCGCAAAGCGTGCGGCTGGAAAACTTTCACGTCGATCCGGTTTGCACGCCCACCCGAGCCGCATTGATGACGGGCCGTTACTGCACACGTGTGGGTGCTTGGGCGGTCACCGAAGGTCGCCAGTTGCTCGATCCCGACGAAACAACCATGGCCGAAATTTTTCGCGAATCGGGCTATCGCACTGGCATGTTTGGCAAGTGGCACCTGGGTGACCCGCCGCCGTTTGCACCTCGTGAGCGAGGGTTTGAAACCGTGGTCCGGCACATGGCGGGCGGGGCAGACGAGATCGGAAATCCGACCGGCAATGACTACTTCGATGACACCTACTTCCGAAACGGAACACCTGAATCGTTCGACGGATACTGCACGGATATCTGGTTCGATGAAGCGATTGATTTCATCCAGAAGGAATCGGAACAACCATTCTTCGTTTACATCCCCACCAACGCGATGCACAGCCCGTACTTGGTTGCCGATCGTTATTCCGATCCGTTCAAGCAGCAAGGTATCGAACCCCAACGAGCTGCCTTCTATGGAATGATTCAAAACTTTGACGAGAACCTTGGCCGACTCCTGAAGAAGCTTGACCAAGACAACCTGCGTGACAACACGTTGCTGATATTCATGAGCGACAATGGCACGGCGCAAGGAGCCAGCGAACAAAATCGCAAGGTCGGATTCAACGCGGGCATGCGAGGAAAGAAAGGCTCAGTCTACGAAGGCGGTCACCGTGTTCCGTGTTTCGCAAGCTGGCCGGCGAAGTGGGATGGCAATCGTCCAGTCGACCAATTGACTTGTCATCGTGATTGGTTGCCAACCTTGATCGATCTTTGTGATTTGAAGCGACCGACCGACATCCAGTTCGACGGGCGTTCGATGGCGGGACTGCTCAATCATTCCTCGCAGCAGTGGCCTGAACGGACCCTGATCATTGAACGCCAACCGGACAACGTCGTCTCGGCAACGAAGACGCAGGGCAGGGCACAACCGCCGTTTGTCGTGCTGACAGACCGCTGGCGATTGGTTCGCGACGAACTGTACGACAACCAAAACGATCCGGGGCAGTTCAAGAACATCGCCGCCGAGTATCCCGAGGTCGTGCGTGAATTGCGTGCTGAATACGACTCCTACTTTGAGGACGTTCACGGGAGCCGCAAGGACGTGATTCGATTCGTCGTCGGCAAGGACACCACGCCCATTCTGATCACCGTCCGAGATTGGCACCCGACCGAAGGCCGAGTGATTTGGAAACCGTCTCAGTTGCCGGACAGCAATCTGCTGATCAACGGCTTCTGGGAAATCGAAGTGGCGGAAGCGGGACGATACGCGATCAAACTGCAACGTTTCCCCGACGACGCATTGGCTCCGATCCAAGCCGACCAGGCTCGCCTTCGTGTGGGCTCGATCGAGCAAGCTCAAACACTGAAGCCGGAAGATTCATCCGTCACGTTCGAGATCGATCTTCCCGCTGGTCCGCATCGATTGCAGACCTGGTTGCGTGACGCGGCCAGCCAGAAAATTCGCGGGGCCTACTTTGTGGAATTCACACGAATCGGGCCGAGCGATGTGCCTCCGCGTCGATGAACGCGAGGTGGGACGGGATCGTGTGTTCGATTTCGCCGGGCTTGGAAGCCCAGCGTACTGTTCTTGATTTCGCCGGGCTTGGAAGCCCAGCGTACAATGGACTTCCTAGTCCGTTGAACCGACCAGCGCAAATCACTCCTCCGCTGTGCCGCTCCCCTCCCCACTTCCTCGCGTGACTCATGCATTTGGCATCCTCCCTCGCATCACCTTCCATCCACAACCCAAGCCGCCGCCTGTGGATGCTCGCCACACTCATCGCGTGCATCGCCAATCACGCAGCGCCGGCAAACGCGGAAACGCAATCCAAGCCTTCCAAACCCAACGTGCTCTTCATCGCCGTCGACGACCTGGCATCGACGCTGGGGTGCTACGGCGATGTGGTTGCCAAGACACCCCACATCGATCGCTTGGCAGCGTCGGGAGTCTGTTTCCGCCGAGCGTACAACCAACTGCCACTGTGCAATCCGACTCGCGCGTCCGTGATGACGGGTCTGCGTCCCGATCAAATCAAAGTCTACGACCTCGATCGACATTTTCGTGACGAAGTTCCAAACGTCGTCACGTTGTCGCAAGCGTTTCAACAGGCCGGTTACTTTGCCGCTCGAGTTGGCAAGATCTATCACTACAACGTGCCAGCGTCGATCGGAACCGACGGCTTTGACGATCCGCCCTCGTGGAACCAAACGGTCAATCCCAAGGGACGTGACAAAGACGACGAGCAGCTCGTTTTCAATGCCGAACCGCATCGCAAGATCAGTGGTGCACTCAGTTGGTTGGCTGCCGACGGGGAGGACGAAGAACAGACCGATGGCATGATCGCGACGGAAGCCATCCGCATCATGCGAGAAAAGAAAGGTGAACCATTCTTTTTGGGTGTCGGTTTCTTTCGACCGCACACGCCCTATGTCGCACCGAAGAAATACTTTGACATGTACCCGCTGGAGTCACTGCGGTTGCCCTTCGCTCCCGCCGGTGATCGCGACGACATTCCCACGGCAGCGTTCGCTCACAATTGCCCGGTTCCTAACTATGGACTCGACGAAACAACGCTGTTGAAAGCGACGCAGGCTTACTACGCGTGCGTGTCATTCGTCGACGCTCAGGTCGGACGCTTGCTCGATGCGCTGGAGGAACAGGGACTGGCCGACAACACGATCGTGGTGTTCTGGAGCGATCACGGTTACCACCTCGGCGAACACAACGGAGTCTGGCAGAAACGAACGCTGTTCGAAGAAGGAGCCCAAGCGCCGCTGATCATTCGCGATCCATCGCAGTTGGGACATGGTTCCTGCAATCGCATCGTCGAGTTCGTGGACATCTATCCAACGCTCACGGATGTGGCTGGGATTGAATCACCGAGCGGATTGGCAGGTCGCAGCTTGAAACCTTTGCTGAACGATCCGGTTGCCAAGTGGGACGGCACGGCGATCACGCAAGTCTTGCGTCCCGCGGACGATCGATTGCCCGAGCAAGTGATGGGATGCAGCATTCGCACGCATCGCTATCGGTACACCGAATGGGCCGAAGGTCGGCACGGGGTCGAGTTGTACGACCACCAAAGCGACCCGAATGAATTCCACAACCTGGCCGTGGATCCGGATGAGCGGGCGGTTGCCGTCATCCGGCGATTGCGTCCGTTACTGCGAGCGAAAGCGTCGGGGGAGATCCCGACGGTGCCGGTCAATCCGGCTCGGTTGTAGAGGCGTCGAGTTCGATTTCGCCGGGCTTGGAAGCCCAGCGTACATTCCCCGTACTCAACGGGCTTCCAAGCCCGTTGAAGTGGTGTCCTCTACCGACTCACTCGTCGGTGACGCAGCCTTCGCTGGCGCTCTTCACGCACTTGATGTACTTGTAGAGCGTTCCGCGGGTGGCTTTCAGTGCCGGTGCGGTCCACTTGGACCGGCGGGCTTCCAATTCAGCCGCGTCGACTTCCAAATCCAACGAGTTGGTTTCGGCATCGATGGTGATGGTGTCGCCATCTTCGATCAACGCGATCGGACCACCGACTTGAGCTTCGGGGGTGATGTGGCCGACGATGAAGCCGTGGCTGCCGCCGCTGAATCGCCCGTCGGTCAGAAGAGCAACGTCGCTTCCCAGACCGGCACCCATGATGGCACTGGTCGGGGTCAGCATCTCAGGCATGCCGGGTCCGCCCTTGGGACCTTCATAGCGGATGACAACCACGTCACCCTTTTGAATTTGCTTTTGTTCCAAGGCAGCGAGCATCAACTCTTCGCTGTCATACACACGGGCGGGACCGCTGAACTGCAGACCTTCTTTGCCGGTGATTTTCGCAACCGCACCTTCGGTTGCCAGCGAGCCTTTCAGGATTCGAATGTGACCTGACTTTTTGATTGGTTCTTCGATCGTCGCCACGATCTTTTGACCGGCCTTCAATCCAGGCAGATCGGCCAAGTTCTCAGCCAGTGTCTTGCCGGTGACGGTCATGTGCTCGCCTTTGATCATGCCTTTTTCGAGCAAGTATTTCATCACGGCAGGCGTGCCACCGATGCTGTGCAGGTCTTCTTGCACGAACTTACCGCTCGGTTTCAGGTCGGCCAGGAAAGGAGTGCGATCGCTGACCGACTGGAAATCCTCGATCGTCAGCGGCACATCGACGCTGCGAGCCATGGCGATCAAGTGCAACACCGCGTTGGTGCTGCCGCCCAGTGCCATCAACGTCACCATGGCGTCTTCGAACGCGCCGCGAGTCATGATGTCGCGAGGCTTGATGTCTTTCTTCAGCAGTTCCAGGATCGCCAGCCCAGCACGTTTGCATTCCTCTTTCTTCTCAGGATGCTCAGCGGGGATGCTGGCGGAGTAGGGCAGGGCCATGCCCAAGGCTTCGATCGCGGTGGCCATGGTGTTGGCGGTGTACATCCCACCGCACGCTCCGGCACCGGGGCAACTGTGGCGAACGATTTCGCTGCGTTCTTCCTCGGTGATCTGTCCAGCGATGTACTGCCCGTAGCACTGGAAAGCACTGACGATGTCCAGTTTCTCATTCTTGAAATGGCCGGGTTTGATCGTTCCGCCGTAAACCATGATGGCGGGACGGTTCAGACGTCCCATCGCCATCAAACAGCCGGGCATGTTCTTGTCGCAGCCGGGCAGGGTGATCAGCGCGTCGTACCACTGGGCTCCCATGATCGTCTCGATCGAGTCGGCGATCAGGTCGCGACTTTGCAACGAGTAGCTCATCCCGTCGGTGCCCATCGAGATCCCGTCGGACACCCCAATGGTGTTGAATCGCATGCCGACCATGCCAGCGTCGGTGACACCGGCTTTGACGTCCGCGGCGAGATCGAGCAGGTGCATGTTGCAGCTGTTGCCCTCGTACCACATGCTGCCGATCCCGACTTGAGGCTTGTTCATGTCCTCGGAGGACATGCCGGTGGCGTAGAGCATTGCCTGCGAGGCACCCTGGCTTTTCGGCTGGGTGATCTTGCTGCTGTACTTGTTCAGTGCATTGGAATCGGAATCAGGCTGAGTCGCGGTCATGAGATTGTTTTGGCAGGGGAAAGCGGCCGGAGAGGGGTGGCAACACCTTGAAAGGGTCAAAGAGTATGATCGGTGACATGAAAACTACAAAGATGGGGCAGTTCGCCTCAGGTCCAACCCAGACAGCGGCGTCCCAACATCCGTTCGGAACTGAGACCGGTTTCACTTCCAAGAAACCATCCGCGGCCCGCCGCCTCACTCGACTTTCACCCGTGAATTCCCGGCGAACTCGCTGGGTGATGGCAATGCTATTTGCCCTGGCCAGCACTTCGGTGGGGCAGGGCACACACGCTCAAGAGCGACCTGAATCACTTGCACCCGCCGCGGCGACCGCGGCGCCGGCGAGCGAGGACATCGGCGTCAGCGACGAAGAATTTCGAACTCGCAGTCGATCCCTGTTCGACGGTCAGATCCTGGCTGGATTCGAAGGAGATGCCTCCTGGTTTCGAATCGAAGACGAAACGATCGTGGCCGGCCGGCTGGATCAACCGATTCCCAAGAATCAGTTTCTGGCCACCACCGAGAAGTTTGACAACTTCGAGTTCCGGGCTGAAATCCGGATGCGTGGCGAGGGCCGAAACGCGGGCATCCAGTTCCGCTCACGACGCCCAAAGAAAAGCGACCAGGTGCCACCGCACGAGATGATCGGCTACCAAGCTGACGCGGGTTACTCCGCTGAGCGTTCGATTTGGGGTGCGTTGTACGACGAATCGCGTCGCCGCCGAATGCTGCAATTGCCCGAACCGCCGTTCGAAGTCGAGTGGAAACGCAGCCGCGACCAACAAGACTCACAGGGTGAGCAGGACTCACAATCCGCCGCACCGGAACAAACCGAATGGATCGAGATGCGGATCGTGTGCCGGGGGCCGCGGATTCAGATCAGTCTCAACGGAATTCAGACCGTTGACTACACTGAATCGGAAGACGACATCCCCCAAGTCGGGGTGATTGGTTTGCAAATTCATGCTGGCAAACCCGCCGAAGCTTGGTACCGCAACCTGCGCATTCTTGGACTGGACTGATGGCAACCGACATTCGATTTATCTACTTCGACCTCGGGAACATCTTGGTCTCGTTTGATCGCAATCGAGCCAACGACAATGTGGCCGATCTGTTTGGTGGCACCCGCGAAGCCTCCGATGAAATCCTGCACGCGAGCGGGTTGCAGAATCGATTGGAAACCGGGTTGATCACGGCAGAAGAGTACGCGCAAGCCATCCGCGATGCCTACGCGACGCTGGTGGGTCCCAATGGAATGGTGGCGACCGGCGACATCATGCGTGCGATCAGTGACATGTTCACTCCGATCGAACCGATGGTTGCCGCCTTGCAATCATTGCGTGACGCGAAAGTCCCGATTGGAATCCTCAGCAACACCTGCGAGGCTCACTGGACCTGGGTCAACGGCCGGGGCTGGGAAGTCATGAGCGGTCCGTTTGAAGTGCAGGTCGTCAGCTACGAGGCCCAGAGCATGAAACCGGACCGCCTGATTTATGAAACAGCGATGAATTTGGCCAGCGAGTGCTTGGCAACCAGGCAAGGCAGAGACGAGAATGCCGCGTTGCGCCCAGAAGAAATTCTCTTCGTCGACGATCGTCCAGAAAACGTCGACGCGGCACGCTCTCACGGATGGACGGCGGAAGTGTGTTTGGGTGGTGAACAAGCCATCGATGTTTTGCGACGACACGGGTTCAACGTCCCTCTCGCATCCACCGCCTAGGAATTCAGCGTGAAGAACATGGACAATCCACTCACACCTCGAAGCACCGCGACCGCGCCGCACATCAGTGCTGCGAACCCGCACCTCAACACGGCGACCTCGCACATTGCCACGCCACTGGACAACTCCCCGCGAACGGTAGCGGCGATTGACATCGGTGCGACCAGCATCCGGATGGCGATCGCGGAGATCTTGCCCGACGGCAGCGTCCGCACCTTGGAGTCGTTGCTGCAACCCGTCGACCTGGGACGCGACGCCTTTGAAACGCGACGCCTGTCACGCAAAGGCATTGAACGAGCCGCGGCGGTTTTGAGACGTTTCCGCCGAGTCCTGCGGGAATACGGCATCGACTCGACCAACGACATTCGCGTCGTCGCCACCAGCGCGGTTCGCGAAGCCAGCAACCGCGTCGCGTTCATTGACCGAGTCTATGTGGCCACCGGTTTGGACGTCGAACCGATCGATGAAGCCGAGGTGAACCGGATCACCTACATGGGCATCACGCCCCAGTTGATGGCCTTGGCAGAAACTGCCGAGAGCAAATCGTTGGTCGTGGAAGTTGGCGGCGGCAGCACCGAATTGCTCGTCATTCGCGGTGGCAATGTCCTGCACAGCGAATCGTTCCGGTTGGGATCCTTGCGATTGCTGCAGACGCTGGACGCGTCCGGTGCCCGCGGCGTTCGCTGGCGTGAACTGCTGGAAACCCACATCCGCCGAATCCTGGTTCGCATCAGCGAACAAGTCCGCACGGACATCCAACTGAACTTGGTCGCACTCGGTGGCGACATTCGTTTCGCCGCGCATTGTTTGATCGAAGATTGGGACGAGACCTCACTGGCTCGCATTCCGGTCGACAAGCTCGAAGAACTGACCCAGCAAATCCTGGAAATGGGTGAGGACGCGGTCGTCAAAAAGTATGGTGCGACGTTTGTCGAAGCGGAAACGTTGGCGCCGGCCTTGCTGGCGTACACGATGCTGGCACGACACTTTGAGCTCAAGCACATCCTGGTCAGCGACATCAACCTGCGAGACGGGCTGCTGGCCGACATCGTGCAGGGTGGCAATTGGACCAGCGAATTCCGCCAGCAGATCGTTCGCTCAGCCGTTTCGCTCGGACGCAAATACCAAATCGACGAGACCCATTCCCGAGCCGTCGCCGAGTTGGCTCGCCGGTTGTTCGAAGAACTGACCAAAGAGCACCAACTGGACGCCCGCTACGAAGTGCTGCTGTACGTGTCCGCGTTGCTGCACGAAGTTGGCTTGTACATCAGTCTGCACAGCAATCACAAACACGCTTATTACATCATTCGCAACAGCGACCTGTTTGGCCTGTCGCAACAAGAGTTGAGGCTGGTTGCGTTGGTGGCCCGGTATCACCGCCGTGCCTCACCGCAATCGAACCACGAAGGTTACGGGTCCCTGGATCGACACGACCGAGTCGCGGTGGCCAAAATGGCCGCGATTCTGCGTCTGGCGATCGCGCTCGATGACACTCGCAGCGGCCGAATCCGCGAAATCAATCTCTCCCAAGAAGGCAAACGATTGGTCATTTCCGCCCCGGGAGTGGACGACGTGTCGCTGGAACAAATCGCCATGCGAAGCCAGTCGGGTTTGTTCCAAGACATCTTTGGCAAACCCGTTCTTCTGCGTCCCGAGGTGAAGTGATGTCGGAGCAGCGCCCCCCCAACCCAAACGCCTCCCCTGGCTGCGACGCGGTTGCAATCGAATCCCGAAAGAAGCGTTGGGCGTGCCAGGCCACCTTGGTGTGCCTGCTGACTTCGGCGATGACGCCCGTTTGGTCGCAGTCCCCGGAACAGCCCGCTTCCTCTCTCCATCCAACTCCATCGACGAGCGACAATTCCTTGGCCCAGCCTCCTCCGTTGATCCTGGGTCAAACTGGCTCCTCACCGACTGCCCTCCACGACCGCTACGCCGCCGCCCGCCGCAAGCTGGTTGAAACCAGGATTCGCACCGCCGGCGTGACCAACGAAGCGGTCCTGAAATCCATCGAAACCACGCCCCGGCACGAGTTTGTGCCGTCGGCCGTTCGCGACAAAGCCTACTTCGACATGGCCTTGCCGATCGGTTCCGCTCAAACGATCAGCAGCCCCTTCATCGTCGCCTCGATGACCGAAACGCTGGACCCACAACCGACGGACAAAGTGCTGGAAATCGGCACCGGCAGCGGCTACCAAGCCGCCGTGCTGAGCCCCTTGGTGGCGGAGGTGTATTCGATTGAAATTGTCGACGAACTGGGCACCCGAGCGGCGGGCGTGTTGAGCCGACTGAGCTACGAAAACGTCCACACCCGAATCGGCGATGGGTTCCTGGGTTGGCCGGAGGCCGCACCGTTCGACAAAATCATCGTGACGTGCAGCCCTGAATCCGTGCCCGTTCCACTGGTCGAACAGCTCCGCGAAGGCGGCTCGATGATCATCCCCGTCGGGGAACGCTACCAACAAACGCTGTACCGGATGACCAAACGCGACGGCAAATTGGTGCGTGAACCTCTGCGTCCCACGTTGTTCGTTCCGATGACGGGCACCGCCGAAGACGCTCGCCAGACACTCCCTGACCCTGCCAATCCCAAAGTCGTCAACCAAGACTTCTCCGATCCACCCGGCGCCGATGATCCGGAAGGCTTCGTGCCGGGCTGGTACTACGGCCGGCAAGTCCAGCAGATCGCCTTGCCTGCGTCCGCAGCGGATGGAGCCGAAGATTCCGGTCTGATCCGCTTCGAGAACGAAACCCCTGGTTTGGGGTCGCACCTGCTGCAGGGCATCGCAATTGACGGAACGAAGGTCTCCTTGATTCGGTTGTCGGCGCGGCTGCGGACGGAAAACGTCGTCAAAGGCCCCGATGCGGACTCGTGGCCAATGGTCGCCATCAGTTTTTACGATGAACTGAGACGTGACCTGGGGACCTTTTCGATGGGCCCCTACCGAGGCACTCGCCCTTGGCGGGAAGACAGCCGGTTGGTTCGGGTCCCGCGGGCCGCTCGGGAAGCCATCGTGCGAGTCGGGCTGTTCGGCGCGACGGGCAGTTCCGAATTTGATCACGTGGCGATTGAAAAGATCGACTGACTATCCAGCCAGGGCAGACATTCTTCTGGCGAACGCTCCGGATTGAGCAAACAGCGGTCACAACTCCACCACCACCACAACGCAATCCAATTATTTTACCCAGGCTTCTTGATCGGCAACGCCGGTCCGCTATCCTGACGAAGGCGACGGGCCCCCCAGATCGAATGGCCCGCAGCTTCCAAGTGCAATTCAAGCCGTTGAATCGCTCACTGTTGTGGTGGCGATCGATCGGCAGTACCAAGAGTCGCGTCAATAGGATGGAGAATCGTTTATGAGGTGCATGCAATTATTGGCATGCCTCACGGTGGCGCTCAGCACGAGCGTTTCCGCAGAGGCGGGTGGCTCCTACGGGAGTTACGGCAGTAGCGGTGGCAGTGGCGTCGTCTACGGCAGCAGCGGCGGAAGCAGTGGGGGCGGATTACTTTCCGGCCTGCGCGCTCGCATCGCGGCTCGCCACGCTGGTTCGTCAGGGGGCTCGGTCGGAGCTTCCTCCGGCGGTTCGTCGGGTGGATACACCGCGGCGTACGCTTCTTCAGGTGGATCCTCAGGAGGTTCTTCCGGCGGATCGTCCGGCGGGTACTCGCGTGGATCTTCCGGCGGTGGCTTGGCTGGTCACCTGCGTCAAAAAATCGCTCGCCTCAAAGCTCGCCGTCATGGCAGCAGCGGCGGGTACGTTGTCAAAGCCAACTACAGCAGCGGTGGCACGTCCTACAGCAGCGGCGGACGTTCGTCCGGCGGCAGCAGTGGCGGCTACTACGCTCCTTCGGTGTCGTATTCGTCGGCTTACTCAGGCGGCAGCAGCGGTGGCAGCTCCGGCGGAGTCAGCTACGCAGCTCCCATCCATTACGCCGCACCTTCGGTGTCGCACAGTTACCCCATGATCGAATCGGCTCCGATTTACTCGGCACCCATTCAGGGCGAAACCATCATCGACGGTGGAGCTCCCATCGGCGAGACCATCATTGATGGCTCGGTCATCGACAGCGGTGCTGCTTACGAATCCCGCAAACCGACGTTGGATGACGACGCCGCTTTGTTGACCGTTGCAGTTCCTGTCGACTCGGCTCGTGTGACCGTCAACGGACACGAAACAACCAGCGATGGAATGGTTCGCCAATTCATGTCGCGTGGTCTCAAAGACGGTTACCTCTACACCTACGAAGTCGTCGTGACCTACGACGTCGACGGGGAAGAGCGGACTGACAAACGAACCATCAAACTTCGTCCCGGCGACATGGAACGCTTGGTGTTCAACCAAACCGAAGCTGTCTCAGACGAAGAAGCGGAAGAAGAAGACCAATTCAGCGCCGTTGAAACTGCTCAACCCGAAACGGTTGTTCAACTTCACGTTCCTGCCGAAGCGAAAGTCGTTTTGGCTGGCAACGAAACCAACGGCTTTGGAACGGTTCGCACCTTCCGCACGACCCAATTGGCCGCTGGTCAAAACTGGGAAAACTACACCGTTCGCGTTTTGTTGGAGTCCAATGGTCGCCAACTGAGCCAAGAACGCACGATCAACGTTGCTGCGGGTGACACCGTCGAACTCAACTTCGAGTTCGACGACCAAGCCATCGCCATGCGATAAGCTCAACGTCGCTCAATCGATCTCAAAGCCGCGTCGAGGCAGATTGCTTCGACGCGGTTTTTTCATGCGCTCACCGCCTTGACTGCCTTACTCTCGCCGCCCCGCCCCAACAGGAGGTCGTGCCGTTTTGAAGCACCGTGCCAGCAACGCCTTGAGAATCCCGTTCCCCGAAGGGGTTTTGGAGACAGGGGTCGGCTCAGAAGTTAAACTGGTGAGCGAAACCTTCCTTCCTCTCCACTCCGATTGCCATCATGCCAGACAAGAAACCCGAATCGTCGCTGAACCGGCGAGGAATGCTCACCCGTGCCGCCGCAATCGCGGCCGGAACCACTGCCGTTGCCGCCACCGCTTCGCACGCCCAAGACGCAACCGGATCGGCTGCCGCCACCGGAACCGTTGACGCAAAGCAAGGCCGTTTGAACCAATCGGTTTGCAAGTGGTGCTTCCCGAAGATCTCGCTGGAGAAGATGGCCCAGGAAGCCGCCTCCATGGGGATGGTCGGAATCGACCTGCTCGATCCGAAAGACTTTCCGACGCTGAAGAAACACGGCTTGGTTTGCACGATGGTGCAATCCCACTCGCTTCCCAACGGATTGTGCGACACCAAGTTCCATGACGAGTGCCTGGAAAAGATGAACGTGGCGATCGAAGCCACCGCGGCAGAAGGCTGGAAGAACGTGATCTGTTTCAGCGGAAACGCTCGCGGGATCGATCGCGAAACCGGCATGAAGAACTGTGTCGACGCACTGAAGAAGATCACTCCGGTGGCCGAGAAAGCCGGCGTGACGCTGCAAATGGAATTGCTCAACAGCAAAGTCGATCACGCAGATTACATGTGCGACAACAGCACCTGGGGCGTCGAACTGGTCAAGCGAGTTGGAAGCGACAATTTCAAACTGCTGTACGACATCTATCACATGCAAATCATGGAAGGTGACATCATTCGCACCATCCAAAACAACCACCAGTACTTTGGGCACTACCACACCGCCGGCAACCCCGGGCGTCACGAACTCGATGACAACCAAGAGTTGCTGTACCCGCCCATTGCAAAGGCGATCGCGGACACCGGGTATGAAGGCTACTTCGCTCACGAATTCATCCCTGTGCGTGACCCGATCACAGGTCTCCGCAACGCCGTGGCTCAGTGCATCGTTTGATCGATGCCGACCGAGAGCACGAGTTTTCGCTGAGAGTTCCAATCGAACTCTCAGCGGCCATCACGCTGGACTGCTAAGCAGGCACGCAGGTGTCATCGGGTATGTGAGCCGTTGGCGTGAGCCACGGTTTTCACGCGCAACCGGGGGCCAGCGTCCAAACGGCTCACATGATTGTGCCCGATCATTCCTGCCGTCGTGCTTCAAAACGGCGGGGCGACCAACGGCGACGAAGCGGTCATCCCCCGCGTCATCGCGGGTGCTTTGACCGGGCGAGTCGGTGAGTCTTTGCGGGAGTAAGTTTCCTTGACCGGTGCAGGCCTGGACGCGACTGCCTTGTCGGCTTGCTGCTTCAGCACGCGACTTTCATCGGGAACAATCCGCAATTCCAATCCGGCCAAGTCCGTTTGCTGCATTTCTTTGACCGCGCGGGCGAGAGCGATTCGATCTCGCCGCGTGGCTTCGAACGATCGCGAAACGATCTTCTTGGGCGACGTGCCACCTTTCTCGTAAAGAGCGATCCGCAACCGCCCATCGGTCAAAAACTCCTTGCTGGATCCGACATAGAATTGTCGCCAAGATTTCGAGTCTTTGTCGTACGCGGTCAGCAGGTAACGCGAACGCTGGGTCAGCGGACGCCGCAGGTATTCTTCGGGGGTGATCGGGTCGGCGATCAAATCGCGAATCTCACGAATCTGTAAACGCCGACGTCGGAACGTGGTCTTGGCTTCGACCAAGGTCGATTCGGGGTAGGTCAGCTCGACTTCATCATTGGGTTCGAACATCAATTGTCTCCTTCGGGACCGAGGAAGCGTTGGCTCAGAAACGTTGGCCTCTCAGTGCGCCTTGCACTGCATTGTTCGCGAGTGCCCGGACACGTTTGGTCAAAATGCCCTGAAATCATGGTTTCTAGGTGACCAACAGCCATTTCCGGACCGGTTTGCAACGCTCACAGAAACTTTGCGGCACCCCACCGAACGCTTTTGCTAGAATGCGACCACCCGCCTACTCCCCCGCTTGAGTCACTCCATGGTTCGATTTCCCTGCCTCGCCAACCTGTCCCGGTCATTCCAACGGTTGGCTCGATTGCCTGACTCAGCCCTGCGTCGAGGGGTCCTTTCCTGGGCCGCATTCACGATCGCGCTGACCGCCATACCCACAATCGCCTCAGCGGATTCGTGGCCACAATTCCGCGGCCCAAGCGGGGACGGGATCGTCACCGCAGGCAATCCTCCGGTTGAATTTGGCGAGGACAACAACCTGACCTGGAAAACCGAACTTGCCGGCAAGGCCTGGTCTTCCCCCGTGATCGCGGATGGGACGATTTGGTTGACTTCGGCCGTGGAGATCATTCCATCGGAAGAAGAGCGACTCGAACTGCTGAAGAAAACCGAAAACACGGAACGCCAGTTCAAGCAACTCGCGATCGCCAAATCAATCGAACTGAAGGTCTTCGCAGTTGACTTCGAAACTGGCGAACGGAAGCAAACCATTGAACTGGCCACCATCGAGCAACCCGACGCGATCCATTCGCTGAACAGTTACGCGTCGCCCACCCCGGTGATCGATGGCGACCGGCTGATTTGCCACTTCGGCACGTTTGGCACATTCTGCCTTGACCGGGCGAGCGGCGAATTGATCTGGGAACGGACTCTGCCACTCAAGCATGCGGTCGGTCCAGGCAGCTCCCCCATCATTCATGACGGAAAAGTCATCCTGATCCAGGACGGGATGGAACGCCAATACGTGATCGCCTTGAATGCCAAAACGGGATCCACCGAATGGGAAACCAACCGTCCTCCAATGGACGCTCCCACCGGCGATCAGAAAAAGGCCTACTGCACGCCGATTGCGATCACGGATTCCAATGGTCGTGAGCAACTGCTTTGCATGGGTTCCCAGTGGATGGTTTCGTACAACTCGAAAACCGGCGATGAGTTCTGGCGTCTGTACCACGGCAAGGGGTTCTCGGTCGTTCCGCGACCAATCTTCGATGGCGAAGCGGTTTACTTCGCGACAGGATTTGGCAAGCCACAACTGTGGGCAGCTAAAGTGGATGGATCGGGCGACGTGACCGAATCCCACGTGCTATGGGCGGTCAAGAAAAGCATCCCAGCCAAACCATCGCCTGTGCTGGTCGATGGCCTGATCTACTTGGTCGATGACAACGGAGTCGCCTCCTGCATCGACCGCGAAGACGGATCCAATGTGTGGTCGAAACGTCTGGGCGGAAAATTCTCGGCCTCCCCGATCTTGGCGGCGGGCCGGATTTACTTCTGCAATCACAGCGGCGAGGTTTTTGTGATCAATCCTGGGACAGAGTGTGACATCCAAACGACCAATCAGGTCGACGGCCAAATCATGGCGTCGCCCGCGGTCATCGGCAACGCTCTGATCCTGCGGACCGACACAGCCCTGTACCGGTTCGACCGCTAGTTGGGTTTTGCGACTGAGGTCACTCGTTTGGCATGCCGGTTGTTTTCCTCCAGGCGGCGAGCCGTTTCTTCGCGATAGAGTTGCGTCGTCGTTTCGTGGACTTCGCTGCCTTGCTGCTTTCGATTGAGCAACGAGCTTGCGATGATGGGGTGCGTGAAACCGTGGACAGTTTGGATGAAGGCGGGATTCATGGGACCAATGCTTGAACTTGCTTTGAGAAAGAGGTGAGTGAGAGCGTCGCGAGATGATTTCGGACGACGTCGACAACAACCAAGTGAAGATGCACGTCGCGTGCCAAAGCTGGCCTTCGGCAAACGACCCGCCTGAATTCTCCGTCAGATTTTCGCCGACCGTTTGCCAGCAACGAGGCATTCGCCAAGCGTCATTGGCAGGCGTCGGGCTTGGGCCGCCATCGTCAAAGTCTCCAGAGCGTCCCCAGTCATGACTTCGGTTGTAGTGATCAAGCGGATCAAATCAGGCCTGCACGCATCCGTCAGTCCATTCCAATCGAAATCAACGACAAATGGCGTGGCAACCGTGTCCTACGGCCTAGGTATGAAGACCGGTCATGAAAACGCAGTGATTTTCACCCTGGCATGTTGCCCAGCCTCCCGCCTCCTGAGATTCGAAACACGGCATGGACTCGAACAGCGTTTGCACCGCGTCGGCATCCCAGGAACGCGTTTGCATTCAATGAGCGACCCTTCACGTTTGGACCGGTTTGCCCAGCGATCTCTTTCACAACTGGGTGTGTTTGAGTACCAGTTGCTTCAACTCAGAACGATGAGCGCCCCGCTGGATGCCGCGTTCGTCGACAAAGCGTTCACCACGATCCGGTCCATCTGCCGGGATGCGGAAGCAATGGAACGGGCTGCGATTGTGAATCAATCGCAAAACCTGGAAACAATGTTGCAGACCACGGTGCAACAAGTTGCAGACCAAGGATGCTCGCCCGACGCGAGTTTGCCCAACGCAAGCTTGATTGGCCAGATGCTTCAAGACACCCATCGGCTTCGATTGCGGATCCAGTCCGACACCGACGCGGCGATGAAATTTTGCGAGGAACAGCCTGCCGCAGAGGGCTCCGCCTCAGCGGCACCCCCACGTTCGTCTCATCCTGATACCCGCAAGACCATTTCGAACGCCGGCACGACCAAGACGCCCGCTCCCAAACGGGCTCGGCCTGAGTTCACCATTCCGCCGACGATCAAGCGTCTGGAGGATCTGCTGGACCAAATCCAGGCCCAACTGGACGACTGCCTGGCCGACGGGGAATGCCTGGAATTCGATCCCAAGCCAGAAAACTCAAATTCGGCTTCCGTCGCCCGGGAAGACAGGGAAGACCCCGATGAGCATGCCAGCGGGACAATCTGAGCGGTCTGTGAAAAACGGACCGACCTTCGCATCGCCAATGGACGTCTGCGGGAAACGGGGACCTTTTGCGGGAGATTCGGGTGGAAACCCGCATCCAGAATTACGTCTCCACACCCTCTAGCGGGCCTTCTCGGCACAATCCCCGGCAATCGTCCCTTCGGGTCGTCAACTCCGCTTCCGAAAACATTCCTTCACGGTATCATTTTCGGACATGACTAAACACATTTTTGTTACCGGCGGCGTTGTCAGTTCTCTCGGCAAAGGCCTGACCAGTGCATCGATCGGCATGGTTCTCGAACGCCGCGGGCTTCGAGTTCGAATGCAGAAACTGGATCCGTACATCAACGTCGATCCTGGGACAATGAGCCCTTACCAGCATGGCGAGGTCTACGTTTTGGACGATGGGTCCGAAACCGATCTCGACCTCGGGCACTACGAGCGATTCACTTCTGGCGAGTTGAATCGCGATTGCAACTACACCACCGGACAAATTTATTTGTCGGTGATCGAAAAAGAGCGGCGTGGCCAGTTCTTGGGAAAGACCGTTCAGGTCATCCCGCACGTCACCAACGAAATCAAACGCGTCATCAAGCGAATGGGCGGCGACGATGTGGACGTCGTGATCACCGAAATCGGTGGCACGGTGGGCGACATCGAGAGCCTGCCATTCCTCGAAGCGATCCGCCAATTCTCGCTCGACGCCGGTCGCGAAAATTGCCTGTACATGCACCTGACGCTGGTGCCGTACCTCAAGGCTGCCGACGAACTGAAAACCAAACCGACCCAGCACTCGGTTGGTCAACTGCGGGAAATCGGTATCCAGCCCGATGTTTTGGTTTGTCGCTGCGAGCGATCGATCAGCCGCGACGACCGGGACAAAATCGCGTTGTTCTGCAACGTGGAACCCGAAGCGGTCATCGAAGAGAAGGACAAGGACTTTTCGATCTACGAAGTCCCGTTGTCACTGGTCGACAACAAACTGGACGAATTGATCGTCAAGAAACTCGGCCTGACATCGGCAGGCAGCTTGGACATGACCCCGTGGAACGATTTGCTGCATCGATTGCGGAACCCGCGACATGAGATTTCCATCGCTGTCGTCGGCAAATACGCCGAGCACAAAGACGCCTACAAGTCGATCTACGAATCGCTTGACCACGCCGGAATGCACCACGACGCGCAAATTCGGATTGGACGGATTCAAAGCAGTGACATCGAGCGGGAAGGTGCCGAACGATTGCTCAGCGGATACCATGGGATCCTCGTCCCAGGTGGCTTTGGCGAACGTGGTGTCGAAGGCAAAGTCCAGGCGATCCAGTTTGCTCGCGAACGCAACGTGCCGTTCTTCGGCATTTGCTTGGGCATGCAAACGGCCGTGATCGAGTACGGCCGAAACGTGCTGGGTCTCGAAAAAGCTCACTCAACTGAATTTGACAAAGACACCCCGCACCCCGTCATTTGCCTGCTGGACGAACAACAGAACGTGATCGACCTGGGCGGGACAATGCGACTGGGCAGCCAGCCAACCAAACTGGTCGCTGGTTCGAAAGCCTTCCAGTCGTACGGCCGCGAGGACATCGCAGAACGTCACCGACACCGCTACGAGTTCAACAACGAATATCGCAAAGCCTTTGAAGAGGCTGGCATGCGTTTCACCGGCCTGAGCCCGGATGGCGGACTGGTGGAGATCGTCGAAATCGATTCGCACCCCTGGTTCCTGGCGGCGCAATTCCACCCCGAATTCAAAAGCAAGCCACTGAAATCGCATCCGCTGTTCACTGATTTCATCGAAGCAGCGATCAACCGTCGCAAACAACGCGTAACCGAAGAGATTGCCTCGGAGTCCGAGAAGCCAACCGCTTCCTGAATCCACTCTGTCTCCTCCCCCTCTTTACCTGATCTGCCATGACAAACTCTGACCCCAAAGAAAACGAACCAGACGAGTCGCCTCAAATCGTGGTGGACTCGGATTGGAAAGAACAGGTCGCCAAAGAGAAAGAAGCTTTGGCCAATCAACCCGATGCCGATCAACCCGATGCCGACCCGACCGACGCCGCCCCCAGCAGCGAAGTCGCGGATGAATCCACGGAAGCGACCCCGATGCCCACCGGCGGGGCTCAGCTTCCGCCAGCCAGCTTTGAAGTCCTGGTCTCCATGCTGTTCACGCAGGGCATGAGTGCCCTCGGCCAGATTCCAATGCCAGGCCAAAAAGAAGGTCACGTCGACAAGGCGATGGCCAAGCATTCGATCGACACCCTGGAAATGCTGGTCGGGAAGACCGAAGGCAATTTGTCGGAGGACGAATCGAAGATGTTGGGCGAAGCCACGCACGCGTTGAGGATGGCCTACGTCAGCACACGCGGTTAGAGTGAAACGCTGGTTCCTTGGATTCGCTTCTCGCACTTGCATTCTGCTGCCATGCCAACCATCGTTCGAACACCGTTGTTCGGCCTCTCGTGTTTCCCCCGCGTTGCTGGTTTGTTGCTGGTGATGACCTTGGTCTTGAACTGGCCGGCGCATCGTCTGGTTGCTCAAGATGAATCGACACAAGATTCCGCCGCAGTCGCGCTCTATGCCGACGCGGCGAACTTCCAAACCAACGGTGCCATTGGGCTGGCCGTCGACACCTGGACCCGATTCCTGAAGGAATACCCCGACAGTGCATTGGCATCCAAAGCCTCGCATTACCTCGGCGTCTGCTACATGCAGCAAGACACGCCGGATTTAAAAGCTGCCGCCGACGCCTTCCAGGTTGCCCTTCAAGACACCGCTTACGATCTCCGCGAAGAAAGCCTGTCCAACCGTGGTTGGTGCCTGTACGCGGCGGCGGGAACCGGCGAAGAAGCGGACCCCAAACTGCTTCGCGAATCGATCGCAACCTACGACACACTGATCAAAGAAAACCCCGATTCGCGACTGCTGGACCGGGCGTACTTCTATCGAGGTGAAGCCCAGTACGCGATCGGCGAACTGGACGAGGCGATCGAATCTTACAACGCGATGATGAAACTGGATGGCATCGGGGATTCCGTCTTGCGATGCGATGCGCTGTACGCTCGCGGTGTCGCACTGGAAGAACAAAAGAAGTACGACCAAGCCCAGTCGTCCTACCAGCAACTGTTGAAGGCCTGCGCGGACTCGGACTTGGTCCTCGATGTCGAGATCCGGATGGGCGACATGCTTTTGTTGCAAGGCGAGATGCAGGCAGCCGTCAAACGCTTCGATTCGGTTGCGAACCATGCCAACGCAACTCCCGAGGACAAAGCGTATTCTTTGTTCCGCCAAGGGTACGCGTTCGCTCAAGACGGCGACCCGACCCAAGCCTCCGCTTCCTATGAAAAACTGCTGACGCAGTTCCCAAAATCACCTTACGCCGCCGCGGCAGCCCTGGCCTCCGCCCAAACGCTTTATCAAGCAGGGGACCTTTCCGGCGCGGCCGCTCGCTTTCGAGATGTGCTCCAGGGCACCGATCCCGAGGCCGCAACCGAATCGGCCCACTGGCTGGCTCGGATCGAACTTGGCACCGCCAATCGTGACCCTGCCAAGATGTTGGAAGCGGCCAAGGCCGCTTATGAAGTGGCGTCGGAACAAATCAAGCGCGGTCCCCAGGGCAGCTTCGCCGTCGCTCTCAAACTGGATGCGGCCGAGGCCCTCTCTCTGCAACCCGACCGCCTGAAAGACGCCCTGGATCAATACCGAGCCATCGCCAGCGACCATGCCGAGCATGCGCTCGCACCACGGGCTCTGTACAACGCCGCGTTCGTGGCGTTGCAGCTTGGTGAGACCGACCAAGCCACGAAGTTGGCGGATGACTTTGAGGCCAAGTACCCGCGTGACCCACTCGCACCAGACGCATCGTTTGTGGGCGCCGAAGCCCTGCTGGCATCGGGCCAAGCGGAGTCCGCCGCCAAACGCTACCAATCACTGGTCGACAGCCAACCACATCGCGACCACCCCCAGCGTCCAACATGGATTCTTCGTGGGGCGACCGCGTGGAAGGCCGCAGGTGAACCCACGAAGACCGCCACCCTGATTCGCGAAAACCTGGGGGCCATGCAGACGCCAGAACAAAAAGCCGAAGCCTTGCTGCTGGCCGGACAAGCGGAGTTGTCCAGTGGCGATGCGGCACAGGCCGCCAAGTCATTTCAAGCCAGCCGAGAAGCCGCCCCTGAGTGGGCCCGTTCCGACGAAGCCTTCCTGATGGCGGGCCAATCTCAACTGGCCGCCGGGAATCGTGACGCTGCGGAGGGCATTTGGAAAGAACTCATTCGCAGCAATGGCGAAAGCCGAATGGCCGACCAAGCCCGTTACAAACTCGGGCAACTGGCCAATGGCGAGCAACAGTACGCCGAAGCGATTGAATACTTCGCCCCCATCCTGACCTCCCAACGCGACGCGGGCCTGGTGCCGTTTGCTCGCTACGCCAAGGGCATGGCGGAACTGCAATCGCAACAACACGCACAAGCCGTGAAGACGCTTTCCGACTTGATCACGGAAACCCCCGACCACGCTCTGGTTGACGATGCACTGCTCTCGCGAGGCATCGCTTATCGCCACCTCGATCAAGACCCAGAATCACGAACCGACTTGACCGCGTTTTTGGAGACGCAGCCAACCGGGAACAACCTCGGCCACGCACTCTACGAACTGGCGCTGCTGGATCAGAACGCTTCGCAAACCGCCAAGGCAGCCGAGAGCCTGCAACGAATTGTCGATGAGGTCCCTGACTACCCCGACATGGACAAAGTTCTTTACGAACTGGGCTGGTCACTCCGCGAGAGCGGGCAAGATGAACAGGCGCTGGCCCAATTCGAACAACTGATTTCAAAGTTCCCTGACAACGCCTTGGTGGCGGACGCAGCTTACTTCGTCGGCCAAGACCACTACCGCAAGGAAGGCTGGTCCGAGGCCGCGAAGGCGTTTCAAATTGCGGCCGACAAGACCGCTGACTTGGATCTGAAAGAGAAGTCGCTCTATCGCTTGGGCTGGTCTCACTACAAGCAGAAAAAGTACGCCGAAGCCGAAGCTGCCTTCAAACGCCAGTACGTCGAAGTGCAGCAGGGCGGGTTGCTGCTGGACGCGATGATGATGATCGGTGAATCTCGTTTCAAACAAGAACAGTACGACACAGCGCTGCGAGCGTATTCCAAAGCTCGTGAAAAAATCGTTGCCGAGAACGACTCCGCCAAGTCAATCCGAGACCGAGCCGAGCGTCAGGTCCGGGAATTGATCTTGCTGCACGGTGGCCAGAGCGCTGCTCAGCTGGGTCAATTTGAGGACGCCATCGATTGGTACAACGAACTCCGCGAACGATTCCCCGCGACGACCTATCTTCCCCAAGTGTTCTATGAGATCGGATTCGCCGCTCAAAACGCGGGGAATGACCAACAGGCATTGAAATTCTATTCCGAGGTCGCGGACAATTTCCGTAGCGAAATTGCGGCTCGCGCTCGGTTCATGATGGGTGAGATTCACTTTGCGAACAAAACGTTCGACCAAGCGATCCCAGAATTCCAACGCGTCATGTTTGGTTTTGGGGCGGACAAAGCCGATCCTGTCATCAAGAATTGGCAAGCCAAGAGCGGGTTCGAGGCGGGACGATGTGCCGAACTGCTGACGCAGTCAGCACAAACCGATGCCGCCAAAGCGAAAGCCACCAAGTTCGCCCAGGATTTTTACCAGTACGTGATCGATCAACATCCCGGGCATGAATTGGCTGCCAAGGCCAAGCAACGGGCGGAGGCACTGAAAGCACCGTGAGATTTCTTTCCAACGACCGACGACGCCGGCGCACGACGTTGGGCATCGCTGTCCTTTGGTCCGCTTTGTTGATCACCGCGGTACCAGGTCCACTCCTGTCGCAATCGGTGTCCGCTCAAGAAGGCGGCGAACCGACGGGTGCCACGCAAGGCATCGTCGATGCCGCCGACATTCAGTCCGTCATGAATGACGAACCAACGCAGCAACCCGGTTCCGACCAACCCTCAGGCATCGACCTGCTGTCGCTGATCGCGCGTGGCGGACGGTTCATGATTCCCATCGGACTGATGAGCATGTTGGTGGTGACGCTGTCGGTGGAACGGACGCTGTCATTGCGAACCGAGAAAATCCTCCCCCGATCACTGGTCAACCAAATCAGCGATTTGGCCGCGACGCACGAGACGTTTCCGCCCAGCACCGCCCAAGAGATTTGCATCGAGAATCCGTCTCCAGCCGCGCGTGTGATCTCGTCGATGCTGATGCGCACGGGGCAACCCCTGGGCGACATCGAACGCGCCGCAGGAGAAGCTTTGCAGCGGGAAGCGGATCGCTACGCCAGCCCGGTGCGGTGGCTCACACTGGCCGCTGCCGCGACCCCTTTGATGGGACTGCTGGGGACCGTGTGGGGCATGATTGTGGCCTTTCATGAATCCAGCACATTGACGGCCGACCGCAGCCGCAGCGAACAACTGTCAGAAGGGATTTACACAGCCCTGGTAACCACACTGGCGGGACTGACCGTCGCGATCCCTGCCGCCATCCTGGCTCAGTACCTTGAAAACCGAATCGCCAAGTTGTTTCATCGCATCGAAGAATTGGCGTTCACCATCGCGCCCGGATTGGTGCGTTTTGTAGGCCGCTCGCGGATGGACGCGGAAGGTCAACTCCGCCCACTCGACAACGGGGCACCACCGCCGGTGACCGTCCACTCACCGCCCCCTGTCACCACCTCGTGATCGATCATGGCTGTTCAACTCAAACGCTCCAACGTTGCCGGAACACTCAGTCTGACCCCATTGATCGATGTGGTCTTTTTGCTGCTGATTTTCTTCCTGGTGACCAGTGAGTTTGAAGACGAGGAACGCCGGCTCGACATCGTGCTGCCGTCAGCGACCAGCGCCGTTCCGATGACCAGCAAACCTCGCGAAGTCGTGGTCGACATCGATGCCGATGGAACGGTTTACTTGCGAGGCAAATCCACCCCGCTGAAAGAACTCGAACAACTGCTCCAAAAAGCGGTCGCCAGCAACCCGACCAACCAAACGGTGGTGATCCGTGCCGATCAAAACGCCAGCTTTCAACCGGTCGTGAACGTCATGGACGTGTGCAACCGCACCGGGGTGAGTGACTATTCGGTCTCCACCAAAGACGGGCCGGCAGGCTGATCCGGTGAGTAAAGAACCAACCTTCTTTGACGAGATTGCAGATCCCGAGGACGAGCGAATGTGGCCGCTCGACCTGGCGCTGATTTCGTTGACCGGCCTGATCCTGTACATGATCTTGGGTTATCTCTCATTTGATGACCCGCGACCGCTGTACAACGCCTGGACTTACGCGATCGCAGTGCCGCTGGTCGGCGCTGGACTTGCATTTGGCCTGCACCAAATCGCGTCCAAGTACGTTCAGAAATCGTTCCAGCTGGGGTTCCTGTTCAGCATCTTCGTCCACCTGCTGCTGATCGTGTTGGCGGTGCGCTGGGTCATCTTCCCCCATTATTTCCCGGAGGCGTTTGCGGGAGTCAAACCCGATCGATCACCGATCCGCAAAACGGTTCCGGAGTACCTGTTTCAGAAGCCCGATGAATCCAACGCGGTGACGCCTGATTGGTCCCAGCCCGTGGACGCCGAGACGACCTCGCAAGTCATCCCGCTCGAGCAGCGTCAGATGCCGCCTGTGAAACGTTCCGCGCCGCGACTGGAAATCCCTCGCCCCAATCAAGAGCAACCGCGGGATCCAGAAAAGTTCCTGATGGAACGCGCTCAACCGGAGATGGCCAAACCGCAGCCCTCGGAATCGCCCTCTCGACTGGCTCGACGACGGCAACCGACCGAGCCAGCGCCTCAGGCGCAGTCAGCCCCCCAAGCCCCCGAGATCGACACTGCGGTGGCACCGACGGCGGAGCAAACGCCTGCCGAGAAATCGACGTCTGCGGCGGCCAAGCGTCAACGCAGCGGCGCCACCGTCGCGATGTCAGCGGACATGTCGCCAGCCCCCACCCAAGATCCGACACCGATGCCCGCCCCGACCATGCGAGCGATGGCGGAATCGATGCCGACGGTTGGCTCCGCAGGGCTGGCTCGTGAGCGCAGCCAACGGCAGCGTCCCACACGGCAATCGGCTGCCGGAGCTGCCCCCACGCCACCAACCGTCTCCATCGCGAAAGTGGAAGTCGACGCGGAACGCATGCTGACACCGGAACTGGCTCCGATTCAAAGAACCAGCCAAGCGGTGGGCGCCAACGTGACGCTTTCACCGGGTGAATCCGCCATGGCCGCGATCGACAACGCGCCGACAACGGGGCAGGGTAACCTGCCTCAAGCCGCGCGCTTGGCCACAATGGCGGGGATGCCCGAGGCAACCAACCAAGCACTCAGCAGGCCACGATCCGCCAAACGTCGAAGCGTCGGCCAACGCAGCGGCTCCACCGGACCGGGCCCCGATTCGGGAGCCATCGCCGCGATGCTGGCCGACGCCACGGACGAGGGTTCCGCGCCGGGCGAAGCGTCCGATGCGGCCACGGACCGGATGATGAACGACAGCCCGTCGCGTGACCTGGCCCGCTCTGCCGAATCGTCATTGAACGAATTAGCGATGACGGCGGACCCTGTCTTTGACCTCAACGCTCCGGACGGTCCAGCGGGATTGTCCATCGAGCGAGCGGACAAAGCAGGCATCGTCCCATCCGATGAACCAGTCGAAATGGCAGCGTTGGACCTCACCCGCGGGCAACGTCAACGACGCGATGTCGGTGGCCCAGTCACTCCCGCAGGTCTGTCCGTCGCGGCCGTGGAACAGTTCAGCCGGCGTGTTCAACGCACCAATGGCGGCGCCGCGCCCGCGCCCGCAGGCATGGTCGGGCCCGCCACAGAAGAAGCCATCGAACTTGGACTCGCGTTCCTCGCCTCGCTGCAAAACGAAGATGGCAGCTGGGCACTGCAAGGGCACGGCGAAGACGTGATCCTGCAATCCGACACCGCCGCGACGGGCATGTGCCTGCTGGCGTTTCAAGGTGCTGGCTACACCCACCGGCAACATCAATACGCCCCGGTCGTCGCCAAGGGCCTGAAGTTCCTGATCGACAACCAACGCACCAACGGTGATTTGTACCGTCGTGAAAATCCGCTGAGCGACCAAAACGTTGCCTTCTATTCTCACGGAATCGCAGCCTTGGCATTGTGCGAAGCCTACGGCATGACGCAGGACAGCGAACTGCGTGAACCAGCCCAGATGTGCCTCAATTACATCGAAGCAACCCAGCACCGACAACGCGGCGGATGGCGTTACACACCGCAGGTCAGCAGCGACACCAGTGTCACCGGCTGGATGATGATGGCGCTCAAGAGTGGCGAATTGTCTGGGCTGGATGTTTCCCCTGACACTTACGCCGGGATCAATCGCTGGCTGGAACTGGCCAAAGCCAGCCCCACGGAACGGGACCGCTATCGCTACAACCCGTTTGCTCCCAACACGCCTGCCCAAGCTCACGGACGCCGCCCGTCACCCACGATGACCGCGGTGGGGATTTTGATGCGAATGTATTCCGGCTGGAGCCGTGAGAATGAAGACATGCAATCGGCGGCAGACTACATCGCCAAATTTCCACCCAGCGTTGGCACCAACCGAGTCCCACAGCGAGACACTTACTACTGGTACTACGCCACCCAGGTGATGTTCCACATGGGCGGTGAGCACTGGGAGAACTGGAATCAGTATCTCAATCCGGTCCTGATTGACAGCCAAATCAAACGCGGTCCCGAAGCAGGCAGCTGGGACCCTGAATTACCGGTCCCTGACCGATGGAGCGCTCACGGCGGACGCTTGTACGTCACCGCGATGAACCTGCTCAACTTGGAAGTCTACTACCGGCACCTGCCGATCTACGAAGAGACCGGCGCTCAACCAACGCCTTAGGTTCAGCGAGACGAAGGTCGTCCGCCACGTCCGCGACCGTTCTTGGAACCGCCACCGGACTTGCTGGCTTCACCGCCTGTGGACTTCCGTCCGACGGTGCTGCCGCGACCACTGACGCTGCCGGCAGCACGCCCACGACGACGTCCGCCGCCGGGCTTGGATCCACCGCCGCCCGAACCACCTGGATGGTCAGAAGAAGATCGTGAACGACCTCCGCCGCCGGATCGACCACCGGAACGAGAATTCGATTTGTCGCCCGAACCTGGGTCCTGAAGCGGCCGAGGCTGACAACCGGGCAGTCCACTCGCAACGGGAATCTGCAGCTTGATTTCGCGTTCAATCGCGATGAAGAACTTGGTCTCGTGGCCGCCACAGAACATGACGGTTTCGCCTTCCCGGCCCGCTCGCCCCGTTCGACCGATGCGGTGCACGTAGGCTTCGGGAGTGTTGGGCGTGTCGTAGTTGATCACCGTTTGAATGCCATCGATGTCGATGCCGCGAGCGGCCACATCGGTGGCCACCAACACATCCAGTTCATCATTCTTGAACTTGTTCAGCGTCCGCACACGATTGGCTTGTGTTTTATTGCCGTGAATCGCCGCCGCTTTGACACCGGCTTTGACCAATCGACGCGCCACCGCATCGGCGCCGTGCTTGGTGCGAGTGAACACCAACGTCGACCCAGTGGCCTTCGTTTCGATGAAGTGATTGAGCAAGCGTGGCTTGTCAGCTTGAGCGACAAAGCAAATCGACTGTTCGATTCGCTCGACAGTTGGCTTTTGCGGTGCGATCTGGATCGTGATCGGATCGACCAGGATCTCATCAGCCAATTTGCGGATCGGGGCGGGCATCGTCGCCGAGAACAACAGGTTCTGTCGATCGCGAGGCAGCAGTCTCAAAATCCGTTTGACATCGGGCAGGAACCCCATGTCGAGCATGTGATCGGCTTCGTCCAGAACGAGAATCTCGACGTCCTTTAAATCCACAAACCCTTGGCTGACCAAGTCCAACAATCGCCCGGGCGTGGCAACCAAAGTGTCCACACCAGATTGCAACTCGCGAACCTGTGGATTTTGGTTGACACCTCCGAAAATGACCGTGCTGCGAAGCCGAGTCTTCTTGCCGTAGATCCGGAAATTCGCCTCGATCTGGGCCGACAATTCGCGGGTCGGGGACAGCACGAGCGTGCGGATGGGGCGTCTTCCAGGGCGACCACCACGACGGTTGGACGGCTCTCGCCGTTCCTGATCGTCTTCCCACATGATCTGCAGGATGGGCAGTGCAAACGCCGCCGTTTTTCCCGTGCCAGTTTGCGCGGCACCCAGGACGTCGTTGCCGTCAAGAATTTCGGGGATCGACTGAGCTTGAATCGGGGTGGGAGTTTCGTAGCCGGCTTGCTCGAGGCCTTGCAGCAAAGGGCCAGACAGCCCTAAATCTTCAAATTTGTTCAAAACAGGGTCCAAGGTTGGGTTCGAATCACGTGAAGCGTGACCCGTGCAATCAGCGAATTCCAAGAACCACTTCCAGGTTGCTCAAGAACTCGCCCCAGGACCAAGATGGTGTTCCCCTCGCTCACAACCATGTGATCGATACAGGGACCCAATGAACCCGGATGCGTTGCCCGCCATTTCGCGAAGACAATCGTCGCGGGCGGTTTGTGCTGAAAGACTAGCTCTCCGTCCCCAAAAGTCCATTGCAAATCGGCTTCATCGTCCAGGAATGCGACTTTCTGCCCCCCAGCGATTCACCAGCGGAGCAATCCTCACTGCCCCAATCGTTCGATCACCGATTGGGCTCGTTTGGCAGCTGGGGCGAGTGCGGTGGACTTGGACTGGGCGAGTTCTCGCAAGACTTTCGAGGTCGAGGGGTCCAACTGACTCAGTCGCCCGAGCATCGTGGCGGTCCAGTAGAGCTGATCGACGGCCAACACATCCCAGCGGTCGCCGTCTTCGCCCTCGTAAAAAACCGACTCCAGCAAGCCCGCCATTTCCTCTTCTTCCTCCGCACTTGGCTCGACCGATCCCGACAGAACCTCGCTCGCCCAAGTCCGGACTTCTTCGTCATCGGATTGCAACGCGAGCAAACAGTCGACGGTTTTCCCGAGAACGTTTTCCTGACGGGCCAACGCTTCCAACTCACTCAAGGACAATTCGTTCGCACTCATCAAGATCGTCTGGGTTCTGGGGGTGGTTTGAAAGGAGCGTGACAAAGCGAGGCAAACGAAAAGCGGGTCGGCCATTGAGCGGCCTGGGCAATCACCAGAATCGCCAATCAACGCGACACGGGATCGTCCAAGCAAGCACTCAAAAATTCCATGGTGTGCATCACCCGTGGTGCCGGATGAGCCTCTGTCGCCATGGAATTCAGATGCGTCTGCAATTGCGTCAAGCAACCGATGTTGCCGCTGACCACAATCGGGGCTCCCGTTGCCATCACCGCTTTGGCTTTTCGACGCCCGAGTTCGTCCGCCGTCTCAGGTTGATCCAAGTTGTAGGTCCCCGCTGAACCACAACACAAGTGCGCCTCCGCAACGTCCACCAGCTCCACATCCGGAACTCGGCGAAGCAACTCACGAGGTTGCACTCGCACACCCTGAGCGTTGGCCAGATGACACGCGTCGTGATAGGCCACCCGCACCACGGCCTCGCTCTCGTGGACCAATCCAGGCCGTCGCAAACGCAACCGATCCGCGTGCTCGCACACCACCACGGAAACGTCCTTCACCGTTTTAGCCAATGCCGTCGCCTGCGACTCGATGTCCGTGCCACGCAAGATCATGCCGTACTCTTGCATGCCCGATCCGCAACCGGCGGCGTTGGTGACAATCGCATCGATCGACAGAGAGTCACTGGAAAACGCACGGACGTTGTTGCGAGCGAACTTGGCCGCTCGATCACCGTCGCCGACATGCCAGGCCAGCGAACCACAGCAACTCTGCTCGGTTGGCACCATCACTTCCAAACCAATGTGCCGCAGCACATGGATCGTGGCTGCATTGATTTGAGGTGCCAGGACCTGTTGCGCGCATCCGGCCAACAACGCGACGCGGCCGACCTGCTCACCAATCGGTGCGTAGCGGGACTGCAGTTCCTTGGCAGCGGGCAAGGTTTCCGGCAGCAGATCCAACATCGGACGCAGGACCGAAGGGACCAAAGCAGAGAACGTTTTGCCGATCAATCCCATCCGCGCCGCGAAACGAAACCGCTTGGGGTATGGCAACGTTTGAGCAGTCAACCATCGCTGCAACCTTTGTGGCCAAGCGACCGAAGTGCGGTTTCGAACAAGCGAACGATACGGACTCAGCAGGTGCCGGTACGACACGCCCGAAGGACAAGCCGGCTCACACGCCAAGCAACCCAAACAAGCGTCCAGGTGAGGCGCCGCTTCGTCGGCAGGCATCGAACCTTCCAACACTTCTTTCATCAGAATGATGCGACCGCGCGGCGAATCCGATTCACGCTGCAAGACGTCATAGGTCGGACAGGCAGACAAGCAAAAACCACAACGAATGCAAGTGCTGACGGCTTCAGCCATCGCGTCCGCGTTGGGGCCCGAGCTGTCCAAGGGAATGTCATGCTGCATGCGATTAGGCCTCCGTGCGTTGTGTGTGCTTTGACTCGCCGAACTGGAACGGTGCAAAGCATTGATGCGGATCGATCGCCCGTGACACACGCACAACCACTTCGTCGTGCCGCCACATTCCGATTTGAGTTCCAAGGGGGTTCGCGTCGCCGGCGTCGAGTACCAAGCCCGCCAATGCATGCTCCATCAACCAAGCATCCAACACCGCCAGTTCACCGGCCCCCGTCACGAACATGACATTGCCCGCCAGACCGAAATGCAGCTTCCATCCTCGTTGCGTCAACTGCTTGGGAAACGACTCCACCGCCGTTTCAATCTGCCGCGGCGTGATCGGAATGCGAACGGAGACTTCGCCTGGGACATCCAACAGCTGCGACCATAATTCCTGGGATTGCTGCTCGGACAATTCCCACGCGACCGCCTCTCTAAGATTGCCCCTCACGCGATCCATGATGGATTCCGCCACCGAGGTAGGCCCGGGAACCCGCAACACGATGCACCAGTCTTCCGGATCGATCATTCCAGGCGGACACAACTCGATGGCATCAAGTTCAATCGGCAATCGAGTGAGCGTTTGCATGTGCAAGGCGGCCAACGCGAGATCGCCACATTGGATCACCCAGGTTTGCGGCTCGACGGATTGAGGAAAAACCTTGAACGTCAATCGCGTCAACACACCCAATCGACCGAGGCTTCCGACCATCAACTTTGGAAAGTCGAACCCGGCGGCGTTCTTGACCACGGGGGCGCCGGTGTGAACTTCGTTGCCCAGTCCATCCAGGAACGAGGCGGCCAAGATGAAGTCGCGCAGGCCTCCGTATCGCCAGCGACCGGGACCGCTCCATCCCGAGGCAACGCAACCACCAATCGATGCTCCCAGTTCCGCTCTGGGCGGATTGAAGGGCAGGGTTTGACCGTGCTTTGCTAGCGCGGCGATGACTTCTTCAAGCGGCGTTCCCGAGGCGACCGAGATGGTGAACTCGGAAGGGTCGTGCTGAAGGATCCCAGACAGATTTCGTGTGGAAACTCGCCGTAGCGAACAGGCTGTTGATCCGATCTTCGAACCAGCCCCCTGCCCAAGGTTGGCAAGCGACAACCCAGGCTTGCTGCATCGACCAACCGGAATCAAATGATCCCCGGCGGACGAAGCCTTCCAATCGCGAATCAGCTCGACCCAGTGCCGCACGGATTCTGGAGCTTCGATGCTGTCTGGCATGGCAGATGAGGAGGTGGATTCGGATTCACTCACGGAAGATCACCCCCGCTTTTTCCAAGGGATGCAACCCGGACGTGGACAGGGCAGGGGACTCGGCATCCGGAAACATCTTGCCGCGATTGCAAATCTCGTGAGGGTCCATTTCGGCTCGCACGCGGTGCATCAAATCAATCGTGGGTTCGTCAAACATCTCGGCGAAGACACTCCGCTTCTCGACGCCAACGCCGTGCTCGCCCGTGATGGAACCGCCCATTTCGATGCACAACCGAAGGATTGCATGCGCAAACTCATTGGCCTTGTCGAAGGCACCGGGGATTTTCCCGTCGTACATGATCAGCGGGTGCAGGTTGCCGTCGCCCGCATGAAAAACATTCGCGACCGGCACACCACATTCGCGGCTCATCGCCTCGATTCGCTCGAGGGCCTCTCCCAAACGCCGCCGCGGAACGACGCCGTCCTGAACAAGGAAGTCAGGGCTCAATCGCCCCGCCGCAGAGAACACCGATTTGCGGCCTTTCCAAATCGCCAATCGTTCGGCGTCGTTGGCAGCGATCTCGACCGCGGACGGTTGGGTGCTGGCGATCACTTCAGCCAAGATTTTCTTTTCCATCGCAACGCGTTCCGCAGACCCTTCCAGCTCCACAATCAACACGCTGTTGGCGTTCTTGGGATAGCCACAGGCCACGGCGGCTTCAGCGGCGCGAATCGACATCGCGTCCATGATTTCCATCGCCCCCGGCAACAGATTCGCAGCGATGATCGCGCCGACCGCATTCCCGGCGGCCCGGATGTCGTCGTACCCCACCAAAACGGTGTGGAAAACTTCCGGCAACGGCAACAATCGCAACGTCGCTTGCAACGTGATCCCCAGCATGCCTTCGTTGCCACAAAAGAAACCCGTGGTGTCCGGGCCAGCATGTTCCAACGACGATCCACCGATGCTGGTCACGGTCCCATCGCCCAGCACCACATCCATTGCCAAGGTGTGCCCTGCGGTCATGCCATACTTCAGGCAGTGCGCACCACCGGAATTGAACGCGATGTTGCCACCAATCGTGCACACGGATTGACTGGACGGATCCGGCGCGAAGTACAAACCATGCGGGCGAGCGGCCTGGGAAACGGCGAGGTTCACCACCCCGCACTGGACCGTCGCGGTTCGCTCGACGGGGTCAACGTGCAAGATACGGTTCAGCCGATTCAGCGCGATCACGATCCCGTCACGATGCGGCATCGCGCCCCCGGAGAGGCCCGTGCCACTTCCTCGCGCAACCACTGGCACGTGATGCTCGTAACACCAACGCACCGCCGAAACGACCTCGTCAGCGGTCTCGGGAAAGACCACGCCGCGAGGCCGAGCGGTGTAAGCGAGCAACCCGTCTGATTCGAATGCCGCCTGAGCCGCCGAGTCGGTCCGAAACCGATCGGCGGGGAACAACTCTGCTAAACCAGTCAGGTCGCCGGATTTCACTTCACGTCTTTCCAGCTGCGCGTTGCGGCACTGTCCAGCACGGCGTCGCAAACACGCTGGGTTTCCAGTGCATCGCGGAAAGTCGGCGCGGCGGGCTGGTCCGATTCCAAGGACTTCAAGAAATCAGCCACTTGGTGCACGAAGGTGTGCTCATAGCCGATCTGCAATCCTGGAACCCACCAGTTGGCCATGTAAGGGTGGTCGCCATCGCTGACGTGAATGCTGCGCCAACCGCGGACGATACTGTCGTCGTTGTGGTCGAAGAACTCCAAGCGATGCAAGTCGTGCAAGTCCCAACGCAGCGAGCCGAACTCACCGTTGATTTCCAGCGTGTTCAACGCCTTGTGACCGCGAGCGTAACGAGTCGACTCGAACACCCCGAGCGAACCATTGTCGAAGTGACAAAGGAAGGCGCAAGCGTCGTCAATTTTGACCGGGGTCTTCTTGCCGGTTTCCGCATGCACCCGTTCCTTGACAAACGTTTCCGTCACGGCAGAAACATCTTGGATCCCGCCGTTGAGCCACAACGCGGCGTCAATGCAGTGAGCCAACAGGTCGCCGGTCACGCCGCTGCCGGCGGCTTCCGCATCCAAACGCCAGGTTGCCGCACCGCCTTGAGGAACGTCGGCGTTGATCGTCCAGTCCTGCAAGAAGTTGGCACGGTAATGGAAGATCTTGCCGAGCCGACCTTCGTCAATCAATTGCTTGGCCAACGTCACGGCCGGGACCCGGCGATAGTTGTACCAAACCATGTTGCGAACGCCGGCCTTCTCAACCGCTTCGCACATTTCAATGCCTTCGGCGGTGTTCATCGCCAAGGGCTTTTCGCACAGAACCATCTTGCCGGCTTCGGCAGCGGCAATCGAGATTTCTTTGTGCAGGTTGTTGGGCGTGCAAACGTCGACCGCGTCGATGTCATCGCGTTCGAGCAGTTTGCGCCAATCGGTTTCCACCGACTCGTAACCTTGCTGTTCCGCGAAGGCTTTGGCCTTCTCTTCGTTGCGAGCGCAAACGGCTTTCAAGACGGGATGGTATTCCAGGTCAAAGAAACGCGGAGCTTGACGGTACCCGTTGGTGTGCGTTCGGCCCATGAAGCCGTAGCCGATCAGGCCAATGTTCAGAGGTTTCATTCGTCGATGGGGGAAAGTGGGAGATTGAAGTAGATGGAGGGCAGACGCCCTTCCGCCGCAAAGTTTGGTTCGACCGGAGGACTCGCGTCCTGACGCTTTGTGCTAGCGGTACCACGCGAGCAGTCGGTTGACTGAGTGGTGACATGAAAAATCAAAACCCGACGCGTGACGGCCTGTTGATTGAATCCTAACCCGAAGCGTGAGCGAGGGATCGCGTGTCATTGCAACGAGCCTGTGGATCCCTCGCTCACGCGTCGGGTTGTGAAATCAAATAAGTTCAACAAACCGGTGAGCGAGGAACCACCTCGAATCACTCGTTCCAGCCGTGCGCGTCTTGCACGCTCAGCATCGCTGCCAAGATTTCGTTCCAGGTCTCAGGTTTGTGCATGACGTCGTTGGGGAACATGCACCCGTCCCAGCAAATGTGCTTGCAGGTCTGCAACACATCACCATGCTCGTCACGCAACCAGTAGCCGGCGTCGGTGGCGATGTCCAACTTGCCGTTGGGATCGTTGGGCAAGCAGTGGCGTCCAGTTTTGTCGTGGCTGCCGGTGCCGTGCACGGTCGCGTCGTTTTGGGCAACGTGGAAGTCGATCGTCCATGGCCGCAAAGCATGCGTCAACTCTTTCAAAGCCGCCGCCTTTTTCTCTTTGTCGGCCCAGTCAAAGTCTTGCGGCAAAATCGCATCTTCCGGTGCGTTGTAACCAAGCAGGTACAGCAACGTGTGCGCCATGTCGGCTTGGAAACCAAATCGTTCGGGATGACCGACTCGCTCGAGCAAGTCCACCATCTTCTTCCAAGACTGCATGCCACCCCAGCAGATTTCGCCTTCCGCGGCGAGGCGTTCGTCGTACTCTTCGGCGATGTCGCAAGCGGCTTTGAACGTGTCGGCGATCTTGCTCTGGTTGGCTTCGGGATCTTTGACCCAATCCGCCACACCCATCGCACTGTCCAAGCGAATGCAGCCATACGGACGCACGCCAAGTTCACGCAACTTCTTGCCGATCTCGCAGCCCTTGCGAACTTGTTTCAAGAACGCTTCGACTTCTTCGGGACTGCCGCCCGCGCTGCCGCCGCCGGTGGGTTCCCAGACGGGAGCGACCACGGTGCCGATGTTCAATGATCGGCTGCGAACTTTCTCGGCCAAGGCTTCCAGTTCCGCATCGTCCGCGTCGATGGACACGTGAGGCGAAAACAAAAACAGATCGACGCCGTCGAACTTCCGCCCGTCCACTTCCGCCGCAGCGGTGAGGTCAAGCATTTCATCCAAGGGAATGATGGGGTTGGCATCGTCGTCGCCCTTGCCGACCACTCCGGGCCACGCAGCGTTGTGCAATTTTGGAAACGAGTTCGGGTGCTGGCTCATCGTTGGGAAGTGCCTTTGATCAGAGTGGGGTCGCTATCAGGTTGAATCGCAAGTTCAGACGGGAAGTATCGACCGATTCACCAAGTGGCCTGAAGCGTCATTTGGACGAATGGGGCGTGAGATTTCTGCTTTCCCGCTTCCCTAGGGTGGACATTGCGACCGCTCGTTGCAAGAACCCCTCGCCGAACCGGTGCCGCCGCTGACCACGAGTGCCCGCTCCCCCAGGAAGATCCGGAGTGGCTGAGAGCACACTGAAAGCGGTTTCAAGCCTTGTCCAAACGGAAAATCGTCGGATGCCTAGAAAGCGCTCCCAACACCTGTCGCCACTCCGTGGCTGTCCTGGTTCGGGAACGCCATCCAAGACCTCGGGTTGAAACCCGAGGCTGGCGAATGCCACCGCTCCGCGGTTCCCTCATGCAACGCCTCTGCCTCACAGTCACAGAGCGATGACTGCCCAATGAGCACGAGGTTTACATCGAAACGCACCCCAGTCGCGGAGCGACGGAATCCGTCAGCCTTGGGTTTCAACCCAAGGCCCGCCGACGCCCGACAATCATCCCAGTCGCGGAACGCTGACAGCCGGACACGCGTTTCCAACACCTGTCGCCACTCCGTGGCTGTCCTGGTTCGGGAACGCCACCCGAGACCTCGGGTTGAAACCCGAGGCTGGCGAATGTCACCGCTCCGCGGTTCCCTCATGCAACGCCTCTGCCTCACAGTCACACCGCGATCACAGCCCAATGAGCACGAGGTTTACATCGAAACGCCCCCCAGTCGCGGAGCGACGGAATCCGTCAGCCTTGGGTTTCAACCCAAGGCCCGCCGACGCCCGACAATCATCCCAGTCGCGGAGCGACGACAGCCGGACACGCGTTCCCAACACCTGTCGCCACTCCGTGGCTGTCCTGGTTCGGGAACGCCATCCAAGACCTCGGGTTGAAACCCGAGGCTGGCGACTGTCACCGCTCCGCGGTTCCCTCATGCAACGCCTCTGCCTCACAGTCACACCGCGATCACAGCCCAATGAGCATGGGTTTAACATCGAAACGCACCCCAGTCGCGGAGCGACGGAATCCGTCAGCCTTGGGTTTCAACCCAAGGCCCGCCGACGCCCGACAATCATCCCAGTCGCGGAGCGACGACAGCCGGACACGCGTTCCCAACACCTGTCGCCACTCCGTGGCTGTCCTGTTTCGGGAACGCCACCCAAGACCTCGGGTTGAAACCCGAGGCTGGCGAATGTCACCGCTCCGCGGTTCCCTCATGCAACGCCTCCATCCCACAGTCGCAGAGCGACGACAGATGCTTACGGCGGATCAGCGTCCCAGGTAGGCGTCCAACTGATCTGCTTTCCGCATCAGATAGGGCACATGCTCGTCGGTGGCCTGCACCAACCGCTGCAGTTGCCGCAGTTGATCCTGAAATTCTTGATTGAATTTTCTCTGCTGGTCGTCTCGCCAGCTTTGTTCCAGCTGGTTCATTTGAGCCGACAGCCCTGTCCCGCGTTGCCGCAACTCCTCCGCGAATCGAGCCAATTGAGATGCGAACTGGCGAATTTGATCCGGGTCACCGATGGCTTGATTCATGAAATCGCCTGGAGAGATTGTTGATAAAATTGCAAACTGGCATGCAGACCGTGACGCTCGGCCAAGTCAATGAGCAACCGGAGCGCCGCCGATCGAGTTTTCGCAGGACCGACCACCGCACGCCGGATCGAGGCCTGACGCAGCGACTTCATCGCCGCCATGTCTTGACTGAGCAACAACTGACAACGTCCCATCAACAGGTAGGCACCGGGCGAATGGGTTTCAGAATCCACCAGCGGTTCCAACTCCTCCATCGCTTCGTCGTATCGTTCCAGGTCGTACAGGGCTTCGCCAAGGACCATGTGCAGGTAGGTCAGCGAAGGATCGCGCGCGAGCCGGGCCCGACAAACCTTGAGCCGACAATTGGCCCAGTCCGTGGTCGCACGTTCCAGCTCATGATCCGCGGAGGAATTCCCCAACCGAGTCGCCAGATCTCGCACCTCCACCAACTGCTGGACCGACCGAGCCAACTGGGCTTCTTCCAATTCCCACAACATCGACATGTCGTCAGGAAACAACTCATGTGCCTGACGCAAGACTTTCGCCGCCTGCAAGGGACGATTTTCTTCGCGATAGATCGCGGCCAGTTCCTGGTACCCCTCGCGATCCGTGGGGCAAGTCTTCAGATGGTGCTCGAGTTGCTGGCGACGCGTCGGCACGGTCACCGATTCGCTTCCTTCATTGGCGGGAACGGCGGTCATTGAAATCGCTCGCGGAAGAGAATCATGAAGCAAGAACGCTTACCAACACAGCGGCGGTGCACCGCGAGTGGTTCAGAAGAGACGATTCAGTATGGATGAAGTGGGCCACGATTGCAAAATCCCAACCCCCATCTGGATTGCCCGTTCGCTCCTGAGCGGAATGAGTTATGATGGACGGTCGATCGTTGGTTTCCGAACCTCGATCGAACCCGCCGCGGTCCCCTCCGCACCCCTCATGCTCCGATTCGCGTTCCCTCCTACAACGACGCGGCCATGCATTTCATGCGATTCGCCCTGACCCTTCTTGTTGGCCATTTCTGTGTCAGCGCCATGGGTTCCGACTCACTTGAAACCGTGTTCCAAGACACGGTCCAACCGTTCCTGCAGCAGAACTGCTTGCAGTGTCACGACGACCAATCCGCCGAGGGCGACCTGGACCTCAGCGTCGACCAGAACATCGACGATGTCGTCAAACGGTTCCGCCACTGGGCAGTCGTCTTGGATCGCTTGGAAGTGGGTGACATGCCACCCGAAGACGCGGACATCCAACCGAACGCTGAACAGCGCGACGCGGTGATCGCTTGGATCGAATCCCTGAAAGCAGCGGAAGCCAAGCGAACCAGCGGTGACCCAGGAATGGTGCTCGCCCGGCGACTCAGCAGTGCCGAGTACGACCGCACCATCCGCGACCTCACCGGCGTCGACATTCGCCCCGCAGCCGACTTCCCCATCGATCCCGCCAACGAAGCCGGGTTCGACAACTCGGGTGAATCACTGACGATGTCACCGGCGCTGCTCAAGAAGTACCTGCAAGCGGCTCGACGCGTCGCCGAGCACATGGCGATCACGCCCGCAGGGCTCGAATTCGCACCGCACCCCGTGATCACCGAAACCGATCGCGACAAGTTTTGCGTCAATCGCATCATCGATTTCTATCGTCAACAAAACACCCGTGTCTCCGATCACTTGTACGTGGTTTGGAAACACCACCAATCGCCAACGCAACATTCGCTTGAGGAACTGGCGATCCAAGAGGGAGTCAGCGCTCGTTACTGCCAGCTGTTGAGCGAATTGCTGGGCGAAGAAACGGACGAGTCAAACCAAGTGTCCATCGGCCCGATCTTCGCCTTGAGAACGATCTGGAAGGAAGTTGCCCCCTCGAACGCTTCTGATTCCGAAGCCCGACAACATTGTGAAAACATGGCGACCTTCATCGAGTCGCTTCGTGAAAAGCTGATCCCAGACGTCCCCAACTTGACCGCGCCCGAGATGAACTCCGGCTCGCAATCGTTGGTGCTTTGGAAAAACCGCCAATTCATCGCCAATCGACGACGCTTCGCAGCAGATCAACTTCCGCCACTGCCGGAGCTGATGAAGACCTTTGACCCGAATCAGCTTGACCTGCCCGCCAAGGATGCCGTCGTCGCATCCATGCAGATCCCGGAATCGGAATCCGAACAAGCGACCTATGCGAAGGAGCTGGATCGGTTCTGCAACGTGTTTCCGGATCAGTTCTTGGTCTCCGAACGGGCTCGCGTGTACCTGGATCAAAAGAAGGAAAAGAAACTCAAGGGACGATTCTTGAGCGCCGGATTCCACAGCCAAATGGGATACTTCCGCGACGACGAACCGCTTTGCGACTTGATGCTCACCGATGCCCAGCGAGAAACGCTGGATCGACTTTGGTTGGAACTGGACTTCGTCACATCCGCTCCGATGCGTCAGTACGCGGGCTTCATTTGGTTTGACCGCACGGACTCCGCTTTCATGCGAGACCGAGTCTTCGACCGGTACCGCGCTGAAGACAAGGATTGCATCTCGGAAGAAAAGGTCCGTGGCCTACGCGACACCTACGCGGAAAAAGCCGAACGGGTCGGGGCCAGCCCCAAGGCCTTGGCCGCGATTCGGCGTTACTTCGACGACCTGTCCCAAACGTTTCGTTCGCTCGAACAAATTCGTGAACAATCGGAACCCGTTCAGCTCGAGGCGATGCTGCAGTTTGCCGAGCGCGCCTACCGCCGCCCACTCGAACCAACCGACCGAGATTCCTTGCTCGCGTTCTACCAATACTTGCGAACCGAAGGCGAACTGGATCACGAGGAATCCATCCGCGACTGCGTCGTGCGCATCTTGATGTCGCCTCACTTCTGCTATCGCGTCGACCCAACCCACTCCGGCCCAGCCCAATCCGGCCTGAGCACCTCCGCCTCGAAAGACTCGAAGTTGCCCAGCGGCGTTGAACCACTGGATTCCCATTCGCTCGCCAATCGCCTGAGCTACTTCTTGTGGTCAAGCATGCCGGACGAAACGTTGATGGACCTCGCGTCGAAGGATCGACTGCAAGATCCCAGCGTTCTGATTGAACAGACGGGTCGCATGCTGAAGGATGATCGCAGCCAAGGCTTCCTTCGCGAATTCATGGGCAACTGGCTGAACTTCCGTCGCTTTGACCAGCACAACGGCGTTGACCGAGAACGGTTCCCGACATTCACCGACGACTTACGGCAATCGATGTTGGAAGAGCCCCTGCGTTTCTTCACCGACGTGATCCAGCGTGATGGTTCCGTGCTTGATTTGCTGTACGCAGATCACACCTTCGTCAATCGCGAATTGGCGCTGCACTACGGAGTCGACGAACAACAATTCGACTCCCTTCTAAAAGCCTCCGCGTCCACGGATGGTTGGATCAAACTCCCCGATGCGTCCCACGTTGGCCGCGGTGGTTTGCTGCCGATGGGAGTCTTCCTGACTCGCAATTCACCGGGCCTGAGAACCAGCCCCGTGCAGCGGGGCAACTGGGTCGTGCAACGCGTGCTCGGCGAGCACGTTCCGGCTCCTCCGGCCGAAGTCCCTGAGCTTCCCGAAGACGAATCCAAACTGGGCGACCTGACGATTCGCGAGGCGCTCGCTCGACATCGCGAACACCCCAGTTGCGCTGGATGCCACGAACGAATTGACTCGATGGGACTGGTCTTCGAAGGTTACGGCCCCGTCGGTGAAATGCGAGACGCCGACCTGGGTGGACGTTCGATCGACGCCAGCGTTGTGTTCCCCGATGGCGGCCAAGGTGACGGCATCGAAGGCCTGCGAGATTACATCCGCCGCGACCGCGAAGACGATTTTGTCGAACACCTGTGTCGCCAGCTGTTGGCGTACGCTCTCGGGCGATCGCTGCAACTTTCAGATGAATCACTGGTGGCCGAGATGAAATCCAACCTGCAAGCCAACCAGCACCGCTTTTCATCCCTGGTCGAAACGATTGTGACCAGCCCCGCGTTTCGCAACAAACGCGTCCAACTTGCTTCCGTCGACTCCGCCCCTTCCTCCGAACCGGAACCTTCCCCATGAACCCTGCTGTCAACCGACGAACACTGCTACGTGGTGCCGGTGTTGCCATGGCATTGCCTTGGTTGGAATCGATTCCGGTCTGGGGCCGCGAAACGATGGTGGGGCACGATGCCGCCGAAACCCCTCAGCGCTTTGCGGCGTTGTTCATGGGATGCGGGATCAACGCCGACCACTGGTGGGCCAAAGGTGCCGGCAAAGACATGGAACTCGGCAAGAGCCTGGCTCCCATGGAACCGCTCAAACACAAAATGAATTTCATCACCGGGTTGTTCAACGAGAACGCCACCGGCGTCGGAATTCACCCGGGACAAACGGGCAACATCCTCTCGGGCGCGTCGCTAAAAAAAGGCTCGGAGCTGCGCGGCGGCATCAGCATGGACCAAATGCTGGCCAACCATTTCCAAGATCAAACTGCGGTCCCCAGCTTGGTGCTCGGTTGTGAACAGCCCGTGACGGGCTACCACGAAACCAACTTCTCGATGGCTTACAGTTCGCACATCTCGTGGCAAAACGCGACGTCACCGGTGCCCATGGAAGTCTACCCGTCGCTCGCCTTCGATGCGTTGTTTGACAACCAAGGCAGTCGCCGCAACGAGAGCATCCTGGACCGGGTCGGCGAAGACGCGGCCTCCCTGCGTCGACAAGTCAGCGCTGCCGACCGAGCCAAGCTGGAAGAGTTCTTGAGCAGTGTTCGCGAAGTCGAGCGACGCGCCGCATCGATGCGGGCGGCTCACTCCAAAGCGAGCGACCGCGCCAAAGATCAAGGCAAACCGATTCACGCGATGAAACGCCCAGACGATGGACTCCCCGAGGACATTCGCGAGCACATGCGATTGATGTGTGACATCGTGGCGTTGGGATTCCAAACTGACAAAGCTCGTGTTGCAACGCTGCTGCTCAACCGTGACCTGTCCGGTTTGTTCTACCCATTCCTGGATGTGAAATCGACTCACCACTCCGCCTCCCACAGCGATCGCTCCGATGCCTACGAGCGAATCTCCCGGTACTACTGCAGCCAATACGCGTATTTGGCTGGAAAACTGGACGCGATGCCGGAAGGCGATGGCACCGTGCTGGACCATTCATGCCTGCTGTTCTTGTCCAGCATGTGGTCGGGCAACGCTCACGATTCCAGCAAACTGCCCGTGCTGCTGACCGGTGGGTTGTCAGGCAATTTGAAAACCGGACGCGTCCTGGACTACCTCGAAGAATCCGACGACGACCGAAAGCTGTGCAGCATGTACCTGTCGATCATGGATCGGATGGGAGTGGAACTCGACGAGTTCGGCGACGCTGAAAAACGGCTCGCTGGGCTGTGATCGGTCTCGGGACTTCCGCCCCGAGCTCAGAACGCCGGCCCCGTCCGGGGCGATGAGTGCCGCCGAATGCTCCTCCGGTTCGCGTCCCGGCATCGCCTCCACCGCCCGGATTTTTCAAATTAAAATTTACAATTTCACTTTTTCAATCGATCCCCCATCTCACCTGTCGCCGCTCCGCGGCTTGTCGAGTCAGGGGCGTGACGCTCGAGACCTCGGGTTGAAAACCCGAGGCTGACAACTGTCACCGCTCCGCGGTTGTTCGATCACCCGGACACACGCACCAAGTCGCAGAGCGACGGCAGCCGGAAGCCTTGGGTTTTCAACCCAAGGTCATCCGCCTACGAAACACAAGTTACCCAGTCGCGGAGCGACGACAGGTGTTTGCCGCCTCGTCGCCGAGCGATCCCAGGTTCGCCTCCCCGTACGATGCGCTTCCAAGCCGCCCGCCGCGTCAGCGAAGCCCACGCGGCAAGCCCCACTCCGGCCCCGTCCGGGGCGGTCTTTTGTGTTTCGCAATCGGTCTCGGGGCTTCCGCCCCGAGCTAAGAACGCCGGCCCCATCCGGGGCGATGAGTGCCGCCCAACGCTCCTCCGGTTCGCGTCCCGCCACCGCCCAACCGCCCGGATTTTTCAATTTAAAATTTACAATTTCACTTTTTCAATCGATCCCCCATCTCACCTGTCGCCGCTCCGCGGCTTGTCGAGTCAGGGGCGTGACGCTCGAGACCTCGGGTTGAAACCCCGAGGCTGACAACTGTCACCGCTCCGCGGTTGTTCGATCACCCGGACACACGCACCAAGTCGCAGAGCGACGGCAGCCGGAAACCTTGGGTTTTCAACCCAAGGTCATCCGCCTACGAAACACAAGTTACCCAGTCGCGGAGCGACGACAGGTGTTTGCCGCCTCGTCGCCGAGCGATCCCAGGTTCGCCTCCCCGTACGATGCGCTTCCAAGCCAATCGGGGTTCATTCGACGAAAGGGGCATGCCGCTCGCTCAAACTCGGATCACTTGCCGCTGTACCAAACGCCACGCCGCCATTGGTGCAACTGCAGTCGACGCAGGAAATCATCCGGCAGTGACGGCAGGGCTTCGGTGGCCACGTTCAAGGCGACTTGTTCCACATTTCGCATGCCGACGATCACCGTTTGAACAGCTGAAGGAGCCATGGCGAACTTGATCGCGGTGGCGGCCAACGAGTAGTGCTCCTCCAGCCCGAACTCTTTCAAGTCATCGCGAATCGCTTCGACTCGCTTGGACGTGCGTTCCATTCGATCACCGGCAAAGTAGCCCGATCGAAAATCGTCTTTTGGGAACTGATGATCGGCGGGGTACTTGCCGGTCAAGGCACCTTCATCCAGCGAGACGCGAATGATCACGCCGGTTCCAGTTTCCTCGGCGACGGGCAACAACTGCGCCGCAGGTTCCTGTTCAAAGATGTTGAACACCACCTGCACCACGTCGATCAATCCATCTCGCATGAGCTGGATCACGCAGTTCTGATCTTGCTCAGGCGTGCACAGACCAATGCGATTGATCTTGCCTTCCTGGCGTAGTTTCTGAAGCACGAGCAAGGGCTGCGGGTCATCGTTCCACGCCGCGGTCCACGAATGCAATTGCAACAGATCGAGGCATTCGACGCCGAGGTTGCGGAGACGCTCTTCGACGTTGGCCCGAATGTACGCGGCCCCGTAGCGATCCTGCCAACGGCAGTAGGGGCTCGGCGGCCAAGGGCCCTCCGAAGGCGGCGTCTTGGTCGCCACGTGAATCTTTTCCCGCATCGATGCGGGCAGTTGCTTCAGGAACTGCCCGATGACTTGTTCGCTGCGACCGTCCCCGTAACCCGGTGCGGTGTCGATGAAGGTGACCCCGTGCTCGATGGCATGTTGAAGCGTCGCGAGGGAGGCCTGATCGTCTTGGGCACCCCATTGCCCCCCCAGGGCCCATCCACCGAAGCCAAGTTGAGAGACCGGGAAACCGTCGTGGCCAAGCGGGACTTGTTTCATAGCAAACGTTTCACGTGGTGAGTTCTTGGGGGGGTAAAAAAAGAATCGGTCTGGAAAGCGATGACGATTATCGGGCCGGTTCGTTCGACTCAAAAGGAAGTTGCCCGCTTTCGGGACGAACCGACCCGATCGTCTCAACTGGAATCACGCTCCCGTCCGAAATCCTTTCTCAGCGGCGATCCGAGGGTCTCGGTTAGCCCGGTAAGCAGAATCCTTGGCAGGTGCAGTGGTGCGAAAATTGTCCAACATCCCGCGTTTGTCGATCGTCGTCCCCCATGGTGGTGATGATGCGGCTTTCGAATCCTCGCTCGCAAGCGTATTGCAGCATCGCCCAGATGGGTGTGAGGTGATTGTGTCTCATGACGGGAACTATGACGACCCGTTTGATTTGGCCGAGGAGGTTCGGTTTGTCGACAGCGGCTCGACCAACGTTCTCCGCCAAATCACCGACGCAGCTGAACTGGCAATGGGCCGGTTCGTGCACGTCGTCGCGGACGGGCATGTTGCCACCGCGAACTGGACGGATGCCGCATTGGCCCAGTTCGAAGGCCATGAAACCGGCGTCGTCGTGCCCGTTGTCCGCGACCCCGAATCACAGCGGGTCGAACACGCGGGCTGGCGAACGACCGCCTCGTCGGCCTGTGGACCGATCGGATTCGGTGACAAACAAGTCGCTCGCAAAGCCGCCGCTCGCGTCGAAGGAGCCTTCCTCGCGGCGTCGTTCTGGCGTCGAGACCTGCTTCGCAGCTTGTCCGGAACGTATCGCGGCACCGACACAATCGAGGCCTCCGTCGGCTTCGGTCACCTGGTCACGCAAGCCGGTTGGCGATGTGTCATCGCCGAAGACAGCGTGATGGGAGTGGACTTCGAAACCGAGGTGCTCGACTACGATCTTCGCATCCAGCGGAACCATCGTCGCCTGCAAGCCCTGTCGGACCACCTTCGCCGTGGTGGATCAGCGGGATGGGGACGCGGCGTGCAACGTCTGCTCACAACCACTTTGGCGGGCGGACTTCGCCCCTCGAGTTTGCTCGTGGGACTTCGACGCATGACCGCTCCTTTGGCCGGAAACGCCATCTCGCGTTCAGTGCAAACCGCGGGTGTGTTGTCTGTTGATGACAATCACGAAACGCTGCCAATGCCAGCGATGGATCGCGAACCGCTTCGACGCGCGGCTTAGCCGAACGAGTTGAGTCTCGGCTCAGCCCATTGGAACGACTGCTCGAACGACGGTCTGGCGTGACCGTTGCTGTTTGTACGATGGTCTTCCCAGACCGTCGCTCGGGTTTGGCCGGGCTTGGAAGCCCAGCCAAGGCCTACTCGGGAACGATCCGCAGCACCAAGTTGTTGCGGTGGATCACATTCTCGTAGGGGCGATGCCCGAGGATCCATTCGATTTGCTCGCTGGGCTTGCCGGCGATTCGAGCCACTTCTTGGCTGCGATAGTTCGACAACCCACGTCCAAACTCATCCCCGTCAGGGCCAACCAAGCGGACCACATTCCCGTGCGCGAAGGTCCCTTCGACTCGCTGAATGCCGATCGCGAGCAAGCTTCGGCCGTGCTTCTGGATCGCGTCCACGGCACCTTGGTCCAGGTGCAGCGTCCCCGCCACGTTGGCGGAACTGCCGATCCAACGCCGACGTCCTTTCAACGAGCGTTTGGGCGGCACGAAGAAGGTTCCCACCGCTTCGCCCGCGAAAATGCGATCGAGCACCGTGTCGTCGCTACCGGGTCCGATGATGGTCGGATGCCCGTGTGAGTTGGCGAGCTTGGAAGCGCGTAACTTGCCGCCCATCCCGCCTTTGCTGACCGCGGAAATCTGGTCATCCACCAACGCCATCACCCCATCGTCCACGCCGTGGACCATGCGAATCGGTTGGCTGTCTTTGGCGTCCGGGTGACCATCGTACAACGCCGAAACGTCGGTCAACAAAATCAACATCGCATCGTTGAAGAGGCCCGCCACGTGCGCTGCCAAACGATCATTGTCACCGAAGGTCGTTTTCAGTTCCGAAACCGCCACCGAGTCATTTTCGTTGACGACCGCGATTGCGCCGAGTTCATCGATCCCGTTGAGCGCGTTGCGAACGTGCAGGTAACCACTGCGGCGGCGGAGGTCGTTGCGAGTCAGCAGAACCTGAGCGGCATGTCGCCCTCGTTTCTGCAGCGATTTTTCGTAGGCACCGATCAAGTCGGCTTGCCCGATCGCGGCGATCGCTTGCAGGGTCTTCAGATCGGTTGGACGCTGTGGCAACTTCAGCTTGGCAACGCCGGCGCCGACGGCACCGCTGCTGACCATGATGGTTTGCCGTCCGGAGTCCGCGATGCGGCAAAGTTGTTCCGCCAGCCGATCCACACGTTTGAGATCGAGTTTGCCGTCCGATGTGGTGAGGACTCGCGTCCCAACCTTGACGACCACACATTTCGTTTCATCGATGATCCGTCGCCGGATGGCGAGATCGTTGAGTTCAGTGGATTCTTTCAAAGCGTTGATTGCAATTCAGCCAATTGGTGCATGTCGTCTTTCAAACTGCTGTACAACGATCGGTACACAGGAAAGAGCTTGTTGTAAGTGTTTTTCGCGGAACGTTCCGCTTTCGTTTCGGCGGCCACTTCGATGGTCGCCTGGCAAGCCTGTGCGATGTGTTTGTAGGCTCCGTCGCCGACCGCGGCGAGCAGAGCGACACCGAAGGCCGGCCCCTGTTCCACTTTCAAGGTGGTGATCTTTTTGCCAAACACATCCGCCTGCATTTGACGCCAAAAGACGTTTTTGCTGCCGCCACCGCTGGCGCGGATTTGGCGAACTGGAACGCCCAGTGACTCGATGATCTCCAGGCTGTCTCGCAGAGCAAACGTGATGCCTTCCATCACCGCGCGAGTCATCGCAGCTCGATCGTGAGTGAGATTCATGCCGACGAAGGCACCACGAGCATTGGGATCCGCGTGCGGTGTTCGCTCACCATTCAAGTAAGGCAAGAACAACATCCCACCGCTGCCGGCAATCGCCTGTTCAGCTTCCGCCGTCGCGGCTTCGAACCGTTTCGAGGCGGGCACACCCGCCAATCCTTGCAAGACCTGATCCACCCACCATTGCAGCGAACCACCGCTGGTCAAGTTCACTCCCATCATGTGCCACTTCCCACGAACAGCGTGGCAGAACGTGTGAAGCCGTCCAGATGCATCGACGTTGGGTTCGTCACTGTGGACAAACATCACGCCGCTGGTTCCGATCGAGGTGCTCAGCAAACCCGATTTCACGATGCCGTTGCCGATCGCACCCGCAGCACAGTCCCCCGCGCCCCCGACGACCTTGCAATCCGTCGTCAACCCGAGTGCCTTGGCCGCCTCTTTGGTCAGCGTGCCGGTGACGTCTTCCGACTCCACCACACGCGGCAACAAATCAGGCGACAAATCCAGTTTCCCGAGCAATTGCTTCGACCAATCGCGTTTTTTCACGTCCAAGAACAACGTGCCGCTGGCGTCGCTGACTTCGGTGACATAGTCGCCGATCAGGCGCCGGCGGATGTCGTCCTTGGGCAGCAAAACCTTGGCCAGTTTGTCGAAGTTGCGTTTCTCATTGTCACGCAACCAAAGCACCTTGGGAGCCTGAAACCCGGTCAGGGCAGGGTTCGCGACCATCCCGATCAGCTTTTCACGCGAACCGGCTGCCGACGTGATTTGCTCACACTGATCGGCCGTGCGTTGATCATTCCACAGCAGGGCAGGGCGGATGACATTGTCATCCCGGTCCAAGAAAACGGAGCCGTGCATCTGTCCCGACAAACCGATCGCTTTCACGTCCGCCTTGTCGACACCTGATTTTTTCATCACCGCCTTGACGGTCTTTTTCGTTGCCGCCCACCAGTGCTCCGGATCCTGCTGGGTCCACCCTGGCTTGGGTTGTTCCATTGGATATTCGGCGTTCGCCTCGGCGACCACATGCCCCGTTTCGTCGATCAACAGCGTCTTGGTGCCGCTGGTGCCAATGTCGATGCCGAGATAGTGAGCCATGGTGCGTTGCTTCAGTGCAATGAATTCAAAGACAAGGGGGGATGAGAGCCGCTCTGAGAAAGCGAACTGCGGGGTAGTATAACGCGTACTTGCGTTTTCAACCACGCAACCAACATCTCAACTGACGTCCCACGAGCTCCCACGATGCCTGCGAAAACTCGCCTCGCGAAGATTGAATCTGCCGATCGGGACGCGTTTCGTTCCCCTTCCGCTGACGATGCCGAACAGCATCCGACAATCCAAACGTCATCTTCGGGCCGCTCCATTGAGTCCGAAATCAACCGATCGTCCCTCTGGAAACGCCGGCAATGGTTGGCCTGGACATCGGTTGTCGGAACCGCCGTTTTGACGGGTTGCCGCGAATCCTCCTCGACCGACGAAGCCGAATCGGCGTCCATCGTTCGCACCGACGTGCCCCTGCGAATCGTTTGGACGGGAACCGATTCAGACGCCGAAACACTGCGTCGCACCTGGCAATCGATCAGCGATCAACCGCTTCAAATCACCGTTGTCGCGCCGCCGACGGGGACCGAATCGCCCCAGGATTCCACCAGCGAACCCGACCAGGAAGCATCAATCTGGGATGCCGCGGCCAAGGCTGATGTTGTCGTTTTCCCACTCAGCCAATTGGGTGAAATGGTGTCGCGGGAGCGGATCATGCCATCGCTGAAGTCTGCATCGGGAGCGAAACCGAACCCACCGGCGGTCCGGGTGGCCATGACGTTCGGACAAGAATCGCGAGCCCTCTGCTTGGGAGGCGCCTTGCCAGCCTTGCTGGTCGGCGAGAAAGCGACATCCAAGGTTCCAACGTCCTCCACGATCACCTGGGACGACCTCGAAACGCTGGCCACGGAGTTCCCGGGACAAGTCGCCGAGCCAACCGCCGAAGGTTGGGCGGGCGTGTCCTATCTTTGGCGACTCGCTTCCGTCCTCAGCGCCAGCTGGTTGTTTGATCGCGACACGCTGCAGCCGTTGTTGACTCAACCCGACTACGTCGACGTCCTGCGTCAGATGGTCGCCACGACCCAGCAGGGGCCTGAATCATTCCTGACTCCTGGCGAAATCTTTCGCAACGTCGGTTCCGGAAAATTGGTCGCTGGCATCGGGTTCCCGCAAGTTGAAATCGACTCAGTGGATGAAGATGACGAATCCGCTTCGGTCGGCAATGTCCAAGTTTCCGGCTTGCCCATCGCCGAGCCTGGTGTGGCCAATGCCGACGGCGTGATCATGGAACGAACCGGCCGCGCGGTGTTCGCGCCGCAAACACTCGCGGGATCACTCGCCGCATCCTGCCGCCAAACCGCAGCCGCCAATCAGTTTCTCAAATGGTTGGCGGGAGGCGAGGGCAGCGAGCCCTTGTACCGATCGATCCCGGGCCTGCAGCACCCCACGACCGAATCATCGATTGATGTTGCCGCCGGTGGCAACTACCAACCCTGGCTGCGATCGGCTTGGCAGAACCCCAACGTGATGCCGCCACTGAACCTGGTCGGCGGAGACCGCTACTTGGCAGTGCTGGACACAGAGATTCGCAAGTGCTTGACAGGCGATCAAACTCCTGAGGACGCTTGCGCCTCGATTTCGAAATCCTGGTCCGAACTGCACAACGAATACGGCGTGAAGAAACAAAAGCGTTCCTGGCAGCAGGCCCTCGGACTTCTTTGAATCGGCGAAAGAGAACGAGGCCGCCTACTTGGAAGCCCGTGGATCCAGCCGCTGAAATGGCTTCACCATTCAGCCGACCGCCGAGACATCCGGCAGCTCAATATTCGAAACGTTGAAGGTTCGGAAACATCGCTTCGAGTTCCTTCGCGGGAGCCTCTTCCAAACCGAGATTGGTCACGAACAACGTTTCCAACTCTTGCAGTGGTTCCAGTTGCGGCAGGGCATCCGGTGCCACACTGGTCTTGCCCAAGTGCAGCAACTTCAAATGAGGCAGCGAGACGATCACCGGGATGGCTTCTTCGGTGATCGCTGGGCAGTTGTCGATGTTCAGGATCGTCAGGGAGGTCTTGCCTTCGAAGGCCTTCAAAGACTCGTTGTCAATTTTGGTCAGCCAAAGGTTGATCTTCTCCAAGCCTTCGATTTTCGCAATCGCCGGCATGCCCTGGGGACCGAAATCCGTTTCGGCCAATTCGAGGTCCTTCAATGGCAGCTTCGAAATCGGGTCAAATGCTTCGCCAGTGATTTGAGTGCCTCTCAGGTTGAGCTTGGCCAGCTTCGGCAAGGATGAAATGGATTCCAGCACTTTGTCCGTGACCGGCGAGTTCATCAACGATGCCTCCCGGAGTTCATTCAATTCTGCCAGAACGCTCGCTCCTTCGTCCGTCACGGACGTGTCTTGAAACGTCACCGCGACCAACGCTGGCAAACCGGAAATCGTTTTGGCTTTCGCATCGTCGAACGATGTGCCATAAACTCGCAGACGCTTCAGATGGGGCAATGCCGCCAATCGCAAAACCATTCCGTCGGCCCAAGCCGCAGCGGGCAGGAACAACTCGCTGACCGTGCTGGTGTTGGACAACAACTTCACCGCGTCATCCAAATCGGACTCGGCCACTTCCCGCAGGTCAACGACCACGACATCATCGCCTCGCAACTTGGTTTTGGCACCCGCAACACCATCCCAGGCCGAGGCCAAACTCTCGCCCGCCGATTCACGACTGTCCGATGGGCTGTCAGCCGGAACAGGGATGCTCTTGCTGCTGCTGACGCCGCACCCGAGCGTTCCAATGAACAGGCTACCGACCAGCAAGCTTTGTGCGAGCCGAACTTGTGAGAGATTCATCGGAACTCCGCTGAAGTGAAATTGAGAAACAAAAAATGGACTGGGATGGAATCATGAGCGACCACGACTCCGACGAACTCGACGATTCGCCTCCCATGCCCGGCGAGGAATCCGCCATCGATCCCGTGCCCGAATGGCAACAGTTGCTGAACGACGACCCGCTGCCTCAGGAGGAGGACTGGGACGCGTCCGAGTCAGCATCCACGGACGCAGATCTGGACGGCGCCTACGTCTGTGACAACTGTGGCGAGGAAATCGTGATCCCGCTGGACATCGCCGCTGGACGCGACCAACAGTATGTCGAAGATTGTCCGGTGTGTTGTAGCCCGAGCGTGATTCATGTCCATTTTGACGATTCCGATCATGCGAATGTGTGGGCGGAAGCCGAACAAGACCGCTACTGATCGACTCAACACACCGCCCCACTGAAACCATCCCCTGATTTCAACCAACATGAAAATCGAAACTTGGCTGACGCCCAACGCCGCTGGTGAATCCGAACGAACGCGTGCCTCGGTCGTCGTGGTCATCGACGTATTGCGAGCCACCACGGTCGCAACCACCGCGCTGTCCGCGGGCGCCAAATCGATCACGACCTGCGGTGAAATCGAAGAAGCTTTCGCGATGAAGACCGCCGCCGGCCCCGACAACGTGCCGCTGCTGTGCGGCGAACGAGGCTGCCAGCCGATCGTGGGATTCGACCATGGGAATTCCCCCGGTGAATACTCGCCGGCCGGCGTCAGTGACCGCGAATTGGTGCTGACGACGACCAACGGAACCGCCGCGATCCAGGCCGCTGAAGATTGCGATCACATGTGGCTGGCCTGCTTCGCCAACTTGTCCGCAGTCATCGACCGCTTGGTTCGGTGGCATTCGGCCAACCAAGATCAAAATGCATTCGTGAGAATTGTCTGTGCGGGGACCAACGGCTGCGTCACCACCGAAGACGTGCTGTTGGCCGGTGCCATCATCGCGATGTGCCACCAGCGGCTGGCCGATTCCCCCCGCTTTTACGATGGTCCGATCGAGCTTTTGAACGATTCAGGTGCCCTCGCGCTGTCGGCTTGGCAACACTGCATCACACACGACGGTGTGAACAGCTCCGAAACGCTGGCCGAACGGCTGAAACTGACCCAAGGAGGCAAAAACCTGATTGCCGCCAACTACGCCGGCGATTTGGTGGATTGTGGCAGCATCGATGTCTTTGAGCTGGTCCCCACCAGGGACCAGCGGGCCCCCGCTCGGTTTGTGGCGGGCTGATCCAAGACCACATTCAATGCAAAAACGCATTCAGTTTGCTTGCTATTTCGACTAAACTGGCGGGGTGTCGAAAAGACTTCCGATCCACTCACTTGTTCCATTTGTCACGCCATGACGTTTGATTTGAAACGCTCTCTCCGCCCGCTCGGCATCGCAGCCGTCTGCTCGATGGCAGCTGGGTCGATCCTTCCACCGGGCACCTCCCATTCGGTGCACGCCCAAGAAGCCGCGGTGGAAACCAGCCCAGCGGCAACCGTTGGAATCGCCAGCGAAAAACCCGCCGCAGGCCCCTCTGTGGACCTGGGCGATGGTCGCTTCATGGTCCCTTACACTGAAAAAATCCCCGGCACGGACATCTCCTTCGAGATGGTCCCGGTTCCCGGTGGCACCTACACGATGGGCAGCCCCGCAGACGCCGACCCACGTGTCGAGGACGAAGGACCAACCGTGGAGATGAACGTCTCACCGATGTGGGTCGCCAAAACCGAGACGACCTGGGCGATGTACAAGGAATACATGCGTATGTACGCCGTGTTCAAGTCCTTCGAAGCCGATGGTGTCCGCACCGTCGACGATTCCAACATGGCCGATGCGATCACCGCGCCAACGGAGTTGTACGACCCTTCGTTCACGTACGAGTACGGCGAAGAGCCCGAACAACCTGCCGTGACGATGACTCAGTACGCTGCCCAGCAGTTCACCAAGTGGCTCAGCCTGATCACCGAGAATCAGTACCGATTGCCCACCGAAGCGGAATGGGAATACGCCGCTCGAGGCGGCACCAAGACCGCTTACAGCTGGGGCGACAGCCCCGACGACATCGAAGACTACGCTTGGTACTTCGACAATTCTTATGATGGCCCCGCTCACGTCGGCACCAAAAAGCCCAACCCGTTTGGCTTGCATGACATGCACGGCAACGCCGCGGAATGGACCGTCAACGAGTACACCGAAGACGGGTACGAGTGGCTCAAAGAGTCCCCTGTCGACAACGCCATCGACGCCGTTCGCTGGCCCGAAAACCCGTGGCCCTGTGTCGCTCGCGGTGGCAGTTGGGAAAGCGATCCACCGGAACTTCGCAGTGCCGCTCGCTTGGCTTCCGATGACGATGAATGGAAGAACGAAGATCCGAACTTCCCCAAGAGCCCCTGGTGGTTCACGGACGATCCTTCCCGCGGAGTTGGTTTCCGCTTGTTCCGTTCACTCGAACCACTCGACCGCGAAGCGCTGAAAAACTTCTGGGAGCCCACCGCACCAGAAACGGTCGACGATGTTCAAAGCCGCATCGATGGCGGTCGAGGCGGCTGGGGACTGGTCGACAAGGACCTGCCCGAAGCTGCCGCGGAATGATCCTTCGCCGCCATTCAATCACGCTGGCGTGAGCTTCACGCCAGCCGCACCAGGCCCGAGTTCACTCGGGCCTTTTTTCATGCGCCCAGCAAACCTGTGCTGAACGTCCTCACCGCCGGGGCCAGCCAGGCACGCTGCCTCGCCCACGACGACGAACGGAAAATCACTCCCTTTCGAGAGTCTGAATTTGATCCGAGGCGTCCCGAGCTTGATAGATCGCCTTCGTGGTTGCCCACGCTTCGCCACTGGAATCGCGAATGGTCAGGGCATACGGAGCACGCCAGGCGGCCAGAGCATCCACGTCGCCGTACTTCACGATGCCAGGGACGAAGCTTTCGTCGTCCTGGTGACGCAGGTCAGCGAACCGGAAACCATTCACATCAATCACAGCACTGGTCAGAAACGGTCCCGCGATCGCCGCCGCAGGCAACGCGTAAGCTGCGGCGCCTTGGGGTGCCACCAACGTCACCCCACCGGGTGAGTTCTGAAACGCGGCGATCACCGCCAAAACATCCCCGCAGCGTGTCGCCGGCAGCGGCCGGTTGTAACCGTACGTGAAGGCCGCCGAGGCTCGTCGCGGCTGGGGATTCGTTCGTTGTTTGCCAGCCTCCGCATCCGTGGTCATCGAAGCGATGTCGATCACGATGACGGTTTTGGATTGCTGCAGTTGTTTTGCCAAAGCATCGGACCACTCGGGTTCACCTGCTGCTCCTTTGCCGGTTGACTGAACCCATAGAACCGTTCCGGGCAGGGCAGTCTCCTCCGCCGATTTCGCGATCCATTTTCGAATCGGAATCTCACGCCGGCGATCCCGATCGACCACCACTCCCGAGACAACCGTCGCACCTGATTGATGCTGGACCGGCTCCGAGAATTTCACTGCCACGCCGGAGGCCTCCGGCAGGGGCAGATCAAACAACGTCGCCAGGGCAGGGCGGATGGTTTCATCGAAACCCGATGCCGTCGCTGACTGCCCAAGGCAATCTGCAAGCAATCGCTCGTTTTGTTGATCCCACCAGCTCAGGATTGACTTTTCATGCTGGGGACCTCGCTGCGTGGGTGCCGGGTGCTTGTCGTCCCAGACCGCACCTTCTTCGTCGGTGATCGCAGGATAATCGGTCTCGACGATCGGTGTCTCCAACCCGAGCCCCAAATGCTCGTTCATCCATCCGTACATGATCCGGCGGGTCACATAGTTGTAGTTGTGCTTGAAATGCACCAACGATTCGCACAACACATTCTCAGGTTGATTCATCATCGAATACAGTTGCTTCAGTTCGGGATACCCGTCCGACATCATCTTGATCGTCCAGTCATCGGCCGCCGTCATCCCCATGGGCTTGGGGGCCATCAAAGCGGCCAACTCCACGTTGCCCGTGCCAATGCGAAGCAAGCATGCATTCTCGCAGGCGCAACCACCTTGCATCGAGGTCGACACCATCCCGTTGGGAAAGCTGGCCATGATTCGCGGTTCCAACGCATCCAACAAAATCGTTTGAGTCCCGCCGCCGCTTCCACCGGTGACCGCCAAACGGCTTGGATCCACATCCTCAAGCGAGGCCAGGAAATCGAAAGAACGCAGCGCGTTGTAAGTCTGCAAGCCCAGGATGGATTGCAACCGGGCGTCGGCCGAGGTGCTAAAAAACAACTCGGGGTCCGATCCTGCCGGCACAAATTCTTCGTCGCGGGTTTCATGACGACGGTGAGCGAGCGCGTGGCTGAGCTGCACGGAATCGGCGTAGCCAACCATGTCAAAGATGAACGACACACATCCCATTCGAGCCAATGTCGCACAGCGGGCCAACTTCGGAAGACTGCCGGATTCCATGTACAATTCGTCGCCATTGGCGATCAACGACTTCATCCGGTCGGCATCGTTTCGCATCATCCGACCGCCGTGCCCGTGCGGGCACAGAACGGCAGGTCGCTTGCCGTCCGCATTGAGCCCACGGGAAACGTTTTCACCAGCCGGACGAAACAACAACCCTGTCACAAAGTGGCCGGGCAAACTTTCAAAGTAGACCTTTTCAACCTGAAACCCCTCTCGCTTCACAACCGAATGAATCGTGGCTTGGATCGCTGGTCGCGGCAACATTGGATGCAGGCCGGTCGCCATCGCGACGCGCGTTCGAAGTTGCTCCGCCCGAGATTCCCACTGCTCCAGTGACTCTGGAACTGCAAACGGGAAGTGCCCGTCCAGTGTTTTAAGATCGGGCAGATCCTCCGAAGCGGCCGTTTCTTCCTGCTTGGTTTCCTCTGCTTGCACGTCGCGCAGCGAGGCTGCAGAAACCAATACCATTCCGGCGAGCAGAACGGCCAAGCCATTCCCAAACACCGAGTGCGGGACGTATTTCTTCATCGGATGGGTTCTCATGGAGATCTCTTTGGTAGGAGGGGTGCTGAAACAGCGGAGGGGGGGAGAGTGCTTTGAATTCTAAGCTTCCAGGACCGACGCGATGCGATTTCGCATCCGTCCGACGGTCGGAAACATCGCGACGACACCGACCAAGGCGACCACGGCACACATCAAATTCACGGGGGACCGGGCCAAAAACATCATCACCAAATTGATCACGGCGGTGCCCTCCAACATGGCTTGCCCGATCAATCGAGCCGTTTGGTCCGTCTGACAAAATCGACTCAGTGGCATCGGCATTGGCTCCCGTTCAGGCCATTGCGACCAAGTGCGAGCGGATGCAACCGCTCCTTCGGCGGCTTTCAATCTTGTGGCCGCTGACGATCGCAACATCGCGGGAACCAAAAACGCCAACACCGTGTTGAACACCAACGCCGCCACACCGATCAAGACAAAGAGAGTTGAATTTCCTGCGGGTGCGTCGGTGTTTCCAATCACCCCCAAAATCACTCCGATGAAAACACATCCTGTGGCCAGCCCCAAGGTGACCACCATTCCTTGAAAGGCCCAACCTGCCAAAGTCATGCCTCGCGAATCCATCGCGGAATGGGCGTCGGGGTTGGTGGCTGCTGAAGCGTCGTTGGAGATTGGATTCATTCGTCTTGTCGAGTGCGATAAGGTGGTTGTGTGCAGCCCCGTGCTGCACTTGAAACAGATTGCTGCGTTGAAACAGAATGTCGAGGACGCAGGACCAAGTTTACCTCTCAACCAACTCGCTTGCATTGCGTCTGTATTACACCGATCACTTTGACCTGCCTTTGCCTGACGGCCACCGGTTTCCGATGGCCAAGTATCGTCTGTTGCGTCAAAGGGTGGCGGAATCGGAGCATCATCGCGATGACGTTTTGATCGTCCCCCAAGCCGCCACGGACGAGGAACTGCTGACCTGTCACACGCCGGATTATGTGCAACGGGTCCAAACGGGAACCCTGACCAAGCAAGAAATCCGGCGAATCGGATTCCCTTGGTCCTTGCCAATGGTCGAACGCTCGCGGCGAAGCACCGGGGCCACGATCTCTGCCGCACGAGCGGCCCTCGCCGAAGGAATCTCCGCCAACCTTGCCGGCGGCACCCACCACGCCTTTGCGGCCGCCGGGGAAGGCTACTGTGTTTTCAACGACGCCGCCGTGGCCATCCGAACCTTGCAAGCCGAAGGCCTGATTCAGCGGGCCGCGATCATCGACCTGGACGTTCACCAAGGCAACGGAACCGCATCGATCCTGAAGGATGATCCCAGCGTTTTCACCTGTTCCGTGCACGGGGTCAAAAATTTCCCGCTGCGGAAAGTGCCCAGCGACTTGGACCTCAGCCTCCCGGACGGGACGGCGGATGAAGACTACTGCCAGGCATTGCAGATCGTTCTGAACACACTCCAGAAACACCAATCTCAATCCGGTCAATTTGAGTTGGTCATCTACTTGGCTGGCGCCGATCCATTCCAGAATGACCGGTTGGGGCGACTGTCACTCACCATGGAAGGGTTGCGTCAACGCGATGAGATGGTGCTTCGGTGGTGTCGTCAAAACGAATTGCCGGTGGCAATCGCCATGGCCGGGGGTTACGCTAGTGAAGTCACTGAGATCGTTGATATTCACTCCCAAACCTTGCATGTCGCCAAAGTTTGGTCACTGTCCCGCTGAGCTTCTTTGATGTCGTCGATCACGCAAATCCTACAAAGTAGTCAAAAAGGTGACGCGGCCAAAACCGACCAGATGTTTTCGTTCCTGTACGATGACTTGCGTCGGATGGCAGGTCGATTCCTGCAATCGGAACCGCAGCGGGAACGCCTGAGCAGCTCCTCGCTGGTGCACCAAGCCTATGTCCGGATGGTCGATCAAGACCACGTGGACTGGCAGGGGAAAACGCATTTCTTTGCCATCGGTGCCACCGTGATGCGTCGCATTCTGGTGGACCATGCTCGACGCACCCACGCCCAAAAACGCGGGGGCGGCTGGATTCGACGCCAGCTGGACGACGAAGTCACCTTTCTCCTGGATCAGGATGACGACGTCGTTGCTCTGGACGAACTGTTGCTGCAATTGGCGGCCTTGAGCCCCAGGCAAGCTCGGGTGGTCGAACTGCGATTCTTCGGCGGCTTGGGCATGAAGGAAATCGCCGCGGAACTCAACCTGGGACTTCGGACCGTCGAAAAAGAATGGGCGATGGCTCGCGCCTGGATGCGTCGCGAACTCCGCGACCCAGAGGATGAGGCCAATGCCTCCACCGCCGACAACGCCACTCCCGACGAAAAATCCCCGACCTCATGATGGATGCGGATCGTTACCAGCGTGTCCGTGACCTGTTCTGGGAAGCTGAAGAGATCGCAGAGGACGCGCGGGAAGAGTTCGTTCGCACCCAAGCGTCCGGGGACGAAGAACTGGTTCGCGAAGTCCTTTCGTTGCTCTCCGAACACGATCCCGAAGCGGCTCGAGCGGAAGGCACTGCGGCTCGAAAAACGCCCGGAAACGGTTTGTCGCATTTCGGACAAGGGCTTCCCACACCACGCGAAACCACGGAATCGGAAGTGGTACGTGCAATCCGCTCCATGGCAGACACGTCCTCGGGTTCCACGCCAGATTCGGTGTCCAATCTCGACGGCCCACCACCATCCAGGCCCCCTGCATCCAACGGTGTTCGTGAGAGTCACACGGTGCACTCCGCGCAGCGCACTCATGCGATGCCGCGTCACGATGCCGATCGTCCGCAACCCGCTCGCGGGCGACATCGAAAGACGCTGACCTCCATCGGACCGATCGACCGAGCCCAACAGTACAACTGGTTGGTTTGGCTTCTTACTGCCACCACCATCGGTTGCATCTGGTTGGTAGCGGCTTGGGTCGACCATCGACATCGGCAACAGCAGGAACTGTCCGCCCAACGATCGTTGTCGCTGACACTCGACCTCTCCACCCTCCAAGTCGAGCAGCTTCTGCGTCGCGACAAACAGTTTGCAATTGATTTGGCGGGGCACCCCCACGTTCGAGAGGCAATCCGTTCCCTCACCGGTGACACCTCAACGGCACTGGATCCCGACGAAGCCGATCAAATCCACCAGAAACTCAACGCCTCCGTTCAAGATTTGAATTCGAAATTGCCAGAGCGGAATCCTCCCGAGCTGCCACCATTCCAAACACCGGACGTCGTCTTTTTCAATCGAGAACTGCAACCACTCGCACTGATTTTTCCCGACGGAAGCCACGGGTCACTGAACGCTCAAACGCTCGCTCCACTTCCTCCCGACGGTGCAGCCGATTTGGCCCGAGCACTCAGCGGACGAACCGTGCTGCATGCTCCCGCTCCCCTGGCAAGCTTGCTCGGCAAAGCTCTGGCCAACGAATTCAACGCGTCAGGATCCACACCATTGGCCTGGATCGTTCCTGTTCATGATCGCTCGCCAACGAAGACCAACTCAGAAACCAACCTGCGTTCCGAGGTGCTTGGAGCAGCCGTTGTCATTCCACCGAACACCAACCGCTGGCTGAACGACTCCCTGTCCTCGATCAGTCGCGTTCAGGATGTCGACGCATACTTGGTTGATCGGGATGGATTCATGCAAACGTCCAGCGTGAACCTGCCCGACAAAATTGCTCCGTCGCAGGGAACTCCATTCCGAGTGACAGAGAGTCCCAACCCATCGGAAGCCAAGGAACGAGTGGATCGCTTCCTTGCCCAACTCGATCGCTTGACTGAATCAGCTTTGCTCGATGGCGATCACGAATCGACTTTCCATCGCACGGTCTACCCGCTGACCATCGCAGCGGCTTCGGTTTCTCACAGCCCCGAACCTCAGGTTCATGGCCAGCTTTACCGAACCTACACCGGCAAGTGGTGCATCGGTGTTTGGCGATGGCTGCCAGAATTTGGGCTTGGCTTGATCGTGGAAAGCGATTCTCAGCAAGAGGCCTATCCGTTGGCGTCGACCTGGCCGTGGGCGCTGCTTCTGTCGCTTGCCTCGATTGCTCCGATCTGGCTTGCCAAGCGATTGTCCAAGGGCCCGGCCCCCTCCGCGCTCAAGCAACCACTGGGGCGGTACAACATCCACGAGGAACTGGGTGCCGGCGGCATGGGCGTCGTCTACCGAGCCAGCCACACCGAACTGGGACGAGAAATCGCACTGAAAGTTCTGCGGGTCGATCGGCAAGACGACGACGATCATCGACGCTTTGACCGCGAAGCCCGCTTGGCTGCGAGTCTGTGCAGCCCTCACAGCGTGACCATTTACGATTACGGTCGCAATGAACACGGGGAAGCATTCTGCGTCATGCAGTTGCTGGAAGGTTTGACCTTGTCGGAAGTCGTCGCTCGCAGTGGTCATCAAGCCCCCGGCCGAGCCATTTGGATTCTGCGACAGGTCTGCCAAGCCGTCTTGGAAGCTCATTCCAAAGGCCTGATGCATCGCGACCTGAAACCGCAAAACGTCATGCTCAGCTTCGACACCATCGTGGGGGATTGGGCGGTGGTGTTTGACTTTGGATTGGCGAAGCCTCTCGAACCCAACCAAGGTGTCTTTCAAACCGCTGAAACAGTTTGGGCCGGAACTCCCATGTACATGGCCCCCGAAAGGTTCCGGGCTCCAGCGGTCATGGACCCCCGAAGTGATGTCTATTCACTGGGTTGTGTCTTATACTTCTTGTTGACAGGTCATCCGCCGTTTGCGGAATGCGACCCCGAATCCATGTTCGCTCTGATCCTGACGCAGCAACCGCTCGAAATCGAAACGCATCGCGGCGAGCCGATTGACTCGGAGCTGAATGCGTTGGTCCAAGCGTGCATGGCCAAGGACAAACACGACCGAGTGGGATCGGTCGCGGATCTGATCCAGCGTCTGGATGCGTTCGCCCCGCGGTATCCCTGGACGCAAGAAGACGCACGCCAATGGTGGCAACGTCATGCCGATGAAGAACTCGCCAAAAAGCTTTGAACTCATGCGACGATGGTGGACACAACTTTGGCGGCGTCCACGATCTTGGGTGATCCTGATCGCGTTGGTGGCCATCGCCGATGCGATCACACCGCCAGACTGGGCCGTCGTGGTCGCCCATTTGATTCTGCTGCCGCTGGCCTGGCGGGTGCTCCACCGCCGCTTCATCACCTGGATGACCGCCATCCAAAGCCTGGCCGTTGCGGCGGTTGGCCTGCTGCATGTCTTTGGTCCGATCGCCCATCGGTTCTCAGGAGCAACCCAGACGGAGACATTCGCTTGGCTCGAACCGGTTCGTCTCTGGACCTTCTTTGCCTTGATGGCCACCGGTTACTTCCACATTTACCTGCAGGGCCGATTGCGAACCCGGCTCAAACACCAACGCATGCTGCAGCACCGTGTGCATCGGCGATCGCTGCAGATCCGACGCGTCAACCGCGCCCTTCGCAATGAAGTCACGCGACGACAAGAAACCCAACACCGCCTCGATCAAAGCGAAACCACGTTTCAATCGCTGATCGATCGCATGCATTTGCAAGTCGCTCGCAAAAGTGCCGAAGGGGTATTCACCTACGCCAACGAACAGTTTTGCGCCGACATCGGCATGACCCCAGTCGATGTGATCGGAAGCACCGATGCGGAGCTGTTCGGGGACGCCATCGGCGAAAAATACCGCTCCGATGACATGTCGGTGATGTCGACCGGGCAAGCGGTGGACAAAGTCGAAGTGCACCCGGGACCGGATGGTCGCATCGGTTTTGCTCAAGTCTTCAAAGCCCCCGAGTACGACCAAAATGGTCAATGCGTTGGCGTTCAAATCATCTTCTGGGACATCACCGAAAAACACCGCAACGAAATCGCTCTCCGAGACAGTGAGGCTCGAAAACGAGCCCTGTTCGATGCGGCTGGTGACGCGGTGCTGTTGATCGATGACCAGCGTGCCATCGTGGAAGCCAACCCGTCGGCCAGTCAACTGCTGCAGGCCGGCGGTGGGCGTTTGGTCGGTCGCCCATTGAATGACTTGATCTCGCCCGTGTCCAAACAGTGGTCCTCGCTGCCGTTGACCGAACGACACCAATTGCGACTTCGCCGCGGTGATGGAAGCGCCTTTGAAAGCGAGGTGTCCGTTCACGACATCCCAGTGGGCGGTGCAACCGGACATGCTGTGATCATTCGCGATGTCACTCTGCAGCGAGCTGCCTTCGAGGCCATGCGAGAAGCCAAAGCGGCGGCGGAACAAGCCAACCGCACCAAGACGCAATTCATGGCGGGCATTTCACACGAGTTGCGCACACCGCTCGGCGGGATCCGTGGGTTGACCGACTTGTTAGCACAACAAACGCTCCCCAATGCCGCCCGCCGTTACGTCAACCTGATCGCTCAGAACACCGAATTGTTACGCGATGTCATCGAAGACATCCTGGACTTCGCCGCGATCGAAGCCGGCCGCGTCACAATCGATCCGGTTCCGGTGAACCTACACGAAGTCGTGGGCGATGCCTTTGGTTGCCTTGCGGTTCGTGTCGCAGACAAGCCCGTTCGACTGTGTCTGTCGATCGATCCCAACACACCGCGAAGCGTGATCGCTGATCCCAAGCGACTCCGGCAAATCGTGCTGAACCTGGCAGGCAATGCGATTAAATTCACCCATCAAGGCGAGGTGAGTTTGCGACTGAGCCCCATCGGTGAACCACTGAATCCTCAACAAGACATCGGCACCTCCTCCAACGCCAGCGTCGACCAACGCGACACCACCGGACCGATGGCATGGTTCGAGCTCACCGTTTCTGACACCGGCATCGGCATTGCTCCCGAGAATCAATCGCGAATCTTCGATGCGTTTGAGCAAGCCGATCGTGGCACCAACAAACAATTTGGTGGCACAGGCTTGGGGCTCGCGATCGCTCGCGGTTTGGCCCAACGAATGGGCGGCGACATCACCGTGACCAGCCACGTCGGCCAGGGCAGCCAATTTCAATGTGCGCTGGCATTGCCCCTGGATCCCCGGCCCGCCAAAGCGGAGAAGCCACATGCGGCCGTTCCGCCTGAGGGTGCCACCGCGGTGGTCTCCGTTGACAACGCCACCATGCAGGACGCCATTGCGGAAACGCTGCTGCATTGCCAATGGCCGATCCGCACTCCCTCCATGCTAGAACCTGACTGTGTTCACTTGCACTGGATCCTGACGGACCAAACGGCCGACGCCGCCTTCCGCATTCGAGCGAGGAAATCCAGTGACCGCGTGATTTGGCTCACCCGGGCTGGCGAGCCCACTCCCCGCCGCGCCAAGCGTGAAGACGCGATTGTGATTGAACCGCTTCACCCGGATGAGCTTCGCCGTTGGCTCGCGGGAAAACCCTTGCTGCAATCCAGCCGAGGGCAACGCAAACGACGCCGCGGAATCAAAGCGTCCTCGCCAACTGCAGGGGATGTGGCCGCTCCCGATCCACAACTGGCCAGGACGACGTCGACGAGCGATTCAGACACGCCCCATGCGACGACCGACGCGTCCACCGCCGACGCGGGGTATCGATTGCTCGTCGTCGACGACAGCGCGACCAACCGCTTGGTGATTCACGATCAACTGGTCGCCTCGGGGCATCACGTGCAGACCGCTGACTCAGGTGATGTCGCTGTCCAGAGGTTGGCATCCAACACGTTTGACTGCGTCATGATGGACTTGCAAATGCCAAACATGGATGGCACCGAAGCCACCCGAATCATCCATCAACAATTCGCCCAAGCAGGCCGAACCCCGCCTCCGATCATCGCCTTGACCGCCCATGTGACCGACCAACACCGTCAGCTTTGTCGCGAAGCCGGGATGGATGGCTACATCACGAAACCAGTTGATTTGGATTTGCTGCTGGGCGAAATCGAACGCGTCATGGCCGCATCGAAAATGCCCGAATCCGATCCCCTGCTGCCTCCCGAATTGCCGTCCAACGACCACTCCCCCCAACCACTGGGGACCAGCGAAAAGCCAACGCCTTCCGCCAGCGTCCCGACTTCGACCGCGGCCCGTTGTGAGCCTCCTGCATCGAAAACTCCCACGGAAGAGGCTTGGGACTGGCGTTCTCAACTGTCCAAGCACTGCGGGAACGACCCTGAAACGATGGACTCCGTCTGCGATGCCTTCTTGATGGAAGTCCCCTCGCTGCTAAAGAATTTGACGCAAGGTGCCAAGCGAGGCGATGCCAACAAACTTCGCTCTGCATCGCACACCCTGAAGTCGTGCCTGCGTTACTTCGCACCTCAACACGATGTTGCCAAGGCCGCCGAAGTCGAGGCGGCCATCCAAGACCCTGAGTGGGTCGAGCGTCTGAAGACAGCCACCAACGATCCCGAACCAGCCTCCCCGGAATCGCCCGAGTCCCAGGCAATCGAGACTCTTCTCAACACGGCAACCAACTGGGTCTCGCGGATTCGCGAATCGTCCAATCAACGCTAAGATAATGTTCCTGCTGTGTCACCTTGGACGCCCCTTGTGTGACCTTGGATTCCCCGTTTGATGAACGTCCTCTTCAACGAGTTCGCCCCATGAAAGCTGCCTTCATCACTGAACCAGGTCCCGCTGATTCCATCCAAATCGCGGAGCAACCGGATCCCACTCCCGGACCTGGCCAAGTCCTGATTCGTGTTTACGCGTCAGCCGTCAACCCCATCGACACGTACATTCGTTCCGGCGCCATCGCCATGGATTTACCTCAGCCATTCGTGCCGGGATGCGATGCGGCGGGTGTGGTCGAAAACGTCGGCCCTGGTGTCAAACGGTTCACGATTGGCGACCGCGTTTGGTGCACCAACCAAGGACTGCTCGGCCGCCAAGGGACTCTCGCCGAGTTGATTGCGGTCGAGGAAGGCTGGGTCTTCAAGTTGCCCGAACCCGTGCCCTACGAAGACGCCGCCGCCTGCGCTCTGGTGGGTGTCACCGCGCACCTCGGACTGTTCCGCGAAGCCCAACTGTCACCCGGCGAAAGCATTCTGGTCATCGGTGGCAGTGGGGGCGTGGGATCGATGGTGGTGCAAATGGCTGCCGCCAAAGGGGCCCGCGTGATCACGACCGCGGGCAGCGAAGCCAAAGCCCAAGTCTGTCGCGATCTCGGTGCCGAGGAAGTGATCCTGTACAACGAAGAATCCATCGCCGAGAAAACCAAAGCCGTTGCTCCCGACGGCGTCAACGTGTTCTGGGAAACTCGCCGCGAACCAGACTTTGATGTCGCCGTCGACCTGCTCGCAGGGCGTGGACGCATGGTGTTGATGGCAGGACGAGACGCCCGGCCCGCTTTCCCGGTCGGCCCGTTTTATGTCAAAGAATGCTCCCTGCATGGCTTCGTCATGTTCAAAGCCACCCCCATGGAAATGAAGACCGCCGCAGAAGACATCTCCAATTGGCTCGCGTCCGGTAAACTGTCCGCCAACATCAGTGCTCGCTTTGCGCTGGAAGAAGCCGCCCAAGCTCACGCCTTGCAAGAATCAGCGACGCTGGAAGACAGCAGTCAATTGGCCGGCAAAATCATCGTCAATCTCAACACCTAATCGCTTCCATGCCTTCTCCCATTCCCAACTTTGACGCCGGGGTTCCGTGCCCCAAGACCGGCCAACCACTGCTCCCCGCCATCGCACAAGACGCCACCACCGGCCGAGTGCTGATGCTAGCGTGGATGAACCGCGAAGCATGGGACGAAACGCTGTCGGGCAACCGCGCCGTCTACTTCAGCCGTTCACGGGGCAAACTCTGGCGCAAAGGTGACACCAGCGGCCACGCCCAAGTGGTGCGTGAAATCCGCGTGGACTGCGACGCCGACACAATCCTGCTGTCCGTCGATCAAACCGGCGCGGCCTGCCATGAAAACTACGAGAGCTGCTTCTTCCGCCGCGTCGATCCCGACGGCACCACCCACGTCACCGAAGACCGCATCGCCTAAAAGGTGTCAGGTACCTTTTTGGGAGACTGGGTAATCTAGCTACCATCGTCCACCTTCCCTGCTGATTGAATTCCGGTGCCAATTCAGAGCGGTGATGTTCACGGAGAAGTGAACGGCAGGCATGCCAATCCACCATCCATCTTCATCAGAATCGCGCCGAGTCAGAAATGAACAAACTGCCTATTCTGCCAAAAAGGTACCTGACACCTTTTTGGGTTGCATGGCGGGGGGGAGGCCGTTTGGCAAGGGATGGATTTGTGGGTGCAGGGCGTTGGCTAGGATCTCCAAACTGTCAACCAATCTTGGCCCCGGTCGACTGAAGTAAGCGGAACCGTCCACCACGTAGACGCGTCCTTCCCGAACACACTTCATCTCCGACCAACCGGGATAGCCACGCAGAATCGGCAAGTCTTCCAAGGTTCGCGACACGCTGAAACCGCAGCAAGCGATGAACAAGACGTCCGGATCCGCGTCTCGAATGCGATCCCACGACGTGGTCACGGAACGCTCGCCGGACTCGCCCACGCATTCGTGGCCTCCCGCCAATCGAACCAATTCGGGGCTCCAGTGCCCAGCGCTAAACGGTGGATCAATCCACTCCAACAGCATCACGCGGGGCACTTGGACTCCCGGCCGCGACAGCAGCTCGGTCGTGCGTTGCTGCACTCGATCGACACGTGATTGCAAACTGCCAATCAGAGCCTCGGCCCGGTCGGGACAATTCGCTGCTTCCCCAACCAAAGTGATGCAATCGAACATCTCGGACAGCGAGGTGGGTTCCAAGTTCACCACGCGTGGTCGGCCGGGCAGGGAGCAGGCCGCCGCGTTGACTTCGGACTCCGCCACCGCGCACACGTCGCACAAAGCCTGCGTCACGATCAGATCGGGGCACAACGATTCGACCACCGGCAGATCCAGTGAGTACAACGCTCGCTCGGTTTGCAATCGCTCGCGAACCATCGCATCGATCTCGCCGCTGGTCGCATCGTGCGGGATCAAGGTCCGGGTCACCTTCGGAAGACTATCGACGCCAGGCGGAAAATCACACTCATGCGTGACACCAACCAATTGGTCTCTTAACCCCAACGCGCAAACGATCTCGGTCGCACTGGGCAGGAGTGAAATGATGTTCATGAAGGGTTTGCTATGGCTAGAGTGGCTGTGGAAGAACCTTATCACGCCCCCGCAATCTTCCCACCCGTGATGCTTGCCTGATTGCCGGACTTGCTTGGCACCTCTCCAGCAACGATGATCAGAACCCCCTCTCGCGAACTCACGAGCGAGGATCCCACCCAAGTCATCCCACCGAGCGATTCACCATGCATCCCCCCACCGGTCCGCAACCTGCCGTTCAATCTGCGAAGCACCTCGCTGCGTGGATCCGGCCCTGCACTTGCCTCTTGATGCTTGCCGCCATCGGCATCGCTTCCCTCACCACTGTGACGCATGCAGACGATGAAGCGTTCCGAACGGTTCAGGATGGTGTGCCCCAAGGCAAACTCACCAAGGGCGTGTTTGATACCAGCGAAACGTTCCCGGGAACTCGTCGCGACTACGCCGTTTATGTTCCATCACAATACGATCCGGAAACGCCAGCGAACTTGATGGTGTTCATGGATGGCATGAACTATGCAAAGCCAAACGGTTCGTTCCGCGTGCCAATCGTGCTGGACAACTTGATTGGCAAGGGGTTGCTGCCGCCAACCATTGCGGTCTTCGTCAATCCCGGCACGGTGCCCGGCACAAAACCAGGCGCCAAAGCTCGGAGCAATCGTTCGTTCGAATACGATTCGCTGGGGGATCGTTACGCGGGATTCTTGATCGATGAATTCCTCCCCGTGGCCTTGAAGGACCTGCAGGTTTCTTCCGATCCCAAACGACGCGCTGTCGCCGGCATCTCCTCGGGTGGCATCTGTGCGTTCACCGTGGCTTGGGAGCGGCCGGATCAATTCGGCAAGGTGCTCAGCCACATCGGCAGCTACACCAACATTCGTGGCGGCTGGGCTTACCCCGGTTTGATTCGCAAAACCAAATCCAATCCCAAACCAATTCAGGTCTACCTGCAAGAAGGTCGCGATGACTTGAGCAACCTGCACGGCAACTGGCCGCTGGCCAACCGCGACATGGCCGCCGCACTTCAGTTCGCAGGCTACCAGTACAAATTCGTGATGACCGAAGGCGGGCACAGCGGCCAATGGGGCGGGAAAGAATTGCCCAGTGCACTGCAGTGGCTATGGAACGACAACGCGGAATCCACCGTCACCCCTCCCGCATCGACCAAACCCAAGTGGGAACCTCACCCGCTCGCCGTCGTCAATGAAAACGTTCCTCAAGGCAAGGTGGAATCAATGCCGCCTTGGCACTCTGAGATTTTTGGCAACACCATTCGTGACTGGTCCGTCTACGTTCCGGCTCAGTACGACGCGAGCAAACCAGCGGCATTGATGGTGTTCCAGGATGGTGAGCGGATGCGTGACACAAAAGGTCGCTGGCGCATCCCAACCGTGTTTGACAATTTGATTGCCAGCGGCGACATGCCGCCGACCATTGCAGTGTTTCTCAATCCGGGACATGACAAATCGAAACCTCGCCAAGGCCGCAAGTCCTCCAACCGTGGCTTCGAATACGACAGCCTCGGTGATCGCTACAGTCAATTCTTGCTGGAAGAAATCCTTCCCGAGGTCAAAAAGAAATACAACCTTTCTGACGATCCCAACATGCGTGCGATTGGCGGGTCCAGCTCCGGTGCGATCTGTGCGTTCACCGTTGCCTGGGAACGTCCTGATCAGTTCCGAAAGGTTTACTCCAACGTCGGCAGCTTCGTGAACTTGCGTGGTGGCGACCTTTATTCTTCCTTGATTCGCAAGACGGAACCCAAACCGATTCGCGTTTCCATGGCGGACACCAGCGGTGACAACGACAATCCGTTTGGGCACTGGCCGATCGCCAACCAACGCTTGGAATCATCGCTGAACTACATGGGTTACGACGTGCGTTTGGATTGGGCCGAAGGCTACGGGCACAACGCGGACTTTGGCAGCATGCAGTTCCCCGAAGCCATGAAATGGTTGTGGCGGAAGGAAACTCACACGCCTTCCATCGACACCTCGGACGACCTGCGAGGCGACCTGACGCTTCTGAATCTGTTGGTTCCTGGCAAGTCGTGGGAAGTGGTGGCAGACAACCTTGGCTTTGCCGACGCTCCCTGCAGCGACGCAGAGGGAAACTTTTACTACTGCGACATGCGTGCTCCCGCGGTTGTCCGAGTCAACGTGACTGACCAAAGCAAAACCGTGATCGCGAAAGAATCGGTCAGCGGATTGATGTTCGGCCCCGGCGGGTTGCTCTATGCCTGCCAGGGATCCAAGAAGCGTGTGATCTCGATCGATCCGAAATCAGGCGAAGTGAAAACGATCGCTGAAAACGTCGCTCCGAATGACCTGGCCGTTTCCGATGAAGGCTACTTGTTCATCACCGAAACCGGGGCTCACCAAGTCACTCGGATCAACATTGAAACGGGTGAGGTGACTGCGGCCGATGAAGGAATCTCGCGTCCCAATGGGATCGCGTTGTCCAACGACGGCGGCACCTTGGTGGTGTCCGACTATGGCGGGGAGTTCACCTGGACATTCCGCGTCAACGCGGAAGGCGTGCTCAATGCCAAGATGCCGACCATGCCGATGCGATTGCCAATCGATCCCAAGGGCGAGTTCCAATTCAATGAACCACCGCCCTATCTCACGGCTTCCAAAGGCGACGGCATGGCGGTCGACAAGATCGGCCGGTACTACGTCACCAGCGAATTGGGCGTGCAGATCTTTGACCCCACGGGTCGTCCCTGCGGTGTGCTTCCCAAACCGAATCCGGCAAAACCACTGACCAGCTGCGTGTTGGCAGGACCGGACCACTCCCATTTGTATGTGACCAATGGAACGACGATCTATCGCCGGGAATTGACCGTCGAAAAGTGAAGTCTACGGACTGGATTCGCTTCCAGGCGATCGAGTTCGATTCCTGGAAGCGGTAATCCGTTTGCCATTCTTTCGTCCGCTTAGGCGGACATGTTCTTGGGGAGCAACGCGCGCAAGAACTGAGGCAACACCCCCATGTAGCAGCTGCACTTCGGGCAGACCGTGGATTGGTCGCTGACCAAGTGTTCGCATCTCGGACACGGTCGATGTGAACCCGTGGATGGGTCGCTGGGTTGAGTTTCACTCTGCTGAACCGGCATGCTTGCCTCCCCCAGAATTCGCATCACCCCCGTGTCTGAAAGCGAATCTCGCTGAGGGGGTTGCTCGGGGACGGTGAAAGCATCCTCCCACGGAATGGTGACCGCGACGCCGCAACGAGGGCAGGGCAAAGTCTTGCCAGCCAGCGCCCCTGCGGCTCGCAAATGGTGCCCATTGCTACAAGTCAGTGATTTTCGATTCATCTTTTCATCCTGTTTGGTGAAACCGTGTGAGTCTCCACTCTCGGCAACGCTTCAATGCCGATATCGGGGCAAGGTTCCGCCAAATGAATCGAAAAATCGTTTCCTCGGGGATTCGTTTCCACACGCCTTTTTACGCCGGAACCTTTTTCCAGGACTGGGGTTCCAACCGCCGAACGTTCATGCCCAAGCAGGAAAAAATGCAATGCAAGATCGACTGCTATTGGTCGAAGATGACACACACTTGGCAGCGATGGTCAGCGATTTCCTCCATGAGCACGGTTTCACGGTCGAAATCGAAAATGATGGTGAACTCGCAGCGAAAAGAATCCTCCACGACCGCTTTGATGCCATTGTGTTGGACATCGGTCTCCCCGGCCTGAACGGGATCGATGTCTGCCGCGCGGTGCGCCACCAATTCTCGGGACCGATCATCGTGCTCACAGCTCGCGGCGAAGAAATCGATGAAGTCGTTGCGTTGGAGGTCGGTGCGGATGACTTCATGAGCAAACCGGTTCGTCCACGTGCCTTGCTCGCGCGTCTGAAAAATCACCTTCGAAAATCCGACACGCAATTGACAGAAGAGGATCGCATCATTGTCGGCGATCTCGTTGTGACGCCTGCCAAACGCCAGGTCACCATCGGGGGAGACACGATCGAGATGACCACCGCCGAGTTTGACTTGATCGAGTACTTGGCGCTGCGAGCCGGTTCAGTCGTCGCCCGCAAAGAGATTTATGTTGATCTGTTGGGTTTGCCCTACGACGGACTGGATCGTTCCATCGACCTGCGTGTCTCACGTGTCCGCCGGAAACTCGGCGACGATCCAAACCAACCCACACGAATCAAATCGGTTCGCGGGGTTGGGTACCTGATGGCCAAGTGAACGCCACCCATCAGCTCGCATGCCACGCCATCATTTGGCCGTCGCGTGCTGTTCCATCCGCTTCGCCAATTCGCGAGCCTGCTCGCCCATCAGCATCGTGAAGTGATCGCCACCGGTCTGCTCCACGATGACCTCTGAGTCGAGTTGAGACGCCCAATCCAAGTGATCGGTCCAGCGCTCTCCCGAGGAACCCTCGAGCGCGGTGGTCTGCACCGGCAAGATCAGCTGCACACTGGGGCTGGCCGGATCAATTTCATACGACTTGATGAACTGCACATGCTGCCGACTGGTGTCGATCAATTTGCGAACCATCTCCGGGGAAGCTGACTGACTGAGAACCCCGGCACGCTGAGCTTCTGCCAACACACGCTGCCAGATTTTGTCTGTCCCACGTGCGTCTTCCAATTCTTCCGCGGTCAGACGCATGTCGGTCCCCGAAAACGCGTTGGAGAACTGAATCAGATCGGCGACAAACTGAACGTCATCGTTCGGATCCACGTTGCGATAGATCGATGGAAGCGGGGTGTCCAACAAAGTCACCGCCACATCATCGCGACCTTGCTCTTCCAGACGCCGAGCCAGCTCGAGAGCGAACACGCCGCCTGCGGACCAACCAATCAACCTCAGGTCCTCATCTGCGAATTGTTCCTGCACCAGACCAACGTACTCCTCCATCATGGCATCGAGCGATGCCGGTGGTTCGCTGACACCGTCGGATCCGCCGCCCACCAACGCGTACACGGGCTGGTCCTCATCCACCTGTTGCGAGAAATCGGAGTAGCAGGCCGTTGATCCACCCAACGGGTGAATGCAGAGCCAAGGCGAACGGCTTCCCTCGGCTTTCAAGGGAACGATCAACGCAGTCCGATCGTTCGCCTTTCGTGTTGGCTTGTCAGCCGCCGCCTTCGTTTCCCCATCTTGGTCGGCGAACTGCGAGACCACATGGCCGACCAAACTATTGATCGAAGGTGATTCAACAAGCGCTGACATCGGGATGGTGATGGCCAAGCGTTGTTCGAGATTGTTTTTCAACTCCATCGCGATCAACGAATCCATTCCCAGTTCACTGAGCTTTTGCGTGACGTCAATTTGCTCGGCTTCCCAGCCCATCAATCGAGCCAACTCAGACGCGAAGTAATGACGCAACCGGTCGGTTCGATCGTCTTCCGGGATTCCCGCCAACTGAGCCCGGAATTCATGGTCAACCTGGTCCACTTTCGAATTGGAATCGGCCAGTGAACGGTCTGCGAATTCGGTGAAGAAGGGCCGGGTCCGACGCATGCTGTTTGTCATCGCTGGCCAATCCACATCCATCACCGCGACGTAGTGATCGCCGGCCTCGATGAGTTCTTGCATCGTTTGCAAACACGCCTCGGCGGGAAGCAAACGCATGCCCCGAGATTCCAACTGAGATGATCGTTCGTCTGTGGCCGCCATGCCAGATTCCGCCCATGGTCCCCAGGCGATGCTGGTCGCGGGCAAACCTTTGCCACGCCGATATTCAGCCAGAGCGTCCAAGAACGAATTGGCGGCGGCATAGTTCGCTTGTCCAGGCGATCCCAAGCAAGCCGCGATGGAAGAGAACAAGACAAACGTCTCGATCGGCAAATCCCTGGTCGCCATGTGCAAATTCCATCCACCTTGCACCTTGGGCCCCATCGGAACCAGCAGCTGTTCCGCCGTCATGTCCATCAACAAACCGTCCCGAAGAACACCGGCCGCGTGATAGATGTGTGCGATCGGCGGCACGCCCGCGGGGAGTTGTTTCAGCGCCGAACGCAGCGATTCCAAGTCTCCCACATCGCCTTGCAACACCGTCACGTTGGCATCGTCCGATTCTTCCGTCAACGCATCGATCTTCGCCGCGGCCTCGCCGGTTGGCTGACGACGGGAGAGCAGGGCAATGCTGGTCGCCCCCTCCTCGATCAATCGTTTGGCAAGCTTCAAACCGATCGCGCCAGTCCCGCCGGTGATCAGGACCGTCGACGCAGCCGACTCTTCCTTCGTGCCAGTCTCATCGGTGGAATCCACCGTGGTCTGCGTCGACATTCGCGTGATGACTTTGCCGATGTTCTTTCGCTGCGCCATGTAGCGAAACGTTTCGACCATTTCGGTCTGATCAAACTCGGTGCAAGCGATCGGTTGCAAGTCGCCTGCTTCGAATCGCTCAGCAAGCTCGGACCACAATGTCTCGATCTTCGCTGGACGCTGCCGCAACACGCGATCCAAGTCAATTGCGTGATAGGACAGGTTGTCTTGAAAGGGCAGCAATCCCACTTTGCGGTCTTGGTAAATATCGGTCTTGCCAATTTCCAAGAAGCGACCGTAGGCGTTGAGCACACCGAGACTTTTCGGAATCGCTTCGCCGGGAAGCGAATTCAAAACCACGTCCACGCCTTGGCCACCAAAGGCACGTCGAATGTCGTCGGCGAACTCCGTGGTCCGCGAGTTGAAGACATGCTTCACACCGCAACCGCGTAGAAAATCGCGTTTCTCATCACTGCCCGCCGTCGCAATGACTTCAGCCCCCAGGTACTGAGCGATCTGAGTGGCGGCCAATCCCACTCCACCGGCCCCAGCGTGGATCAACACGCGTTCGCCGGGCTGCACATCGGCCAGATGCACCAGCCCATACCAGGCGGTCAAAAACGCGATTGGGATCGTTGCAGCTTCGACGTCGTCAATCCCCGCCGGCCGCTTGACCAGCGTGTATTCAGGGGTCTTCGCGTGCGAACCAAAACTGAATGGAGCGACTCCCATCACTCGATCGCCAACTTGAAAGTGTTTCGCATCTTCGCCGACTGCAGTGACAACACCGGAGCATTCAATTCCCAGCGGCACCACTTTGTCCGTGATCCCGGGATACAGCCCCATCACTTTCAGCACATCGCTGAAGTTCAGCCCCGCGGCATTGACCCGCAGTTCAACCTCGCTTCCCCGAGGTGCCTCGCGTTCCATCGGCTCAAAGTACAGCGAATCAAAACTGCCGGTCTGACGAAAACGCAATCGGTGTGGCTGCGACGGAATGGCGATCGTCGTTTCGCCACCTGCACCGTCTTGGGCATGTCGCTTCACCAAGCGAGCGAACTGGCGTTTGCCACCCCGGTAAGCAACTTGATCCTCCTCATCTGCCGCAACCAATTCAGCCGTCACAGCGGATGCACTGGATTGGTCAGTCGCCGATGGATCCAGATCCAACAAGCAAGGCTTGAGGTCCGCGAGCTCCATCATCGCGACGCGAATCATTCCCCACACAGGAGCGTGAACCAGATCGATGCTTGTCTCCGATGCGGAAACGGCTTGGGCTCCCTTCGTGACATGCCACCACCCTCGAAACTGTTTTCCAGGCGTGACGTGCTCAATGGCCGAGCGGACCTGCGCGAGCGCCGCCTGACAAGCGTCTTCTGCGTCACCAGCTGGGTCGCTCGATTCTTCGCTGGAATCCCAAAGAGAGATGATTCCCGCAAGTGGTTCGGTCGGCTCATGTCGCTCGGCGAGTGATTTCAAATCACACTTCCAATCCTCGGTCACGACCTTTGCCCCGAGATCCGCCAACTGCTTGGCAACCGAATCACGCAGCGATCCACTTCCGCCCAACAACCAAACCTGTTGCCCGTCCACGGTCATAACAGCCGGCACAGCAGGCGATGACTCAGCGTCCTGCCAATCGATCTGGTACAGCGAATCGTCCAGTGACTCTGACGCACCACCACCAACGCGTCCGACACGTGTCACACGAACGCCAGTCCATTCCGCCACCACCTCGTCGCGTTCGTTGACCAGCCAAACGTCGCCTTCCACGAACTCAGGATCCAGGACATCTCCCGCTGAAGTCCGCCGCCCATAGGTCCGAAGCATTCCGGCGGGACGCTGATGAACCACCGCCCGCGAAACTTTCGTCGGCATGTAGGTCGCTTCGCTGAATGTGTCATGATCCGGACGCGGAACCAATGCCGAGAACGTTTGCATCAACGCGTCGCCCAACACGGGATGCAAGATGTAGTCATCGAATTCAGCTCGTGTGGTTTCGTCGCACTGAATTTGGCCGAGTGCTTCGTCGATCGAGTAGTCGACACGATGCAACATCCGGAATCGTGGTCCGTACTCCAGTCGTCGGTGCGACATCAAGTCATAGAACTCGTCGTGATCCTTGCCGCCCACAAAACGTTGAGCAACGGTCGACATGCCGGCCGGAGGCAAGACGACTTCCAGCTCGGTCGATTCGTCGGACTGTTCTGCAGGGACCAGCGAAGCGGACATGTGCCGTTGCCAAGGCTCGCTGGCATCGACACGGTCCCGAGAGAAGACCTCGAGTGAAAGACTTTCATCCACGATGGTTTGAAACGTTTTCCAACGATCTTCGCTGACAAACATGGCGTGTTCGATGTTCGCATCCACGATCGCATGCGGACCAGCACCGAAGCGATCTCGAGCGGCGGCGAAGGCGACCTCCATGAACGCAGCTCCGGGCAAGTTGACCGATCCTTGCACCGCATGATCGGCCAAGAAATCCGGTGAACGAGCTGACAAAGCGTTTTCATACAACCGACTCTGCAGCGCCGACGGCTGCAATCGGCCCAGCATCGGATGCAGCAACTCGCCTGCTCCCGAGCGACTGCGGGAGGGATCCTCGACGATGTCATCCGATGGATCCAACCAGTATCGCTGGCGATCAAAGGGATAGGTTGGCAAGACCAAACGTTGTCGCTTCCAGGGTTGATCGAAGGCACGCCAATCGATCTTGCCACCGCGAGCGTGAACGTCGCCCACCGCTTCGTACAGGACTGTTTCGTCGTCGTTGCCCGACCGGAGCGATGGTGTCCAAGTCGCGTTGGATTCTGGCAAGCAACGTTTTCCCATGCCTGTCAAAATCGGTGACGGACCGACCTCCAACATCACATCGATGTCCATCTCGGCAAGCGTTCGCATGCTGGGTTCGAAACGAACCGCGTTGCGAATATGGTCGCACAGGTAGTCAGCGTCCCAAGCCTTGGTCAGTTGCTCCCCGGTCAAGTTGCTGATCAAGGGAATCCGTGGTGCTTTGAATTCACATCGCTCGGCGATCTTCCGGAACTCATCCAGCATCGGTTCCATCAACTGCGAATGAAACGCATGCGACACCTGCAAGGCTTTGGAAGCAACACCAGCTTCCTCGCAGTGCTTGGCGAAGGCATCGAGGTCCGACAACGGGCCGGAAACGACCGTGTTCTGCGGCCCATTCTCCGCGGCGATCGAAAGAGTCCCGCTGCCCGACGGCTGAAACTCTCCAAGCTGTTTGGCGATCACTTCCGCCGATTCAAACATCGCTGTCATGCCACCGCCGGCAGGCAACTCACCCATCAAACGGCCGCGATGTGCGATCAAGTTCAATGCGTCTTCCAGCGACACAACGCCTGCGATGCAAGCGGCCGCGAATTCTCCGACGCTGTGTCCCAGCACGACTTGTGGTTTCAAGCCCCACGACAACCACAACTGCGCAAGGGAATACTCGATCGCGAACAGAGCAGGTTGGGTGTACCGAGTTTGATGAACAAGATCCGCATCCGGGCCCTCCCCATACAACACGTCCAGCAAACGCTTGGGCAACACCTCCGACAGGATTTCATCGCACTGCAGCATCGACTTGCGAAACACCGGTTGGGTTTCAAACAAACCTTTGCCCATGCCCGGCGATTGCGATCCTTGGCCCGTGAACAAGAATGCGGTTCGCGTGGCACGGCTGGTCACGGTTTGTCCGCTGCGGATGCCGGGACCTTTCTTGCCTTCGCTCAGCTGCGTCAACTGTTGGCCAAGTTGCTCTGAGTCTTCAAAGACCACGGCGGCTCGGTGGGTGTGATGAACGCGTCCCACGTTCATCGTGTGAGCCACATCCACGATGTTGTCATCGCTGCGGTCCAGGTGCTGCTTCAATCGGGAGGCAACCTCCGCGATGGCCGCTTCACTCTTGCCGCTCAGAACCAATGCGTGCCGAGTTCGCTCCTTCGTTTGGGACTGGGTCGAACCAGCGACCTCGACCGTTTCCTTCGGCAAGTACTGCTGCATCAGCAAATGCGTGTTGGCTCCACCGAAGCCAAACGAACTGACACCCGCGATCAATGGCTCATCGTCCACAGGCCAAGGGGGTGACTGAGCAGGAATCACAATCCGTGAACGCTTCAGCGACATTCGCGGGTTCAGTTTTTTCAGATGGAGCTGACCAGGAATGGTTTGGTGACGCATCATCAGCAACAACTTGATCATGCCAGCCACACCCGAGACCGTTTCCATGTGGCCCACGTTGGCTTTGACACTGGTCACATAGCAGGGCGGGTCGACGCCGGGTTTTCCGGAGAAGACCTGGGTCAGCGCATCGACTTCGATCGGATCGCCCAATGGTGTTCCGGTGCCGTGGGCTTCGATGTAATTGATACGTGAAGCGGGCAAACCTGCTTCGCGAAGTGCGGTCCGAATGACGGCTTGTTGCGACACCCCGTTGGGCGCAGTGATGCCGCTGGTTCGACCATCTTGGTTGGTCGCGCTGGCCAGGATGGTCCCCCAGATGTGATCGCCATCCCGCTCGGCATCGCTCAATCGTTTCAGCAACAACATGCCGCAGCCTTCGCCGCGAACGTAGCCGTTGGCATCGGCGTCGAAAGGTCGACACTGACCATCCGGCGACAACATCCGAGCCTTCGAAAACGCGATGGTTGTTTCGGGGGTCAAAATCGCGTTGACGCCACCGGCGAGTGCTGCGTCACATTCCCCGGCACGCAGACTTTGAATCGCCAAGTGAATCGCCATCGTCGATGACGAACACGCCGTGTCGATCGCCATGCTGGGACCACGCAGGTCCATGATGTAGGACAGCCGGTTGGCGGCAATCGAAAGGGCGTTGCCGGTCCCGACGTGCGCGTCGATGTATTGGTAGTAGCCGTCGTAGGTCGACGGGACCTTCGAGTAATCCGTGCCGCCGATTCCGACATAGGCCCCGACGGGAGTTCCCGCCAAACTGGAAACGGGGATGCCAGCGATCTCAAATGCTTCCCAACTGACTTCCAACAACAACCGTTGTTGAGGATCCATCCGCGCGGCTTCACGCGGCGAGATGCCAAAGAACTTGGGGTCGAATTGATCGATGTTGGCAACCATTCCCGCGCGACGAACCGACATGCGTCCGGCTTTTTGCCCGGTGGGGTCATAGAGCGAATCCACGTCCCAACGTTCCGGCGGGATCTCCGCGGTCGCATCGATCCCTTCGGAAATCACCTTCCAATAAGCGTCCAAATCCGGCGCACCGGGAAATCGGCACGACACGCCCACGATCGCGATCGGCTCCGCTGTCGCCGTCGATGGACGCGAATTCGCCGCATGGGTGGCAGGGGAGGGCGTCGAGGACGATGAACGGGCCAAACGTTTTCGCAGGGCAGCTCTCTGCTCCGGAGAGAGTTTCGCGAGGCGTTCGGAAAGGTCACGTTCAGGTGAATTCACGATGCAGTGTTCAGGTTAGATGTTCAGGCGGGAGGCGAACGAATTCGCGGAGCCGAGATGACTTCACAAGTTTGCTTAAGCGACGGAGAATTACTAGCACCGGGGGGGACTTCCCAATGCCTTGATTGCGAGTCGTCGTTTCGGTCATTTGCATCTATACTAACGCCCCAACCGCCTCACCCATCGGTCCGTTTCTGCTCGGAGCGGCCCGCCCGGTTTCGCGAGACGTCCCTCTTCCCTTCTGCCAACGATTTCTTGATGCCGATTCGCTTGCAATGCTCTTGTGGCAAACAACTTAGCGTCCGCGATGAATTTGCCGGAAAAGCAGTCAAATGCCCCGGATGCAGCAAGGCAATTCGCGTGCCGGCTGCCGGCGGGTCTGCCAAGCCAGCCGCACCGCGGGCCGCGAAGCCTCAAGCCGCGGCTGCTCGGCCCGCCGCATCCCGTCCGGCCCCCCAAGCATCCCAGGCCGACTCGCTGGACGATTTGTTCACCGAAGAGGGTTTCGATCGCCAGATCGCGGGGGTCTGCCCAGCCTGCAAATACGAAATGGCAGCGGGAGCCGTGTTGTGCACCAAATGCGGCTACAACAAGGAAACCGGCACCAACCTGGAAGGGCACAAAGTTGCCGGTGTCGACATCGACATGGGCACCCTGGCCCTGATGAAGGCGGAAAAGGACATGGTCCGCGATGTCGCATTGCAAGAAAAAATGCACAAGGGAGCTGGCATGCCACCCTGGATGCTGGCGCTGATTCTGTTCATCGTCGGCAGCGCCGTTGTGATCGCCGTCTTGGCCGTCAACGCCTCCCGTCGCACCGAGCAACTGCAATTCAAACCGCTGCAAATGTTTTGCAATTTGGGCGGCTCCGCGTTCGCCATGGTCGCCATCGGGTGCGTGCTGACGCTGATCGCTCGCGCTTTCAAAGTCAGTCGCAATGAGGGCCTGCTCTCGTTGACGATCCTCTACGTTCCGATCTTTGTCATCCGCCACTTCCGCGACAACTGGAAACCTGCCGTGACCGCGATCATCTGCGGCGGTTGTGCAGGCGGTTTCTTCGCCATGGCCTCGGGAATGTGATCCACTTCGCAGAACCCCACCCGCGCAGCGGTCGTGCCGTTTTATTTCACCCTCCCTTTGGGAGGGTCGGCCCGCTTCGGGCCGGGGAGGGTTACGCGCTGGTTCCGATGCTCGACCCTCCCCTCGCTTCGCTCGACCCTCCCAGGGGGAGGGTGATGAGAAACGCTCACTGGCGTGCCTGCGTGTGGACCTCACCTTCCGTTGTCCAGCGGACTTGATCGGACGACCATTCAAACGAGAGTCTGCTGATCGCTGATTCTGGGCTTCTGCACGACTCCCAAATCGAGGTCAAGTTGCCTCTCACCAGCTCTCGAACACCGATGTACGAGGTCGTCAGCCGCGGATTGATCTCGATCACGCAGTCCTCTTCGGGACGATCCGCCAAGATGAAGTCGATCCCCATAAATCCTCGCGGGGGCTCTGGCAGGGCCCGCAACACTTGATCCGCCAACGCCCGCCCGCGTGACTGCAAATCAGATTCGATTGGACCGCTGCCGCCTCGGTAGCGAGCCCATGAGCCACCGGATTGGCTGGCAAGTGGCGGGGCGTCTTGGCCCCATTCGCAATCCTGCCACATCGCGGGGCAGATGACTTGCTGGTTTCTCCCCATGGTCATTCCACCATCGGCCATTGCACCAACGATCAAGATCGATGCAGGTCGGCCTGCGATCCAAGCCTGCACGATCTCGTTTCGCTGCATCTCCAAACTGGCCGATGCCCGATCATCGAAGACACGAATCGACTCGGAACCACAGCCATCCCGTGGCTTTCGAACCCAACGTTGGGCATCCCGTCCGATGGATCCCCACCCGTCAATTTTGCGAGTTGCATCGTCTGGCAGCCGGCAGCCCTTGGCCCAAGTCACCGGCGTTGCGATGTTGTGTTTTTCCAACCACTGAGCGGTCAACCACTTGTCCGCCGCCATGCGAACCGTCGTTTCATCCACCGCCAACACCTCCACCCCGGAGTCACGAAAAATCGCGATCAACCGATGGAGTTCGCCGTCGGTCTCGGGTGCGACAAGGATCGCCATGTCACATCTCTGGGCCGCTTCCAACCAAGATTCCACGACGTTTGCGGACGCCTTCACAGGGAACCGCTGAACGTGACGCGGCAGATCGTCCGCGAGATGTTCCAGCCTGGCATCCAGCGGCGTGACCACCGCTGCCCAAGCCGCGAAATCGGTGACCAAAGCGTGCCACATCGCTCGACCTTCGCTCAGCAGCGAAGGCGGGATCTGTTCCAGCGGCGTGGACGCCATGCCACCACCGCAGAGAAACTCGCCCACAAAGACTCGCATGAGCAGGTGCCGTCAGCGAGTTTTCAGGTTGGGCAATCGAGCCAGTTTGCCGCTGCGATCAACACACGCGATCACGGAATCCGCTTCGACGAGCAACTGCCCATCCCGATGAATTTGATAGCGGTGTCGCATTCGGACTTTGCGAACTTCCATGACGGTGGTTGTCAATTCCAACCAATCATCGAACTCCGCGGGCGCGAAGTACTTCACGTTCATTTCAGCGACGACCAGCATGTGGCCGTCGTCTTCAATCGATTTGTAGTTGTGACCGAGTTCGCGCAGCATCTCGACCCGCCCACGCTCGAAATAATTCAAGTAGTTGGCATGGTGAACTCGACGCTGGCCATCCGTCTCTTGGTAGGCCACGCGGAATTCGTACTTGTGCGAAGGCAGCGAATCCGTCACCGCGATTAAAAGATACCGAGGTGATCGCGAGCTTCATCGGTCATGCAATCCGGTGTCCAAGCCGGTTCCATGACGACTTTCACATCGCAGGTGTCGACCTCTTCGAGCGACTCCGCTGCGTTCTTGGTTCCCGCGACCAGTTGAGGCCCGGCGGGACACATCGGGCTGGTCATGGTCATTTCGACGTTGACGTCATGACGGCCGTCTTCTTTTTCCTCGCCGACTTGAACGACGTACACCAATCCCAGGTCAACAATGTTGACGTACAACTCGGGATCGATGACCTCTTTGAGGGCTTCGCGGACTTTGTCTTCAGCCAGAGCCATTGGAATGCTCGTTTGAATCAAGTGGTTGGGAATCGTTTGCCAGCGTCAACGCACGGACGCGGTCAGTCAGAAAAGTCGGCCCGAGGCGACTCTCGGGCGACGTTCATCATGGCCACCACCCCCGAAATCGTCAAACCGACCGATTCAATGATCCTTCCAGACCAAGTGATCCGGGGCGGAAATGGGACGGGAAGGCTCCCAAGCCGACTGGGACACGTGGACCCAAGGCCGCAAGGATTGCAACAATTTGGGACCGACGCCGTGAACCGCCAACAAACCTTCCACCGACCGAAAAGGACCGTGGGATTCACGATGCCGGACAACTCGATCCGCCAGTTTGGGACCAATTCCAGGCAACAGCGACAATTCACGCACGTCGGAGGAGTTCAACCCGATACTCAACGGCGAAGCAACATCGGGTGATTGCGGAGTCGAATCCGCCGGGGCGTGCCGCGTTGCGATCTGCGTCACCAAGAACGCCGCCACCAACACCACCAGACTCATCCCCAACTGCAAACCCGGATGGGTCAGCACACAAGCCGTTCGACCGCCGAAAGACTCCGCGGGGGCGTCCTTGGCGGGAGCTTCCGCGGCTGGAATTTGAGCAGCCGGCTCATGGCCGGTTGGGCTTTCCGTGGCCAGGCTGTCGACCGGCGGGAGATCCCTGGCGGGGGCTTCAGTGACTGGCATCGACATTCCCAATCGAGCTTTCTGACGCGGATTTTCCGGACACACCCTTCTTCGCGGATAACCCATGTTGGGTCGGCCGCGGGGCAGGGCAAGGGGCAGGGCACGGGGCAAGCCTCGCAGAGCAGGGCCCAGAGAGTCCGATCGACTCCGGATTGGCAATCCCAGTGCACGATCGCCCGACCTGTTGATTCGTTTGTGGTGTCGCTAGATTGAGGCGTTGGCGGCGTGATCGCAGTTCCCTTTCTTCCTTCCCAGATGGTTCAATTCGGTGGCAGATTCAACAGGTCCGATTTCACTCACGGTTCATGGTGCCGCCGGTCGCATGGGGCGCCGCGTCGTGGCTCTTGGTTTGGCGGACTCCAACTTCCATTTGGTCGGAGCCATCGATCACGCCCAATCCGACCATCTCGGAAAAGACGCGGGTGCCGTGGCCGGGGAAGCCCCCTCCGGCATTGAGATTTCTTCGAATTGGCCGACGCTGGGCGACCAAACCGGCCCCCAAGCCGTCGTCGATTTCTCGCTTCCCGAAGCCCTGGATGACTGCATCGCCCACTGCGTGAAAGTCGGTTCGCCACTGGTCGTGGCAACCACCGGTTTGTCCGACGAGCAAAAGCAACGCCTGTCCGAAGCCGCAGCCTCGATCCCGATCGTGTGGGCTCCCAGCATGTCGCTGGCGGTCAACCTGTCGATGAAAATCGCCGAACAGATCACCGCAGCACTCAAAGACGTTTCAGGCGGACTGGATGTCGAAATCCTCGAACGACACCACCGGTTCAAAGCCGACGCTCCCAGCGGCACGGCGCTGAAATTTGGTGAACTGATTGCTGGACAGTTGGGTGAATCCACCACGCACGTTCACGGTCGAGAAGGGCACACGGGCGCTCGAACTCGCGAGGAAATTGGCTACCACGCGATTCGCGTCGGCGACAATCCTGGCGAACACACGATCGTGTTCGGGATGCTGGGCGAGAAGATCGAACTGAATGTCGCCGCCAGCAACCGTGACTGCTACGCGTCGGGAGCCCTGGCGGCCGCGAAATGGCTGATTCAAGAGAACAAAGGCCCTGGCCTGTACAGCATGTTCGACGTGCTGGGCATGTCGGACAACTGAGCCAACGGACCCGTCCATCCCATCGGAGCCAATCCAATCGAAACTCCCTCCCAAGAACTTCGCATCGGTGAAGGCCCCGAACTGCACCTGGGAATCTCCACGTGTCCCAACGACACATTCGCTTTTTCGCGATTGTTGGATGCGGCGGTGGAGCAGGGCGGCGAGCCAGAGTTTGACACCGGCGGGTTCACCTGGCGGATCGAACTGCTGGACATTGATGAGCTCAACCAGCGGCTCTTGGCGGGCGAATTTGATCTCGCCAAAACCAGTTTTCATGCGGCTCTGTTGATGGCCGATCAGACTCGAGTGCTGCCGGTGGGGTCGGCGCTCGGATTTGGCGTCGGGCCGCTGCTGCTGGCCGCTCGAGACGGTGAGACGCCGCAAACGCTCGCTCAAACCACACTCTGCCCCGGCGAACACACCACCGCTCACTTGTTGTTTCGGCTGTTCTACCCGGAATCCAACCCTTCGGCCGGTTCGTCAGCCCCGACTGGTGCTCCCCCCCGAGCCAAAACCTCGGTGCGGCAGGTCGTGTTTTCCGAGATCATGCCAGCCCTGCAGCGGGGGGACGCGGACTTTGGCGTCTGCATCCATGAGGGACGCTTCACCTACGCCGAGTCGGGCCTGCATTTGGCAGCCGACCTGGGCAGTTTGTGGGAAAAATCCACTCAGAGGCCGCTCCCGTTGGGAGGCCTGGTGATGCGGGATCGACACCCCCCGGCGACGATGAAATCCGCCTGCGATGTGATTCGGCGATCACTGCAATCAGCCCGTCAAACACCGGACTCAGCCCTCCCCGCCATGCGTCGATACGCCCAGGAAATGGACGATTCGGTGCTGATGCAGCACGTCGATTTGTATGTCAACGACTGGACCGTGGACCTCGGGACGGTCGGCCAGGAAGCCCTGACAACACTTTCGGAAATGGCTCAGCAGATTGAGTTGGGAGCGGCCAAGCTCCGTTTTTTCTGCGGTGAAACCGGTGCCTGAGCACTGAGATTGTTTGCCCAGACCGAGGGAAAGAACTATCCTGGAAGGGAACGGATTGCCTCTTCTCTTCCGTCTTTTCCGCCGCTGCGTCGCATGGATTCCCGGTCGCTTCCCTCCTCCGATTCCTCGCAACCGGACCGTTCAGCGGTTTTGCCGGAGGGATCGACGGTGCACCGACCGCAACCAGCACCGAAATCAGCGGACCGCGGCACCTCGCCATCTGATTCGGCGGATGCATCCGGAACCGCCACCCAACCATTCGGTGCCCCCCTCGAAGAACCGGGCGGCGATGACCGGCCAAATCCGAGCGGTCCGCCTCCCGTCCCCCATCAACGCCGCGCGACGGACGATGTGATCGAGGGAGCCGAAACGGTGATTCGCGCGGGCTCCAGCCGATCGCATGTCTCTGCCACGCGTTCACACCGGATGCCCGGCAACTCGTTTCGGTTGCGAGACTCCTCCCACGCCTCGCATCGACACGCCACCCCGGCATCGATCACCCGTGAACTGGGCGGGCAACGACTCAACCACTTCTTGCTGCTGGATCAGATTGGCGGCGGTGGGATGGGCGCTGTCTTCCGTGCCCGCGACGAACAACTCGGTCGAACCGTGGCGGTGAAGGTCATCCCATTTGCGGCCGATGATCCAGATCTGCAACGACGATTCCGCAACGAAGCCCAGAGCGCCGCCAAACTCGATCACCCGCTGATCGCGCGAGTCTTCGACGTCGGCAACGATGGCCCCTGGCACTACATCGTCTTTGAATACATCGACGGTGCCAACGTTCGCGACATGGTTGCGAGCGGTGGTCCGCTGTCGCTCGATGACGCCCTGTTCTTCACCATCCAAGTTGCCGAAGCCATTGGGCACGCGTCGCGTCGCGGCATCGTCCACCGAGACATCAAACCGTCCAATGTGATCGTGACCACCGATGGTGCGGTCAAGCTCGTCGACATGGGACTGGCTCGGTCGGACAACTTCGACACCAGCGAAGACATGACGGCCAGCGGCGTCACGCTCGGAACGTTCGATTACATCTCGCCCGAACAAGCCCGCGATCCGCGACTGGCTGACATCCGCAGCGATTTGTACTCGCTCGGATGCACTCTGTTTTACATGCTGACAGGCTCGCCGCCGTTCCCCGGTGGCACCATGTTGCAGAAACTTCTCAGCCACGGAAACGCAGCGATCCCCGACATCCGGGAACACCGCGACGACGTGCCGCCAGAGATGACGGCGATCTTGAACAAGATGCTCGCGAAGCTTCCCGAGGAACGCTATCAACGCAGCGAAACCCTGATCGCTGACCTGAGAGAACTGGCCTCGCGAGAGAACCTGCCGCGCAGTCGCGGCGTCGCGGTTCCAACCCTGGAAGACGACGACCACCGCGAATCGATGCGTCGACTGCGTCGCCATTTGCCTTGGATGATTGCGGCAACCGTTCTGCTGTTCAGCGCCTTCGCGGTGGAACTGCATTCGCAACCGTCGCGTCGTGAACTCAGCCGCGCGATTGAAGCGTCGATCTCGCCAAATTCCGTCGAATCTGTCGCCCCGCGATTGCCTCCCAGCGTGGGCGAGACCAATGATTCCACCGCAACGGATTCGCCCCCAACCCCGACTCCTGGATCGGCAACCGGCCCTCGCGTCGACGACTCCGGCTCCCCGAACTCGCCTCCGACAACCGTTCGTGAAACGACCGACAGGGGTGCCACCTCGCCAATGAGCAACGGACCGGCGACCGGGCAGGGTGCCTTGCTGCCGCCGGGCCAATTGCCAGCCACATCCGTCGGCGATCGATTGCCCAGCGGAACACCGCCGTCCACCAATCCCGACCAACCCGGTGCTGCGAGTGCCGTTGCAACCGATCCAGCGATGGCGATCGACCAACTGGCTGAGAACGCTGCAACCGGTCGAAGCTCCAGCCCGCCGCGCGACCCATCCATTCCACCTTCGATCGATCCCGATGCCGTCCTTCCAGGAACGACACCGCTGGCCGGCGGCATGACGATGAGTGACGCCGTGAACTCCGTCAGCGGAGCCGGTGGTGTGGGGGCAAACAGCGACTTTCCTTCGCAGGGAGCTGACCCGCCTCGCATCGGCGGCCTGCCGTTGCCGCCCGGAATGACGGACGAGACCTACCTCCCGCTGCCCTTGACCCCAACTGTCCCCAGCGTCGTCAATCGCGACGGGGAACGAAGCACGAGCCCGATCTACCCTGGCAATTCATTGAATGGCAACTCATTGAACGGCAGCCCGATGATTGGACCGATCAATGCCAGCCCGTTGACCGGCGATTCCACCACCGCGTCGACCACCCCCGAATCCATCGCCTCGAACATGCTGAGTCCTGGCGCAACGAACTCCCCTCGGCCGCTGACAACCAGCGACTCAGCCGGTGAATCTGCCACCTCGGTGGAGCCCAAAACCAGCCGCCCCAAGGCAGCGAACCCGGAACCCATCCGCGTCCAAATTGTTTCCACCGAAGCACTCCGAGTTCCCCAGCTTCGCGAAGAAGCCGCCCGTGCCGGCGTTCAGCTGGCCACCACGCTGGCGGATGCCTTGCAGCTGGCCGATGAATTGGAAATCGATCGCATCGACATCGCGACGCCGCAACTGGTGTCCGCCCCGGTCACCATCCCTCGCAGCGACCTGATTCTCTCATCGAGTCTGCCCGGTGGCACAGAAATCGTGTTCCGCTCCACCGAGAACGTGGACATGCAGCGAAGCGAAATGATGACGATCGGTTCGCACCGAATCGAAATGTCGGGCCTGCATTTTTTCTGGACCGTCCCCGCCACCGAAACCGATGGCGGTGCCCTGTTCGCCATCAACGACAACCGTCGCGTTCGCCTGCGGGACTGCACCGTGACGATCGACAATGCGTCGCGCCGGGATGATGTGCAAGCCTTCAGCGTTGTCACGGATCCCGAGCGACTGCCCTACGACCGCGTGGAAAGCGGTGCGGCGGCAGACACCAGCGGAGCTCTGCCACTGGTGTCCATTGAACTGTCCAACGTGATTGTCCGTGGCCAAATCACGATGTTGCGAATGGACGTCGCCGCGGAACTTCAACTGCTCTGGGAAAACGGACTGCTGGCGGTCTCTCGCCGAATGATCGAAATGGGCGGTGCTCTCCAGCCCCCTCATCCCTCCTCGGGATCCGTCCGGCTGTCGCTGGAGCAACTGACCGCGATCACCCCCAAGGGCCTGCTGCAAATGCGGATGGGCGTCAGCGCCCCTTACCCGATCGAAATCGAGCGACGGGCCGAAGAATGTGTGTTTGTCGTCGACACAGGAATTCCTCACATTGAATTAACAGGAATCCCACGTGTCGACCGAGATGAAATTTGGGTGCGACTTCGCGGATCTGGCAACGCCTACGACACCGACACCCGACTGGACGACCCCATGCTGCTGATTCGCGATGAATTGGGGCAAACCAGGGTCACGACGATGAGCGATATCCTGGAAATCCTGGAGGATCCACCGCCTTGGATGAACGAACGGCCACCCCGCTGGACCGTTCGCTGGACCGAGCGTCTGCCTGAATCGACCCCCTCCAGCCGGTGGTCACCACGTAATTTTAGGCAAGATGGATCGGTTGTGGGTGGATTCCAGGAACGGTCTCTACCTAGAATGCCGATGGAACCTACATTTGACTTTCCCCCCACACCGTGACTTTAATGGTGCGTCGGCGGTCTCGTCGGCTCCCGCCTGAAATCCCACCTGATCTTTACTTGAGGAACCTGCTTGATGAAACGCTTGGCTCTTGTTCTGGGCATCGCTGCCTGCTTTTCCACCCCTTCGTTCGCGATCAGCGAATTTGGCAAACAGTGGAAAGCTGACTACATCACCGAAGACTCGGACGCTGATTTCGTGAAAGCAACCCGCAAAGCTGGTTGCAACCTCTGCCACGTCAAAGGCGCACCAGAAAAGAAAGAAGCTCGCAACGAGTACGGGCGTGCCCTGCAAAAATTGCTGGACAAGAAAGATTTCCCCAAGGAATACTTCAAAGAGCATCCAGAAGAAGCTGCCGCAAAGATCTCGGCTGCTTTCAAGAAGGCTGCTGAAGTGAAGAGCACCGATGGCAAGACCTTCGGCGAAAAAATCAAAGCCAACGAATTGCCAGCGACCGACGCTGGTCTTTGATGGACCTGCCCGCCGCGTGTGGTTCCTACCGAGCCCATGATGTGTGGTGAATTCGACTAAACTACGAAGCCCGATGAGTGTCCCACTCATCGGGCTTTTTTCGTGCGCTGCCCCACCGTTCTCGCCACCCGGATCCCCACACCATGTGTCCCGCCCCTTGCTCGCGCCATCGCCTGTCGATGTGTTCGATGATTCTCGCCACGCTATTGCTCTTCCCCGCCTCGCAGGCAAAAGCCCAAACATCCCATGACGTCGTCGTCTACGGCGGCACCGCAGCAGCCGTCACCGCGGCGATCCAGTCCGCTCGCATGGGGCAGTCGGTCGTCCTGGTTTCGCCCGATGTGCACCTGGGTGGGCTAACCAGCGGAGGCCTGGGCTGGACCGACACAGGCAACAAAGCCGTCATCGGCGGACTCGCCAAAGACTTTTATCACCGTGTCTACAAGCACTACCAAAACGACTCGGCTTGGAAATTCCAAACCCGCCAGAAGTATGGCAACCGCGCCCAAGGGCACCGAGCCAGCGACGATGACCAAGCCACGATGTGGGTCTTCGAGCCGCATGTCGCAGAAAACATCCTCGATGAGATGCTGGCCGAACATGACATCACCGTCATTCGCGACGCCTGGCTGGATCGCGAAAAGGGTGTGACCAAGCGGGACGGTCGCATCGAGTCCATCCAAACACTGGATGGCAAAGCGTATGCGGGCAAGATGTTCATCGACGCCACTTATGAAGGCGACCTGATCGCCGCAGCGGGAGTCTCCACGGCGCACGGTCGCGAGGGAATCAGTGATTACAACGAACCGCACGCGGGCGTACAAACCGGCGTCCTGCATCACTCGCACCACTTTGATGTGCTGCCGAAACGAGTCGATCCGTACGTCGTGCCTGGCGACCCGAGCAGCGGCGTGATCCCGTTGGTCAGCCCCGATCCGCCGGGCGAGTTTGGTTCCGCTGACGATCGTGTCCAAGCCTATTGCTTCCGAACCTGCATGACGAACGATCCCCGAAACCGTGTCGCTTGGAAGCGTCCCGAGGGATACGACCCGGCCACCTACGAAATCATGGCGCGGACGTTCGAAGCCGGGTGGCGAGATGTGTTCAAGAAGTTTGACCCGCTGCCCAATCACAAAACGGACACCAACAATCACGGCCCCGTCAGCTTCGACAACATCGGTGCCAACTACGACTACCCCGAAGCGACCTACGAACGCCGCCGCGAAATCATCCAGCAACACGAAAACTACCAACGTGGGTTGCTGTACTTCATCGCCACCGACCCTCGTGTACCCCAGGAAGTCCAAGACAAAATCAACCAGTGGGGTTTGTCAGCGGATGAGTTCACCGACAACGAGCACTGGCCACACCAGATCTACGTTCGCGAAGCCCGGCGAATGGTGGGCCAATTTGTGATGACCGAAAACCACCTCCGAAAAGACTTGCCCACACCCGATTCGGTTGGCATGGGGTCCTACGGAATCGACTCCCACAACACCCAGCGTTACATCACGCCAGAAGGCTACGTCCAAAACGAAGGTGACCTCGGCGTCTCCACACGCGGCCCCTACAAAATCGCGATGGGTGCCTTGTTACCCCAGCGCGACGAATGCGAGAACCTTCTCTCACCGGTTTGTGTCTCCGCCACGCATGTGGCTTTTGGTTCAATCCGGATGGAACCGGTGTTCATGATCCTTGGCCAATCGGCCGCAACCATCGCCGCGCTCGCCAATCAAACGGACCGTGCCGTACAAGACATCCCGTACGCCGACCTTCGCAAACGCCTGCTCGATGACAAACAGATTCTAGAAGTGCCCGCCAGCGTTGCCAAATCCAGCCACCCTGAATCGCTGGACCTGAAATCGATCGCAGGCATCAGCGTCGATGACACGCAAGCCGAACGCATCGGTGGCTGGATTCAAAGCCACGCCTCCGGCAACTTCTATGGCTCGGGCTATCACCACGACGGCAAAGGCACGGACCGCCTCAAGCGAGCGATCTATCAGGCGGAGCTGCCCAAGCCCGGCGTGTACGAAGTGCGTGTGAGCTACCCCACCAACACCAATCGTTCCAAGCAAACGCGAATGGACGTCCACCACAATGACGGCGTCACGACTCACCGCATCGACCAAACGCAGTTGAAACCCGCATCCAAGACGCAGCCCTTGCTGACGCTTGGTCGGTACGCCTTCGACGCCTCCAGTCGCGCGAAGGTGGTCATCTCGAATGAAGACGCCAACGGCTACGTTGTGATCGACCTGGTCAACTGGCTCCCGGTCGAAGAGAAGTGAATCGTAAGCAGTTCGGCAGGAGTCTTTCAGCATTTTGAATGTTTTGGGTAGCGTCGTTGCTCCCACGTACAACCGGGGCTAACGCTGGGCTGTCAAAAGGTTGGTATTGAAACCGCTTTGGACTGCGCAGGTTTCGTTCCTCGACTTCGCCCCAACGGGGCAGCCCTATGCCAGCCCAGGGCAACGCCCTGGGTTGTGGCGGGACCAAGATTACAAAGCCCCAACGGGGGCGGTCCTAGCGGGTTTTGGGGAGTCTTTCTTAGGGCCGCCCCGTTGGGGCTGGTGTCGGAATCTCCGTAACGAAACCCCAGGCGATGCCTGGGGCTATCTTAGGCCTGCCCCGTTGGGGCGTAGGACAGAATAAAAATCAACGTCGCATTTTCCGTGTCAATACCAACCTTTTGACAGCCCAGGCTAACGCCCAAACGGCTCACATGGTTTTGCTCGATCATTCCTGCCGACCTGCTTAGAACCGTTGGCCAACCAATTTCCCTTCGTTCTCGTAGCCTGGGGCGATGCCCTAGGCTACGATGACGAAGGCCGTTGGCCAACAAAACCGAATGCAAAAGCGCAACTTCAAAACTCACGCGTCGGGTTGTGAAATCGAATGAATCAACAAGCCGGAGAGCCTTGGGATTTCAACCCAAGGTCATTCGCCGGCTCAGTCGTCGATGTTCAGACCGTAGTCCTTCATCTTCTTTGACAACGTGTTGCGGTTCATTCCCAAACGCGTTGCGGTCTTGGTCTGCACACCGCCACATCGCAACAACAACTGAGAAATCAATTCGCGTTCGACTTGATCCACCACCACCGAATGCAAATCCTCTGCCTCGTCGGCTTCGTCCAACCCTCGCTGAACAACGATCCGAGCGAGTGTCTTCAGATCCATGCGACTGAGATCAAACGCCGTGGCAGCTCCCGAGGATGCCTCCGCAGATTCGGGCGTCGTCTCGATGGCACCGTTGGCCATTGGTGAATTCGATGGCGCCCCGCCCGCGGAGCTTGCCAATTCGCGAGTCGCGACGCTGCGATGGGGATCACGCACGCACACGGGCAACGCGTCGAGCACCAACTCATCGGTGTCGCTCATCACGACCGCTCGCTCCACATAGTTTTGAAGTTCGCGAACGTTCCCCGGCCAATGGTAGTCCTGCAAAGCTCGCATCACACCGCTACCAAGGTGCGAGACATAGCGGTCATTGACTTCGTTGTAGTGATCCAAGAAGAACGCCACGAGCGCCGGGATGTCTTCGCGTCGATGTCGCAGCGCGGGCAGCTCGATCGGCACCACATTCAACCGCCAGTAAAGGTCTTCCCGAAACTCATCCAGCTGCACTTGACGCATCAAATCACGGTTGCTGGCCGCGATGATTCGCGAGTCGGTTCGATGGCTGGAGGTGTCCCCGACTCGTTCGAATTCCTTTTCCTGCAACACCCGCAGCAGTTTGACCTGCAACGTCAACGTGGTGGAGTTGATTTCATCGAGAAAGATGCTGCCGCCATCGGCGGCTTCGAAACGCCCCGCGCGATTGGCAACGGCACCGGTGAAGGCACCACGCACGTGCCCAAACAATTCGCTTTCCAGCAAACTCTCGCTCAGCGCGCCACAATTGACTTTGACGAACGGGCCTCCGCTGCGGTGACTCAAGCGGTGCACCGCCGAAGCGATCAATTCTTTTCCTGTTCCGGTTTCTCCAAGGATCAGCACTGACGCATTGCTCACGGCAACCTTGCGGGTCACGCGATCGACTTCACGCATCGCGGGCGAATTGCCAATGACGCCGGGTAGGAGCTGTCCTCGAGAACTCACAGAATCACAACCAAGATGCGGATTGCCCGAATGCATCCATGAAGACCTGATTCTTCAGTGGCGTTCGTTCTCGGACACCGCTTTGGCGGTCCTCCAACATCTGTTCCGCATCGGAGTTGGGCTCGCGTTCATCGGCATACCCCATGGCGATCGCGGTGGCCGGCTCGTAGCCTTCCGGAATCTGGTACTGGCCCCGGACTTGGCTCAGATTGACGCCGGCCATTTGGTGCGTCTGCAAACCCAACGAGGTCGCTTGCAGTGACAGCAGTGCGGCGGCGGCACCGAGGTCGTGCAGGGCGACTCGGTTTGGTTTTTGATTGTAAGAAAAATTGGTTCGAATGACGGTGCAAATCAGCACGCCTGCTCGGGACGCCCAATCACGATTGGCTTCCAGCAGGCACTGCAACATGGCTTCAAATGCCTCCCCGTCTTGGCGACGTGCGACAATCCAAGACCATGGTTGATCGTTAAAACTGCTGGCAGCCCAGCGAGCCGCTTCCAAGCATTGACGCAATTTGTCATCTTCGACTTCACGCCCATCAAACCGATAGGGGCTCCATCGATCAGCGATGACGGGCAAAACTTCCAGATCCGTTTCGTTGACTGCCATCTTCCATCCAACGCTTTGCAAGATTGTTTTGAACAACGCACCCCAGGTCGCCACGCCCGAAAACGCGACGCCAAACCGCCCCGGTGAGGTGCTGATAGGTTATCACGGCGGTGCAAAGTGGGCTACGTGGTCGATTCGCCAGCGCTGTCAAATTGTGAGTCGTGCGCGCGGCGAAATCGCTTCGCGAGTCGATCAGTTGACACACTTGAGCCGGAGTGAACAACGGACCGACGATGCAGAAACGGTGGCGTCGGAATTGCTCCCCTTGTGCGAGGCATTGCGGTGGATCGGCAAGCACGGAAAAAAAACGCTGGCACCCCGAAAAGTCGGATGGAGAGGGCGACCACTGTGGATGTGGGGCGTCCGCAGCGTCGTCCAGCGAGTCCCCCTGGGGCGAGTCCTGATCCTTGGAACCTGGAACTACCCGCTGCTGCTGCCCGGCGTTCAAATGGCACAGGCCCTTGCCGCCGGAAATCTAGTTTGCCTCAAACCCGCCGCCGGGACCGAAGCCGTGTCCGCCGAATTGATCGCCGCTTTTTATGCCGCGGGCGTTCCGAAACATGCGATCACGTTGCTGAATTCAACCACCGAAGCGGCAATCGAAGCCCAAGCCTCTGGCGTCGACTTGGTCGTCTTGACCGGATCCGCTGAAACGGGCCGAAAAGTCCTGCATCAATCAGCCGAGAATCTGACTCCTTGCATCATGGAATTGTCCGGAGCCGATGCGGCAATCGTGCTGCCCCAAGCCGACCTCGCCCGCGTGGTCGATGCGGTGACGTTTGGCCTGCTGTTCAACAGCGGTGCAACTTGCATCGGCCCGAGGCGATTGATGATCCAAACCGATCCCTCAACCGCCACTTTGCCAGAACGATTGATCGATCGATTGCGAGCCACCAACGAAGTCACCCTTCATCCCGCGGCGCGGGCGAGCATCGCCGACTTGCTGGACGATGTTCTCCGAAAAGGTGCCAAGGACAGCCTGGGCCGGTACGATTCCGCTACCCTTCGCACCACCGGAAAGATGCACGCGGTGGTGCTTGAAAACGTCCCCGAGGGGCATGCCATTTTGCAAAGCGACGTGTTCGCGCCCGTCATCTCGATCATCCCGGTCCAGCGACCCGAACAAGCGATCCAGATGGTCAATGAATGCCCCTATCGTCTGGCCGCGTCCGTGTTCGGCCCGACCTCCCAAACGCAATCGATCGGAAAACAACTGACCGTGGGCGTGGTGACGATCAACGACCTGGTCGCCCCCACGGCGGATCCCCGCCTGCCCTTCGGTGGCCGCGGCCAAAGTGGTTTTGGAGTGACACGAGGCCCCGAGGGATTGCTGGCGATGACCACGCCTCGAGTCATCGCCACCCGGCGGGGCCGCGTCGCAATGCACTTGTCACCTCGAAACGATGCCGACGCGGAGTTGCTGTCCGGCGTACTGCAGTGGTCGCACAGCAGCGGATGGACGCGGCGAAGAGCTGCCCTCCGGCGAGTCACCACTGCCGCCGCCCAGTGGCGTGCATTAAAAAAGTAGTGCGTGACGCCACCCGCATTTGCCTGGAACGTTTCCCCACGGATCGAAAGCCCCCGATGATCGCCCCCCAAGCCCCCGCAAATGCCCCCTTTGCTCCCGCCGAGAAGACCTCCAAACCGCAGCATGTGGTGGTCGTCGGCGCAGGTTTGGCAGGACTGTCATCTGCTTGTGTGCTGGCCGCCCGAGGGCACAAAGTCACCCTCTGCGACAAAAACGACTGGGTGGGCGGCAAAGCCGCGGTGCATCAATCCGAAGGCTATCGATTCGACATGGGGCCGACGATCCTGACACTGCCGAGTGTCTTGCGTCGCGTCTTCACCGAAGCTGGCCGAAAGATGGAGGACTACCTCGAGCTCGTGGCGCTGGATCCGCAGTGGCGATGCTTCTTCGAAGGCACCCCCCAATCAGGAACAAAAGAAAACACGGTGTTGGACTTGGTCGCTGATGTCGAACAAATGAAACGTCATCTGCGTGACTTCACCGGCGGCGACGCGACCGGCCAAGGTTACGAATCGTTCATCGAGCGAAGCAAGCAACTTCACGGTGTCTCCGATCGATTCTTCTTTTGGCGATCGATCGGTGGGTTGGCCGACACGATGGAAGTCGGGGGTGCGTTTTCCGCCGCGGTGCTGAAAGACGTCCTGTCACTCAAAATGGGTCGCAGTGTCGCGTCGATCGTCCGCTCACACGTTCCCGAACATCGTGTGTCGCAAATGATGGATCACTTCACCCAGTACGTTGGCTCGTCGCCCTATGCCTCGCCTGCCGTGCTGTGCAGCATCGCTCACATGCAAACCGAAGAAGGCATTTGGTATCCGATCGGCGGCACGCGAGCGGTCCCCGAGGCGTTGTCAAAACTCGCTGGCGAACTCGGCGTCGACATCCGAACCGGAACCGACATCCTTCGCATCGAAACCGGTGGCGGGTCGGTCAGCGGCGTCACCACAGCCGGTGGCGAAACGATTTCCTGCGACGCCGTGGTCAGCAACTGCGACGCGATTCGAACCTACCGCGAATTGCTCAGCGGTACACCGGAGTCAACCAAGTTCGAAAAGTCCAATCACTACGAAGCCGCCTGCAGTGGCGTGGTGCTGTACCTGGGACTGAACCGCCGCTACGAACAACTGCTGCACCACAACTTTGTGTTCTCCAAAGATCCCGAAGAAGAGTTCGACTACATCTACAAAAAAGGCCAACCGGCCCCCGATCCAACCGCCTACGTTTGCGCTCCCTCGATCAGCGAACCCGAAGTGGCCCCCGATGGCTGCGAAGCCCTCTACATCTTGGTGCACACGCCTTATCTGAGGCCCGGTCACGATTGGAAGGCGATGCTGCCCAATTACCGAGATGTGATCCTGAACAAACTGGAACGAACCGCTGGCATGGAAGGCATTCGGGATGCGATCGTGACCGAAGATTCGCTGACTCCCGAAGGCATCCACAATCGCTACCGAGTCCTCAACGGCGCGATCTACGGCTTGGCCAGCCACGGCAAGTTCACCGGCGCTTTCAAACCTGGCAACCGTCGCAAGGACCTGCGTGGTTTGTATCTGGCTGGCGGGGCAGCTCACCCTGGCCCCGGCATGCCGATGGTCTTGATGAGCGGCTGGATCGCAGCGGATTCGCTGGACCAAGACGTGACCAATGGAAAATTCGCGTGACGGCAGGCTCCGACGTCATTGCGAAGCCGGCGGATTGGTTTCAAAACGGATTTCATCGGTTCCTGCACTCCTACCTTCGTCGCAACTTCCACGCGATCGCGTTCGCTCGTGAAACGGAACTGCAATCGCAGTTTCAGTCGTCGGTGGAAGCGAACCCGGAACACGCCCAAGCCTCACCGCTGCAGGACGGCAGCCTTCCGTTGATCGTCTACAGCAATCACGCCTCCTGGTGGGACCCATTGCTCGCTCACGCGATCAATGAACGACTGCTCGCACCGCGACAGTTCTATGCACCGATCGATGCGGAGGCACTCCAGCAATACAAGGTTTTCGAAAAGCTGGGCTTCTTCGGCGTGCAATCGGATTCCAATCGTGGCGCGGCGCAGTTCTTGAAAACCACCGCGGCTCTGTTCCAACGCGAACACAGTGCGTTGTGGGTCACCCCCGAAGGGCGTTTCGCAGACGTTCGCGATCACGAGGCGAAGCTGATGCCTGGCCTGGCTCATGTGTGCTCGAAACTGGATCGCGGCTGGGTCGTGCCGCTGGCGATGGAATACGTGTTTTGGGACGAGCGTTTGCCGCTGGTTTTGTTCCGCTTCGGCGACGTGATCTCGATTCCCACCGTGAGCGACTGGGACAAATCACATTGGTCAGCTGAACTCACCGGGCGTCTCCGATCCAGCCAATCGCGATTGGCGGAACTGACGATTCAACGCTCCAGCGAACCCTTTCAAAAACTGCTACAAGGCAAACACGGGGTCTCCGCCACCTACGACGTCGCTCGTCGATTCAAAGCGTGGATGACCGGCCAATCATTCCGCCCTCACCATGGAGACCATTTCCAATGATCCCATGGCTTGAATGGTTCATCATCGCGGTCCTGCCGTTTGTCGCGTTGGCCTTGGCCGCGTTGGCAGCGGGCATGTTCGTTTCCAATTTGCCGCTGTTCATGGACGGCAAACGCTCCAATCGCAGCGACACACCCAAGTTGAATGACGCCCGCCTTCGGCGCGTGTCGGTGTTGATCCCGGCGAGAAATGAAGAGAGCTCGATCGAGGCTTGCCTCGAGTCGGTTTTGCAATCGGTGCACGTCGACTTAGAAGTCATCGTGCTCGACGATGGCTCCACCGATCAAACCGGGACGATCGTTCGCGAAATCGCACAGCACGATTCGCGGGTGAAGTTGATCGAAGGCATCGAACTTCCCGATGGCTGGAATGGCAAACAGCATGCCTGCTACCGGTTGGCTCAACATGCCGCCTGCGAACACCTGCTGTTCTTGGATGCCGACGTGCGTTTGAAACCCACTGCCATCATCGATCTTTGGAATCGTTTCACGGTCGAGCATGAGGGCGGCGAAACTGGTTTGCTCAGTGCGTTCCCTCAGCAGGAAACCGGCACACTGGCAGAGAAACTCTTGATCCCGATGATGCACTTCATCTTGCTTTCCTACCTGCCGTTCGCGCGCATGCGAGGCAGCACGCACCCGGCTTACGCGTCCGGATGCGGGCAGTTGTTCTTCACAACACAGGCCGCCTACCAAGCCGCGGGGACGCATGCTGCGATTCGATCCAGCCGGCACGATGGGCTGAAACTGCCCAAGGCCTATCGCGAAAACGGGATGCTGACGGACTGCGTGGACGGGTCGCCGTGGGCGATTTGCCGGATGTACACATCGGCCGGTGAGGTCGTGCAGGGACTGCTCAAGAATGCAGACGAAGGCATCGCGAATTCGCGGTTGCTGATTCCCTTCACGATTCTGCTGGGCGGAGCCAATGTGTTGCCGTGGATCACTCTGGCAGTTGCGTTTGCGAAACGAAACAGCCTGATTGCGGAGGGCTTGCCGATCCCGACCTCCGTGGTGATTGGAATTCTGGTCAGCGGGATCGCAATTTTGGTGAGCTACGTGCCACGAATGACCGGGGCAATCCGATTGCGTCAAAGCGTCACAGGAGCGATCCTGCACCCGATTGCGATCGTCAGTTTCCTGCTGATCCAGTGGTGGGCGTTCTGGAATCACCTCCGCGGCCGACAAGTCACCTGGCGTGGCCGCCTGGGCTAACCCACGCTGCTTCCCAGCGAAGCCTGGCGTCCGTTGCAGGAGTCAAGGCTCTCCGTTGTTTTGAAGCGGAGACGAGAAAGGATGACCTTGGGTTGAAAACCCAAGGCTTTCGGCTGCCGTCGCTCCGCGACTGGTTGTGCGTGTCGGGGTGAGCTAACAACCGCGGAGCGGTGACAGTTGTCAGCCTCGGGTTTTCAACCCGAGGTCTCGGTCACACCCCCCTGACTCGACAAGCCGCTCGGGACGCGCGAAAAACAAATGGTGGCTGGCGTCTGGGTTTCGCCCCGGATGGGGCCGTCGTGCTTAGCTCGGGGCGGAAGCCCCGAGAGACCGATACCGGAAAACAAACGGTCGCCCCGGATGGGGCCGTCGTGGGATTTTGGGGAGTCCCTCGCTCACGCGTCGGGTTGTGATGGGTGGTCTTGGTGAGACATTGGATCGAGTCTTTTCAGATTGTTGGCGAGCGGGCGGATTGACGCACTTCGTTTCCCTGCGTCTTTTTTTCCGGTTGGCTCCCTGGAGCAAATGTGCTCCGATTAGGCGTTCGATTCGTTTTCAAGTGCAAGGATCTCTTCGTTGTTAGGGCCTCATTCACGTCTTTGGTTGCTGGCCGCTGCGTGCTGCCTTCCCGTCACGGTTGGCTGCAATGACGGCGAGATGGAGTTTGAATCCAATCGTGTTCATGCGATGGCACTGGAACGCTCGCGGGATCTGCCCACCGACGCGGCCCTGGCCGATGTCGAATTGGTCTTGGCTAAACTGTTCGGAACCCCAGAAGAACCCGCTTGGCCGGCAGATCGACTGACCGTCGACCAACGTGAATTGGTTTCGCTGGAACGGCTTCAACAAGCCTCCGGATCCGTCGAGAGTGACGCAGAAAACGTGCACCGCGGGCTGTACACCGAGCACTGTGTGATCTGCCACGGGATCTCGGGCAGCGGCACCGGTCCTGCATCGATGTACCAGTGGCCTTATCCACGGGATTTCCGTGCCGGTGTGTTCAAGTGGAAATCAACGCAGCGGGATGCCAAACCGACTCGCGACGATCTGCGGCGATTACTGGAAAACGGCATTCCTGGCACTCCCATGCCATCGTTCATGACCGTCACACCGAGCGACCGCGAAGCACTGATCGACTACCTGATTTATCTCTCCATTCGCGGCGAAGTCGAGCGTCAGCTCCTGGCTTTGGCGATCGATGATCTCGGTTACGAAGACACGCCGCCAACCGAGGACCTGAGATTGCGAGTGACGACCACGGAGAACGCCAATTCGGGAAGAAACGAGGCAGGGGAGATCGTTTTCACCGACTTGACCCAGTCCAGCCGTGATGCGAAGCCCCCCCCGGCACCTGACGAGGGCAACCAACCTGAACCGACGGCAGTGGAACCGACCGAAGGCGAATTGGCGGTCGAAGAAATCCTGCAGGCGGTGGCCAGCGAATGGGTTCAGCCGCAGGCGCCTCCCGTGCCACCAGAACAGATCCCCCATGCCGCTGATGAACTGCACGCCTCGATCGCTCGCGGTGCCAAATTGTTCAGTGGTCAAGTCACCAACTGCGCGGGGTGCCACGGCCCGGCGGGGCAGGGCGGGTTGCCGCTGAACGACCTGGATGACTGGACCAAAGAATTCACGACTCGGATCGGGATCACGCCCACCGATGCCGACGCGGTCAAACCATTCCGCCAAGCCGGTGCACTGCCGCCGCGAATCATCGAGCCCCGCCGACTGGCTGGGGGGGTGTTGCGAGGCGGCGACGATCCTGAGACCATTTTCCGCCGGATTCAGCACGGAATCGCAGGAACACCAATGCCGGGAATCGAACTGAGCGAGTCGGCAACGAGCGGAACAGGACTCACCCCTGGAGACGTTTGGGACTTGGTTCATTACGTTCAGTCGCTGGTCCAGCCCACGCCCAAACCGTCCGTGCGTGTGGTGGACGATAAAAACTCCTCCGCCGCCGCAAAAACAGGTGTCTCCTTATGAGTCGCGACAACTATCGAACCATTGGCGCGATCGTGGGCTTGGCATTGGGAATCGGTGCGATGTTCTTGCTGGGCATGTCAGGGATCGTTCCCGGAGCCCTGTTTGGAGCGGGTGGATGCGTGATTGGCGGGATTGCCGGAGAACAGATTTTTGATCGTCGAGGGCAGCAATGAACCAAGCTGCTGACACTCAAACCGCATCTGAATCCGGCCCCAAATCCGAAATGGAACGCCCCGCGAACGCGAACACCAGCGATTCACCGACGGAGGACGGCTCGCAATCCGTTCCCCAATGGCCTCACCGGCTGACTCGCGTGATGGTCTGCTTGACCTGGCCGCTGATCTGGGTCGGAGGGTTGGTGACGACCTACGACGCGGGCATGTCGGTTCCGGATTGGCCGGGAACGTACGGGTACAACCTGCTTCTGTATCCGATCTCGACTTGGTTGCTGGGGCCATTCGATCTGCTCATCGAACACGGGCACCGATTGCTCGCCGCCCTGGTTGGCTTCATCGCAATTGGGCTGGTCTTTTCTTCCTTCATGACTGAAACACGTCGCTGGGCAATCGGCTTGTCGGTGTTGGTTCTCGCCGCTGTGATTGGGCAGGGCGTTCTCGGTGGTTTGCGTGTGACACTGAGCGCACGGACGCTGGCGATGATCCATGGATGCGTCGGCCCCGCATTTTTTGTGCTGTGTGTGATCGCGGCCTGCGTGACCGGCCGGAACTGGCTGGCCGCTTCGGTGCGAAAGTCCGCCGAGGGAACTTCCCAGCGAACGCCAACTGCGTTTTGGCCGATCGCGTTGTTGGTTTTGGCTTACCTGCAGTTGGTTTTGGGAGCGATGATGCGGCACGCCTTGCCCGGCTTCAGCCCGGTCGGATTCGCCCACATCGTGAAAACACACATCACGATCGCCTTCGTTTTGTGGCTGATGACGGCCCTGACGTACTGGCGAATGCGGCGGTGCGGCGATTTGACGCTGTCGCGTCCGGCGGGTGCCTTGATATGCTTTGTGGCCGTGCAAATCGGCTTGGGAGTAGCGACTTGGATTGTCAATTACGGCTACCCACAGATGCTGGCTCCGCTTTCAGCGTCTGACTCGTACCTCCTGCACAGCAAGAACGTCCTGGACGCCTGGATCGTGACGGGTCATGTTGCGACGGGATCGCTGATTTTGGCCGTTTCGTCACTGCTGTTGGTCCGGCTGTACCGCCGCCGTCGCGTTTTATCCTTCTCTGTCTCATCCTGAATCCGGAACGATCATGGCATCTGATTGCCGCGAAACGCTCGAGATTGTCGCCGGGAGTGGTTTGTCCCTCGATGACAGGCCTCTCCAGAACTCGGGTTCGCTCCCTCGCACCAGCTCGGCGGCGAGCGGATCGACTGCCGTGCTGGAACCTTCGCCGCGGATGAAATCTGTTTCCCGCCCGCGTCCCTCGACCGATCGAGCCAGCACGTTGAATGATCCAATTCCCGTGCCAGAAGCCAACCCCGAATCACAAGCTTCCGACGCACCAACGGATGCGAAACCTGCCGCCACTCGAGCCGACCGGGGTGTCTTCGCCGATGTCATCGAGCTGACCAAACCCCGCATCGTCACGATGATCTTGGTCACCACCGTCGCCTCGGCGTTGATCGCTGGCAGCGCAACGTTGACCTTGATCGATTGGCTGTGGCTGATGATCGGAACCGCTCTGATCGCTGGCAGTGCGGGCGCAGCCAACCAAGTTTGGGAATGCCAAATTGATCGCAACATGCCGCGGACCGCGAATCGTCCGGTCCCCGGCGGCCGCATGAGCTACGTCGTGGCACTCGCCTTGACCATCGCCAGCGGGATTGCCGGTGGAGCCATCCTGTGGCTGGGCAGCGGAATGATTCCCGCCTGTGTCGGCATCGCGACTTGGTTGCTCTACGTGTTGGTCTACACCCCGATGAAAACTCGAACCGCCTGGAACACCACGGTCGGTGCAATCGCCGGCGCGCTTCCTGTGTTCATCGGCTACACCGCAGCAGGTGGAACACTGACAGAACTGCCTGGCTGGATGCTGTTCGGTGTGCTGGCATGCTGGCAGTACCCCCACTTCATGGCGATCGCCTGGCTGTACCGAATCCAGTACGCCAAAGCCGGTTTCTGCATGACCACCACCGTCGAACCCACCGGGCGACACGCGGCTTGGCAAAGCATTCTCGGCAGCGTGGCGTTGGCGATCTGCGGTGTGGTTCTGGCTTGGTTCCCCAACGGCCAATGGGTGGCATCGGCCGCCAGCGTTCTGGCAACGGTGCTGATCCTGGCTGCCTCGTGGCCGTTGTTGCGAGCTTCTTTGAACTTCCGTGCGAACCCCAATGACACGACCGCTCGCAAGATGCTTCGCTGGTCGTTGGTCGTCTTGCCCGCCGTGCTGCTGGTGATGACTCTTCGAGCTTCACTGTAAAAAATCATTCATGACTACGACCTCGACTGCAACCAGCCCCACCGACGCGCCGAACGAGTCCGCGTCCTCCTTGGGTGATGTTCTCTGCGACATTCGCGACCTCCACCATCGCTACGGCGACAAGGTGGCGGTCGACGGAATCGATCTCTCTGTGCGTGCCGGCGAAATCGTCGCGGTACTCGGCAAAAACGGCAGCGGCAAAACAACGCTGTTCCGAGTCCTCAGCACGTTGCTGCCAATCCAACGCGGCAGCGTGACCCTCGATGGGCTGAACATTGCCGAACACGTCGACGCCGTTCGCAGCCGCCTCGGAATCATTTTCCAGTCTCCCAGCTTGGACATCAAACTGACGGTGGACGAGAACCTCCGTTGCCAGGGTGCTCTGTACGGTTTGTCGGGACGGGAACTCACCAGCCGCTGCGATGCTCTGTTGGAACAGTTCTCACTGACCGACCGACGTCGCGATCTTTGCCAAACACTATCCGGCGGACTGAAACGTCGCGTCGAACTGGCCAAAGGCTTGCTCCATCAACCGCGAATCATGCTGCTGGACGAACCCAGCACTGGGCTCGACCCGGGGGCTCGCCTGTCGCTGTGGGATGCGTTGCAACAACTCGCAGGTGACGGCGTGGCCGTGCTGCTGACGACTCACTTGATGGAAGAAGCCGCCAAGGCCAACCGAGTGGTTTTGCTGGACCAAGGCAAGAAGATCGCCGACGACGCTCCCTCACGCTTGCGAGCGGATCTGGGTGGCGGCGTGCTGACAATCGTGCCCGATGACCTGGCTTCCGCGAAAGCGACCTTGCAACGCGAACTGAACTTGGAAACTCAAATCGTTGGCGAAACCCTTCGCATGCCATGCGATGCCCCGGAGATCGTCGCCAAGGTTTCTGCTGTGCTCGGCAATGGCGTCCAATCGATCAGCATCGGACGGCCCAACTTGGAAGATGTCTTTGTCGCTCGAACGGGGAAAGAATTCCAATGAGTGCTGCTGCGATGAAAAACAAAGTTTCCAACAATCCAGGCCTCACGACTTCGGGCATGACCACGCCCGCTCGCATGGGCGCTGCGTGGATGCTCGCCCGCCGCGAATGGACCCGGTTCTTTCGCCAACGCAACCGCGTGACGGCCGCGATCGTGCAACCGCTGTTGTTCTGGTTGCTGTTTGGAACCGGCCTGCGAGGCTCCTTTGAATCCGCTGGCGGTGAGAGCTTTTCACAGTTTTTCTTGCCGGGCACCATCGGCTTGATCGTTCTGTTCACCGCGATCTTCGCAACCATCTCGGTGATCGAAGACCGTCGCGAAGGCTTCATGCAGTCAGTGCTGGTCTCCCCGGCAGGGCGCTTCCCTGTGTTGGTGGGCAAGGTACTCGGCGGCGCTGCGATCGCCTGGGCTCAAGCGTTGATTTTCCTGCTGCTGGTGTATGTGGTCGGTGCGGCTTCGATTGCCTGGACGTTCCCCTGGCTGTTGTTGCTGTTAGCCATCATTGCCATCGCGATGTGCGCCCTGGGGATGATTGTGGCCTGGCCAATGGAAAGCACCCAAGGCTTCCATGCGATCATGATGCTGGGCTTGATGCCGATGTGGTTGTTGGCTGGAACGTTCTTTCCGATCCCTGCCTGGAGCCTCTCGGGACCGGTGGTCGAAACCGGTGCGGCAACGATGGGCGACTGGGGTGGTTGGCTACTCGCGGGCATCATGCAACTCAATCCGCTCAGCTACTCCATGTTGGAACTGCGTCGACTGCTGAACCCGACCCTGGATCTCTCGTCGGCAGGCTTCGCTCCGTCCTCCACCACTTGCTGGACGGTGACGGTGGTTGCCACCATCGCGGTGGTTCTGATCGCGTGGCGATTGATGCGAGGCAGCCGCAAGGCAGATACGATGGTTTGAACCATCGGCGTTGGCCTCGATGGTGAGTCACCATCAATTGCCACACCTGTTCACGCTTTCACGACAAAGCAATGGAATTCATTTGGAATGACGGCGGGCGATCTTCCGCAGGATTCGTTGGCCTCGCGGGCGACTGCGTGACGCGAGCGATCGCGATTGCGACCGGCACCAGCTATCGCGACATCTACCAAACTCTGGGCAAGTCTGCGAACAAGACGGTCCGCAATGGCGTCTGCAGCTCGGTCGCGGACGACTACCTTCGCGCCAACCAGTGGCATCGACACTCCGGCAACGACCAAGCCTTCGACGCTGCAAGTTTGCCTCGTGGCGTCGTCATCACTCACCTCGAAAAACGCGACACTCGGCGAGGCGGCCACTTCTGTTGCCTCATCGACCATCAGATCCATGACACCTGGAATCCGATGGACGACGGCGACTACCTCGTTGTGAATCACTGGACGTACGCCGGCGCTCCACCCGAATCGACCTTGCCCGCGATTGGACCTCAACGGCCGCAGGACAACGAGCAGGTTCTCACTCAGAATGAGTTCGAAAAGATCCTCCGCCGCCTGCGTGCTCTCGACACGACGGCCAGCAATCACGCCAGCACAGAAGGTGAGAAACGCAACGCCTTGCGAATGATGCAGAGCCTGATGCTGCGTCACAATTTGTCTCGCGAAGACATCACCGAAGATGACAACATCGAAAGTGTTTCTTACACGCGGATGGCTTGCCCGGTGAACGGACGACGAGCGTGCGGGTGGGAAAAATCTCTTGCCGCCTATGTCACGGAAGAAATATTCCCGATGGTGCAGTGGTACTACGGACGCAAACAAAATCGAACCTTGTTTTGGTTTTACGGACCGGTCGATGACGTGCGAAACTGTCGCCTGCTTTTTCGCGAGTTGTTGCTCACCATCGCGACGGCAGCTCATCTGCAATACGGCGGGCATTCCCGTGGCAGCGGAGCCTCCTACGCCGAGGGCTACGTTCGTGGAATGCCCAAACAGCTGACACAAACCCCAACCAGCCTGGCCGAAGACCAAGCGTTCAGCCAATCCGCCCTGATTCACGCTCGAACGCTGGCGGTCCAACAAGCCGCGGTGGATTGGCTGAGACTGGAATGCGGCATTGCCTTGGTGATGTCACGAGGCAGCGGCCGCGACCAGCACGACCCTGACGCCGCCAATCGCGGGAAGCGTCACGGTTCCAAACACGACCTCTCCACCGTCAACGGCCGCAAACGCCTCGGCCACTCGTAAAAGGTGTCACACTCGTAAAAGGTGTCACACTCGTAAAAGGTGTCACACTCGTAAAAGGTGTCACACTCGTAAAAGGTGTCACACTCGTAAAAGGTGTCACACTCGTAAAAGGTGTCACACTCGTAAAAGGTGTCAGGTACCTTTTTGGAAACTTAGGCAACCACAAACTACCTATTCCCCCAAAAAGGTACCTGACACCTTTTTCGGAAACGACTCAGGGTTCCCTTGGGGCGTCCGCCAGAACCACCACTCCATCAGGGCAATTCGCCATGAAAATCTTCACTCACGTCACTCTGATTCTCGTTGCCGGAATTGCCCTGGGGCTGCTCGCACGCCAAGTCCGCCATTCCGCTGCCCCAGCGGATGGGCCAGGTGCGGACGAGGTGATTTATGGCAACGACAACGCGGTGGTCGACAACGCGACCCTTCGCCCGGAAGACATTGCCAACGACACCCCCACCAAACCACCGGAAGACGTCGCCTGGCTCAGTGAATTCGAACTGCTCGAACGCAGCGGCGAGATGGTCTCGACCGATGACCTGAAGGGAGCACCGTATGTCGTCAGTTTCTTTTTCAGCACCTGCCCCAGCATTTGCGTTTCTCAGAACCAGAAACTGAAGGAGCTGCAGGACGAGTTTGCGGGGCGTGGCGTTCGTTTTGTCGCGATTTCGGTCGATCCCGAAACGGACACGCCGGAAGTCCTTCGAGAGTACGCGGCGCGGTTCGGTGCTGACAAAGACCAATGGTTGTTCTTGACCGGTGACCTGAATTACATCCGCCGGATCGGGGCGGAGATTTTCCAACAACCGGTCAACAAACAATTTCACACCGAGCGTTTCGTGCTGGTCGATGCCGACGGAAAAATCGAGGGCTTCTACAACTGGCCTGAAAAACGTCAACTGGCGGAATTGAAAGCGAGCATCGAATCCATGCTCCAGGAAGAAGCCTCCTCGAAGAAGTCTTGATTCATGTGGGATACATTGGCAGCCAATTTGCCGCACCTCAACGCGGCCCTGAATTTGATCGCCACGATCTTTCTGGCCCTCGGTCTGTACTACATCAAGAACGGACGGGCGAAGATTCACAAGCAAATGATGCTCCGCGCGTTTGGCGTCAGCATGCTGTTCCTGCTGTGCTATCTGTTTCACAAATTTGCGTTGTATCAATCGACGGGTGAGTTCAACCGCCGCTTTCCCGCGGACGCTCCCGACGCGGCTCGATACACGTATCTGTCGATTCTGATCCCGCACATTTTGCTGGCCATTGCAGTCCCGTTTTTGGCCCTCCGAGCGATTTACTTGGCCAAGAATGGCCGCATCGTGGCTCACAAGAAACTGGTGCGGTTTGCTTATCCAATTTGGATGTACGTTTCGGTCACCGGCGTGCTGGTTTACTTGATGCTTTACCAACTGTACGCGTGACAATCTGAAACAGAAATTGCCGCGAACGTTGGTGCGGCAATTGCGTACACATTGCAGTGGTGCAGCGAGTGCCTGCCCAATTGGCTTTCTGCCGTTGAAAACACGAGTTTTCGGATGTCAGAACGGCTGATTCTCGGTTGGAGCGTCTCTTTCTGACAAAAGAGCCCCAAGCCGATTGCGTTTGCTATCGATGTTTTTGAGGAACATTCCTTCGATGGGTATCTACTTCCTGTTTGTTTTGCCTCCGTTCTTGCTGGGATTGTACGCTCAGTGGAAGGTGAAATCGTCGTTCGCAGCGATGTCGCAAGTGCCCGCTCGCATGTCAGGCGCCGAAGCAGCTCGTCGGATGCTGGACCGAGCTGGATTGCAATCGATCGGCATCGAACGCGTTGCTGGCAAATTGTCGGACCACTACGATCCGCGCGCCAAAGTCTTGCGGCTCAGCGAGGACGTTTACTCGGGCCGCTCCATGGCTGCGCTCGGCGTGGCGTGCCACGAAGCCGGGCACGCGTTCCAGGACGCTCAGCACTACGCACCCTTGGTGGTTCGCAACATCGCCGTTCCGGCAGCCAATTTTGGCAGCGGAATCGGTGCAACGTTGTTGTTCATCGGTGCGATCATGTCATTCCAACCGTTGATGTGGATCGGCGTGATCCTGTTCTCGGCCGTTGTGTTTTTTCAGGTTGTCAATTTGCCGGTGGAATTCAATGCGTCCAGCCGTGCTCGCGAGCACCTGGTCGAGTATGGTTTGATCACGGCGCAGGAAGAACGCTATGTCGCAAAGGTTCTGAACGCTGCCGCGTTGACTTACGTTGCCGCGACATTGCAATCGATCATGACGCTGGCATATTACCTCCTGATTCTCACCAGTGGCCGACGCAGTGATTGACCCTTCTGACTACTTTGCTGCCTTGGATGCCCCCGAAACTTTGGCAACCAAGGCAGATGGTCCCGACGGTAAACTTCCGCTTTCCGATGAGATCCTGCGAACCTGGACCAGCGGTGACCTGTTTGGGCTGACCCAAAGTGTCGGAATGGGATTCGACCCCCGTCGAGTCCTCGGCGATCAATACTTGATCCTCAGCACCCAAGGCGGCGTGCGCAACCCTGATGGCACCCCTCAAGCCCTTGGCTATCACACCGGGCACTGGGAAGTCGGCCTGCTGGGCCAAGCCGCCGCGGAACAAATCGAACGCGACGGCGGAGTCCCCTTTGCCGCCTTTGTCAGCGACCCATGTGATGGGCGGACACAAGGCACGCACGGCATGTTTGACTCGTTGCCGTATCGCAACGACGCCGCGATCGTGATGCGTCGCTTGATCCGGTCGCTACCACGCCGCAAAGGCGTGATCGGAATCGCGACCTGCGACAAGGGCTTGCCCGCCATGATGATGGCGCTCGCCGGCACAGGCCACCTCGCCAACGTGCTGGTTCCCGGCGGCGTGACATTGCCGCCAACCGTTGGCGAAGACGCCGGCAAAGTTCAAACCATCGGGGCTCGCTACAGCCGCGGTGAAATGACATTGGAAGAAGCCTCCGTGGCCGGTTGCAAAGCCTGCGGCACACCTGGTGGAGGCTGCCAATTCCTCGGCACTGCCGCGACCAGCCAAGTGATCGCAGAAGCGCTTGGCATGACCGTTCCGCACGCGGCACTGGCTCCCAGTGGGCAACCGATCTGGACACGCTTGGCTCGCGATGCGGCCGCCACCGCCGCGGCGATGCACGCCTCTGGATTGACGCTCCATGATGTGCTGACTGACAAAGCGTTTGAAAACGCGATGCTGATGCACGCCGCGGTGGGCGGAAGCACGAACCTGCTGCTGCATATCCCCGCCGTGGCTGCTGCTGCCGGACGCCGCCGCCCGACCGCGGATGACTTCCGCCGGGTCAACCAATCGGTTCCGCGTTTTGTGGATTGCTTGCCCAACGGACCGGTCGGGCACCCAACGGTGCAATTGTTCTTGGCCGGTGGTGTCCCCGAAGTCGCCTGGCATCTACGCGAAGCCGGGCTGTGGAACGCAGACGAAAAAACCGTGACCGGTTTGACTTGGAATGAACTGCTGGATCAGTGGCACAACTCCGAACGTCGCCAAGTTTGTCGTGAACGCTTGCGTGCCGCAGATGGAGTGGATCCAGACGAAGTCATCCTGCCGCCTGCGGTCGCCAAGGAACGCGGATTGACCAGCACGGTTTGTTTTCCTTCTGGCAACCTGTGCCCGGAGGGTTCCGTCATCAAAGCCACCTCGATTGACCCATCCGTGATCGATGACGATGGCGTTTACCGCAAACGCGGTCGAGCACGCGTCTTCACAACGGAAAGCGACGCCATCGCCGCAGTCAAAGGCCAATCCGATCAATCGGTTGAGGCCGGGGACGTGATCGTCTTGATCGGCCGTGGCCCGATCGGTTGTGGCATGGAAGAGACCTACCAAATCACGTCCGCACTGAAGTACCTGTCCTTTGGAAAGCACATCGCGCTGGTCACCGATGCTCGCTTCTCCGGCGTCAGCACCGGGGCCTGCGTCGGACACGTCGGCCCCGAGGCACTTGCCGGTGGCCCCATTGGGCGAGTCCGCGATGGAGACACCGTGGAGATCATCATCGACCGCAAAACGCTGGACGGACGAGTGGACTTGGTCGCCACCGTCGACGGCGCGGATCCAGTCGAAGCCTTGCGAACACGCCCCATCGCCGAGGGACTGCAGCGAGACAAAAACATTCCGGATGACACGCGACTGTGGGCGGCGCTCCAACAGGTTGGCGGGGGCTCGTGGGGCGGCTGCACCTACGATGTCGACAAGATCATCGAGACCCTGAACGCAGGCCAAGCCGCACTCGCGGCAAAGCACTCCGAGACGTCCCTTCAAGAGACCGACGCGAAATGAATGCCCCCAAGCGTCCCATCCAAGATCCGGTTGCCTATGCCCCCACCGCCATCGAGCGGGAAGGGGAACGTGGCATCCGGATCGTCTGGAACGACGGCGAGTCGACGTCCTGGACCGCTCGCGAATTGCGAGACGCTTGCCCCTGCGCGACCTGCCGAGAAAAACGCGGCGAGACCGGAGGTCACCAAGCCGTGACGCTGGTCGACCCGAAAGCCGAGGCAGGCAGTGGAAAGAAAACACCGCTGATGGGACTTCCCGTCCTGAGTGCAGCCGAAGCTCGCCCGCTCACGATCGCATCGATGCGGCCGGTGGGGACGTATGCCTACAACATCGGTTTCAGCGATGGGCACTCCTCCGGCTTGTTCACGTTTGAACGCTTGAGACGTTCTTGCGAGTGAGCGACGGCGTCACGGGGTCTTCGCCCCGATAGCACTGGACGGCGTGGTCCCGGTACCAATTCGCGGCCGCTCGCAGCTCTTCATGCGAGGAACTGGTGATCGTTTCCTCCTCCAGACGCGAGGCAAAGCGATGGAGCGTTTCGCTCGGTCGCCGAATCCATCCCAACCGCCGCACCCGTCGGTCCATCCGGCGACGCTCTGCCGCCAAACGCACGCTCCGTTGATCATCGACCTTGTGCCGATTGCGTCGCCACAACAGTGTCACCAAGAACACCAGCAGGGGGATCTGCAACCAGCGAAACAGGGTCACCAAGGTGTCCGTGGTTCGCACCGATGCCCACCATCGCAGCACGGGCGCAAACCAGCTGCTCGTGACGTCTTCGGCTTGCTCCGCTCCCCCGGCACCTCCCGCACTCGCCAGCGACAGCTCTTTTCGTCGCATCGAAAGGAACGAGCGACCGGGAGTGGACTCAACCGGCAACCACCGAGAAGCCTCGTCGTCGTAGTACTCCACCCACGCATGAGCATCCCGATTGCGGGCCACGTACATGTCACCAGCCTCGTTGAGTTCCGTCATCACGTAGCCCGTCACGTAACGCGTCGGCACGCCCACCGTCCGCAGCATCAGCGCCGTCGCACTGGCAAACAGTTCGCAGTGCGCCCGATGCCGGCTCTGGAGAAAGTGCGTCAGCGGGTCCAGCCCGTCTGGAACCGTCACGGGATCGAGCGAATAGGAAAAATTATCTTGGAAGAATTGCGTCACTCGCTCTGCCCGCTCCGCATCTGACTTGGCACCCACCATCAAGCGTTGCGTCAGACTCTCTATCTCGGAGCGGATTTCAGATTCCACCCGAACCATGACATCGCGATCATCGGGACTCAATGTTTCGGCCGGCGGTTGCTCTTGCACCCCCGCCACCCAAGGCCAACGGACTTCGACGCCGTAGCCCAACACCCCGTGTGGTGTGATCCCAATCCCGTCGCCTGCCAATTCGATCCAGCGCGACGATGCGGGCAAGAAAACCTTGCGGCCTTTGCTCGGGTCACCATGAATCTCGACCACGCCGACAAATTGCCCGCCACCCAGGTCATTGCCTGCGACGCCATTCCAATTCAGCAATTCAATGGACGGATCGACCTCCTCTTCCAGCACACCGATCCGCATGGAATAGCGTTTGCGAACGTGTTCATCGGGATCCTGAAGCAGCGTGGTTGCGACTCCCTCCGGTTGCAAGAAACGAGCTTCAGCGACACGCCGCACACCACTGCCAGGCGGCGACTGGAACACCCATTTCCGGGACGTTCGCCAACGTCCGCTGCTGTAGGAATCGTAAACGTTGCCACGGAGATACCCGGGTTCCGTGTCAGCAAACGCACTCAACGCGATCGCCGCCGGATCGCTCAAGATGGACTCTCGGACGTTGCCCAATCTCGAACCGCTGACATAGCGATCCGTCCCGCCCCAACCCCGGCTTGAACTGGCATCCAATCGATCGTTGAGCTGAGCCATCACTCCGGCTTGCACATCTGGCAAGAACAGAATGGTCGCATGAGTCGTTGCAGACGCCACGACCAACATGGCGAACAAAGCCATGAACTGATACAGCGTCCCACTGATTCGCTTGGCCCCCTCGGAGTGCGAGCGAAGCCCCGCGACCTGCAAACGATTCGAAGACGCGGTGCTCATTGCCCGTGTCGCAAGGACAAAACCGATGCACACCGTCAGTCCCAATGCCGTTTGCGCAGTCACGGTGGAACTCAACCCACCGCCGGCAACCGCCATCAAAACCGTGAGCATCCCCAACACCAACATCATGACGTGCCCACCCCGTGGCCAATGGACCCACAGCACACACAGCAACATCAACGAGGCATGCCCAATCGAATCCACCGCAACCAACAACACATTGGGTGTGCCTTGCAGCGCAGGATAAAAACGCCAACCGAAGACAATCAGGATCGACCCCAGCAGCGAGGCAAACAACACCGCACCACGGATCAAACGAGCCTTCCAGCTCACCGGCGCAGCACTGGGTTCCGGCCACCGCATGCGAACCAGCACCACCACGATCAGGCTGACCGTGGCGACAAACATGCAAGCCGGTGTGGTTTCAAACGTCCCACCAAGGAACGCGGCCAAACCAAACGTCAACGCTCCCAAGACGACTCGATCATCCGCCAACCAATCCCGCCAATCCAACGCGTCCTCCCGTGCAAAAGCCGTCATGCGAGAGTCTCCGTGGGCGGTTGAATGGTGTTGAAAACAGGGACATTGCCAAACGCTTCCTGCGGTTCTGAATTGATATTCAACCACATCAAATCCGGCAGCCCAGAAAGATCCACGTCATCGCTTCCTCGGCGAGAAAACACGACGCCGTGGAAGGTTCCGCCCGCCTGCGGCATGGCCTGCAAAACCTCTTGCGCGGTTGCTTCATCAACCGCCTCGGCTTCCGCCAAAGCCATCAACAGCGGCGTCGGGTCGGATGCCCCTTCGCACAAAACCGAACGCAAATTCCCGTTGCGTTCCTGACTTTGAATCACCGAAGGAGCCTGCCAGGGAACGACCAGACGCACTTGCACGTTGGCTCCCACCAAGGTTTCCAACCCAGCCGAAGCGATCGACAGCAATCGTTCCAGCGAAACGTCTTCGTCGGCGGACAATCGCCGCCAACGCGAAGCGAAGATGGCACGGGTATCCGCTTCGCCTGGCGTGGTGTCAATGAAGACTGTGACCGTCTGCTTGGCCGCCGAATTGAACTCTCGCAAAATGGGTTTGCCCAATCGAGCCCAGGACGCAAAGTCCCATCGCCGAACCGGCATCCCCGCTCGGTACTCGCGACTGCCAACGTAGTGCTGGTGATCACCTTGCGACAAACCAACGGCCAACCCTCGAAGGCTGGTGTGGATGGCTTGCCACGAAATGTCGCTGTCCCAATCAAGTCGCCGGGGCGTGATCACCATCGACTCCCCGCTGTCGATCCATTGCGTTGATCGAAACAAGTGGAACGGAAACAACGACTCCACACGGACAGGCGGCATCACATGCACCCCTCGCCGCAGGAAGGTCAACGATTGGTTCGTCGTTGCGGTCTCACCAGGAGCGATCTCGGGAATCCACTGCTTTGCAGCAGCATCCACGGTGATCTGAAGGTCTCCTCGACTGCTCTTTCGGCGGTTGGGGTCCAATCCCACCGACAAGCTCAACGCCGGCAACCGACCTTGATGAATCAGTGAGACACGTGCCACAAATTCCTCCCCCGCTCGAACCGCCAAGGGCACATCCAATGTCGCTTTCAAACGTGGCGACATGACTCGGTTGATTCCCCAACCAACCACAAACATGGCGAAGCAACTGGCGAACATCCCCATCCAGGGATAGCCCCAAACAATGTTCATCGACACGATGCCAATCAACAACAGGGTCACTGAACCGCCTGTCAAACTCCGACGCAGCGCCAGCCACCAGCCAATGGGGTTGCACCACCGCAGAGCTTTCAAAAACATGCGTCTTCGCGACCAGCGTGTGCTCCGCGTGGCAGAGGATTCCCGTTGCATTGGTGGCCTATTCAAACTGGGACGGGAACCTGGTCCACGATCGACGCAACGATTTGGCGACTCTCATTGGATGTCGCGGTTCCGTGGCGTGTGCTCACCCGGTGTGCCAAGACGGCGGTTGCCAATTGCTGAACGTCATCGGGCAAGACAAAGTCTCGGCCCATCAACACGGCGCGCGCCTGGGAGGCACGCATCAGCATTTTGCTGCCCCGCGGACTGCACCCCACCCGCAACCGAGAATCTTGTCGGGTGGCCGTGGCCAAAGCGACAACGTAAGCAGCCACCTTGCGGTCGGTTCGAATTTGGCGGACCCAAGTTTGAAGCAATGTCAATTCGTCGGCGTGCATGACCGGCTTCAATCCGGCCACGGGTTCCGCTTCGGATTGATCCAACAGCAAATCGATTTCACTTTCCATGTCGGGATAATCCATCGTCAGCCGAAACAGAAACCGGTCAAGCTGCGATTCCGGCAGCGGGAAGGTGCCTTCAAATCCCGCCGGGTTCTGGGTCGCAATCACCATGAACGGGTGCTTCAAGTCATAGCGTTCGCCATCGATCGTGACCTGCGATTCCGCCATCGCTTCCAACAGCGCACTCTGCGTTCGTGGGGACGCTCGGTTGACCTCATCGGCCACCAACAGATTGCAGAACACGGGCCCCGGGCGAAACTCAAACTCACCCTTGGATTGCAAGTAAATCGGTCCGCCCAAAATGTCCGCTGGCAACAAGTCAGGCGTGCACTGAATCCGTTGGTATTCCAAATCAATCAATCGCGAAACCGATTTCGCGAGCGTTGTCTTGCCCACGCCAGGAACATCTTCCAGCAACACGGAGCCTTCCGCCAACAGCGCGATCAACAACGCTTCGATCACATCCTCTTTCCCGCGAATCACCTGACGCAACCGGGTCGAAACCTCTTGCAAGTGCCGCCAGGGTAACTGCAGCTCATCCGGCAAATTGGACTTGAATTCAGAGGAGGCCGACAACGTTTCTGCTGGAGGCGTCACAGGTTGAGCGGGAGAATACAAAACGAATCACGCAAGATGAGAGGACGAGTGAATTGCAAAGAAAGCAGAAGCGTTCGAGGTGGCACCTGACTTTTGAAACAGCCGCTGGATTGGACTGCCGTTGGATTCGGGAAGTTCGATCAGAGGATACCGTTTCGTCACGGGGATCGATCCTGCCGGGGAACCAGGTGTGTGTTGGAGTCTGGAGTTCGCTATTCGTTGGAGCGGGTGGGTTCTTTGTCAGCCTTTGTCTTGACCAAGCAATGAAAGCCATAGCAGGGCTCTTCGTCTTCGCGTTCTTCCATTGAGGACTCAAGCATTTCCTGAACCTGACTCATGCGGTCCGCGTCGAGCGCCATCGACAACACTCGCTGCTGCCCATCGGGTCCCAAGACGGCCGTGGTCAAAACGGCGACGCTGCCGGGATGCTTCAAAGCTTCGATGATGTTCTCTCCCACCTGCTGTTCAGCGTTTTTGATCGTGGTCACAAACTGCGTCAACTGCGCGCTATCGGGAGGATTGGCCACCCGAAATTGAGACAGGTCCTCGCCGCTGGGGCGAACGGCTGGAGCATCGTCGGAAGGAGAAGAAAAGCTTGGTGAATTCATGAACGCCCAGCGAAACAGAGAGGATCAAAACGGAGACAAGACGGGTCCATCAAACCGGCCACCCTTTGCGAATCGAGGTGCTTCTGCCAACAGGCGTCACGAACATTCATCCCATTTCCAGGGGAGTGGCGGACGGTTCAGACATCATCATAAGGCTTCACCATCTTGCGATGCGGCAAAGAAATTTCGGTGAAGGTTTCTCCAATCGGGGTGTAGCCCAATTTTTCATAGAAACCGATCGCTGTCTCTCGGGCATGCAATTGGAATTGGGTGTATCCCCGCTGCTCCAGGGAGGCCTCGACTTCGGCCAACAACTTGGCGCCAATGCCTTCGCCTTGCCGGTCTGGAGCAACCGCCATCTGCCGCAATTTGACCGAACTGGACGTCAAGGGCTTGGCCGAGACCACCGCCGCCAATTTTTCGGAACCATTCCGCAATCCAAAGTGCAGTTCGGCGTATTCACCGTCCAATTCCTCCGCCGTCAGCTTCAGCCCCAGCGGTTCGCGCAGCACGGAATGCCTGAGATCCAGTGCCTCCTGGTACAACGGAGTGCACCATTCGATTTCAAGGAATTCCAATCGTCTGCCTCCCGGTCTCGTCAAACGTCTCGTTGCGCGCCTCTTGGCTCGGACAGGGACGATTGTAGCGGACTCAGCAGGTTTTCACTCGTACTCGTCGAATTCGTCGGGATCGCCGCAAAGCGGATCGAGAACCAAGCCACTCCAGTCCACCATCCGAGTCGCGGTGGGCCACAGACTGAAGATCCCCGCCATCGCAACAACCGTTGCGAGCTCATCCAACACCCAAGGCAGCTCGACGCGAGCAAACAAACACCCCGCCGCGGAGAAGCAGGCGGCGGAAATCAAAATCCCAACGCGGTGGGCCGACGCGACCCGGCGACTGACCCGGCACGACAAGTAGATGTTCCGACTCGGATTGTCCCACTGAGCAATGAAACTGCGAAGCGCCACACCGCGAGGGTAGTGCCGCAGGCCGTTGAGCAACGACTCATGACGACACTTCAAATAAAGCCTGGGCAACTGAAAGTGAACCAGCCCCCCCGCCACCAACATGGCAATCGCCAACCCCATGAACCACCAAGGCGAAACCAGCGGTGCCAGCCGGTCGTCGCTTGAGGCTCGCAACGTCACGGCGTGCGCCAGACTGGTTTGAAGCGGAAAAGCGGCTAGCACAATCAAGCAGACACGCAGGAAACGTCGCTCCGCTCCCAAATTTGTCAGCCGCAGCTTCCGACGCGTCCAAGCCGGGAAACGGTGCCTCACCCGTGCCCCAAGCGCTCGCGAGAACAGCGGGAACGCGTACGCGATGGTCACCACGAACAACAACAGAGCGACTCCCCCGTTCGACCACGCGATCATCTCGTGACTGAGCGACGACAACACCAGCAAAAGCTGAGTCGTTTCCGTCACCACGCATGCCAATGACATGCCCAATGCGATCGCCCCCACCGCGGCCAATGACATGGCCACCGAGCGAGTGGATTGCTTGACGACAGACGCAGGTGCTGGTTTCCAGAGCAAGGGGAAAGCCCGTTGATGCAGCGCTCACGCACCAGCAAGCTGTTCAACGGCAATGACAACCGTCGACAAGCCAAGGACTGGGGTGGCAGGGTGTGGGGAAAAGGAAAAGAGGTTCGCTGAGACTTCCCCCACTCAATCGCACCAAGTCGTTTGAGTGGGAACAACCGCCATGTCCACCATGCAATTCGGGTGTGCTGGCAACCACAACGGCTCATCAATCACCGGACACACTAATTCCCCAAGTCGTTCAAGGCAAACACTTTACGGACCACCCTTAGGGAGTGCGGCCACCCCCTGCCAGGACAACCCCATCAGGCGTCAGATCCCAACGCCTTGCTCGCGTGACCAAACGTGTCACGGGACAAGCGAACAATCCTTTCAGTGAGACGTGCCCCACACGTCACTTCGGCCTCCCGCCCCACTGACGAAGGTTTTTCGAATGACTCAGCTTTCCCTCTTCGACGCCATCGCACCGACTTCGCCCGTGATCGCCTCGGTCTCCGTGACCGCAGCACCGAAGACCAAGGGCGCCAACAACGGGTCCGAATCCACACTGCTGGCCCTGGCGGAACTGATTCGCCAAGGACGAGAACAACTCGAAGCCCAACGGTCATCCACCGAACGTCCCATTCAGCGAATCGGCGATCTCGCCCAGGCCGTTTTGCGTCGCCACGATTTGGTGGCTCGCCGCCGCGCCGCGTCGCAACAGAAGGCCAGCGACTTTGACGCCGCCGCCGACAACGTTCAGGTCGCTTCCTGATCCAAGCCGATGGAAGCTTCGGCTGTTTGGTTGTCTGCGCCCCCATTTTCCTTCGTGGAAGACGCTTTCTTGGCGGGAGCCTCCTGTTGCTTGGCTCCCGACTCCCGGGCTGACTGAGTTCGGGCGGCCTGAGCCTTGTGACGACTGCGAATTCTCCATGCCGTCATCAAACATCCCAGCACAAAGCTGACACCGGAACAGCCCAGCAGCAGCAACGTCAGTGGGTATTCACCACTGAAAAACAGAATCGTGAGCGGCACCGAGTCTTGGTTTTGAAACGCCACGATGACGACGACCAAGACGGCCAGCAACGACAAAAACCAGCGGATTTTCTGGAGCATGTGAAATCGGCGAGGGTGATTTTTCGCGAAAAAAGGGATTTGCTAGCAAATGTTTGCTAGGCTCAACGGACTGACCCAACCAGGCAGGCAACAAGACGATGCCGAACAGCGTTTCCACCGAAAACCTCTCCGCCCCACGCCGCTTGACCGCGTCAATCAGCGTCTTGGAACGAGTTCCCGAACAGCAAACGTTTGCTTTCTGGGAAGAACCAGTGGCTCCTTCCACTGTAACCTCAATCACCAAGCGTCGTCACGCAGCCCCCCCGCTTCGACCTCCCGCTGGGAAAGCCAAGCGAAGCGACCACCACACCCCGCTTCCCTCTCCCTCTGGGACGGTCGGCCGAAGCGACCACCACACCCCACTTCACCCTCCCGCTGGGACGGTCGGCCGAAGCGACCACCACGCCCCACTTCACCCTCCCTCTGGGAGGGTCGAGCGAAGCGAGGGGAGGGCCGAACAGGAACCCACCACTCGCGAGGCGTTGCTGCAAAAACTGCGTCGCCAGGCCGAAGCGATCTCGGATCCGCGTGTCGCGACCGATTCCACGCCGCGATTTTCAACCGGGTCCTCGGTGCTGGATTCTTGGTTGCCCGGGGGCGGGATGCGGCGGGGCACGATCAGCGAATGGATTGCAGAAACGGAAGGCGGCGGGGCTGGCACGCTCTCCTTGCTCGCCGCAGCTCAAATGCTGGGAACGACTGGGCAACCTCCATCAGCGGCCCACGCTCACCACGACGGCCCCCTCATCGTCGTCGATCCCGGCGGTCACTTTTACGCTCCCGCTGCCGTTGCGTGTGGCATCCCCGCGGAACGCATCGTGTGGTGCCGCGTCACGAACCGGCGCGACGCGGTGTGGACGCTTGATCAAGCCCTGCGATGTGGCTCCGTCGCCGCGGTGTGGTCGATGCTGCCCTGGAACCTGAACGACCGAGACGCTCGCCGCCTGCAACTCGCCGCCGAAACCGGGCAGACACCAGGCCTGCTCGTGCGAACCGCTTCCGCGGGCCGGCAGCCATCATTTGCTTCGGTGCGTTGGCACGTGCGATCCGTCCCGGCTCAGCCCGAACAAATCGTTCTGCTTCCCCGCTCACGCTCCGCTCTGCCACCCACCAACCTTCGTCGCCATCGCGATCTTCGAGTGGCTCACGTGACGATGCCTCGCGCGAAAACCAGCGTGGCTCGGCAAGCCTTCTTGGCGATCACCCCCGACGCGATGCTGCACGACTTGGATTCACGGCCCTTCCTCGCTGCCCACTCGAACATGGTCGGTGCCACCGCGACCACTGACACATCCACGGCAAACAATCATGAAAAGGCTGCTGTGCATTTGGCTGCCCAACTGGCCCGTCCAACGTCGACGCGCCGCGAGCCTCCTCCGCGAGAACCCCAACGCCGCGCCGCCGGATAACGATCCAACCGAGAAAGTCGCGTCAAGCAACGACCGCGAGCTCCTTCACCCTCCCTCTGAGAAACTGAAGCGAAGCGCCAGCCACCCCCCACTTCACCCTCCCGCTGGGAGGGTCGAGCGGAGCGAGGGGAGGGCCGAGCCTGAACTCTCCGCTCACCCGTCCAGCCCCCAAGCCGCCACCGCGCCATTGATCCTTTGGCACGCCGACCCGCGTCGCGGAAGAATCGTGGCGGCGAACTGCCAACACGCCGCGGCCCTGGGCGTGCGACTGGGCATGCCGATCGCGCAAGCCGTTGACATCACGACCACGCTGGCCGATCAACACAACTCCAGCCGAAGCGTCGCGAACCAAAGCGTCCCGCCAATCCCCGCCGCGATCATCGATGAACATGATCGCGTGGCGGATCGCCGCGCGTTGCATTCGCTGGCCACGGAACTGCAAAGCCACCTGTGCCCGCAGATCGCCCTGGAAACGCTCGACCGATTCAAATGGGCAGGACGCTTTCGACATGACCCCGAGGCGCTCGTCGCTGAAATCGAGGGGGTCACTCATTTGTTCGGCGATGAACCAGGCTTGCTCGCCGCCGCGGCCACCATTCTCAAACGCCGTCATTTGAAAGCTCGCTTGGCAATCGCCAGCACACTCGGCGCGGCTTGGGCCTTGGCCACTCACGCGCCCTCTCAAACGCGAACCAAAGATCCCACCAAGAACGATTTCGATTTCTTCTTGGCTCCTGCTGAGCGCACCCGCGAAGCCCTGCAAACGCTGCCGCCATCCGCCTTGCGTTTGAATCCCACCGAGGTGGAAACCTTGCAACGATTGGGAATCGAAACCATCGGCTCGCTGCTGCAATTGCCACGCAACGGATTGGCCACTCGCATCGGCCACGGCTTGTGCCACCGCATCGCCCAAGCACTCGGGGAAGTCGAAGAATCGATTCTCGCGATCGACATCCCGACCGAACACACCGCCGCCTTGGAACTGGAATACCCAACCGATGCCGTCGACCTGATTCGCGATCGCATCATTCGCTTGATCGAATCCGCCACCGCATCCTTGCGTCCACTGGGAAGAGGCGTGCTGCGTTTGCGATGCCAAGTCGACTTCACCGAGTCGCCCCCGGTGACACTGGAATCCGGATTGTTCTCACCGACGCTGGACCTGGATCACCTCAGCAATCTGATGATCGGTGCGTTTGAATCCCACGCCTGCCAATCCAAGGTCACACACCTTCGGTTGGACGTGTTGCAAGACGCGATCTTGGCCAGCACTCAACCGTCCATTTTCGGGCCCGCCTTCGAAAATGACACTCAAACCGATTGGACACGTCAAACCGACATCGCTCGTTTGATCGATTCTCTGAGCGGTCGCTTGGGCGAAGATTCCGTGCGAGGTGTTCGAATCAATCGCGATCCGCTTCCCGAAGACACCGTGTCGGACTTTCCGATGACGCAATCCCGCGGTCGCAAACTTGCCACCCCACCGAGGCGACGCCGATCCAAAGCCAAATCATCGGCCACGGCAGAAGACCATGACGAGTCTCAGCTTCGCTCGGGGGACGCGACTCGCAAGGGGGCCCCAACGACCCATGATGCGGGCCGGCGGCCACTTCAACTGCATCCCTCACCTCAGCGTCTCACTCCTTTAGGCGATGACCAAGAGCCCCTGGGCGAAAATCAGTTCCCCCCCCGGTTTCGATATCGCGGTCGCGTGTGGAAAGTCCATCAGCATTGGGGCCCCGAACGAATCGAAACTCGATGGTGGCAGGGCCCGATGGTTCGCCGTGATTACTTCCGAGTGGAACTGGAAGATGGTGCGCGTTGGTGGGTATTTCGCGACCTCAATCATCCTGCCAATTGGCAACTTCATGGAAGCTTCGATTGAAACGCATTGCAAAACGGTGCATAATGATCACTCCATTGGAATGAGCGTAGAAAGTCCCCACCTTTTGCTTTTACTCCACGTGGGCCCCCGTCTCATCGTTGACGGGATGCCTTCATGGACGCTCCTCCCTCCCGCCATCCCCAACCAGCTCATGTTCGCCCACCCATTCCGTGCGAATGCGCGTGCACTGTTCGCATTGCTTTGCTGGGCTTGTTTCTCAGGAATCTGCCTGAGGGCGGAAGAGCGTTCGCCCGCTCCTTCCCGGTCCTTGGAAGAAATCAAACAGCACGGCGCGAGTCACTCAAAATACCGGGAACCCAGCACTCGTCCGACCGAGACCCTGGCACCCCAAGCCGACCTGCAGACCTTTCGCGACGTCATCGTCCCGATTTTGGAAGAGTCCTGCCTCGACTGCCATGGCCCCGGCAATGTTGAAGGCAACATCCAAATCGACACGCTCGATCCGAACTTGCTGGAAGGCGACGACGTTGACTGGTGGGTGGAAGTCCTGGCCGTGCTCAACAACGGTGAGATGCCGCCGCCGGACGAACTGGAGATGGACGACGAAGACCGCCGCACGGTTGTCGAGTGGCTGTCGGGCGAAATCCAAGTCGCCTCCACCTTTCGACGTGCCACCAGCGGCCACTCGTCATTCCGCCGCTTGACGCGTTACGAAACCAATCATGCGTTGCAGGATCTTCTCGGGCTGCCTTACGAGTTCGCCAAAGACCTGCCTCCCGAAGCTCACTCGGACGACGGCTTCCAGAACAGCTCCGAAATGCTGCACATGTCCGTCAAGCACTTGGAAACCTATCGCGAACTGGCCCGACAAGCTCTCGACCGAGCCATCGTGCTCGATGAGCAACCCGCTCCAATCCACTGGAGCATCAGCATGGAGCAGAACAGCCAGGTCGACCGGCACCAACAACAATCCAAACTTGATCAACTGGCCGAAAAACTCAAAGACGATCCTGAAAAACAAAAGCAAGAAGTCGACGCGCTTCGCGAAACCTTTCAACAGGTCCCGCGAGACACCCATTACAGGAACCTGACGACCGGGCAAAAGGTCGCGGCAACCTGGGCCTACAACGGTGCTCGCTATGCCATGGATTCCGAAGACGCACCGCGAGTCATGCCGCCCACCTCGGATCTCGTCGCCGTGCTGCCCGGCGGTCGCAATCAAAAGCTGATCGTGGAACTGGGCGACCAAGTCCCCGACCAAGGCGTCATGCGAGTTCGTGTTCGAGCCTCTTGGTTGCGTGAGCACGACACGTCGAACGACGAATTGCACCCGCCCAGTTTGCAACTGGATTTCGGCTGGCGAGCCAGCAACGAAGGCCGCGCGGACATGCGAGTCAGCATCGCTGACCAACAGGTGACCGCCTCGCCAGACGAACCGCAGATCTATGAGTGGGACGTTCCGCTGGGCGACATCTACCCACGCAACTCCGTCCGCGGGGCCTCCAAGATGGGAGCGATGCCCAGCCCTTCGGAGTACATCCGGTTCGTCAACAGCTCGGTTTCCAAAGAAGCCATTCAAATTGACCATGTTGAGGTCGTCGCCCCCGTCAACGATCAGTGGCCACCCGCTTCTCACCAACGCATCTTCTTCGCCAGTGAGCAGCGTGATGATGAACGGCAATACGCTCAAGAAATCCTGACGTCGTTCATGCGACGAGCCTGGCGGCGACCACCCAGTGAAGCGGAGGTGCAACGAAAACTCGAACTGTTCACCGCCATTCGCGGCCAATGTGAATCCATGGAAGAAGCCACCTCGGAAGTGCTGGCTTCGATCCTTTCCTCACCGAACTTTCTGTACGTCGTTCGTGAGACCCAAACCGAGTCCCCCAACTCGGACTCAGCCATCGATCGCTTGACACCTCATGAACTGGCAACGCGACTGGCACTGTTTTTATGGTGCAGTGTCCCAGACGACGAGTTGCTCGAACTCGCCGACAATGGGCGACTGACATCCGCCGATGAACTGAAGGCTCAAATCGACCGAATGCTGGCCGATCCCAAAGCGGAACGCTTCAGCCAGCAATTTGTGCATCAATGGCTCGACCTTCAACTCCTGGACTTCCTCAACGGCGCCGAAACCAAACCGAAACTCAGCCCCTCGCTCAAAGAGGCGATGCAGCGAGAACCGATCGCGTTCTTTCACGAAATGCTGCAGCAGGACGAAAGCGTGCTGCACTTCATCCATGCTGATTTCGCAATGGTCAACGAACGCTTGGCCCAGCACTATGGAATCCCCCACGTCCACGGCAACCACTTTCGCCGAGTCGCACTGCCATCGGATCCTCGACGCGGCGGCTTGCTGACGCAAGCCGGTTTGCTGGCGATGAACTCCGACGGCACCAACTCACACCCACTCAAGCGTGGCGTGTGGTTGCTGGAAAGCATCCTCAACGACCCGCCACCACCACCGCCACCTGCGGTTCCCGAAATCGACCTGGCCGATCCAGAAATCGCCAAGATGACGCTGATCGAACGGATGGAAGACCATCGCAACCATCCCGCCTGCATGTCGTGCCACTCCAAGATTGACCCCTGGGGCATCGCCTTTGAAAACTACGACGCGGTCGGCCGTTGGCGCAACGCCATCAACGGCAAACCTGTCGACGCGACTGCCACGCTGTTCAATCAACAGGAACTCTCCGGCGTCGAAGGCCTCAAACGTTACCTGCTGGAAGATCGCCAGGACCAATTCGTTCGTGCGATGGTGCACAAACTGGCAACCTTCGCCCTCGGGCGTCCGCTCACGTTTGCAGACCACTCCAGCGTCGATCAAATCACCGCAAAAGTTCGCCAACAGGACGATGGCCTGGCCACGATGATTCAGCAATTGGTAGCCAGCGACCTCTTTCAGTCCAAGTGATCTCCGCCTCGCTGTGCCACCACACACATTCCTTTCGCCAAGTTCGCAGTCTCCAAGGAAGCTTCTATGACTTTGAATCTGAATGGCCTCGACCGTCGCCGTTTTCTTCGCGGCACCGGTGTCGCTCTGGCACTGCCACTGTTCGAATCCGTCGCGATGTCCGCCGTGCGAGCTTCCGAAGAAACCAAGGATCCCAAGCGACTGGCATGCTTCTATTTCCCCGATGGTGTGCCGATGCCATTGCCGGAAGACCCCGCCTACCAAGACTGGTCGTGGTTCCCGCATGGTGCCGGAGACGACTTCACGTTCACCAAGGCCTTGTCACCCCTGGAATCGTTGCGGGATGAGATCAGCATCTTGTCTGGTTTCTCGCACCCCCAATCACGCAGCGTCCACGGGCACTCCAACGCGGACCAGTTTCTGACGGCCGCCGACACCGGATCCAATGGCCCCTACAAGAACAACATTTCGCTGGATCAGATTTACGCGGAATACGTCGGCAACCAAACCCGGTACTCCTCGCTCGTGATGTCAACCGATGGTGGCACCGGAACACCGCGAGGCACACACACTCTTTCGTTCAATCGAAATGGTCGCGCCATCCCGGCGGAGAACCGTCCCAAACGCATCTTCGACATGCTCTTCGTCAAAAGCGACGAAGATGCGGCACGCCGCTTGGCACTCAGCCAAAGTGCATTGGATGACCTGCTGGCCGATGCCCAATCGCTTCGCAAGACGCTTTCGTCACGCGATCAATCCAGCCTGGATGAATACCTCGACTCCGTTCGCGAAGCCGAGATCAAGGTTGAAAAAGCAAAGCATTGGCTCAACACGCCCCTGCCAACGGTCAACGCGGATCACTTGAACCTCAACCTCACACCGGACGAACCGCGTGAGTACTTGCAGACGATGTTCGAGATGATCTACCTGGCGTTTAAAACGGACTCGACCCGTGTCGCCACCTACCAAATCGGTCGCGAAAACGGCGTGGGAATCAGCGATCACTTGGCGCGCGCTGTCGGCTTCAGCCTGGCTCACCAACTCTCTCACGAAACCAAGAACCCAGGTGGCTGGAAGAACTTTGCGGTTTACTGCCAGTTCCTCAACGAAGAATTTGGACGCTTCGTCGGCAAGCTCAAAGCGACCGACGAACCCGCCGGACGTGGGTCGATGCTCGACAACACGCTGCTGTTGTTCGGCTCCGCATCGAGCGCCTTCCACCTGTCTCGCAACTACCCGTTGATCTTGGCAGGCGGCAAGAACATGGGATTCAAGCACGGGAAGTACATCAACAAAGCTGGCTCCAATCCGCAGGGCGGTGCCTGGGACGGTGGCCGCGAACCGTGGCAACAAGAGATCGCTCACGAAGACCGGCCCCTTTCCAACCTGTTTGTCACCATGCTTCAGCAACTCGATGTTCCCGCGGAATCGTTCGCTGACAGCGACGGGAAAGTCACGGAACTGATCTGAGTCTCAACGTCCCGTAGCCGGATTCGCCAGAATTCGGACCGCCCACCAACGCGCCCATCCGAATTCTTGGCGAATCCGGCTACCAACATCACAACCCGACGCGTCAGCGAGGGACCACACTGGATCCCGGTGAAGCCATCAACGTAGGCCAGGTCATCACCTGGCACCCAGCCGATGCTTTGGAACAAAGCGAGGCGTTCAGCCGCCCCCGCAAGCCCCAGCGATATCCGTCCAATCGCCCCGCCAGGTAGAACCTGGCCTACGCTATTCTGGCGAATCCAGCTACCAAGACGTTGTTGTGCCGGCGACTCACCGCTTCGGAATGTTGGACGTCGAAAAGGCGTCGGGCAGCAAGTCCGATAGTCGACGCATTTGCTGCTCGCCATCGATCACATCGATCGTGTAAACGAACAGATCCGATCCAAATTCGGCCAGCACTTGCCGGCAAGCACCACAGGGCATCGCACCGCCGACGCTGGCGATTGCCACGGCATGGAACATTCGATAACCGCCTGCCACGGCGGTGCAGACCGCCGTTCGTTCCGCACATTGCGTCAACGAGTAGCTGGCGTTTTCAACGTTGCAGCCTTCGACCACACGTCCGTCGTGGGTCAACAAAGCCGCCCCCACGTAGAAGTGACTGTGCGGCGCGTACGCATGATCGCGAGCCGAGATGGCCGCCTGAACTAAACGCTGGACATCTTCGTCACTGGGTGGATCGATCTCGGACGTTTGGCTGTGAACATCGGTCATGGCAGGATAGAGAGACAAGGAAGTAGACTCACCGAAGAGAGGAGCAGATTCCGCCATCAAGTCCCGATAGCGTACCTGGATTCATCCCTGAAGCAATGCGGCAACACGCATTTTGGGGCACCTCCGCCGCGATGGACCTCGGCCGATGCGGCACGGAACCCCCATTTTAACAAGACGCTTCGACCGCACCGGCCTGCCATCCCGTCCGAAATGGATTCGGGCGCGTTAACATGTCGGATCCACCTCAAACATCTCCATTGGTTCCAAGTGTTCCTGCAATGCTTTTGAATTCCGACTCTTTCCGAATGATGCCCCCACTCGTGGCCATCCGCTCCCAACGTTCATTGACCAGCCTCTCGTTGCTGGCGTTCCTCACCGTCGCAGCTCTGTTCGCCAGCCAGCCCGCTGCGCGAGCCGATGAGGCCGCTCAGGTCAGTGCCCGATCACTTTCACGAGCCTTCCGTGACGCGGCCCGGGAAGCAGGCCCATCCGTCGTGACCGTGTTCTCCTACGGGCAAAACCAAACGCTCTCGGGCGACACCACCGATGAGACCGAGCCAGAACCCGAAGAAGAATCCCCCGACGAACCCGTTGGCCCGACTCCCCCGCAACAATCCGACGATGGCGAGTTTGAACTCAGCGGACTGGGCTCGGGCGTGATCATCAACCCATTTCCCAACGCCAAAGCTGAAGACGACGAAACCACCTACTGGGTGATGACCAACAACCATGTCATCGCAAATGCCAAGAAGGTCGTTGTCCAGCTGCCCAACGAAACCGAGTTGGTGGCCGAAAAGGTGCACGGCGATCCCGCCAGTGACATCGCGGTGTTGCAAGTCACCTCGGCGGACGCCCTGAAGGTCGCTCAGTACGGGGACTCCAACACGCTGGACATCGGCGACTGGGTGCTGGCCATCGGCAGTCCGTTCAAGTTGGAAGCCACGGTCAGCGCGGGCATCATCAGCGCCAAAAACCGAAGACTCGACCGCATCCGCCGCAGTCGGTTGCTGCAAACGGACGCAGCGATCAACCCAGGCAACTCGGGCGGCCCCTTGGTCGACCTGGATGGCAACGTGATCGCGATCAACACCGCGATTGCAACTCGCAACGGAAGCTACCAAGGCATCGGGTTCGCCGTGCCGATTGATCAAGCCAAATGGATCGCTCGCGAATTGGCTCAGTTTGGAACCGTCCGTCGATCGACCCTGGGAGTCACGCTCGCGGAACTCAACGCGAAAAACGCGAAGACGTTCAAGTTGCCGGAAGGCCTGGGGGTGCTCGTCTATCAGATCATTCGCAAGAGTTCAGCCGATCGAGCTGGTCTGAAACAGTTGGATGTGATCACCGAATTCGCTGGCCAACCCTTTCGTAAACCAATCGACCTTCGTGAAGCGATTGAACGACAACCGGTTGGCTCCACCCAGTCACTGAAGGTGATTCGCAAGGGCGAAGAAATCGAAATCGAAGTCGTCTTGGCTCCCGTCGACGACCCAACCGCCACGCCGGAAGAGATGGGGGGAGGATTGAAAAAGTGAAATTGTAAATTGTAAATTGCAAAATCCCGGTGGTGGAGGCGATGACGGGACGCGAACCGGAGGAGCATCCTGCGGCAACCATCGCCCCGGATGGGGCCGGCGTTCTTAGCTCGGGGCGGAAGCCCCGAGACCGATGATGAAACACAAGAGACCGCCCGGGACGGGGCCGGCGTGGGGATTGCTGGGGGAGGGCAGTCCGCGCCGCTTCCCATGCTCGGCCCTCACCCTCGCGTACGCCTGAACGGCGTCGCTCGACCTCTCCCCAAACTGCGTTTCGGGAGAGGTGCAGCATACGCCCCCAGTTGCACAGCACCTTCAGAACCCAGCCCGCCCTTCACTCAGCCGAAGCACGTTTGGGCAGCACCCATTCCGGACGCACGAAATGGCACGTGTAGCCGTTGGGGACTTTCTCGAGGTAGTCCTGATGCTCGGGTTCGGCTTCCCAAAAATCGCTCACGGGTTCCACCTCCGTGACCACCTTTCCCGGCCACAATCCGGACGCATTCACGTCCGCGATGGTGTCCAGCGCGACCTGCTTCTGCTGTTCATCGACATAGTAAATCGCGGAACGGTACGACGGACCGCGGTCATTCCCCTGACGGTTCGGGGTGGTCGGGTCATGAACCTGAAAGAAGAACTCCAGCAACTGCCGGTAACTCGTCTGCTCCGGATCAAACCGAATCTCGATCCCTTCGGCGTGGTTGCCATGATTGCGATAGGTCGCGTTGGGCACCTCACCTCCCGTGTAGCCCACGCGGGTCGATTCGACGCCCGGCAACTTGCGAATCAGATCCTGCATGCCCCAAAAACATCCGCCCGCCAACACCGCTCGCTCAGTCATGATACTTCTCCATTGAATCTCATCGGATGTGGCATCGGCTTGCAGCCTGTGGAGTGACCCTCCCACACTGGAAGCCGATGCCACGTTCTATTTGCCAATGCAAAACCGGCCGAACACGCGGTCCAGAATATCATCGGTGTAGACCTGACCGGTCACTTCACCGATCGCCTCGACCGCCAGACGCATTTCGGCGGCCACCAGTTCGTGTCCCGCGGCTTGTTCCGTCCACTGTATCGCTTGGTCCAGGTGCCCCATCGCAGCAGCCAGCGAATCCTGGCAGCGTGCGGCGGTGCCGATCACGTTGCCCGTCTCTCCGGCGTCACGCTGCTCCGCGAAACCAACCAGACTTTCGATCAATTCCTCCACGCCAGCACCCGACTCACTGCTGAGGGCGAAATCCGCCTGCATCGAATCGCCCTCCCAACCCGCGGGCATCAAATCTCGTTTGGTCGCGACGCAGATCAGTTCCGCAGATCGCTTGGCGTCCGGCAGAACCGCATCAGGATCTTTCAACGATTCAAAATCGCCGCCGAGGGTCGCATCCATGCACCACACGTGCACGTCCGCTCCACGGGCCGCTTCCGCCGCCTGCAACTGAGCCTCACGCGACACACGTGCTTCGGGATCCGACTCGTCTCGCGATTCCAACCCCGCCGTGTCAATCAACTGAAACGAATGACCGCCCCAGCTCGATTCCACCGTGACCAAATCACGAGTCGTTCCGGCTTGATCGGTCACGATCGCTGACTCAGTGCGCGACAAAACATTGAGCAACTGGCTCTTCCCCGCGTTGGGCAATCCTCGCAAGACAACACGAATCGTTGGCGACGCCCCGCCACGATCGCTGAGCTGCGAACGCGTTTGTGAAAGCAGAGCACGAAGTTCATCGAGTCGTTGAACCAGCACTTCGTCCGAGATGAACTCAATGTCTTCATCGACAAAATCCAACCCGGCTTCCACGTCCGCCAACAAATCCAACAGGGTTGAACGAGCGGATTGCAACGGCCGCGAAAGATTGCCAGCCAATTGCGACAGCGCCTGGTCCAAACTGCCACGATCCTCCGCTTCAATCACGCCGAGCACCGCCTCGGCTTGGGTCAGATCCAAACGCCCAGCCAAGAACGAACGCATCGTGAATTCACCTGGGCGAGCGGCTCTGGCCCCGGCCCGAATCGCTGCCTCCAAACTGGATTGCAACAACGGCGGCGAACCAATCAGATGCAGTTCCGCCGAAGGCTGGCCGGTGTAGCTGCGCTGGGTCGGCCAAACCATCACGTCGACTTCGATCGCACCCAGCGGTTCCCCAAGAGCGAGCCGCTTCGAAACTCGAAACGGACGTTGACCGATCGATTCAGCCGATTCCAAGATCTCCATGCGACACAACACATCGACGCAGTCATGACCTGACAGGCGAACGATCCCGCGAGGCGCGGGCGCCATCGGCGAGGCGATGGCGGCGATGGTGTCATCCGCTTCCGAGGTCACCGGGTTGCCGTGCCCGCGGTCGCAGGCCCTGCAGTCAGCCCATGGTCGCCCAGCGACGTTGTTGTCGCAGGCACACCGGAACGGACACTTCGAGCAACCTTCGTCTCAGCTCCGTCGATGCTGGGGCCGGCGTTTTCCAACGCGTCCAACACCATCTGCTGGGACACCAGATCTCGCAGCACAATGGGTTCGGCAGGCGACTTCCCGGGATAGATTGCCAACACGGGAATCGATCGGCTCTGCAGTTCTTTCAGCTTGGCTTCAATCTCCGGATCTTGATCCGTCCAGTCCGCCAGCATCGGCACCGCGTCCAGCTCTTCAATCAGCTGACGGGTCGCTTCGGTGTTGAGTGCCACGTTGTAGTTGACGATGCAGTTCACGCACCACTTGGCGGTGAAGTCGATCATGACCGTGCGGCCCTCGGACTGATACTCTTTCAACTTGGCTTCGTCGTAGGGCTGCCACGCAATCGTCTTCACACCTTCGGCTGGTTCCGGTGCAGGGCCCAGCCACTGGAAAGCGGCGACGCCGATGATAATGGCGGACGCCACACCACCCGACCACGCATACAATCGCGATTGCAGGCTGCTCCAACTGGGCACCTTGCCGATGATCCAGCAACCAAACCAGACGCCGATCATGGCCACGAACACGGGCAACTTGTCGCCGTCACTGAACTGGTTGAAGAAGAACGCCACGGTTCCAAGAAACAAGAAGGCCAGGAATTCCTTCAGCGTTTCCATCCAGGTGCCAGGCTTGGGCAACCATGCCACGAGCGACGGCCAGATGCCAATCATCAGATAAGGCAATGCCATCCCGACGCCAACGATCATGATCACCGCCACCGTTTGCAGACTGGTCAACGCGAAGGTCAAACCCAGGATGCCGCCCAGCAACGGTCCGCTGCAGGGGGTCGCCAACACGGTTGCGAAGACACCTTTGAAGAACGCACCGGTGTAACCTTCCCGTTGCTGCAGAGCTTGCGATGTCTTGCCACCGGCCATGCCCGGAGCAGGGATTTCCCAAACACCGAGGTAGCTGAGCGCCATCGCAAACATCAACAGCGTCAGCCCCAAGCGAACGGGGAAGTAAGTGAACTGTTGGCCCCAGTTGAACGACAACACCACTGCCAGCGTCGTCAGCACCGCAAACACGGACAAAATGCCGAGGGCGTAGACCACGTTGAGAAAGAAAATTCGCTTGCGGTCTTGGCCAGCCTGCTGAACAAAACTCATCACCTTCAGGCCCACGACGGGCAACACACAAGGCATGAAGTTCAGGATCACCCCACCGATGAAAGCGAACAGCAGCGTCGTGCCAAAGGCTGTGCCAGCGTTCTCAGTGTCGTCCAGCACAGCGGCTTCGCTGACTGTCTCACGCGTCACACCATGAGCCGCTCCAGCAGCACTCGAACCGCTCGCTGCGGCATCCGCCATCGCAATTCGGGGTGTGTCTTCGGTTTGGGCATTGGTCGCCGAACCGGGGTCGACACTGGCATTCAGGGAAGGCGACAAGCCTTTGTCCACCCACTGCAGCGTTGCCGCATCGTCCAACACCAACATGCGTTTCTTGGCAGCCAACGTCATCGCCTTCGGGGGCGAATTCGCAGGAGCCGACGGGACCACGTTGACGACGGTTTCAAACCCGATCGCCTTGGGCTGCTGACAACTGTCGTCGGTGCAGGCTTGGTAAGCGATTCCACCGGCCAGTTTGTGTTCACCCGGGGCCGCATCGGCGGGGACGGACACCGGAATCGTCCACGTCACGTTGCCATCGTGATAAGTCACGCCGGGCAACAATTCATAATCCACCGATCGCGATTTCGTTTGCGGTGCACCGACCTTCAACTTCGATTTTTCGCTGACCACAAAGTTGGTCTTGGATTGCTCGTCGCTCACCGATGAGGTGTAAACGTGATACCCCGCATCAGGAATCGCGGTGAAGCGAAGCGTCCCGGTTTGGCCAGGCTCCAACTCCGGCGTCAAGTTGATCGCTTCCCAACGCACGACGTAATCGCGATCGCGAAAAGCGTTTTCGATCTCAACGGGATGAGCCTTCAGTCCCGCTGGATCCTCCGACTGCGTCGACGCCATCGTTTGCTTGGCTGGCGCCGAGCTCGCCGCAGGAACCTCGCCCGTGAACTTGGCGGTCAAGGTTTCGTTGATTGGCATGCAAGCCCCGCCAGTCAGACACGTCAACGCGTCCAGACGAATCTTCAAGTCACCCAACTGAGAAACCGTCGCTCCATCCAACAATTTCGCGGTGGCGGTGAAGTTGACCTCTTCTTCAAACTCTTCGACGGTGATCCCGCCAAAGTCTTGCGAGACACTCCGCAATGGCTCTCGGTCGCTTTTCCAATCCCCGACCAGTTTCACAGAATCGGAATCCACCAAACTCAACTTGGTTGGCTTGGGACCGCCTTGGGGCTGGGTCGTGGAATACAAGTGCCACTTCGGCTGCAGTTTCACCTGGACCTGAATCTCAATCTCACCGTCGGCAGTGGCCGAGTAGGTCGCTGTGGCATCCGCGGGGTCGTCGGTTTGCAGCGCCGCGCTGCCGTCCGCCGCAAAATCGTCCAGCGAGAATTCGGAGAACAAACCGGTCGCGTCGGGATTGTCCGCATGCACCGGCACCACCGCTGTGACAGCCAGCAAAGCCGCGAACAGAACAACACCAGGAACACACATTTTCCGAGCAAACCCGGGTTGATAACTGCGATCCATCGAAAACATCCTCCGACGAGATAATTCAATGAGATGGAGAAGACATCGAACCCCATTCGTTCGACTGAAATCAGTCCCGTAGCTTAACAAAAGTGGCAAACTGAATCGATCAAACCGGAAATTCGGTTTGAGAGAGACTCAGGAGACGAAAAAAAGACTCGCCGCCTCAGTCCAATCCAATCCACCCAATTCGCCATGCCCACCCACGCGTTCAAGCGAAGCAGAGTCTCGCCCAAGGCGAGCTCTGCGGGTGTTGGGCCCTGCAGAAAGAATGGGCGTGCCCCGGCTCCATCCGCCAATCTCAACCCGTGATTTGCGGAGGCAATCCGATTGTATCCCTCCACGGCCAAACCCAGCCGCGTGGTCGCGGACCGCTGTTCCAACTGAACCGGAAAACTGCCCGCCCAGCGAACCAGGTCCACGATCGGGCAATCCCAGTCAATCGCGTCGTGATCAATGATTCCAGTCACCCGCTCGCGATTTGCGCTGAACAGGATGTGCTCTCGGTGAACGTCGCGAAGCACCCAAGCCTGCCGCTGATGTGCCGGTGTGTTCTCGATCTGCTGCTGCAATTCCGAAACCAACTTGCGATGAACACGGACGCCTCGCTCGACCATCCAATCCGTCGCGGACATCATTCGCTGAGCCAGCTCTTGGTAGCCAATCGGAACATCCTGTGGAGCGGTGAGGGCGGGAACGCCAACGTCACCCTCGGTCACACATCGTTCCAGCAGCGCTCGCCAACGTGCGGTCGTGTTTGGCAATCGCTCCCGCAGTGAACTCCCCGACAACAACCACGGACTCAACTCCTGAAGCCGTTGCATTCGATCCCGCAAACAACGCGGGACCTCCTTGGGCACATGAGTTGGCCCATCAGTTGGCTCATGAGTTGGCACGGGCAAAACGCTCAGCCTCGCATGCACCCGGGCAATCGCTTCCCCGCCAAGCGACAAGGCACGCGCGGCAGCGGTGGTGTCCATTGCTTCGTCATCACCGCACGCGCTCCCGTCCACCCATGGCGTGCATTGCCAATGTCGGCCTTGCTCGAAAACGATCCAACGACCATCCGCGGTCGGAACAGGCACCGCGAGCAGCCCAGAACGACACGGGGCTTCCCCCGATGAAAAAGAATCCAGCGAGAGCAATGAATCGCGATCAGCAACCGCGGGATTCAAGAGAGGTGGCGTGATGCTTCCGCCACCAGAAACGTCCAGCGTGAGCCCGCCGGGAACGTCACTCGATGCGTCGGCAGGTTCCGCCATCGCCTTGGCCAACTCATCAGCCAAACCGTGCCAGCGAGCCACGGACTGCCCTGCGGGCGACACCTTCAACGCATAAAAAAAGGGGGTCGCGGCGAGACGAATTCGATACACCCGCCCGCCGCTCAACCCTGGGTTCCACGAATCGATGCTCAACGACGCTGCGTCTGGAAACCAGAGTCGTGCAATTCGTGAAACGTCCAAAACGAAGCTACTTCTCGGCCAGGAATGACATGATGGATTGTTCAGGGACTGGTAATTTTAACAACGGAGCGAACTCAGCGGTGAGCTCATCGACTTCGGTCATGCATTCGACCAACGACTCACCTGTCATCCCTGAAAGTCGCTTGCAAGCGTTCGTGAATTTCTCCTGCTCGTGCCACTCCTTTTCACTGCACGATGGCAACAAAGACGCCAGCGCGACACAAGCGGCACCGCGGGCCTGGTTGCCCAATTCCAACAACTGTTCAATCTCGGTGTGCTGAGCAATCAAAGCCACAAACTCTTCGGGAAGCTTCCAACGGGTCGCCAAGATCGCGGCGGCGTCCGCATGGTTCCAACCAAACATTTCTTTCTCCAAACCGCTCAGGCGTTTGCCTTCTGCGGCACGCTTCTCCACCAACGCTTCGTATTCGGTTGGCAACTCTTTGAGCAACAACGGAATCGCCATGTCTTGCAACAACGCACCCGCAAACAAATCTTCAGACGACTCCAACTTCAACAGTCGCCCCATCTTTCTCGCAAAGATCGCACGACGCAGCGAGTCTTGCCACAGCGCCTTGAGATCAAAGGGGCCGAACTTGGGGTTGGGAATCACACTGAACACCGCGTTCCACAACGCGAAGTTCACAATCGCTCGCGAACCCACCAAGGTGATCGCCTGCGGGATGCTCATGATTTCGCGACTGAACCCGAAATACGACGAGTTCACAAACCGCAACACCTGACCCATCAATCCTGGATCCGCCTCGATGGGTCGAGCGAAATCGTTCGGCCCGGCTTCTTCTTTCTGAGACAATTGCAACAGACTGATAGCGCTGTGTGGCAACGCTGGCAAAATGTCGACATGAAAAACATCTTCCAAGTTGGTGCTTTCTGCGACGCTGGTCATCGATCTCGGCTCGTAGGTCATTGGTGCATTGCTCGCCGCCGCGAAGGACTCGCGTGGACTTGTATTCCGAAGGCTGATGGAACACTACGCCACGAATCTCTTGATGCACGCCCAGGAGGACGACGGACCAAGCTGGATTCGCGATCAATCTTTTCCCTTGGAAGCCTTTGCCGGTCGCACCGGTTGCAACGACGCGGTTTCGCGATGTTTCCATTCACCATCCCGCGTTGGCCTTTCGCCTCATCGGTTGCCTGCGTGCATCCAGTGGCGTCTGCCTCCCGGCCAACCCAATCACCGCAAACCAATACCAAGCAAGGACTTACAACGACACTCAGGCGATCGACACCGCTCTGGCCCAACACGTGCAACCGTCCAGTCCCATGGCACTCGCACGCTTTCGTTCGCTCGGCACCGCCCGATCCTACTCCCGCATTTCGTCTCACCACTTCGGCAACAGCCCGCAGGTGGATGCGTCGTTCTATTGGAACCGCCTGCGAAGGACGGCGGGACTGGCCGTCTTGCTCGGAATCGTGAACGTCCTCAGCGGTGTCTCTGGACCGATGAAGGCCTCCCATTCCACCGGCCCCCGCGACCAGCCAACGCTGGCCGAACTGCCGCCAGAACCAGCGGCGGCGCAACCACCCGTCGCCAGCGGCCCGCGAGCGGTGCCTCCTGTGGGCTGGCGACGCACCATCAACGGCTGGGAAAACGTCGCGGAATGGCCCGGTGCACACAACCACCTAGGGGGGATCCCTGCGCAAGTGTCCCTCTCAGATCAGATCATTTTGCAAGAGAAACGCGAACCCGCGATGCTTCGGCACTGGATGGACAAGCTTCGACACACCCACCCCGCGGTCATCGCTTCGGTGCAGATCGTCAGCGTCCTGATTCTGTTCGCAGCGTGGTTGGCGGTCCGAGAGAAACCCGGGCGGCGATTGCGTTCCCCCAGGCCCCCGAGCCAGCTCGTCTCGTAACGTTTCGTCGGTGGTTCCCGCGAAACGCGTCCCATTCGCGATTTAGCAGGCCACTTTGCCTGAGCTTCTCATCGGCTCGACCAGGGATTGCCTCGCCCGTGACCAAACGTGTCACGCCCCTGACGAATACTAAAGGTGTGAAGAGGAGGCAGCCGAATGCGGTCTACTCTGTGCCCCAAACGTCGATGAACCAAACGTCCATCCGACGTCATATCCTTCCGTGAAAAACCTGTCGAGCTTTCATTGTCTCCGGCAGCTTCCTCGATAGGATCGCCCCTGCGACTTCGCAGGGATTGCCATGTCTGACCATCGTTGGTCGGGGCATCGGTTGGGTTTGAATTGGAAACACCAAAAGTTTGTTCAGGGAATAAAGGAATCAGGACATGGCAAAGCAACCACGCATGGCAACGCCCGCAGCATCCAAGGGCGTCAAGCTGGATCCGGGCATGAAGACCATTCTGGAAAAAGAACCCGGTCTGAAGACGACGCTTCAACAAATCGAAAAGTCGTTTGGCGACGGTGCGATCATGCCGCTGGGAGCGTCCCAAAAGCTGACCATCGATTGCATCTCCACGGGCAGCCTCAGCCTCGACATGGCTCTGGGTGGAAAAGGCATCCCGCGAGGCCGAATCATCGAAGTCTTTGGACCGGAGTCTTCCGGGAAGACGACGTTGGCTCTGCACATCGGTGCCGAGGCCCAAAAGTCCGGCGGGATCGCAGCGATCATCGACGCCGAGCACGCCTTTGACCCCAGTTGGGCCAAGAAGCTCGGCGTGGAACTGGACAGCCTGTTGGTCAGCCAACCCAGCAGCGGTGAAGAGGCGATGCAGATCTGCGAGATGCTGGTCAAATCCAACGCCGTCGACGTCATCATCATCGACTCCGTCGCGGCCTTGGTGCCCAAGGCGGAACTCGAAGGCGAGATCGGCGACAGCCACGTGGGCCTGCAAGCTCGCTTGATGAGCCAATCGATGCGGAAGTTGACCGGTGCGATCGCCAAGAGCAAATCCGCCGTCGTCTTCATCAACCAAATTCGTGAGAAGGTCGGTGTGATGTTCGGCAGCCCCGAAACCACCCCCGGCGGTCGTGCCCTCAAGTTCTATTGCTCGTGCCGAATCGATGTTCGTCGGATCGGTGCCCTGAAAGATGGGGAAGAGCAAGTCGGTCAACGCGTCAAAGCGAAGATCGTCAAGAACAAGGTCGCACCTCCGTTCCGGATCGCTGAATTCGACATGATGCACTCCAACGGGATCAGCTTCGAAGGCGATTTGTTGGATCTGGGAACCGAGAACAAAGTCGTCAACCGCAGCGGCTCCTGGTTCAAGTATGGCGACACTTACCTGGGGCAAGGCAAGGAGAAGGCTCGCAACTTCTTGATCGAGAACCCAGACGTCTCCGACGAGATCAAGCAAAAGGTCCTGGTCGCCGGCGGCTTTGTCGCACCACTCGAAGGAGCCGAAGACGAGGGTGAAGAAGCAGTCAAAGACGGAGAAGCCGTCGCCAACAGCTGATCCGCGCATCGGGTTGGTCGCGAGGTCAGTTGGCCGCGAATCGAACGGATCGTCCCGGGGAAACCTGGGTCGGTCCGTTTTTTTTGCCTCCGCAACTGAAACACTCATCCCACGGATCCCGTTGCTCCGCGACTGTGGCCGAGCGCTGTCTTGACAAACGCTTCACGAACCTGCCCCGGTTGACCGCGAGCACAACCGCGGAGCGGTGACAGTCGCCAGCCTCGGGTTTCAACCCGAGGTCTTGGGTGGCGTCCTCGAACCAGGAAAGCCACGGAGTGGTGACAGGTGTTGGGAGCGCGTGTCCGGCTGCCGTCGCTCCGCGACTCGGTGACCCCGGCTGGACTCCCATGACCTTGGGTTGAAACCCAAGGCTGACGGATTCCGTCGCTCCGCGACTGGGGTGCGTTTCGATGTCAAACCCATGCTCGTTGGGCCGTGATCACGCTGCGACTGTGGGGTGGAGGCGTTGCATGAGGGAACCGCGGAGCGGTGGCAGTCGCCAGCCTCGGGTTTCAACCCGAGGTCCTGGGTGGCGTCCTCGAAACAAGAAAGCCACGGAGTGGCGACAGGTGTTGGGAGCGAGTGTCCGGCTGCCGTCGCTCCGCGACTCGGTGACCCCGGCTGGACTCCCATGACCTTGGGTTGAAACCCAAGGCTGACGGCTTCCGTCGCTCCGCGACTGGGGTGCGTTTCGATGTCAAACCCATGCTCATTGGGCTGTGATCGCGGTGTGACTGTGAGGCAGAGGCGTTGCATGAGGGAACCGCGGAGCGGTGACAGTCGCCAGCCTCGGGTTTCAACCCGAGGTCTTGGGTGGCGTCCTCGAAACAAGAAAGCCACGGAGTGGTGACAGGTGTTGGGAGCGCGTGTCCGGCTGTCGTCGCTCCGCGACTCGGTGACCCCGGCTGGACTCCCATGACCTTGGGTTGAAACCCAAGGCTGACGGATTCCGTCGCTCCGCGACTGGGGTGCGTTTCGATGTCAACCCCATGCTCATTGGGCTGTGATCGCGCTGCGACTGTGGGGTGGAGGCGTTGCATGAGGGAACCGCGGAGCGGTGGCAGTCGCCAGCCTCGGGTTTCAACCCGAGGTCCTGGGTGGCGTCCTCGAAACAAGAAAGCCACGGAGTGGTGACAGGTGTTGGGAGCGCGTGTCCGGCTGCCGTCGCTCCGCGACTCGGTGACCCCGGCTGGACTCCCATGACCTTGGGTTGAAAACCAAGGCTGACGGATTCCGTCGCTCCGCGCCTGGGGTGCGTTTCGATGTCAAACCCATGCTCATTGGGCTGTCATCACGCTGCGACTGTGGGGTGGAGGCGTCGCGTGAGGGAACCGCGGAGCGGTGACAGTCGCCAGCCTCGGGTTTCAACCCGAGGTCTCGGGTGGCGTCCCCGAACCAGGACAGCCACGGAGTGGCGACAGGTGTTGGGAACGCGTGTCCGGCTGCCGTCGCTCCGCGACTCGGTGACCCCGGCTGTGGACTCCCATGACCTTGGGTTGAAACCCAAGGCTGACGGATTCCGTCGCTCCGCGACTGGGGTGCGTTTCGATGTCAAACCCATGCTCATTGGGCTGTGATCGCGCTGCGACTGTGGGGTGGAGGCGTTGCATGAGGGAACCGCGGAGCGGTGGCAGTCGCCAGCCTCGGGTTTCAACCCGAGGTCCTGGGTGGCGTCCTCGAAACAAGAAAGCCACGGAGTGGCGACAGGTGTTGGGAGCGCGTGTCCGGCTGCCGTCGCTCCGCGACTCGGTGCCCCCGGCTGTGGACTCCCATGACCTTGGGTTGAAACCCAAGGCTGACGGATTCCGTCGCTCCGCGACGGTTGTCGCCCGCCGCTGCGACGACGCCCGTGCACACCCCGGCAAACGTCCAACGGTTCTGCACTCAACACCTCACCTGCACGAGGCTGCTCACCCGCGATAACATCGCGGCATGACCGCATCCGATCCTGCTCCAGCCGAAGCGTCCGCGCCCCATCCAACGTCCCTCGACCCGGCTCCCGAGGTGATCTTCTTGGGCACCGGGACCAGCGTCGGTGTGCCGGCGATTGGATGCGAATGCGACGTCTGCCAAAGCACCGACCCGCACAACAATCGCACACGCTGCTCGATCTTGATCCGCTTGCCCGAGGGCAATCTGCTGATCGACACGCCGCCTGATTTGCGAACGCAATTGCTTCGCGAAAAAATCAAGCTCGTGCACGCGGTTTTGTTCACCCACGAACATGCCGATCACATCTACGGGTTGGATGACCTGCGGTTGTTTCCGTTTCGGCTCGGTCGTCCCGTTCCGCTGTACTGCCGTGCGGACGTCGAAGCTCGCATTCGCACGTCCTACGACTACGCGTTTTCAAAGCGTGAACAAACCCATGCGGGATCACGGCCCCAACTCGAAATTCTCTCGATCAACAACGACGACCCCTTTGAGGTTCTTGGCGTTCGGATCATGCCGGTTCCGCTGAAGCACGGACCGCACTTCGAAGTGCTGGGATTCCGCATGGGCGACTTCGCTTATTGCACGGATACCAATCACATCTCCGAGTCGTCCATGGATCGCCTGCGAGGCCTCGACACGCTGGTCCTGGATGCCTTGCGGTTCACACCGCACCCGACTCACTTCAACATCGACGAAGCCCTCGAGGTGATCGAAGAACTCAAGCCACGCCAAGCCTTCCTGACTCACTTGAGCCACGACATCGATCACGGCCCCGTGGAAGCCTCGCTGCCCGATCATGTTCACCTCGCCTACGACGGACTGCGTCTGCCAATGCCATTCATTCGGTAGCCGGATTCGCCAAGAATTCGGACTCCAACCCACTCGAGCATCTGAGTTTTTCTCGTTCCCAGGCTCTGCCTGGGAATGCAATGCACTGCAGGCTCCGCCTGCTGAGACAGAATCGGGAGGCGGAGCCTCCAAAACAGTGTGTTCCCAGGCAGAGCCTGGGAACAAGGAAGCCACCACGCCAGGTACCGCCTGGCCTACGTCGGTTACGACCCGCCCCGTCAGCAAGGCCACCCCAGCCGTCGCCGGATTCGCCAAGAATTCGGACTCCAACCCACTCGAGAATCTGAGTTTTTCTCGTTCCCAGGCTCTGCCTGGGAACGCAATGCACTGCAGGCTCCGCCTGCTGAGACAGAATCGGGAGGCGGAGCCTCCAAGACAGTGTGTTCCCAGGCAGAGCCTGGGAACAAGGAAGCCACCACGCCAAGCACAGCCTGGCCTACGTCGGTCACAACCCGCCGCGTCACGCCTGTGAATTGAATCCTAACCCGAAGCGTTAGCGAGGGATCGCGTGACATTGCAACGAGCCTGTGGGTCCCTCGCTCACGCGTCGGGTTGTGAAATCGAGTCAATCAACCCGACGCGTGAGCGAGGGACCACACTGATTTTCCTGGCGAATCCAGCTACAGCGGTTCTGATTCGCTTCCAACCACAACGGGCACTTTGATTCAGCTAGACTGCGTCGTCCAACGATCGTCGTCTCGTCCCCTCGCAGCAAAAGTCCCTCCTTTGTCCGCCTCAGATCCCGCCCCCGAATCGGAACCATCGGTCACCTCCGATGTCTCGACTCCGCTCCCTGCCGCTCCCGCCTCAGACCAAACCTCCCGATTGGGATGGGTCTTGTTCGTGATTTATCTGCTGCTTTACGGTGGGTTTGTGCTGCTGAATGCTTTCAAGGCGGAAGTGATGGACACCATCGTTTTCGCGGGCTTGAACTTGGCGATCGTCTACGGATTCGCATTGATCTTGGTCGCCATTGGAATGGCGTTGATCTACGGAATGAAGACTGTCGATGAGCCTCAAGCGTCGGAGGCATCGGAATGATTTACGAACCTTCCATGACCGCCGTCGTTGTTTTCTTTGCGTTCGTCGGCTTCACGATCGCACTCAGCTTTTATCTTGGCGGCAAAGCCAAATCGTCAGCGGGTTACTTCGCCGCCCACGGTCAAATCCCTTGGTTCATCAACGGGATTGCCTTCGCGGGAGACTACCTGTCCGCGGCATCGTTCCTGGGCATTTGCGGCATGATCGCGGCCTACGGCTACGATGGTTTCCTGTATTCGATCGGCTACCTGGCCGGCTGGATCGTGGCCTTGTTCGTGATCGCCGAACCCATGAAGCGGCTCGGCAAATTCACCTTCGCCGATGCACTGGACGCCAAATTTGATTCCAAGGGGATCAAAGCCGCGGCCGGGATCAGCACGCTGATCGTCAGCGTGTTCTATCTGATCCCCCAAATGGTCGGCGCCGGGGTTCTGATTCAACCCCTGCTGGGTTTCCCACACTGGGTCGGCGTGCTGCTGGTCGGTGCCGTCGTGATCACGATTGTGGTCACCGCCGGAATGGTCTCGACCACCTGGGTGCAGTTTCTGAAGGGATCGCTGCTGGTTGTCTTCAGCGCGATTCTGGTCGTGATGGTGCTGCAACAAGGGTTCAAGGTCGACAACCAGTCGTTCCCTTCCCACAGCTTCGCCATCGGTGAATTCAATCGCCAAGCCATTGCAGAAGCCATGAATCGCGAACTGGTGGAGCCATCGAATTGGGCGGACAACGACCAATACCTCCAGTTCACTCGCGAGGACGGTGAAGGCTACGACGTTTACCGTGCGGACATCCAAGAAGGCGGGACGATGATCGTCTCGGAAGCCCAGTCGATCACGACGATGCCGAGCGGCGAGACGTTGATTGGCGGGCTGCCCAAGGGCGACCAACCTGGCCAAGGCCACTTGCGACCGGTCGGCCGGATCAAGATGCTGCCCAACGAATACATCGGCCAGTCTGAAACCGGGCCGCTTGGCCCGCTGAAGTTCTTCGACGTTCTCAATCGCAGCACCGTCGTGCTCTGGGGCAATGAAACGCTGAAGAACGAAGACGGATCGACCACCCAAGTCTTCTACCAAAAACCAACCAGTGGTTCCCAGGTTCTGCGACCCGGCGAGCACCCTCGATTCGCTGGCATTCGCAGCGACAGTTGGAAGGGCAAGTTCAACTTCCTGTCCCTGATGCTGGCACTGTTCTGCGGCACCGCCTCGTTGCCACACATCTTGATTCGTTACTACACGGTCAAGGACGCCGCCGCCGCTCGCAAGAGCACGATTGTGGGCATCACCAGCATCGGGTTCTTCTACGTCCTGACGCTGTACTTGGGCCTCGGCGCCATGACCAGCGGCACGCTGGATGTGACGAACAGCAACATGGCCGCACCGCTGCTGGCTCGCGGGATGAGTGGGCTGCTGTTTGCCATCATCTCGGCCATCGCCTTCACAACGGTGCTGGGCACCGTCAGCGGTTTGATTCTGGCCAGCAGTGGCGCCGTCGCCCACGATTTGCTCGGCGGTGTGATGGGCATGGAGTTCAGCGAGAACAGCCAGGTTCGAATCGCGAAAATCGCAGCCGTGGTGGTGGGAGCCATCGCGATTGTGCTGGGGATCCTGTTCCGCAACCTCAACGTCAGTTACTTGGTGGGGTGGGCCTTCAGCATCGCGGCCAGTGCGAACTTACCGGCACTCATCATGCTGCTGTTTTGGAAACGCACGACGGCTCAAGGCATCATCGCCAGCGTCATCGTCGGCATGTTCAGTTCGCTGGGATGGATCCTGTTGTCCGCGGACACCTTCGAAAAGGTTTACGGCATCGATCCGTTGAGCAGCCCCGTTCCATTCAGCCAACCCGGCATCGTGACGATTCCGTTGGCTCTGGTCACCTTGATCGTGGTGTCCCTGATGACGCAAAACGGCAAGGCCACCGCAACGTAGCCGGATTCGCCAGAATTCGGATCGCAACCCACTCGAGCATCTGAGTTCTTCTCGTTCCCAGGCTCTGCCTGGGAACGCAATGCAATGCAGGCTCCGCCTGCTGAGACAGAATCGGGAGGCAGAGCCTCCAAGACAGTGTGTTCCCAGGCAGAGCCTGGGAACAAGGAAGCCACCACGCCAGGTACAACCTGGCCTACGTCGGTCACAACACGCCGGTAAGCGAGGGACCACACTGAGTCCTGGCCCACCCAGTTACGAGGCCGCGCGGTTGATCAACCCCAGCACTTCGGCGCGTGACTTCGGATCCGTCTTGAACGCACCTCGCATCGCGCTGGTCAAACACAAACTTCCCGGTTTGCGAATGCCTCGCATCGTCATGCAACTGTGCGTCGACTCGACCACCACGGCGACACCTCGCGCCGACAATCGATCCTCGATCAAATTCGCGACCGTGTGGGTCAAACGCTCTTGCACCTGCGGACGCCGGGCGACCTCTTCGACCACGCGAGCCAACTTGCTCAAGCCCACCACTTTGCCGCTGGGCAAATAAGCGATGTGGGCCTTGCCTGTGAACGGCAACAGGTGATGCTCGCACATGCTGCAGAAACTGATGTCTCGCACCAACACGATTTCGTCGTAGTCCTCCGCAAAAACTTTCGCGAGGTGTCGGCCAGGATCAGATTTCAAACCGGCGAACATTTCGGCGTACATCCGGGCCACACGCTCCGGTGTTTCCAGCAACCCGTCGCGATCGGGGTCCTCACCAACCGCTTCCAGGATCTCGCGCACGGCCGCTTCGATTCGAGGATAGTCGACTTCGTTGTGAGGCGCGTTTTTGTCGACAAAAAAGGGCGTTCGTTCGGCGGTTTGTTCTTTGTCGACCACGGGCTTGTCTGAATCCTGATTGAGAACCTCTCCGAAAGGGGCCTGACCCTTTGGAGGCGTGCTGATTTTCATTCTGTTGGCGGACTCACCGGAGAGGGTCAGACCCCTTTTCGGTGAACTTCGTGAGGGGGCAATCTTGTTGGCTCCCTCGCGAAACAACGCACGACTATAAACGAGTGGCTAGCGATGCGAAGATGAGCAAACCGTCTGCCGACGACAATTGCCCCAAAAACGAGCCTCCGGGCTCGATCGGGAATCCTTCCTTGCTGACGCGGCGGGTTGCGAAATTCGCCCGCTGGGAAAGCACGGGAGACTGGCAATCGGCTCGCTTCTGCGTCTGGCTGGCAAAGCAGGGCAGGAGCAGGAGTGCCGCTAAATCGGCTCAAACCCCTGCTGATAGAAGCCCATGATTTTGCCGAAGATACGGAAAATCATGAAGATCAAGCACATCGAAACGGAAAGCCAAATCACGCCCGTCGCCACGCCCGCGATCGTCTTCATCGCCCCTTTGGCTCGTTCGTCGTAATCCTTCGCCAATTGGTCGATGGATTCGGCATCGGTCCCCGACAGCTCCGCAATCTCGATCTGGGTGATGAATTCCTCGGGGAACAAATGCGTTCGGTTGAGCGCCTCACTCAGCGTGGCCCCGCCGCGAATGGCGTCTTCAGCCGACTTGGCTCCGCTTCGATAATACGAACTGTCGGTCGAATCCAACGACAGCTTGATCGAATCAATCGGGTTGATCCCAGCGTCCAAGGACAACGACAACGTCCAGGCGAAACGGGCCAGTGTGATCGTTTGAATGGCACCACCGATCGCGGGAACCTGATACACCAATGGCACGACGTTCTGAATGCCGCCGACGTTCTTTCGGAACGCCAAGTACATCCCACCGAGCACCGCGGCAAAGGCTGCGATGTAGGACCAGAAGATCAAGACTCCTTTGGGGCCTCGCAATCCAAACCCCAGCATGTCGGTCATCTCACCGCCGGTGGGAGCCGTCAACACGCCCATGATCCAAATCATCAGCGACACCACGCCGACGCCAATCAACAACTGAAGTCCTGGCCACGCGATCGCGCGGATGAAGTTCTGACGAAGCGTGTATTGTTGGGCGTAGTGTTCGGACAGCGCCAGCATGGTCCGCTCGAGCCTCCCCGTGGTTTCACCGACCCGCGTCATCACCACCAACAACGGCGGAAAGAACGGCTTCTGATGCCGCATCATCTCACTGATCGCGTGACCGTCTTTGGCACCCTCGCGAATCTTGGTCATGGCGACGCGTTGTCGTGCGGAGCCGTGCTTGGCTTCGCTTTCCAACAGCTTCAACAAGTCCGCTCCGGCTCGCAGTCCGACTCCAAACCGGCGGCAAAAATCGCGGCAGGAACGGACGCCCATCTGTCGTGACATCACGGCGACACCTCCACCATCGGCATGCTGCCCGGTTGTTTCGCGGAGCGGCGCAAGCCGCCCGGTGCGTGACCGGAGGGCTCGCGCCCAGCCGCTTCGATGCGAGATATCGAAGTGCGATCATCCCGCGGAACCCACGCTGGCAGCTCACCAAAGTGCTGTGTGTATTCACGTTTTGCATAGGCCAACATGTACTCCTGGCTGGCTGCCTTCGATACGCCCACCGGACTCGGTGAATTTCGCGAATTCGGACCTTGCTTGGACAATCGCACCAATCGATGTAGCGCCAACTCGTAAGTGCCTTGGGCTCGCAAACGATCGCCGCTCTGGAGCAACCGCCTGGCGTTTTGCACCAACGCTTTCGCGTCCGCAATCGTTTCTTGTTGTGCTTTTTGTTTTGCAAATTGACGCGGGTCCGCCTCGCCGAGCAACTGACGGTCAATCTCGTCGTGATCGATGATCGTCACGGAGACCGATGCGTTGCCAGTGCGAGTGGCACCACCATGAGCTCCACCAGGCGAGAGTCGACCACGCGAAGAACGCCCGCTTTGGTAAGACGACACTCCGCCGATCGATCCCGTCCCTCGATCGGGAATCAACATGCTGCTCGTCGAAGAGAACCGTCGCACACTGGGAAGCTGCACGACTTGTGCTGACAACGTTTCCGCCCCCACGATGAGCAGCAACGATGCCGTGACGACTCGGGCGAGGGCGAGACTCTTAGCGGAGCGGCGCGAGCCGCCCGGTGTGCGACCGGAGGGCTCGCGCCCTGCCGCTAATTTCGCGAACACCCAATTCATTTCCATTGGGCTCTCGCCTCTCCCACCGGGAAATCGTGCCGTTTTGAAGTGCTGCGTTGCCAACGTCTTGCGCCCCCCGCCCGCCAGGAGGTCGTGCACTTTTGAAGTGCAGTGTTGCCAAACGCTTCTCATCACCCTCCCCCTGGGAGGGTGATGAGAAGCGAGGGGAGGGTCGAGCATCGGAACCAGCGAGTAACCCTCCCCGGCCCGAAGCGGGCCGACCCTCCCAAAGAGAGGGTGAAATAAAACGGCACGACCTCCGCGGCGGGAAAAGCCGGAAAGCGAGCGTTCAGCGAGATTTCCGGGGAAGGGCAGTTCACGCCGCTTCCCATGCCCGGCCCCCTCCCTCGCGTACGCCTGAACGGCGTCGCTCGACCTCTCCCCCAACTTCGTTTCGGGAGAGGTGCAGCCTACGAAGCCCCGCTGAAAAGCGGCATCGACCAACTGCGCCGCCTCTCCAACAGGAGAGCGAAGTGGAGGGGCAACGGTCGACGATGAGCTGGGATCAAACATGCGTCCAATGTAACGCATCGTCGATGAAACACAGCAACGGAAGAATTCCGCTGGGCAAGGAACCCAGCGTGGATCTACTTCGCTGATTCTTTGATCTTGTCGCCGAATTCTCGGTTGAATTTGCGGACCTTGTTGGCAACCACTGCTTGGCAGTAGCCGGCGTTTGGATTCCGGCGGTAGTAATCCTGGTGGAACTCTTCGGCCACATAAAACTTGGTGGCGGGCTCGATCAGCGTGACGATCGGATCCCGGTATTCTTTGCCCAGTTTTTCAATGGTCTTCTTGGCGATTTCACGTTGCTCCTCGTTGTGAACAAAGATGCTGCTGCGGTACTGCGGGCCACCATCGGCGCCCTGTCGATTCAAGGTCGTTGGATCGTGCGTTTTGAAGAACACTTTGAGCAACTCTTCAAAATTCGTCTTGGTCGGGTCGTAGTAGATTTGGACCGCTTCGGCGTGCCCCGTCATCTTGCCGCAAACCTGATCGTAGTTGGGACGCTTGACTTTCCCTCCGATGTACCCCGAGACGACGTCGTTGACGCCTTCCATCCGCTCAAAAACGGCTTCCGTGCACCAGAAACAGCCCCCCGCCAACGTCACCACCTTTTCGCCCGGCCGAGTTTTGACCTCGACAATTTCGGAATCCAAAGGCAAGCCGTTGTAATTGGGGTTGGCGTTGGGGTCGTCCGAATTCGTGCCCACGGGCGGAGCGGCCTGAGTGCAGGACGTCGCGACAATCAACAGTCCGGCTGCCGCGATGGACGCGAACGAGCGGGATGGCGAAGCGAAGATGGAGGGCACTGGCATCAGAAACTCCTGCATTTGGATCGGGGGGATTCAGCCGTCTGGAGGTGAGAAATGGCGTTCGGGACGACGGACCGAGTTCATTCTTACGCAGTGGAAACCGGGGTGGGTCGGCAGAGGAACGATCCGTTTTCAGATTTTTGCCGCCCATCGCGGTTTCACGGCAGAGCCTCCCGTCCCCGGATTCGGATCCCAACCAACTCCAACCTCCGAATTCTTGGCGAATCCGGCTACCACCAACTTCACAACCCGAACGCGTCAGCGAGGGACCACACTGATATTCTGGCAAATCCAGCGACGGACGCAAACGCGGTTCCCAAGCCCCATGGGTTCAGAAAACGTGACGCCGCGATAGGATGACTTCGACCATTCATCCCCCCTTCGCACGCCGCTTCGCAAACGACTTCTCGAATGCCTCACGCCTTCTTTGACCTGCATCACACCGTTGCCGAGGACGAAATCGATGCCCAGCAACACGTCCACAACCTGCGGTATTTGCAGTGGACGCTGTGGGCCGCTCGCGATCACAGCGCCGCCCAAGGCTGGGATGCGGCCGCGGCATTGAAAGCCGGTTTCGGCTGGGTCGTTCGCGGGCATGACATCACCTACCGCGCCGCGGCTCTGGCGGGCGATGACCTGATCATCCGAACTTGGATCCCCAGCTGGAACCGATATTCCTGCCAGCGGCAATACACGGTGACTCGCCCGTCCGATCAAACCGTTTTGGCCAAGGTTCAAACCCGCTGGGTGTTTGTCGATTTGAATCGGCACCGTGCGATCGAGATCCCTGCCGACGCAGTTGCCGCCATCCAAGTTTGCGAAACGCCTCCGCCTCTTCCTTGGGCCGACTCCCATGACACCTGATCAACGACTGAAATGGTTCCTGCGAATCATCGGTGCGGCCGCGTTGCTGGCGTTTGCCGCGGCGGTCATGCCAGAGAAATGGATGATTGAAATCGCTCAGGAACTCGGCATCGATCCCTTCCCCGAGTCGCCGCTGACGTTCTACCTCGCTCGCAATTTGTCGCTGCTGTATGGGTTTGTCGGTGCGCTGCTGTGCATCCTGTCAGCCGACCTGCCGCGCTATCGCGACCTGATCCGCTGGGCGGCACGGGGAACGATCGCGTTTGGAGTGCTGCAATGGGTTGTCGATGCAATGTCTGGATTGCCGGGATGGTGGACGATCGGGGAGGGCGGATCGACGCTGGTCGGCGGGCTGTTTTTGAGCTGGTTGGAACGAACCGCCCGAAAAGCCGCCCCATCGCCATGAGGTCGTGCAGTTTTATTTCACCCTCCCTTTGGGAGGGTCGGCCCGCTTCGGGCCGGGGAGGGTTACGCGCTGGTTCCGATGCTCGACCCTCCCCTCGCTTCGCTCGACCCTCCCAGGGGGAGGGTGATGAGAAACGCCTGGAAACACAGCACTTCAAAACTGCACGACCTCCCATCCCAGGCGGACTCGGCCGTGGCGGGTTCCGACGAAAGCCTGCGTTGAGTATTTTTCTGCTCCGCCGAGTTTGTTTGGCGAATTTCCTGTTTTCAAAACCTTTCGAACCCTTGTGTTTCTGCCATGCAACGCACCCTCGTCTTGCTCAAACCTGATTGTGTCCAACGCCGCTTGATCGGTGACGTCCTGTCCCGATTCGAAACCAAGGGACTGCACATCGTTGCCATGAAGTTGCTGCAAGTGACACCAGAGCTGTCCAAGCAACACTACGCCGAACACGTCGAAAAACCGTTCTACCCCTCGCTGGAAGAGTTCATCACCTCGGCGCCCGTCGTGGCCATCGCCTTGGAAGGCCTGGAAGTCATTCGCGTCGTCCGCGACATGCTCGGCGCCACCAACGGCCTGCAAGCCGCTCCGGGCACCCTGCGTGGTGATTACAGCAGCAGCCGCCAAATGAACCTGGTTCACGCCAGCGACAGCGAAGAATCGGCCCAACGAGAACTGGACCTGTACTTCAATGCCGACGAATTCTGCGACTACTCGCTGGTCCTGACACCTTTCATGCGTGCCGACGACGAATAGTTATAATTTGGGTTCCCTCCTTCCCACCTGAGGCAACCCATGTCGCTGCTTGAGTCCCCGCTTTCTTTCAGTCCGGCCGTTCAACGATTCGTTGGCGGCCTGTTGATCTGTTTCGGATTGCTTGTCGTTTCGCCCGCGAACGCGACCGCCCAGGGTTTCGGCAACAACGCCGCCGCGGGTGGCGCCAACGAAGTCACCTCGTTCCGCGGCAAACTGGTTTCCTCCCGCGGCATGATCCTGACGATCGAGCGGGAAGACGGCACCGAAGTCATGGTGCAAACCCCCGACTCGGTCTCGCAGCTGACCTTCATCGCGAAAGCCTTGCCGGCCTACTTGCGTCCCGGCATGCTGGTTCGCTTCAAAACCAACCTGGGACCCGCCGGCACGCCTTTGGAACCGGTCAGCAAGCTCGAACTGTTTGCCCCCGTCAACGCGAAGTTGCTCAAAGGTCGGGAGCGCGAAAACTTTCAACCTGGCGTTTACCCCAGCAACCCACCGCAGCGCGGCAATGCAGGTCCACCGACCGGCCCCGTGACCGTGGTCGGCAACCTTATGGCCCTCAACCCGCAAGGCGGGGTCGCACTGCGAGCAGGCAATGTTCCCGTTCAAACGATGACGTCACCAGATCTGGAACTGCAACTTCGGGTCAACAATCTGTCGCTGGCCCAACCGGGTGACGCCGTGGACGTGCGAGGCTTCTACCAACCGCCGGACGACACCAAGGTCAAAGCCGAATCGATCCAAATCACAACCGATCGCGTCTACGGCGAAACGCCTCCGCCCACCGAACGACGTTCGCGCCGCAGCAAACGAGGCGAGCGTGACAAGGACAACGCGGCGGAAACTGAAAACGCCGACGAAGCCAAACCGGAAGAAGGCAGATCTCTCGGAATTCCAGATGCCGACCCCGAGTGAATCCGGCTACCGAACATCACAACTCGCCCCGGAGGGGCCGTCGTCGGTAGCTCGGGGCGTCAGCCCCGAGACCGCGCGCGGACATCGCCATGTCGCCCCGGACGGGGCCGTCGTCGACGATGCCGCCCAAGGTGGCTGGCACCCTCCAGCACGCAAACCACCGCCAGCGCATTCGCCTCAAACTCGCCCGCTCGACCAACTCCAACCTCTGAATTCTGGCGAATCCAGCTACCGAACATCACAACCCGAACGCGTCAGCGAGGGACCGCCCACCCACTCGTCCCTCCGAATTCTGGCAAATCCGGCGATCGAACATCACAACTCGCCCCGGAGGGGCCGACATCGGTAGCTCGGGGCGGAAGCCCCGAGACCGCGCACGGACATCGCCACGCCGCCCCGGACGGGGCCGTCGTCGACGATGCCACCCAAGGTGACTGGCAACATCCGGCACGCAAACCACCACCATCGCATTCGCCTCGAACTCGCCCGCTCAACCAACTCGCGCATCTGAATTCTGGCGAATCCAGCTACCGAACATCCCAACTCGCCCCGGAGGGGCCGACATCGGTAGCTCGGGGCGGAAGCCCCGAGACCGCGCGCGGACATCGCCATGCCGCCCCGGACGGGGCCGTCGTCGACGATGCCGCACAAGGTGGCTGGCACCATCCGGCTCGCAAACAACCGCCATCGCAGTCGCCTCGAACTCGCCCGCTCGACCAACTCCAACCTCCGAATTCTGGCGAATCCAGCGACCGAACATCACAACTCGCCCCGGAGGGGCCGTCGTCGATAGCTCGGGGCGGAAGCCCCGAGACCACGCGCGGACATCGCCATGCCGCCCCGGACGGGGCCGTCGTCGACGATGCCGCCCAAAGTGGCTGGCACCATCCGGCACGCAAACCACCGCCAGCGCATTCGCCTCGAACTCGCCCGCTCAACCAACTCGCGCATCTGAATTCTGGCGAATCCAGCTACCGAACCATCCGAATTCTGGCGAATCCGGCTACCGAACATCACAACTCGCCCCGGAGGGGCCGACATCGGTAGCTCGGGGTGGAAGCCCCGAGACCACGCGCGGACATCGCCATGCCGCCCCGGACGGGGCCGTCGTCGAAGATGCCGCCCAAAGTGGCTGGCACCCTCCAGCACGCAAACAACCGCCAGCGCATTCGCCTCGAACTCGCCCGCTCAACCAACTCGCACATCTGAATTCTGGCGAATCCGGCTACCGAACCTCCGAATTCTGGCGAATCCGGCTACCAAGACGTCAGCCGTCTGCCGACGTCAGCCGAAGGATCGGCTGTTCATCATCCGGCCAGGAAACAAACAACTCGGCCGACAGACTCGCTTGCCCCGCCAGCGTTGCGATGAGCTGATCCAGCTCCGCCAAACGCTCGGCAAACATCTTCCAACTCTTCTGCTGACTCTCGAGTTGGTCCAACTGCTGATCCAAGCGAGCCTCCAAACGCCGCGCCCGCGAACTCTCGGCTCGCGAAATCGCGGCCTCCAATTCAGTGTGTCTCAAGTCGGCGAGTTCCATTTGCCGAGTCACCGCGGCCAGCGTCTGCGAGACATCCGTGCGGTCGGTCCATTGCCATGGCATCGACGGGTCCAGCCTCGCCCCAAATCGGACTCGAACCGTCATCATCCGCGTTGTCTGAACGTCCACCCGAACCACCACCGCCACCGATTCCGAATCTTGTTGGCTCAACACCGCGATGCCGCGAACCTTGCGTGGCGATGCGTTTTCAATGGGTTCGATCCACCCCACATCCACTCCCTCGGGCACTTCCAAATTCATGCTCAACCGAGATCGCTTGGGTTCGGGAGGCGCCTCCAAATCCCACTTCCTCTTCCCATCCCGCTCTGCCAAGTCCACTGGGATCGCATCCCCACGTAAACTCGGCCGCAAATAAACACGACGTCCCGCGGCAAGTTCCATTCGTCCGTGAAGCAACGCCTTTCGATCCGCGTCCAACGCCCCCGGCAACCACTCCAGCCTCGATTCCTTCTCGTCCGTCTGCGCGCGAAACGTTGCGATCGCGGTTTGATCTGACGTCCGCAGGATCGATCCACCATCGACTCTTGCATCCGAAATCGAAAACGCGGCTCCATTGCCAGGAAAGCCCAGCCCCGTGTTCGTCCAGGATGAAACCGGCCAGGAATCGTGTTGGGCTGCATCGGAACCAGCGATGGGGAGTGGCGGCAATGAAACGAAGAACGTTTGCGAGTCCGCCGCCATCGACGCTTCCGTGGATCCGGTCACCGCGTCCGAGTCCATGTCGTCCGCGTCACCATCACTCATCACATCCGCTTCCTCGCCACCACCAAACGATGCGGAACGAACGTCTTCCGAAGCCAACACTGCGTTGGTCGTGGCCTGATCAACCTCGCCAGCCTCTTCGTCACTGGAAGATTCCGTCGCGACCGGAGCGGGAATCAGGTCATCCAACGAAAACGCCGACGATGTCATCTCGCTCGCCTCCGCCGTCGATGGTTTCCCGGTCGAAGACTGTGCGACCGGGCTCGGCTCCACAATCTCAGAGGCACTGATCTCGACGCCTCCCGCCGAGGCGTCTGCCGATGCGGACGAGTCCAATGTGCCGGAGTCCATCAGCGTTCCCAGTTCCATCGCCGACTCATCGTTGGTCGCAATGAATCCCGCGTCAAAGACATCCGCTGCTTCCTTTGACTCCAAACCCTCTCCTGCGAAATCACTGGATGTCTGCGCCAGCCCTGGTTCGGAACTTGGCCACCAAAGAAACGCCGCACCGAGCAAAACGATTGCCGCAATCGCACCGATCAGAATGGGCTCGGAAATGAAAGACCGCTTGGGTTTCGAATCGAACCTGGTGAGTTCCGCCGGATCGTTCAGCTGGAGAGGCTCCACGAACTCGTCGTCAGTTGGTTCCGAGTCAGCGCGGTCCTCCTCAAGAGATGGCTCGGTCGCTGCATCGCTTTCGGTCAAGCCGATCAATTGCCCGTGTCGATCCACCCCATGCGATTGCCAAAACGCGTGACTGGGTGAGCGAATCGAATTGCTCGACGAAGCCGCGGTCTCCGTGTCCGGGAACATTGCTTCCGCAGCGACGACCAAGCGATCCCAGATGTCCCCGGGAGGCTCACCCAGCCGATCGATCATGTTCGCCACCGATTCCACGTGAGTCGGCACCGAATCGCTCTTGGACGTGGTGTTCATACGCTTCGTTATAACGAAACGCACAGAACATTTCCGACTGCCGCCAGATTCCCTGCAGTGGTCGCCGGATTCGCCCCAACTCGCCCCGGACGGGGCCGACATCGGTAGCTCAGGGCGGAAGCCCCGAGACCGCGCGAGGACATCGCCATGTCGCCCCGGACGGGGCCGTCGTCGACCATGCCGCCCAAAGTGGCTGGCACCCTCCGGCACGCAAACAACCACCATCGCATTCGCCTCGAACTCGCCCGCTCGACCAACTCCAACCTCTGAATTCTGGCGAATCCAGCTACCGATCCTCTGAATTCTGGCGAATCCGCCGACCAACATCACAACCCGAATGCGTCAGCGAGGGACCGCCCACCCACTCGTCCCTCCGAATTCTGGCAAATCCGGCGATCGAACATCCCAACTCGCCCCGGAGGGGCCGTCGTCGGTAGCTCAGGGCGGAAGCCCCGAGACCGCGCGAGGACATCGCCATGTCGCCCCGGACGGGGCCGTCGTCGACCATGCCGCCCAAAGTGGCTGGCACCCTCCGGCACGCAAACAACCACCATCGCATTCGCCTCGAACTCGCCCGCTCGACCAACTCCAACCTCTGAATTCTGGCGAATCCAGCTACCGATCCTCCGAATTCTGGCGAATCCAGCGACCGAACATCCCAACTCGCCCCGGAGGGGCCGACATCGGTAGCTCGGGGCGGAAGCCCCGAGACCACGCGCGGACATCGCCACGCCGCCCGGACGGGGCCGTCGTCGACGATGCCGCCCCAAGTGGCTGGCACCATCCGGCTCGCAAACCACCGCCAGCGCATTCGCCTCGAACTCGCCCGCTCGACCAACTCCAACCTCTGAATTCTGGCAAATCCGGCTACCGATCCTCTGAATTCTGGCGAATCCGCCGACCAACATCACAACCCGAATGCGTCAGCGAGGGACCGCCCACCCACTCGTCCCTCCGAATTCTGGCGAATCCAGCGACCGAACATCACAACTCGCCCCGGAGGGGCCGACATCGATAGCTCGGGGCGGAAGCCCCGAGACCGCGTGCGGACATCGCCATGTCGCCCCGGACGGGGCCGTCGTCAACGATGCCACCCAAGGTGGCTGCCACCATCCGGCACGCAAACCACCGCCAGCGCATTCGCCTCGAACTCGCCCGCTCAACCAACTCCAACCTCTGAATTCTGGCAAATCCGGCTACCGAACATCCTAACTCGCCCCGGAGGGGCCGACATCGGTAGCTCGGGGCGGAAGCCCCGAGACCGCGTGCGGACATCGCCATGTCGCCCCGGACGGGGCCGTCGTCAACGATGCCGCCCAAAGTGGCTGGCACCCTCCGGCACGCAAACAACCGCCATCGCATTCGCCTCGAACTCGCCCGTTCAACCAACTCCAACCTCTGAATTCTGGCGAATCCAGCTACCGAACCTCCGAATTCTTGACGAATCCGCCGACCAACATCACAACCCGAATGCGTTAGCGAGGGACCGCCCACCCACTCGTCCCCCCGAATTCTTGACGAATCCGGCTACAACAACGCCGCCCACCTGGACTCCTCCAGAGCCACGCATCCCAACTCGCCCCGGACGGGGCCGTCGTCGGTAGCTCGGGGCGGAAGCCCCGAGACCGCGTGCGGACATCGCCATGTCGCCCCGGACGGGGCCGTCGTCGACGATGCCGCCCAAAGTGGCTGGCACCATCCGGCACGCAAACAACCGCCAGCGCATTCGCCTCGAACTCGCCCGCTCAACCAACTCCAACCTCTGAATTCTGGCGAATCCAGCTACCGATCCTTTGAATTCTTGGCGAATCCGGCTACCGATCCTCTGAATTCTTGACGAATCCAGCTACGACGGGTGACTCTGGATCAAGGAACCAAGAGTGCCGTGCCGGTGACCGCGGCGGCTTGGTACCAAGCTCCCCTCAAGCTCAACGGCACCGGTGGGATGATCCACGGAGCACAGTTGCCGGGACGGTAGTAACCCAACGCGTACTGGCATTCATGCGGCGAGTGCACGCCCATCTTGTACGGCAGCACCGCGATGTTCGCAAAGAAGTGAGCCGATGACAAAACCGGTTGCAACACGGGACCCGCGGTGTGACCGTAACGTTCCAAGTTGACTTCTTCGAAGTACAACGGTTTGTGGCACAAGTTCGACGCGGCCCAAACCACCGTCGTCGGTTTCCAACGACGCGGTGTGAAAGCGACTTGTTCCAACAAGCACTCCGTCGGCAATCCCCAGTTCTCGGAAATGAATCCCAAGTCCGCTTCGCTCAATCGGTTGATTGGCAACTCTTCACGGGATCCAAACTCCGTCACGATCACAGCTTTTTCATAAGCCAGATCAACCAAGCGACCGGTGCCCATGGGACGGCCATCGATGCTTCGCCAGACCCGTGATTCTTGACGCTCGTCAAAGCGTTCTTTCAGCTTCACGTATTCGCCTTCATCGATCACGTCGGGACGATACGGTGGGCTGATGTCCAGCGAAACCTGATCGATCGTTTGGGCGGCGATCCGAGAACGGAAGTCGTCACACGACAACCCAGTGGCGCGACGAATCGGTCCATCGTCGTTCATGATCGGAGCGTCATCGCGGTCCGCCTGCGGTCGCAAACGGCCTCCGTCCCGAGCTTCCAATTCCAGGCGGTCCAGCTCATCGCGTGCCTTCGATTCTTGGTCGCGACGATCAAACGGATTGGATTCAAACCGGTCCGAAGGCGACTCCAGAGATTCTGGTTCCGACGGCGGTGGTTGCTGCGGCAGATTCGATTTGTCTTGCAACATGTCGCGAATCGATGGCCCGGCATCCGGTTGCCCCAAAGCGTCGGGTTGTCCCAACGTATCGGGTGTCACATTCGGCGAGTCCAATCCCGGAGCGGGCAACGCTTCCAATCCAGGTGGCACCATCTCGACGGGCGAGCTGAGTCCATTGCCAGGGGCTGCGTTCGGGTTCGCTCCCAATTCATCTCGGAACGGGTTGGCGTTCCAATTCGGACGGCTTCCGCTGGCGGCTCCGTTGTCACCGGGCACACCGAACCCGCTGGACGATGGAGGCGAGAGCGGTTGCGAGTCGGCTGGCGGTGCAGCGTCGAACTCAGGCAACCCAAACCCTGACCCGGGTTGCTGCAAGAACGCAGCGGGATGGATCGAGGTGGAATCGGCACCCTGGTTGCGGCGGCTCGTTCCCGAGACCATCACCACGGCCGGGCCAGCAGGGTTGGCTTGTGGTTCCCTGACCGGTGCTGCAGCGGACGGAGAAACAGCAGTCTGAGGAGCAACGCCTTGCTGGATCGGTTGAGCGTGAGCGACCGATTGCTGGAACGAGGTTTCGTGTTGCTGGGGCGCTGTCTCATGGAAAGCAGCGTTGCTGATCCGAGCGGCTTCTTCCGAGGCGACCTGCGGGCTCTTTCGCCATTGCAGATCCCAACCGGGACGACGCATCGGCGATGCCGGCGCGGCAGCGGGCTGGTTCGTGTGAGCCTGCATCAGATCCGCGGTTCGCATCCGCGGAATGGGCTGACCAACCGGATGCCCCGGAGCCGGCGAAGGGTTCGCCGAAAGAGGATGCGTGGGCGAGTCCACGCGGGTGGGGCCGAAGCTGTCTTGGGCCATCACCGCCGAGTTGGCGGAAAGTGCACCGACGCTGAGGCCGGCTGCAATGCATCCGGCCAGCCATCGTCGGCGGACCCATCGACCTGGCAAGTGGCTCAGGCGACTGGTCGTCGGAACGTCTGCCTCAACTGGCGTCGCCCGAATGAACATCGGGACTGTAGTTGGGCGCTTCTTGTGTGATCGCAATGTCATGCGGGTGGTTCTCCCTCACCGTAGCGGCCGACACGCGAATGAATTTCGCGTCGCGGCGGAGTTCTTCGATCGTCCGTGTACCGACATATCCCATGCCCGCACGCAAGCCACCGACCAACTGGTAGGCGTAATCGCTGAGCGGGCCTTTGAACGGCACGCGTCCTTCGACACCTTCGGGGACAAGCTTGCCCGCCTCGGTGCCTTTTTGGCGATACCGATCACTGCTTCCCTTCACCATCGCACCCATCGATCCCATCCCACGGTACGCCTTGAAGGTACGACCTTGGTACAAAATCATCTTGCCAGGACTCTCCGCTAAACCGGCAAACAAACTGCCGATCATCACGGTGCTCGCCCCAGCGGCGATTGCTTTGGTGATGTCACCACTGAAACGGATTCCTCCGTCGCCGATGACAGGAATGTTCTTCTTTTGAGCGACCTTCACCGCACTTAAAATCGCAGTGATCTGAGGCACTCCAATGCCACTGATCACCCGTGTGGTGCAAATCGATCCCGGACCGATGCCAACCTTCACCGCGTCAGCCCCGGCCGCAATCAAATCTGCTGCGCCCTCGGCCGTTGCGACGTTCCCCGCCACGACATCAATGTCCCATGACTTGTTCTGCTTAATCTCTCGGACGGTCTCAATCACATTCCGGCTGTGTCCATGAGCCGAGTCGACCACCAGCACGTCGACACCTTTGCCGATCAAGCTTTCCGCTCGTTCATAGTCACCCACACCAATCGCGGCTCCGACTCGAAGACGTCCCTGCGGATCTTTGCAAGCCCGCGGGTAACGCTTCATCATGTCGATGTCGCGAATCGTAATTAACCCCGTCAGTTTTCTTTCTTCGTCAATCAGGAGAAGTTTCTCGACCCTTTTTTCCGTTAAAATCTTCTCAGCTTGCGCAAGCGTTACATTCCCAACCGCCGTGACCAAGTTTTGACGCGTCATTACCTGGGAAATCGGCATGTCCGGGTCTTCCAAGAACCGCAGGTCCCGCCGAGTTAAAATTCCTGCCAAAGTCCGGTCGTCCTGCACAATCGGGATCCCCGAGACGTTCGCCCGGTCCATCAGCTCCGCCGCCGCGCTGACTTTTTGAGCCGGATTCAGGGTCACCGGATTGACGATGATCCCGTTGGCCGAGCGTTTGACCTTGAGCACCTCTTCGGTCTGTCGTCGAACCGACAGATTCTTGTGCACAATGCCCAAACCGCCCTCTTTTGCCAGGGCAATCGCCATCTCAGACTCGGTCACCGTGTCCATCGGCGACGAGATCAATGGGATTTGCAGCCGGATTCGCTGGGTCATCTGGCTGCTGACGTCCACCTCGCTGGGCACGACCTCGCTGTATCGAGGTTGCAACAGGACATCGTCGAAGGTCACTCCGAGGTCGCCGATTTTGTCGTCAAACATGCCGTTTTCGTTCCCACGAGGCCGTGGGCATCCAAATGTGATGCGATGGGGAAAACGAGCGATTATGACGCTCGCTGCGGTCGAGTTGTAGGGCACCTTGCCCGACTGACGACGAAAGAGGGTAGATGCGCCCAAGTTGCCCCCTCGCGTCGCCGAATTCACCAAGCATTCAGACGCGAACCAACCCCACCCGTAGCCGGATTCGCCAGAATTCGGACGCTAACCAACCCGAACACCTGAATTCTGGCGAATCCAGCTACCAGCAACGGAGAACACTCCCCCCTCCCTCTGGGAGGGTCGAGCGAAGCGAGGGGAGGGCACGCACCGGACTCATCCCCACCAACCCCATCGCCGAATTCATCAAGAATTCGGACGCTACCAACCCGAACATCTGAATTCTGGCGAATCCAGCTCCACTCCGGCCTTTCCAACTCAACGCCATGTCCACCACGACGGCCAACGCCGAATCGCACGAATCCGCCCCGCCTCGCGCGGTGGACATTCGACGTGATATCCCAGCTCTGCTGCTGGTCGCGGCGACGTTGTTGACATTGGTCTCGGTGATGACGCACGATCCCGCCGACCCAGTCCCCACCCCGGTCTGGCCGCTCGACCAATTCTTCACACCAGATTTGGCGGTCTATCCCGCCAACGAAATCGTGCAAAACGCTTGCGGCTCGCTGGGCGCCCTGATCTCAGCGATGTTGCTCAGCGCCGTCGGAATCGGATCCGCCCTGGTGATCTCGGCTGGCGGAGGCATCTCGACCGCGCTCCTGATTCGCGGGCACATGAACGCGCCCGTGCTGCGGTCCCTCGGGGGCTGCATCACCTTGCTGGCCGTGACCACCGCCGCCGCCATGACGGACATCGAACTGGGCGGCATGCCGGTCGTCGGCAACGGGGGCTACCTCGGCGCGATGACTTCCGCGTTCTTGCTGCAACACTTCCATCCCGTCGGCTCGTGGATTTTGACGCTGACGGTGCTGTCGGTCGGATTGTTGCTGACGACGGATTACATGCTGGTCTACGCCGGTCGAACCGTGGTTGTCGGTGGGGCCAAGGCTTCTCGTCGTGGGTTCGCGAAAGCCGCCCAGGTCATGCCAGTCACACTCCGCCGGCGCCGCCAACCCTTCAGCGACCTCGATGGCCCCATCCTGATCGACGGGGACGAATCCGACGCGTCGCTGGATCCCAACGGCGGTCGCATCGACCCGGCCGAGCCCGCCGAAAGCGGACCCACAATCCGCGTTCGCAAACCCAAGGAACGCGAAGCCGTGGCTGAGGAAGCCGAAGCCGCAGAAGAAGCCGCTCCGGCCAATGGGCTCGCCAAAGCCGCCAAGCTCGGTGCCGCTGGCCTGGCCGCTGCAGCCGGGATTGGTGCCAGCCTCACGAAATCCAAGGAAGCGCCCGCGGACGAAGAATACGAGTACGAATACGAGGAATGGGAAGAGGAGGAAGAAGAAGCTCCCACGCGCGACCTCGAAGTCGAAGGCGAAACCACGACCCTGCGCAAGGATTCCGCGCACGAGGAGAGCCCCCCGCCAACGATCAAGATGCCCAAGCAGCGAGACGCCAAGCAAGAGCTCTACGACTCGGTCCAGGAAGGGGCCCCGGAAGGCATCGCGCAGTATCACTTGCCCAGTCTGGAACTGCTGGAAGGCAGCGACGGGTTTGACTACGAAGAACAGCACGCTGAGGCGCTTCAGAAGAGCGCGATGCTGCAGCAAACCATTCGCAGCTTTGGCTTCAACGTCACCGTCACCAATGTCGAAATCGGTCCGGTCATCGCCCAGTACGAACTGGAACTCGAAAGCGGCCTGCGTCTGAACAAAATCACGGCGCTCGCCGATGACCTCGCCATCGCCCTGCGAGTCCCCAGCGTTCGCGTCGTTGCACCGATCCCCGGCAAGAACACCGTCGGCATCGAAGTCCCCAACGAGATCCGACAAGTCGTCCGGCTTCGCGATGTGATCGAAGAATCCGATTCACGGATCTCGAAGATGAACATCCCAGTCTTCTTGGGCAAAGACGTTTCGGGCGAACCGATGCCAGTCGACTTGGCCAAGATGCCTCACCTGTTGATTGCAGGTCGAACCGGTACCGGTAAATCGGTCTGTCTCAACGCGATCATCACCAGCATCCTGATGTGCTGCCGCCCCGACGAAGTCCGCTTGTTGATGATTGACCCCAAGATGGTCGAGCTGTCTGGTTATGGTCGGCTGCCTCACTTGATGCACCCCGTGATCACGGACATGAAGAAGGCCGAAGCGATCCTTGGCTGGGCCGTTGAGAAGATGGAAGAGCGATACTCGCTGCTTGCCAAAGCCGGCGTGCGTCACATCAACAGCTTCAATGATCTGGGCCGTGAAGAAGTCCTGCGTCGGTTGGAAGTGGATGAAGACGACGAGAACACCGACGTGCCGGACAAGCTTCCCTTCATCGTCATCATCGCCGACGAAATGGCCGACTTGATGATGACGGCTGGCAAAGAAGTCGAAACGCACATCATCCGTTTGGCTCAAAAGAGTCGAGCCGTTGGAATCCACTTGATCCTGGCAACGCAAAAGCCAACCGTGGACGTCATCACGGGTCTGATCAAATCGAACTTGCCCGCACGTCTGAGTTTCCAGGTCGCCAGTAAAACGGACAGCCGCGTTGTGCTCGATGAAAACGGTGCGGACAAATTGCTCGGCAACGGTGACATGCTGTTCCTCTGGCCGGGAACCAGCACGCTGATTCGAGGGCAGGGGACTTACCTGTCCGACGCCGAGATCGATCGTGTCTGCGACCACTGCAGCAGCGGCGGCGAACAACAATTCGTCGGCGAGCTGATGAACTTGAAGATCAACGACGAAGAAGGCGATGCCTCCGAGATGGACGTCGACAAACTTCGCAAGCGAGACGAGTTGTATGAGTCCGCCATCGAAGTCGTGATTCGCGAAGGCCGCGGATCTTTGTCGTTGATCCAACGTTGCCTGGGGATCGGCTATGGACGAGCCGCACGGTTGGTCGACTACATGGCCGAAGACGGCATCGTCGGCCAGTACAACGGGTCCAAGTCACGCGAAGTCTTGCTGACGATGGAACAGTGGAACGCGATGCAAGGCATCACCGACGACACCGCCGCGGCCACTGCCACCGCTGCCCCCAAGACCACTTCGCAAACCGAAGCGGAAGAAGAGTACGAAGACGAGGAAGAGGAAGAAGAGTACTACGACGAAGAAGAGTACGAGGACGACGAAGACGTCTGACCCACGTCGCCTCCCGTAGCCGGATTCGCCAGAATTCGGATCCCAACCACTTCGAACATCCGAATTCTGCCGAATCCAGCTACCGATCCTTTGAATTTTTGGCGAATCCGCCGACCAACATCACAACCCGAATGCGTCAGCGAGGGACCGCCCACCCACTCACCCATCCGAATTCTGGCGAATCCGGCGTCAACAGGGCCGCCCATCGCGGACTCCTCCAGAGCCACGCATCACAACTCGCCCCGGAGGGGCCGACATCGATAGCTCGGGGCGGAAGCCCCGAGACCACGCGCGGACATCGCCATGCCGCCCAAAATGGCTGGCACCCTCCGGCAATCGTAGCCGGATTCGCCAGAATTCGGACCTCAACCACTTCGAACATCTGAATTCTGGCGAATCCAGCTACCTCCATCACAACCCGACGCGTCAGCGAGAGACCGCCCACCCACTCGTCCCTCCAAATTCTGGCGAATCCGGCTACAACAACGCCGCCCACCTGGACTCCTCCAGAGCCACGCATCCCAACTCGCCCCGGAGGGGCCGTCGTCGGTAGCTCGGGGCGGAAGCCCCGAGACCACGCGCGGACATCGCCATGTCGCCCCGGACGGGGCCGTCGTCGACGATGCCGCCCAAAGTGGCTGGCACCATCCGGCTCGCAAACCACCGCCATCGCATTCGCCTCGAACTCGCCCGCTCAACCAACTCCAACCTCTGAATTCTGGCGAATCCAGCTACCAAGCATCCCAATTCGCCCCGGAGGGGCCGACATCGGTAGCTCGGGGTGGAAGCCCCGAGACCGCGCGCGGACATCGCCATGCCGCCCAAAATGGCTGGCACCCTCCGGCAATCGTAGCCGGATTCGCCAGAATTCGGACCTCAACCACTTCCAACCTCCGAATTCTGGCAAATCCGGCGATCGAACATCACAACTCGCCCCGGAGGGGCCGACATCGGTAGCTCGGGGCGTCAGCCCCGAGACCGCGTGCCGACATCGCCATGTCGCCCCGGACGAGGCCGTCGTCGACCATGCCGCCCAAAGTGGCTGGCACCCTCCGGCACGCAAACAACCGCCAGCGCATTCGCCTCGAACTCGCCCGCTCAACCGACTCCAACATCTGAATTCTTGGCGAATCCAGCTACCTCCATCACAACCCGACGCGTCAGCGAGGGACCGCCCACCCACTCGTCCCACTGAATTCTTGGCGAATCCAGCGACCAAGCGACAAGCCAGGTCTCACCTGACCGACGAACCAACCACGAAACACACCAATCACACGAAACAAATCAAGCGCAACCTTTCGTGTGCTTCGTGTCTTTCGTGGTTCAACACGCCGCGCCGACCGATCGACCAAATCTCGGACCGCATCACCTCCCCCATCCGAATTCTTGGCGAATCCGGCTACTTCATCGCTTCCCACGAGCACTGTTCCAAGACGCATCCATCTCTTCCAGCGTCGGAATCTCCACCGGCCGGACCACGCGGAACCCAACCCACGACGCGTCCGTGTGGTACCACAAACTCTTGGGCAACTGCGGATCCTGTTGCTTCCAATCTTCGGAGCTACCAATCCGTGCCGCCGAGCGCAACCGATCCGGGTCATCGAACCAACTGCCGCCCCGAACCACGCGGGGATACAACCGCTCCGGCACCGTCCAAGGGTTGACCAACACACCGCCATCTTCGGGCACCGGATAGGACTCCCCATAAGCGTCCGCGGTCCACTCCGACACATTGCCGTGCATGTCATGCAGCCCCCATGGGTTCGGCTTCTTCGTACCCACCTTCTGATACTTGTCGTTGCTGTTGTCGTAGTACCAACCGTGCTCATCTAAATCGCCCTCGCCGAACGAGTACGCGGACGTTGTCCCCGCCCGACAGGCATACTCCCATTCAGCTTCCGTTGGCAGCCGATAGAAGTGCCCCGTCTGAGCACTCAGCCACTGGCAGTATTTGTTGGCCGCGTGCTGAGTCATGCAGACGGCGGGATAGCCCGATTGTCCCATCCCAAAGCTCATCTCGGTGTAGGGCGGCGTCGGCTGACTGACCCCATCCACGGCGTCATGAGTCGCGGGGTCAAAGTCCGTCCAGCCACCATGCTTTTCGCGGCGGACCTCCGTCATCATGAACGGCTCGTACTCATCCCAAGTCACCTCGTGTTTGCCCATCCAAAACGGCGAGACCTTCACCCGACGCTGCGGCCCTTCATCTTCCAGGCGGTCCGGTTCATCCTCTGGGCTCCCCATCAAAAACTCACCACCCGAGATCGCGATCAACTCGAACTCCACCCTCGACTTCGGAATCGTCTCCCGGTAGTCCTGCATCTCGCCCGCGTCGTTCCCAAGTTCCGCCCGCACAACGATCCCCTCCCGAATCCGCGCCAGCAAAGCCGCATCATCCAACGAAACCTCCGGCCCCACCTTCACCGCCACGGCCGCTTCTTGCGCACCAGCGTCCTGGATACAGACGACACCGCCCATCCCAACGCACATCCAAGTCAACAGGCCACAACCAACCCAACCGCCAAAACGCATCACAAGACAATCCCATCAAGAGGCAAGAATCCCCCGCATTCTAACTCAACCAAGCCGCGAACGCGGTTAGCTGCTAGCTGCTAGCTGCTAGCTGCTAGCTGTTAGCTGTTAGCTGTTAAGCAGGTACGCAGGTACGCAGGTGTCATCGGGTATGTGAGCCGTTGGCGTTAGCCACGGTTTTCACACGCAACCGGGGCAAACGCCAAACGGCTCACATGGTTTTGCTCGATCATTCCTGCTGACGTGCTTAGCTGTTAGCGAGTGGCGAGTGATAGAGAACAGCGTGAACTCAATCCACATCCATCACCCCCGGAACACAACCTCCGTGCTCTCGGTGACCTCAGTGGCTCCATTCGAGCCGCAACCGAATCCGGCTACCAACATCACAACCCGAACGCGTGAGCGAGGGACCACACTGAATCCCAACAAATCTGGCTACGGAATCCCCAGCCTTACTCACGTAGCGGGTTGTGACGCTCCGCCACTCACGGTCCAACTCGCCGACGTCGCATTCCGACGGCAATCCCTAAAACCGACAGCAACAGCATCGCACTCGGTTCAGGAACGGCCGTGGCATTCACCGCCGTGAACCCAATGTCGCGAAACGAAGCGAGCGTCAACTCGCTGATGAACGCATTCGGGTTCAGCCACCCCGTCATCAATTCATCCCGCATATCGCGTCCCAGCGAATCCGTGATTCCCGACAAGACCCCGCCCCCGTCAGGCTCATTCCAATGAGCATTCGAGGTTCCCATGGCACCACCCAATTCAACGTCTGGCGTTCCCGTTTGTGAAAAATCATTCTGCCAAACGGCAGTCGCTTCGCTTCCCGTAAACTCACCTGATCCATTCACGTAGACCCCATTGTCGGTCCACAAGGTTCCAAAACCCAGGACATGCCCCATTTCATGGAGGATCAGGCTGTCGATTTGACCACTGGTGAGCGAACCAAAATCGGCAGAATCGAACTCCATTGTCCCATTGGTAGCCAGCTTGAACCCAGACTGATCAAACGCGAACGCCGTGTAGCCAGCTTGGCCGAGCGTGTTTCCCGGTCCGTCAACGAATCCGAACGAAGCTGAAATATCAACGCCGGAAAGCACCTGCCCGATCGTCGCGGAACTACCAAAGGAGCGACTCGCCACCAACCCATCTTGGTAGTCCGTCAGGAGCGATTGCCAAGTCGCCGCCGCGGAGTCGAATGCAGATTGATACTGAGCCTCACCACTGTAATTCACCTGAATTGTCAGCGCCGCCTGGGCGGGGAACGACATCAGGCCTGCAACTCCAATCGCCAGAGCACAGCGAGAGACGGCAAAGAGGAGTGCATGCACGAGGTAGGCCCTGAGCGAAAAGACGGAACGAGAGGAGACCATCCTAACTCGAAGCGTCCGCGAGAACTGACCGCGGAGGAAACAATCGCGAAACGCTCTGCGGCAGCTGGACCAGCTATGGTTCAGCGGAACGGCAATCCGAGACGATCCTGAAACTGCCCTCTATCGAGGAACATTCACGAAATCGCATGCCAGCCTTTCCAAGGCTCCCATCCCCACCCAGAGTCAGCTTAGAGGTAACCGTTCACCAGAACCGTTGTAGGCGCGAGGTTTAGCTTGGTGGGTTTTGTTTCGCTTCCCTTTCGCGGAGAGAACCCATGACACACTCCCAAGCAGCTCAACGATGGGCCGAACGTTTGCAGCGGTTTAGCCAGTCCGAGATGACTGTTGCTCAGTTCTGTGCTGCCGAAGGCGTTTCGCAGCCATCTTACTATCACTGGCGACGCAAGTTGCTTGGACCTGCCAAAGCCGCTGGTCCTGCTTCGCCGCCCGATTCCGGCCCGACACCCGCCCTGATCCCTGTTCGCATCGTCGATTCGCAAGGCCAGCAGGCACCGCCGCCAAAGACGAACGTTCGAACAACGGTGCAGTTGCCCGGTGGTGTCTCAATCGAGGTCGAAGTACTCGGCTCGGATGCATGCGAAGCGGGGCGGCCATGACCGGACTACCTCAGGGATCTCCGATCTTCCTGTGCACCACGCCGGTGGACTTCCGCAAAGGCTTCGACGGGCTGACCGGCATCGTCACCTCGCAGCTCGGCCAAAGCGTCACCAGCGGTTCGTTGTTCCTGTTTGTCAATCGAAAGCGCGATCGCATCAAAGCCCTGTGGTGGGAGACCGGAGGACTGACGCTCTGGTATCGCCGTCTGGAGCAAGGGACCGTCGAGCTGCCCAAAGCGGGCAGTGATCAAACCCACGTCACGATCGACGCTGTCGAGCTGGCGATGTGGCTCGGGGGCGTCGATTTGGCTTCGGCCCGGGTCAGGCGAAAACGGATGGCGGCGTGAACACGTTTTTCTAGCGACCCGCTCACCACGCGGCATGACGAAGGAATCTTGGTCATGCCGCTTCTTTTTGCGCTCATGCGTCTTGGGCGTTTGAAAGCAGTTTCTATAATGTCGCCATCATGGATGCCAAAGCACTTCGAGACGATCCCGATTCCGCTGCCGCGTTGATCGCATCGCTGCGAAAGCAAGTCGAAGAACAGGCAGCTGCACTGGAGCGAAAGGACAAGCAGCTCACCGAGCAGGCTCATTCGGTGCTGGAAGTCAAAGCGGTCAATGACAAACTCAGCGAAGAAAACGCCGAACTGAACCTGAAGGTCGAGAAGTTGCTGCGACAACTCTTTGGCCGCAAGAGCGAACGTCGAGTCGATAGCGAAGGACAGTTGTTCCTGGACCTCGGTGAAGAAGCCACGCCGGAGGTCGTCAGTGCGATCGAAGAAGCGATCCGCGAGGCCGAACAGATCGTCCGTGACAACGAAGAAAAGAACGGCAAGCCCAAACCGCCTCGCAAAACGGATCGAAAATTTCCCGAACATCTGCCTCGCAGTGAACGCATTGTCGATCTGCCCGAAGACCAGCGAGCCGGCCTCAAACTGATCGGCTATGACGAAGTCGAGCGACTTGCCTGGAAGCGAGCCGAGCTTCGCGTTGAAGTCGTCAAGTACGCCAAGTATGCGGTGCCTGCTGATCCATCGAACCCCGACAAAAAGCCTGGAATCATCAGTCCCGAGCGTCCGACCGGGTTGGTTGAAGGCGACCGCTTCGATGTCTCCGTCGCCGTCGAAGTGGTCGCTCAGAAGTACTTCTTTCACATGCCGTTCTATCGCCAGCAAGACATGTTCGCCGGCAGCGGTTGGACGCCCAGTCGCTCGACGCTTTGCAATCTCGAAACCCAGGTCGAGTTCGCCCTGCAGCCGCTGGCCGATTACCTGCGAAGCTTCTTGAAGACCGATACCTGTATCGGCTGTGACGATACAGGCGTGGTGCTGATCACTCCGGCGGCGATGCCTGACTTGTCGAACCATCCTCGCGGTGATCGGATCGCCGAAGTCTTTGAAGATGCGATTCGAAAAGGTAAGCCGAGCATCAAAGCGAACTTCTGGGGCTACTATGCTTCGAGGTTGCCGGTGGTGGCGTTCGACTTCACGGTCAGTCGTCACCGTGACGGGCCGGATGACGTGCTGGGCGATTACAAAGGAACTTTAATTGGAGACTGTTGGTCGGGCTTTCAAAAGATCGATGTTCGAAGCGACGAGCGAATTCAGTTCGCCGCGTGCTGGGCCCATGCGCGCCGCAAGATCGACGAGTGCCGCGGTGCATTCCCGCTTCAGGTTGCAAAGCTGGAATCGTTGATCGGGATGCTGTATGACGTCGAAGACCAGATCAAAGGTTTACCCGAGACGGAGGCCCTTGCACGTCGGCAAGAGGTATCGCGACACGTGCTTGGCCTGATCGAGGACTACCTATCGAGCGATCAGTTGAGCAGTCCGGCGGTGCTTCCCAAGAGCAACCTAGCTGCCGCGGCTGGCTATGTGCGTCGGCACTGGAAGGCACTGGGTCGCTTCACCGAAGATATCAGCATCCCGATCGACAACAACGACTGCGAACAGTTGATGAAACGCGTTGCGACGGGCAGAAAGAACTGGCTATTCAAAGGCTCGCTTGCCGCTGGGGAGCGAGCGGCGAACTTGATGACAGTCATCGTCAGTGCGGTGCGCAATGACTTGGACGTGCATGCCTACTTGGAAGATGTGCTGCGACGGACCTTGGCTGGTGAAACCGACTGGGCTTCGATGGCGCCTCACGTTTGGAAGTTAGATCACTGCGAATCGATCCGAACGTACCGCCAGGACGAGCGTCGCCAAGCGGCCGACCGCAAGCGAGTCCGCCGCGCTCGCCGCCGACGTCTCAAGAAATAGTCAACCGGGCAACCCGGAATGGTTCTGGTGAACGGTTACGCTTAGAGAGGCGAACGTATCCACGAATCCTGCTACGTCTCGAGTGGATGCCAGATGGAACCTTGCGGCCTACGAGGCATGCAATGAGACGTGTCCCATTTTGCTGGCGTGACTCGAGCCCCGACGGGCAAACCTGCAGCAGACTAAAGCCGTTGTCCCTAAATGTTGGCGTGATGAATTCGTGCCTTCAAGCAGTGAGACGCGAACAGCTCGGTGAGATTGGTGAGCGAAGAGGCTTGGCGTGGGAGAAATACTCGACGGAACAGCTGGGGACAACTGTTCTACTCTGCCACCGACCCAGCCCAGGAAGCCAAATCAGCCCCAAGTTTTGATCCCACAAAAAAACTCCCGCCGGTCCTGGACCCGCGAGAGTTTTCAATGAATCAATCAGCCAGTGGAGTTACTAGACCGGAACAAAGTTCACGCCCGCTTCTTGCGCCGCAATTGACGAATCCCACCGGCAGCAAACACCCCCGCCAATGCCAGCATCGAACCAGGTTCCGGGACGGCTGCGGCGGTAATTTCGAAGGAACCGTTTTCAGCAGCAAATGGTTGGACTGCTGGAGTTGTCACAAAACTACTTTGCGTTCCCGGCCCAATCGGCGAGTCTCCAAAGCCATTAGTACTTACAACAAATTCAACATCGTAGATTCCTAACGCCGTTCCAAGAGCAGTATTGAAATTTAAGTTAAACAATCCCAGGGCTGTCCCGCTGGGCGATGGCAAAGTGGTAGACGATGCGCCGTCGCTCACAAGAAAGTCATAATTCGTTCCCGGAAAAGCATCGTTCCCCTGCGCGGTCGATGTTGTGAAATTCACTGAGCCGTCCGTATTGAATCCACCTGAGATGGGCGTGACGCTGAAGCCTGAAAAACTCGAGCTAGCGGCGTCAAATCCATCGCCATCGCCATTGAAATCGATAGCGATATCGTAGCTGGTGAGGTCAGTAGGAGTATCTGCATAGATCGCGAATGGAATACTGACCGTGTCTCCCGCCGTGACCTGAACCGAGTTGAGTTGGCCAGTCCCATTTCCCACAACAACAATAATCGCAGCCGAAGATACTTGAACAGAACCTATCAAGACTGCTGACATCAGCAACAACTGTTTAAACATTTGAAAACTCAATTTGCTCGAAAGACATGACGATGACGCGTCCCCACTAACCGCGAGGGTAATCTTACCCCACACAGGAACTACTTCAATGGCTTCAAATCAATTTCCCTCCGCTAGCATTCCGTCGATGATCGATTCGAAGTCTGAGAGCTGAACCTCCCCTTCGACAAATTCCTCCGCCAATTCGTCTGCAATGCTGGTTGCTTCAGAATCCACGACGTCCATCAGTGCTAACTCGTGAACTGCAGCACTAGGCGAAAGAGCTAAATTTGTAGACTTTGAGTCCTGGGCTTGCGTTTGATTTTCATCAACATCGTAGAAGCTAAGTTGCTGAGAGGGAACTGACAACGTGGATGAAGCTAACAAGGCTCCTCCCGCGAACATTGCGGACGCTGCTGTATTGCCAGGCAAGCTGGATCCTTGACGCAGTCGAACCGCCGTTTCGTCTCGAGAATCGATCCTGGACGAAATCTGCTCCAATGCCAACGTTGAAGTATTGAGGTTTCCGCTACCGTTGATGTCTGCAAACATCGAGTAGTTGGGTCCTGCGAAGTCGAAAGCACCAACGACATGGGCGATTTGCTGCCCTGCCAAGCTCGTTACTAACAAACGGTCATTATCATCGACAATAGTACCGTTGGACTTGTCCACGTCACCTGGCAACACATTGAAGCGGAAGTTGAAGTCGCCTCCCGCCACGTTGTTCCCTGAATTGCCAACTTGAGAGTTGTTGGCCCATTCTCCATCGAGTGCATCGCCATCGGAATCTGTCACACCGGAAGACAGAACCTTCAGGTTCAACGCTGCTGGTTCAATCGATTGATTGAGCGTTAACGTCGCGGTGAAGGTCACCGGATCATAAGTGTAAGAGATCGGTGTTGGAATGGTTCCGGTAGTGAAATCGGAACGCAGACCGGCGGTTCCCGATAGCACGAAATCATCCAAGCTCAGGCTGGCACCGACATCGACACTGAATTCAACACTCAGCTGATTGATGTTGATCCAAGGCAACGTGGCAAGTTGATTGTCCACGTCCGATCCTGAGGTGCCTGCCCCATGAGGGATCATGTACCCGCGATCGAGGACGGGATCTCCAGCCACGGTGTCTTCGAAGCCGCCATCGACATAGTCGCGGAAGGCATCTGTCCACGCGGTCGAGTTGACACGAACCGCCACCACTTGGGGACCTGTTTCACTGATGTCATTGACGCTGATCGTGACCGTCGATGTCGTGCTCAGCGAGGGGGCTCCGTTGTCCGTCACAGTGACTGTCAAGTCGTAGCTACCGATGTCCTCGAAATTAATATCGCCGGCTGTCGTGATCTGGCCATTGGACGGATCAATTGCAAAGTCGCCGCTCGAATTGCCAGCGATGATTGAGTAGCTCAAAGCTTGCAAAGGATCGGGATCCGAAGCCGCAACGATCCCCACAACCGTTCCATTCGCCACATTCTCGTCGACGTCGAAAATCTGGGGCAACATCGTGGGAGCAGTATTGGCTGCGTCGACCGTCACGTTGACCGTAGTGGTTTCCGTGTTGCCGTCGCCATCGACCACGCTCACATCGAAGCTGGCAGGTCCGACGTAGTTGCTGTCCGGAGTGAACGTGTAAGCGCCACTGACCGGATTGATCACCACCGTGCCGTTGACCGCACTGCCAGCGGCGAAGTTCGGAGTGAACCCGTCGGCCGCATCGGCGAACGTCACCGTGCCGCTGACCGCTGTGTCTTCATTGGTCGTCGGGGCCAAGTCGCCACCGAACATGCCAGGATCATCCACCTGAGTGACAGTGAGCGTGACCGTCTGAGTCAGACTCTCGTCGGTCGCCGAACTGTCGCTCACCGTGTAGGTGAAGCTGTCCACACCGTTGAAGTCACCGGTCGGGGAGTAGCTGAAGCTGCCGTCACCGTTGAGCGTCAAGCTGCCGTTGGCCGGACCGCTGTCCAACGCGAAGTTAAGCGTGCCGGCACTGGTCGTGGTGGCGTTGCCACTGACATCGCCGCTGAGCGTGCCGCCCTCGGCCACCGTGTCGACATCATCTGCATCGGCCACATCGACGACCGCCTCGACCGTCAGGCTAATGACCTGAGTGGCCGTGTTGCCCGCGTCATCGGTCACCGTCACCGTGAAGGAGTCGCTGCCGTTGAAGTCGTCCGCCGGCGTGTAAGTCCAAGTGCCGGTGGCCGAATCGATCGCTGCCGTGCCGTTACTGGCTTCATCACCCGATTCGATCGTGAAGATCGGATCGCTCAGGCCATCGGCGTCGCTCGCTGCCAACGTGCCGCCAAGCGCCGTGTCCTCATCGCCACTATCGCTGACATCGCCACTAAAGACCGTCGCGTCATCGACCGGGTCGACCGTCACGTTGACCGTAGTGGTTTCCGTGTTGCCGTCGCCATCGACCACGCTCACATCGAAGCTGGCAGGTCCGACGTAGTTGGCAGCCGGGGTGTAGAGGAAGGTGCCGCTGATCGGGTTGATCGTGACGGTCCCGTTACTTGCGGCCGTGCTGATTGCGAAGTTCGGCGTGAAGCCGTCTTTCGCATCTGCGAACGTGATGGTGCCGCTTAACGCTGTGTCTTCGGCCGTGGTCGGTGATAGATCGCCACCGAATGTTCCAGCATCGTCTACCTGACCCACGGTAATTGTGACCGCTTGAGTCAAGCTTTCACCGCTATCTGCATCGAAGACAGAGTAGGTGAAGGAGTCGCTTCCGTTGAAATCAGTATTCGGGTCGTAGGTAAAGCTACCATCGGCAGCCAAAATCAAAACACCGTTTGTCGTGGTGCTATTGACCGAGTATGCCAGTGGTGTTGTGCCACCCGAAAGGGTTGAATCGTTGGTCGAAACGTCTCCGACAAGCTGAGCGTCCTCGGTCGCTCCAGGGAAGTTGTCGTCGGCAGCAGACAGATCGACCACTGGTGTGATGGTCAGGCTGATTGCCTGTGTCGTGGTGTTTCCGTCGTTGTCGGTGACGGTGACGGTGACGGTGAACGAGTCGCTTCCGTTGAAGTTGGCAGCAGGAGTGTAGCTCCATGCTCCAGTCGCCGAATCAATCGTTGCGGTACCGCTGGTTGCAGTGCCAGTGACGGTGAAGATTGGGTCGGTCAATCCGTCGATATCCGTCGCGGTTAACGTGCCCTCGATCGCACCGGCGTCTTCCGCCCCTGTGCCACTAACGTCACCACCAACGACCGTTGCATCGTCGACAGGTGAGACGGTCACGTTGATCGTCTGAGTTTCGGTGTTACCGTCGCCATCGACCACGCTGACATCGAAACTGTCTGAGCCAACGTAGTTGGCAGCCGGGGTGTAGAGGAAGTCGCCGCTGATCGGGTTGATCGTGACGGTCCCGTTACTTGCGGCCGTGCTGATTGCGAAGTTCGGCGTGAAGCCGTCTTTCGCATCTGCGAACGTGATGGTGCCGCTTAACGCTGTGTCTTCGGCCGTGGTCGGTGATAGATCGCCACCGAATGTTCCAGCATCGTCTACCTGACCCACGGTAATTGTGACCGCTTGAGTCAAGCTTTCACCGCTATCTGCATCGAAGACAGAGTAGGTGAAGGAGTCGCTTCCGTTGAAATCAGTATTCGGGTCGTAGGTAAAGCTACCATCGGCAGCCAAAATCAAAACACCGTTTGTCGTGGTGCTATTGACCGAGTATGCCAGTGGTGTTGTGCCACCCGAAAGGGTTGAATCGTTGGTCGAAACGTCTCCGACAAGCTGAGCGTCCTCGGTCGCTCCAGGGAAGTTGTCGTCGGCAGCAGACAGATCGACCACTGGTGTGATGGTCAGGCTGATTGCCTGTGTCGTGGTGTTTCCGTCGTTGTCGGTGACGGTGACGGTGACGGTGAACGAGTCGCTTCCGTTGAAGTTGGCAGCAGGAGTGTAGCTCCATGCTCCAGTCGCCGAATCAATCGTTGCGGTACCGCTGGTTGCAGTGCCAGTGACGGTGAAGATTGGGTCGGTCAATCCGTCGATATCCGTCGCGGTTAACGTGCCCTCGATCGCACCGGCGTCTTCCGCCCCTGTGCCACTAACGTCACCACCAACGACCGTTGCATCGTCGACAGGTGAGACGGTCACGTTGATCGTCTGAGTTTCGGTGTTACCGTCGCCATCGACCACGCTGACATCGAAACTGTCTGAGCCAACGTAGTTGGCAGCCGGGGTGTAGAGGAAGTCGCCACTGATCGGATTGATCGTGACGGTCCCGTTACTTGCGGCCGTGCTGATTGCGAAGTTCGGCGTGAAGCCGTCTTTCACATCTGCGAACGTGATGGTGCCGCTTAACGCTGTGTCTTCGGCCGTCGTCGGTGATAGATCCCCAGCGAAGCTACCTGCATCGTTGATCTGATCGATCGTGATGCTGATTACCTGGCTGGCAACGTTACCAGCGTCATCGGTCGCTTCGATGGTAAAGCTGTCGGTGCCGTTGAAGTGAGCATTCGGTGCGTAGGTCCAAAGTCCAGCCGCGTCGATCGAAGCTGAACCGTTGCTGCCATCACTGCTGACAGTGAAGTTCGGTGTTGTGTCGCCGTCGGCCGCGTCGGTGAACGTCACCGTGCCGCTGGTCGCTAGGTCCTCGTCGGTCGTCTTGATTAGATTGCCGCCGAAAGTAGCTGCATCGTCGACTGGATCGATCGTGATACTGACACTCTGCGTGGCACTCTCACCGCTGGCCGCATCGGTCACTGTGTAGGTGAACGAGTCGCCGCCGTTGAAGTTCGAGTCGGGAGCATAGCTAAAGCTGCCATCGGTATTGAGCGTCAAGATTCCGTTGGCGGTCGTTGTGCCAACCGCATAGCTCAGTGTGCCGCCGGATGTCGTCGAGTCATTGTCTGAAACATCGCCGACAAGTGTCACGTCTTCGGCGGTTGTGTAGCTGTCGTCGTTGGCAACGAGGTCGTTGACAGCAGTCACGTTGATTACCACATCCGCCGTGGCGGTTAACGCTCCGTCGCTGATCGTGTAGGTCAGTGTGATCGGAGCGGTGCTGTCGGCTGCTGGGGTGACCACGATATTTCCGGCCACTTCCGTAACGCTCGCACCAGCGTCGACCGACAAGCCCGTGATCGAAATCGAATCGCCGTCGGGGTCGCTGTCGTTGGCCAGCAGGTAAGCCGGGTTGATCGTCAGCGGGGTGTCTTCGGCGGTCGTCAAATCCGCATCGTTGACCGCAACAGGGGCAGTGTTGCCTGTAATCGTGGTGGTAACCGAATCGGACGCGGATGCCGTGGAACTTGCCGGCACTGCCGCATTGCCGATCGTCAATGCGAAGTTCTCGTCGTCTTCCAAGGTTGCGTCGGTCGCAATACCAAGATCGATCGACAAGTCGTTAACCGTTCCGTTGCTGGCACCCTGAGTGTACAGCAGCGTGACGGTTGCACCGGTCGGTGATGCGGATACCGAAGCGACCGAGTAGTTGCCGCTACGAGCGGAGACCGTGTTATAGGCAGCCACTGCATCTTGCACGTCGGAGAACAACGTGGCAGAGAAGTCATCATTGTCAGCCGCATCCGTCGCTGGATAACTCAACACCAAATCAACGGTCGCCGAAACGCCCGCTTGGAATTGTCCGGCTTGCGACAGCGTGTAGCTTGCGGAAGCACCTTCAGCGACCGAGGTATCTCCCGTCAGCGTCCAGTCCGCCGAGTCATCGTCGGTGATGGTGTTGATGACCAGGCTGTTTCCACTATCAATGGCCACCAAGGCAACATCGCCCGAAGCGTTTAATAGCTCGGTCTGAACCGTCTCGTCCCCTTCGACTAATACGTCCGTCACGGGGTTGACCGTGAAGGCCAATGCGGGGGATAGCGATGAGCTGCCATCTCCACTGGCAGGCCCCGCGAACGAGCCGACACCGCCGGTGTAGGTCAATAAGAACGGATCCGAACTTCCCTCGACGTAGGTCCAGCTCAGTGTGCCGTTTTGCCCCCCGTCGCCGTGATCCGTGTTCCAACTGCCAATAGCGGCAACAAGCTCGGTAACTGCCAAGCCATAGTCACTGCCGTAGGTTGCCGAAATGTCGGTCAACTGAATTCCTACGCTGACCGAGTTGCCTTCTTGAATGGCTTTGTCCAACGCGATCGTGTAGGTGACGCCTATAGCACCGTCTTCGTCCACCGGAGTACTCGGAGCCGTTAGCGACCAAGTGGCCGTGTCATTGTCGATCAGAGTCGTTTCGACGAGGTGGTTGACGCTATCGATCCCCTTGCTGGCGACGGTGCCACCGGCGTCGGAAATTTCCAGCTTGACGACTTCATTGGCTTCCGCGACCAAATCATCCACAGGAGCGATATTGAGAACCAACGGCTGTACCAGTGACGAGGCACCGGCACCACTGTTGGGGCCACCGGTGTAAACCAGTTTGAATGGTGCCTCATTGGGTGATGGCAACACGAACGACAACGTGCCGTTTTCTCCGGTTGGACTGTTGTCGCTATTCCACTGGTTGATCGCATTGACCAGAGCCGTGATCGCAAACTGACCACCACCCTTGTAATCGGTGTGGTAATCCGCCGTGGTGTCCGTCAACTGGATATCCACGGTGGCCGTTTGGCCATTTGGAACGAGTCCCGCCAGCGAGAAGCTGTAGTTGACACCTGCGCCATCCCCTTCGTTGACGCTCGATTTGTCTTGAGTCAACGACCAGACGTTCGACTCGGTGACCGAGATGCTGACCACCGCAGTCGTCGAATCAACACCGTCCGAGAGCGTGTAGGTGAAGCTATCCGAGCCGACGTAGTCAGCGTTCGGCGTATAAGTGATCGATCCATCGCCGTTGACTACTGCGGTACCGTTGACCGGCTCATCACCCGAACCGATGGTGACCGTCAAGGTTGCGTCGGCATCGGCATCGTTATCATTTGCGAGAACGTCGATGGTCACCGCCGTGTTCTCGGGAAGCGAAGCACTATCGGCAACCGCCACCGGACCATCATTGGTTCCCGTGACCGTGATCGTCAGCGTCGCCGTCGAGGTGGCTGCTTCGTCGTCGCTCATTGTGTAGACCACTTCGAGCGTCGCGGTATCACCTGCGGCGAGTTCGTCAAAATCGGTCCCAGGATTGAACTCAACCTGGCCGCCCACGATCGACACCGAAGCGGTATTGAGGGAAGCGATCGACAGACCGCTCACGGTCACTGAGTCGATCGAGTCCAGGCTCAGATCGCCAGCAAGATCATCCACATCCGCATCATTGGCCAAGACATCGACCGTCAAAGTCGCGTTCTCATCCGTCGAGCCGGTATCATCAGCTGCCACCGGAGCGTCGTTGACCGGCGTGACTGTGATCAGTGCTGATCCGTCCGTTCCCGCCGTCGTCGTGCCATCGCTGAGCGTGTACGTCAGCGTGATGTCGCCCGTGTTGTTCTCCTCAGGTGTGACCACAACGGTACCGCCAACAATTTGAGCGTCAGCGTTATTCGTTGCCGCAACGGCGGTGATGGTCAGGTCGTCACCGTCTGGGTCGGTGTCGTTGGCCAAAAGCGTCGACGTGTTGATCACCAGCGGCGTGTCTTCGTTCGTATCGAATGGTCCATCATTCACTGCGGACGGTGCATCGTTGACTCCGATCATCTTGACGGTGATGTTACCGACATCTTGCAAGCCACCGTCGTCCGTAACACTAAACTTAAAGTTCGCAATGGCGATCTGACCGGCTGCCAATCCGACGAGACGGGCATTGGACGTTGGACCGAGGGTCAACAAACCAGCAGTCGTCGAACCTGGATCATTGTCGTAAGTCAGAGAGACGAATTCATTCTCATAACGCACACCGCCAATGGTGATCGATACCTTGGTGAATCCAGCGGCAGCACCGTGCTGGCCAATCCCGAAGTCAAACGAGGAAACATCGAGCGTGGATTCGACATCTGTTGCCAGATCATCAAATTCAAGGGGGGTCGCACCGACAATAAGACTCTGAGCCGCACCTGCACTGATGGGCTGATCCAATGGACCGCTGAGGTCGAGGTCATTCGCCACAGGTGCATCGTTGACGGATGTGACGGTGATATTCACAGTCGCTGTGTTGCTGATCGCTCCGGCGGCATCGCTCAACTGATATGTGAAGCTATCACCGAGAGTCTCGCTGCCGTCATGCGTGTAGCTGAACGTGCCGCCGGCATTGACCGTCACTGTACCGTGAACGGTCGCGATCGTCGCGCCCACAAACGCGGCCGAACCGTTCACTGTGGCGACGGTCTTGGTATCGGCTGTATCAGCGTCCGTGTCATTGGCCAGCAAGCTGGTGCCGCTCGGATCGAGGTTTGTCGTCGTGCCCGCTTCGGCCACCACGATGGAATCTGGGATTGCAACCGGAGCATCGTTGACCGCAGCCACGTTCACCGTCACGACGGCAGGGGAACTATCACTCTCAAAACCAAGTCCGTCTGTGGCGACGTACTCAAAGCTCGCTGGACCGTTAAAATCAGCGTCGGGCGTGAACGTCACGCTGCCGTCACCGTTGAGCACAACCGTGCCGTTGGTCGGGTTGTCAACCGATTTGATCGACAATGTGTTGCCGTCCGCGTCGGTGTCATTGCCCAGCAGTTCCGCTGCAGTGTACGTGATCGCCGTGTCTTCGGTCGCAGCGACCGTGTCAGCAACCGCAACAGGGGCATGGTTGGTTTGGACCTCAACGCGGTTGGCCACGAGCTGCGAACCGGTTTGTGGATCTTCTGCGGTGATCGAGATCGAGTAAACCGCCGAATCCGACGGATCGAAGTCGGCCGGGAACAAGCCTTCCAGGTTCAAGCTGCCCTGATAAATCGATCCGGTGTTGACCGTAGCGAGATCGCCCAGTGTAAACGGCGGCGTGCCTGTGCCAATGGAAGCCAACAACAATTGTTGCAGCGTCGATGTTCCAAGCACTTCACCGGTCGTCTCGTTTCGAACCGAAAGGCTGAAACGACTGTCGCCGATCGCCTTCGACCCGCCATCGGTTGCCGTATTGATGGCAACGATCACGTTCCAACGGGCCCAGTCGTCATCAAAGTCAGAAGGAATCCCGTTGCTATTCGGTCCGTTGCTGGCCTCACCCGAACCAACGACGAATCGAGTCGGATCGGCGGGGTCACGCGGTGCAGGTGCCGGACCGACAAACCGCATGTCGGCACGCAGAGCGATCTCAAGTCCCGGTGCGTCGTGGTCATCGGTGGCGATGACAAAGCCGTCGCCAGGAATACCGCTGCCGATTAGCAGGTTACCGCCAGAAACACCTCCCACCAGACCGCTCGGGTCAATCTCACCATTCGTGACAATCGTATCCGGATCACTGACCGGAGTGACAACCAAGGTCGCGGTTGTCGCAACCGCAGCCGCAACGCTGTCGGTCACGTCATAACTGAAGGTCACCACACCGCTGAAGTTCGGATCTGGTATGAACGTCCAGTTCCCGCCGCCATTGTTGACCAAAGTTCCACTGCTGGCGGTGACCGTGCCGTCAACCGACAAGATTTGAGCCGGTAGATCAATATCGCTGGTGTTGCCGAGCAATTGAGCGGCAGTGATCGTTGTACCTGCTGAATCTTCTTGGATCGCAGGCAAGGTGACTGGACCGCTGACAACTGGAGGATCGTTGACTGCCGTCACCGTGATGCTGACAACTGCGATGTCCTTCAGCACTCCGTCGGTCACTTCATAGCTGAAACTGTCGGGGCCGTTGTAGTCGGCGTTCGGGACGTAAATAAAGGTCCCGTTTGCATTCATTGTTAACGAGCCATGGACGGGACCACTGACGACACTGGCGATCAATCCACCGATCAAAGTGTCGGCATCGGGGTCGTTTGCTAGTACACCGTCGTCATTCGCATCACCAGTCGTCGTGGTTCCGTCAACATCCGTTGTAGCCAACGTGCCGTCTTCGGCGACCGTGTAAGTGTCGTCACCAGCGACGGGCGGACTGTTGGGCGAAACCACCACAAAGGCGATCGCCGTGGCGGTTGCGCTGTGGTTGTCCGAAACTTGCACATTCAGCACATGGAAAGGCTGCAGAGGATTCGGTGCCGCGTTGAGCGTGATTTCGCCAGTGGCAGTGTCCATATCGAAAATGCCGGATCTCGATACACCAGCGGATGGCGTCGTACCAGCGACGAATCCGTAGCTCAACGTGTCGTCGGTGCCGTTTCCATCAATATCGACGTCGCTTGCAAAGCTTGCAAACGGAACGGAAACGCTGTCGACCCGATCCCCGCTGACTGAACTTCCGCTGATCACAAATGTCGAACCAGCCAAAGTCGGTGCGTCGTTGCGCCCGGTGACAGTAACGTCAATCGTAGCCGTGGAAGTGTCTGTGCCATCGGTGATTGTATAGGTGATCGAAGTAGTGGCCGTTTCCCCGAGAGCCAGGTGATCGAAATCGGTGCCTGGATCGAACGAGAAGTTACCACTGCTGAAGACCCGGAAGATTCCCCCAGATGTTGGCTCAATGAAGTTGCCGGGACCATTAGTTGCTGACCCAACACCACTGACCGCAGTAATCGTTAACGCTCCACCATTCGGATCGCTGTCCAGCCCGCCGCCGTCCACGGTGAACACATTAGCACCGCTGATCGGCAGGTTCTCGAGCGTGCTAAACGCATCGTTGCCAGCGGTAGGAGCCGCGTTCTTAACGACAATCGTGAACGATTCTTCGGTGAACAGACCCGAGGTCGAATCTGTTGCCCGGATGATGATCGTATATCCGCGAGTCGACCCGCTGATGATCGGTGCAGACTCGAAATCGATTAGTGATGCGTTGTCGATGACAACGACACCTTCGGTGCCCGGTGCATTGACGACGGTGTTAATCTTGAATCGTCCACCGGCACTGTCCGTCAGACTGTAGGCAATTGTGCCGCTGGAGAGGCTGGTCGATTTTGCTGTGATCTCGGCAACAACGCCGGACGCATCGCCTTCGGTCACTACGCCGTTGCTGACTGGCGGACCGGTCTCGTCGGCGTCACCGTCGATGTCCATGATCGCCGTTGGCGGCAAGTCGGTGAGTGCTTCTATATTGGCAAATGTAATGCCCTGGTGGCTGGTGCTGAAGGCAAAGTTGCCTGTTTCAGATGCAAAGCTGCTGGCCCCCGCGTCAATCGACGCACCTGCCGTCACCACATCGACTGTCAACGTGTCAGTCTCGCCGAGATCGATATCCTCGAAGCCGTTGATCGCGAACGACGTCGTCATGCTGGGCAGAATGACAAACGTATCCGAGGCGATATTGCCAGTCGTAGCCGTTCCACCATCGACCGTCGTTCCGTTTGCCGTCGCGATGTTGCCGCGAACCGTAGCCGTCGCACCGAGGTTGTCTTGACCGACCAACACGTTCAGTTGATCACCAGCGTTGACGACCGCTCCTGCAGGTAGGGTCACATTTCGTTGAGCGTTTAGAATTACATCACCAGTCGCCGCATCCGTGTTCAACGTTGCGGACGAACCAATCGTGATATTCTTACCCGAGATGGCACCAATCGTGCCTGTCGTGCTGCTGAGTGAGGCGTTGACTTGAATGTTGGCATCGTGCGTTTGCAGATTAACATCACCCAAGGCATTCAGGTTACCACCGGACAACACATTCAGCAGACCGCTTTGAGTGCCGATCTCGATATCACCAAACGTGTTGGAGATCGAGTTACTGACCTGTAACTGGCCCGTGCCGACGGTGCCCAGCAACAGATCAAACGTGGTGATCGATATCGGCGTATCCACCAACAACGGACCACCCGAATTCAGGATCGCCAGTTGTTTATTAGCACCAGCGGAAGCAACCACTTGGCTCAAGATCAATTGGTTATCGCCCGTGATATCGGCATCATCAATCTCGTTTACCTGCACGTTCCCGCCACCGGTGACCGTTAAGACGCCGGTCAGCGACGTTACATTGACATCGACCGCAAGAGAGATCGTCCCCGCAGCAACTTCCGCCAGCGTGATACGATCAGCCGAACCAGTCGTGCCGATGCCACCGATTTCGTTTGCCGCCGAGATCGTGATGTCGTTAGCTTGCAAACGAGTCGTTTCGACACCGTCATCGCGAACGCTGCCGACCGTCGAAGTCACGCTGACCAAGTCCACAGCCAGCAAATCGGTCACCACAATGTCATCTTCTGCGATCAACGTGATTCGGTTGGCAAGTGTGTTGGTTGCAAGCGTGCTGTCTTCACCAGCCAACTGAGCCGGTGATGTGATGACAATCGTGCCGCCATCGATGCCGCTACCGACTCCGTTGAAGTCTGCATTGAGTGTGATGTCACCGTCAGTTAACACACTTTGGTTTACCACGATGTCCGCGTCATTTAGCGTCGTGTTGACGACAATTGCACCAGCGTTCTCGTTGGAGATGCCACTGATGACGGTTGGTGTGGGGCTCAACGCATCAATCGTGACCGAGTCGATCGTGATCGTCTGACCACTGGTGAGTTGGACGTCCGTTGCCGATACAGAGGCGTTTAATACAGCCACTTTGCCGGTGACCGCAATGTCCAGCGGATCGACGGTGCCGACACCTTCCCCGGTCAATAAGGCCAAGTCACCAGTTGTGGTCAGGGTACCCGCTGCGTCGTCTTCGATCTTCTTACCGGTGATCAGTGCCACGACAGGTGCCATCGTAACGGCAAATGAAATCGCTGCGGTGATGGTGATGTCACCCGACGCATTTCCAGTGTCGTTGCGACCGATGTGGAGGAAGCCAGCGGTCACACGATTCAGTTCGCCGTCGGACAGTTCCAGGGTGCCCGCTGTGCCATCGGCGCCTGCCCCAAGGTCAATCTTTTGATCGGCCGTGGCCGTTTGCAGCACGACCAATGAACCGGTTGCGGCTGCAGTGACCGAGCCAGCCAATTCCATCTTGTCAGCGGTGATCGTGATGTCACCGGTGGTGGTGCCCGACGCAACGTCCGCGTCGTTTTCAACCGTCAGTTTCGCATCGCTTCCTGACAACGTGATCGTCACGTCGCCAGTTGCCGAGACATCACTGCCAGCCGTGACGGCGTTTTCGACGATAACATCGCCAATGGTTGCCGTCAGCATGATTTCGCCATCGGCGGCCACGACACCCGAAATCGTATCGACAGTCGCAACTGTGAATCCGTCCGAGTCGAGGAAGGTGATGTTAGCGTCGCCTGCCGTAGCGGTTCCGGCACCCGCGTTGATTGCCAGCGTGTCGACGTCGTTATTCCCGTCCAGTTTCACTTGACCGCCAGCGTTCACGCCTAGGTTGGTGACACTGATCGCACCCAAAGTCGTGCCAACGGCATCAACGGTTCCCAACGTTTGCAAAACCAGGGTGCCAACGCTGCTCAGATCCACGTCATCGCTGACATCAATCCCAGCTGTCTGAACCGACGGATTGGCATCGATCGCACCGACACGCAACACACCGCTATTGGAGAACGTCTGCAATTCAGCCACGCTCAATCCAAGGTTCCCTCCAACGCCGAAGGTCGTCGAGTCCGTCCCCAGATCGATATTCTGTGTCGCGGTCTTGGTCGTCACATTCGTATCTGCCGTGCCCGAATCAATCGTCGCACCCGCACCATCGAACAAGTCCATATCATCGGCGATCAAGGTTATCACCGCATTATTGGCATCGAGCGAACCGGTGGTGGTGAGCGTGTCACCACAAATGTCGATCGTGCCGGTCGTTGACACATCATCAACCGTGACCGCGGCACCATCAATGTCCAGACTTGCCAACGCTTCGGTGCTGCCGACATCGCTGGTTAACTGCACGTCGCCGGAAGTACCCGTAGCGAAGGTCGTCAGCGTGTTGATCGTCAACGACTCATCCGTCGCATCGCCAGGGGTGTTCGCCACACTCTCCGCATCAATCGTGCCGTCGATCGTGACCGATCCAGCATCGCCAAGGTTACCCAGTTCGGTGTCAATCGTAAGAGCTTCGTTGAGCTTCACCGCACCGGTCAAAGCCACATCGCCGCCATCGGTTTGGATGGCCGAACCTGTGGTGGTGATCGTGTCGCCATCGATCGTGATTGCACCGGTGGTCATCACGTCATCGACGGTAACATTCGCACCATCAATGTCCAGACTTGCCAACGCTTCGGTGCTGCCGACATCGCTGGTCAACTGCACGTCGCCGGAAGTCCCCGTAGCGAAGGTCGTCAGCGTGTTGATCGTCAACGACTCATCCGTCGCATCGCCAGGGGTGTCCGTCACACTCTCCGCGTCAATCGTGCCGTCGATCGTGACCGATCCAGCATCGCCAAGGTTACCCAGTTCGGTGTCAATCGTGAGAGCTTCGTTGAGCTTCACCGCACCGGTCAAAGCCACGTTGCCGCCATCGGTTTGGATGCCCGAACCTGTGGTGGTGATCGTGTCGCCATCGATCGTGATTGCACCGGTGGTCGTCACATCATCGATGTCCACGTTCGCACCACCGACGGTCAGACTCGTCAAAGCAGTAATCGTACCAATGTCGCCTGTGACTGTGGCATCGCCACCGTCCGAATCAACAGTCAGTGCTTTTGCACCGTCGACCGTGCCGGTAATCAACACATTGCCGTCCGTGCCATCGGTGTTGGCATCGCTGTCGATCAATAGATCGTCGCCAAGCTCGACCGCACCGGTCAGCGTGACGTTGCCGTCATCGCTCTTGATCACAGTACCCGTCGTGTCAATGCTTGTCGCGCCCGTGATGCCAATCGCACCTGTCGTCGCAATGTCATCAACGTCCACATTGTCACCGCCGACCGTCAAGCTCGTCAAAGCAGTACTCGTACCAATGTCGCCAGTGACTGTGGCATCGCCACCATCTGCGTCGATCGTCAGAGCTTTCGCGCCATCAACCGTTCCCGTGATCAGCACGCTGCCGTCAGCACCAGCATCATCGGCGTCGCTGTCGATCAACAGATCGTCGCCCAATGCTACCGCACCGGTCAGCGTGATGTTGCCGTCATCGCTCTTGATCACAGTACCCGTCGTGTCAATGCTTGTCGCGCCCGTGATGCCAATCGCACCTGTCGTCGCAATGTCATCAACGTCCACATTGTCACCGCCGACCGTCAAGCTCGTCAAAGCAGTGCTCGTACCAATGTCGCCAGTGACTGTGGCATCGCCACCATCTGCGTCGATCGTCAGAGCTTTCGCGCCATCAACCGTTCCCGTGATCAGCACGCTGCCGTCAGCACCAGCATCATCGGCGTCGCTGTCGATCAACAGATCGTCGCCCAATGCTACCGCACCGGTCAGCGTGATGTTGCCGTCATCGCTCTTGATCACAGTACCCGTCGTGTCAATGCTTGTCGCGCCCGTGATGCCAATCGCACCTGTCGTCGCAATGTCATCAACGTCCACATTGTCACCGCCGACCGTCAAGCTCGTCAAAGCAGTACTCGTACCAATGTCGCCAGTGACTGTGGCATCGCCACCATCTGCGTCGATCGTCAGAGCTTTCGCGCCATCAACCGTTCCCGTGATCAGCACGCTGCCGTCAGCACCAGCATCATCGGCGTCGCTGTCGATCAACAGATCGTCGCCCAATGCTACCGCACCGGTCAGCGTGATGTTGCCGTCATCGCTCTTGATCACAGTACCCGTCGTGTCAATGCTTGTCGCGCCCGTGATGCCAATCGCACCTGTCGTCGCAATGTCATCAACGTCCACATTGTCACCGCCGACCGTCAAGCTCGTCAAAGCAGTGCTCGTACCAATGTCGCCAGTGACTGTGGCATCGCCACCATCTGCGTCGATCGTCAGAGCTTTCGCGCCATCAACCGTTCCCGTGATCAGCACGCTGCCGTCAGCACCAGCATCATCGGCGTCGCTGTCGATCAACAGATCGTCGCCCAATGCTACCGCACCGGTCAGCGTGATGTTGCCGTCATCGCTCTTGATCACAGTACCCGTCGTGTCAATGCTTGTCGCGCCCGTGATGCCAATCGCACCTGTCGTCGCAATGTCATCAACGTCCACATTGTCACCGCCGACCGTCAAGCTCGTCAAAGCAGTACTCGTACCAATGTCGCCAGTGACTGTGGCATCGCCACCATCTGCGTCGATCGTCAGAGCTTTCGCGCCATCAACCGTTCCCGTGATCAGCACGCTGCCGTCAGCACCAGCATCATCGGCGTCGCTGTCGATCAACAGATCGTCGCCCAATGCTACCGCACCGGTCAGCGTGATGTTGCCGTCATCGCTCTTGATCACAGTACCCGTCGTGTCAATGCTCGTCGCGCCCGTGATGCCAATCGCACCTGTCGTCGCAATGTCATCAACGTCCACATTGTCACCGCCGACCGTCAAGCTCGTCAAAGCAGTGCTCGTACCAATGTCGCCAGTGACTGTGGCATCGCCACCATCTGCGTCGATCGTCAGAGCTTTCGCGCCATCAACCGTTCCCGTGATCAGCACGCTGCCGTCAGCACCAGCATCATCGGCGTCGCTGTCGATCAACAGATCGTCGCCCAATGCTACCGCACCGGTCAGCGTGATGTTGCCGTCATCGCTCTTGATCACAGTACCCGTCGTGTCAATGCTTGTCGCGCCCGTGATGCCAATCGCACCTGTCGTCGCAATGTCATCAACGTCCACATTGTCACCGCCGACCGTCAAGCTCGTCAAAGCAGTACTCGTACCAATGTCGCCAGTGACTGTGGCATCGCCACCATCTGCGTCGATCGTCAGAGCTTTCGCGCCATCAACCGTTCCCGTGATCAGCACGCTGCCGTCAGCACCAGCATCATCGGCGTCGCTGTCGATCAACAGATCGTCGCCCAATGCTACCGCACCGGTCAGCGTGATGTTGCCGTCATCGCTCTTGATCACAGTACCCGTCGTGTCAATGCTCGTCGCGCCCGTGATGCCAATCGCACCTGTCGTCGCAATGTCATCAACGTCCACATTGTCACCGCCGACCGTCAAGCTCGTCAAAGCAGTACTCGTACCAATGTCGCCAGTGACTGTGGCATCGCCACCATCTGCGTCGATCGTCAGAGCTTTCGCGCCATCAACCGTTCCCGTGATCAGCACGCTGCCGTCAGCACCAGCATCATCGGCGTCGCTGTCGATCAACAGATCGTCGCCCAATGCTACCGCACCGGTCAGCGTGATGTTGCCGTCATCGCTCTTGATCACAGTACCCGTCGTGTCAATGCTTGTCGCGCCCGTGATGCCAATCGCACCTGTCGTCGCAATGTCATCAACGTCCACATTGTCACCGCCGACCGTCAAGCTCGTCAAAGCAGTACTCGTACCAATGTCGCCAGTGACTGTGGCATCGCCACCATCTGCGTCGATCGTCAGAGCTTTCGCGCCATCAACCGTTCCCGTGATCAGCACGCTGCCGTCAGCACCAGCATCATCGGCGTCGCTGTCGATCAACAGATCGTCGCCCAATGCTACCGCACCGGTCAGCGTGATGTTGCCGTCATCGCTCTTGATCACAGTACCCGTCGTGTCAATGCTCGTCGCACCCGTGATGCTAATCGCACCAGTTGTCGCAACATCATCAATGTCCACCTCGCCACCATCGACGGTCAGACTCGCCAGGGCTGTGTTCCCACCGGCGTCTCCTTGCAGTTCAACCGTACCTGTGCCAGCTACGATGTCCAGATTGAAAGCTCCGTCGGTGGTACTCGTAAAGGTTACATCGCCGTCGTTGTCGGCGGTGTTGATCGTGACGTCTGCAGCGAGGGTCACTGGGCCAGTCATGGTCACGTTGCCAGCAGGCTGTTCGTCAATTGGGCCGTTGACCGATCCGGAAGTATCATCTGGGTCCGTGCCGGTGAATATATCGCCGCCCAAGATGATGCCCAAACCGGTTAAGCTCACGTCATTGATGTCGTTTGTGGCAGCATCGGTCCCAATTTGGTCGACAGTGACTGTGCCCAAAGCGTTCAGGACAACATCGTATTCGTCGACACCGTCCCCAGTAATCTTGCCAACGGTGATATCCCCACCGACTGTCGTCAATTGTAGATGGTCGTTAAGCGTAAGATCCCCGAACGTAATGTTGCCACCTGCATTAATCGTGGCATTAAGGTAGACGTTTTGGAAATCTTGTTCGGCGAACGATCCCGCCAGTGTGAAGTTGGCGTTGATGGTTAGGTCGCCGGTATCGTTGCCGTCCAAGAAGACGCTGCCGCCGTTGGCCGTGTTGACCGTTGCACCTGAACTGAAGGTTACCGTCGGAACATTGACTAATCGCAGCACGTCTCCGGCGCTACCATTGTCCAAGTCAACCGCAGCATTAAACGTGGTTGTTGCTCCTCCAGCAGTCGCGACATCTACATCTACAGACGCGTTTTGGAGGAACTCACCTGTCGCAATGGATGCATCCACGACCAGGTTTCCAGCACTAACGATGTTGATCGTGCCGAGTCGGCCATTGCCGCTGGTGGATCCGAAGGTGTCGCCGCTGCCGCCCAGGGTGATCGCTGCGGTGCCAGCGGTGAGTGTCAAATTCTCGCCGCGCTGGTTGGTTGCGTCGGCTGTGATCGAACCGCTGAGGTTGATCGTACCGGCCGCAGCACCATTGGTCGTGTCGATCGCCAAGGCGTTTCCGTCGCCGGTGTAAGCGATGTCGTCGTTGATGACAATGTTACCGCCTTGCGTGGCCAGGGTGACCGATAAACCGGCGACGTTTGTGCTGCCTGTGGTGCCATTGCCATCAATGGTCAAGTTGCCCGCCGTCGTGAGACTGGCCTTCAGGTCGATTTTGCTGTTTGCGCCTTCGGACTGCAACGTTAACGGGGTCAACACTTCCAAACCTCCCGCGTCGTCGATTGTGATCGTGCCGGTTTGATTTACATCCTCACCGATGATGATCCCACTGATCGAAGCTTTGATTTCCTTAAGCGAAGATTCACTGATATCCAAATCTCCAGAAGTGACCGAACCGAGATTGATGGCCGTCGCTGCGGTCGTACCGTAGATACTGACGGTTGGTGTGCCGGACGCGGAAACAATCTCATCGCTAAACACGACGTCCGTATCAGCCTGAATGACCAGGTTTTGACCGTTCAGTTCGGCCCCTCCAGCGAATGTAACTCCGACGGTGCCCGTTCCATCCGCCAGGATGCTGATGGGAGCACCCGTCGTCGTAACCTTGCCGGTCGCTTCAAACGTCGTCGATGCAGTCACAGTCAAGCCGGCCACGTCTGCTGTGCTGTCGAATCTGACGTCGTTGGCGTCGGTGATCGTCAGTAGTCCGAGCTGGGTATCGCCAATCTGGCCGGTGATGGACACGTCACCGGTCATACCACCGTCGATCGTCAGGTCTTGACCGGCAGCGGTCATGCCGGTCACCGGAGCCAACGTGACGTCGGCTCCGTTGTCGGTCGGCGTCAGTGCAGTGTCGATGAACACACTCTCCGTCAACTTTGTTGGCGAATCGATGGATACCGCACCGTTGTTCGTCGTGATATCGTCGCCGAGTTCGACCACGGTAAAGTTGCCGTCGATGGCAACGCCTTGTCCTAACGCACCGGTGGCGGTCAGGTCGAATGTGGCATCACCATTGGTGGTTGAAGCCACGGTCAACGAGCCCTTGTCGCCCGCTTTCCCGTTGATCGCAACGCCACCAGCACCCTTGGCAATGATGCGGGCGTTGGTTGTGAAAATGACATCCTTGGCGTTGATGGTCAGCGCGTTGGTGCCGTCGGTGTCTTCCAGTTCGACAACCCCGTCGAACGTCACTTTATTACCAGCGACGCTGAGCGAGTTGACATTGACGTCTTTAAGGATGACATCTTGCGAAGTGCCATCGTCGGCAGTGGCATCGATGACCAAATCAACTGTAGGTTCGTCAATGTCTGCAAGCGCAGTAGCCGGAAGCGTGATCACCCCGGCAGCGCTCGTGGCACCCGATGCGTCGGAATCAATGGTGATTTGATTCGGCGTCATTGCCACGCCGTCAGTCAGCTCAAGATTGGTGACATTGGTTAAATTGATTGCACCATCCGCATTCGCTCCGCGACCATCCGTGAGGATGTCATCGCTGATTTCAAGGTCACTCGCCGTGACGGTCAGTCCTCCAAGCTCCGTACCGCTGCCCAATGCTTTCTTGAGGAAAACATCCTCGGTCCCTGCATTGATCACCAAGGTCTCGCTTCCGATCGCCGATCCATCGACGGTTCCATCAATCGTCACGTCAGCTCCAGAGCCTGTGTCGATTGTGGTCGTCATACCAGCGTTGGCAAGTGTGATCGGTCCGGTGAGATCAACCGAACCGTCAGTCGTCGTGAGATCACCACCGAGGCTGATGGCAGTACCTTCCACATCGATGCCACCGTTGTTGACAGTGATGGCTTTCAGGCTGACCGATGCACCGTCGATCGTCAGACTATCCAGTACCGGCGTCCCACCAACCGCATCGGTGATCGTGACGTTACCCGCTGCGTTCGTTCCGGAAACTGCGTTGATAATCAATTTGTCCGTGTTGGCGGTCATACCCGCCACAGTGCCGGTGATGGTTACCGCACCCGCATTGTCGTTGTCACCGGATTCGGTATCGATGGTGATTGCCGTACCGTTGACAACGACGGCTCCTGCTAGATCAATCTCGCCACCGTCGGTCTGAAGATCGGCAGATAATTTGATGGCATCTGAATCAATTTTGATACTGCCATCGGTAGGGGTGGAGCCTGCGGCATTCATTCCGGTGCCAGCGACCTCCACCTGATTCGTTCCGCCAGCGATGTCGATCGCTCCATCAATCGTCGTGACACTCGTGAATTCGATATCCGAATTGGCGGCAAGGGCGATGTCGCCCGCTGTTGTCGATTGAGCCGAAGCCGAACCGGTGGCCAGCGTTTCAATTTCCAGTCGCTCAGTGGTCGAACCGATATCGCCGGTCGCCTTCAAAGTTACCGTCAGACCGGTCACGTCGGTAACCGAGTCAGTGGCCGCGTCGGTGATGTTGGCAGCCGAATCCAGGCTGACCACGCCGGTCGCGTCAATGTCACCCACCTCGATATCACCTGCCGTCGTTTTCAGGGTGATGTCCTGAGTCGTGCCAGCGGCATCCAAATCCGTTGCCCTGATTTTTCCGGCGGCGGTGACATCAATGCCACCGTCAACAGTCGTCGCACTTGTTAGCGTGATCGCGCCTGGGCTGTCCAGTCGAATGTCACCTGCCACCGTGGAACTGGCCGTCACGTCACTACCTGCTGCAACTTCGAGACGTTCGTCGTCGTTCGTGTCAGAACCTGTTCCGCCGATGTTCGCACCAGCGGTCAATGCGATCGTGCCAGCGGATGCCGTAACATCCACCAAACTGTCGTCCGCTGCATCACGGATGGAGCCGACCGTTGCCGTAATCGCTATGTTGCCCGCAGTCGCGTCCACATCGCCGACGTTCACGTCTCCGACGGTTGCCGTGATGGTCACGTCGCTGGCCGCCGTCACATCGGTCGCCTCAACACCACCTGTTGTCGTGCTCAGTGTCACGTTCTGACCACTACCCAGTGCGTTGACCAGAACCGCATCAAGATTACCACCTGCCGTCACGTCGATATCGCCGTCAACAGTCGTCGCACTGCTTAGCGTGATCGCGCCTGGGCTGTCCAGTCGAATGTCACCTGCCACCGTGGAGCTGGCCGTCACGTCACTACCTGCTGCAACTTCGAGACGTTCGTCGTCGTTCGTGTCAGAACCTGTTCCGCCGATGTTCGCACCAGCGGTCAATGCGATCGTGCCAGCGGATGCCGTAACATCCACCAAACTGTCGTCCGCTGCATCACGGATGGAGCCGACCGTTGCCGTAATCGCTATGTTGCCCGCAGTCGCGTCCACATCGCCGACGTTCACGTCTCCGACGGTTGCCGTGATGGTCACGTCGCTGGCCGCCGTCACATCGGTCGCCTCAACACCACCTGTTGTCGTGCTCAGTGTCACGTTCTGACCACTACCCAGTGCGTTGACCAGAACCGCATCAAGATTACCACCTGCCGTCACGTCGATATCGCCGTCAACAGTCGTCGCACTGCTTAGCGTGATCGCGCCTGGGCTGTCCAGTCGAATGTCACCTGCCACCGTGGAGCTGGCCGTCACGTCACTACCTGCTGCAACTTCGAGACGTTCGTCGTCGTTCGTGTCAGAACCTGTTCCGCCGATGTTCGCACCAGCGGTCAATGCGATCGTGCCAGCGGATGCCGTAACATCCACCAAACTGTCGTCCGCTGCATCACGGATGGAGCCGACCGTTGCCGTAATCGCTATGTTGCCCGCAGTCGCGTCCACATCGCCGACGTTCACGTCTCCGACGGTTGCCGTGATGGTCACGTCGCTGGCCGCCGTCACATCGGTCGCCTCAACACCACCTGTTGTCGTGCTCAGTGTCACGTTCTGACCACTACCCAGTGCGTTGACCAGAACCGCATCAAGATTACCACCTGCCGTCACGTCGATATCGCCGTCAACAGTCGTCGCACTGCTTA